>JAILKS010000007.1 GCA_024693715.1 Treponema sp. | reverse complement strand
AGTATATTTTCCAGGAATCAAATCTTCTTTTTCAAAACTATTATTTTCATCAAGTGAAATTTCTTCTTTTGAATCATCCATTCCAATAAGATACATTTTAACATCTTCAATTTTTTTATCATCGTATCTATGGATTAAAAGGTATATCTTTCCACTAACTTCCATCTCTCCGCTTTCATTTTCCTTACATCTAGCCCCTGTTACCTTAAACGTAAACTTTGGCTTATGGTCCAGCTTAATGCCGTCCCAATGGTAAACCCATTCTGTCTCTGCCTTACCGCCTTCTACCTTTGCGCCTTTTGAGAATACCTGCTTCAGGTTTTCATCATATACTTCAAAAGTTACTCCCTGTCCGTCTTCCACATTCTTTACTTCTGCATACAGTTTTATTGTCTGACCAACTAAAGCTGTAGAAATACTTGAACCTTCACTATCCTTCCACTCTGCCTTTGTAACTTCAGGTCTTGTAAGTTTTACTGTTAGCGTATTTGAACTCTTCTTGAAATTACACCATGCACTGTGAGCAGAAAAAACAAATTTCGGATCATCATCCGGAGGAACTTCCCTGTCATTTCCCTTATACTTCCACTTTGCACTTACACTACCGTTAACTACCTTGCACGGGAAGCTTGCTATTGCTGCTCCGTCTTCAGGTCCCTTTCCTTCAGGGAACACCTGGAGTGTTACCATGTTGTCATCTTCAATATCCTTAACGCTCGCAGAAAGTTCTGCTTCTTCATTTTCATTGACACTTGCAGATGCCCATTTTACTGTTTCAAAGCCTGGTTCCTTCTTGTCCTTATCACGCTCTTTTTTATACTCATCATTGTTAAGCGGATTGATTATTGAAGGCATAGGAATGCTTGCACCATAGGGGCCATTTTTGCCGGGGGCAAAAACCGGGCTTTCCGTGGTTCCGCTATCCGCTCCATTGCTCCGCAACTGCTAACGCAGCCACTACAATCCTTTGCCCTTAAAAACCATACCGGCAAAACCTCTGGTTATTACCGAAGCCCTGCCGTTATGGTCTTAGAGAAAATATTACCGCCGCAGGACTCCCGGTCATATCCCCATTTGCAGCAGTTTTACATGTCAAATATCCATAACACCTTCTTTTACCGGGAAAAGAAGTGCTGTTTCTTTTGTTTCCTCTTAACGAGGAGTATAATAATTCCACCAAGCAGCAGGATTCCCGCTGAAATAAGAATTACAGGCAGTACGAGGGATGAGCTCTGTTTTCCAACAGGTTCATCATCTTGTTCTAACTGATTATTATCACTTATTTTTTCTTCTTTTTTTTTTCGTCTTTTTTATTTGCAGGTTTATCTGCTTTAGGTTCTTCTATTAATTTAAGATAACCTCCATAACACCAGCCGACTGTGCCAGCTTTTATAGGTTTACCATCGCGGTCCGTAGCATCTGCAAGAACCTCAACTTTTACCCAATTAGATGTTATGCCGTCGATGGTCTCCTTTTTACCTGTCTGTAAGATTTTTACTTTTGTACCAGCAGCCATGACTGTGAGGACTTGTGTGGAAGTGGCTTCGCCTGAGCGAAGTTTTAAGTTTTCGGTTACGGACATTGTTTTGTTTTGTGCTACATTGGGAGAAGGAGTTTCTTTTGCAGTTTGAACTGCAGCTGTTTTTTTACTTCCGTCGTAGTCGCATGAACCGTCGGCGTGGCGAGGATATCTAACATTATCAAAATCTACAGGAAGCGAATCAATATCTCGAGCAAAAAACCAAAGTTGACGAACAGTTTCTGAATCTGCAAAACAATATGTCCCCAAATGATTATCTGTAGAATTCAAATAAATATCCATATAATCACCATCAAGTGATATGATTAAATCAATTTCTGAATAATTTTGTATCTTTTTATAATCCGATGATTTTAGATATTCTTTTCGAGTTTCGTCATCATATTCAGTCGTAATTCTTCTTTTAGAGGTAATATAATAATATTTATCTTTTTTTTGAATTTTATCTATAAAATAATATATTTTACCATTACAAAATGTAAATTTAGTAAAATAATATGAACCATAATTATATTGAAATTCTTCTCCCCATGACAAAGGATATTCTCCGTATGGATCAGGCTTCCACCCATTCTTTTCATCCCACCATGGTTCATTTTGTAAAATTACTTTAGGATTTTTTGCTTTTAATGCATCAAAATAATATGAATGTATCCATTTTCCTTTAAAAATTTCCTCTGGCAAATAAGTTGAAGAATCTTTAAAAATAAGGTCATCAAAATCAATATACAACTGTTCGCTTTCATCAACCAGACCAAGGACTTTATATGTCTTAACATCTAAATAGATATATTTATAGATGTATACATCCATATTTTTTTCATAGATTTGATTACTCTGGGAATAACCGCGAATTGAATGGTTGTCTGGTTTATAGTAATATCCTTTTTTGTTTGTCTTCCATAAACACTCTTGACTATAAGCAAATGTAACAGTCAGTAAAAACAACATAAAAAAAACAATTCTTTTCATAAAAAAAATAAACCTCCAAATTATTTTGGTAATTTCCAATATATTCCATTATCGAATGGATCTATTCGCTTATAATTTAATTTCTGAAATTTTTTATATTCAAATGTTTCTCCATCAAACAAGCACAAATTTTTCCATGAACAATCAATAACTGTAAGATGTAAATGAGGTCCGGAACTATTTCCAATATTACCAACTTTTGCAACAGTCATATTTGGATAAACAGGTTGATCAATAACAGACTCTTTCTTCCACATATATGGCAAGACATGACATAAAACATATACTTTAGTTTGTTCTGAGTTCTCAATAAAAAGCATATTACCATAACCTGTTCCACCATTATTTCCAGTCTTTCCATTTCCATTTTGAGTAAACCATCGCACAACTCCATATATAAGTGACTTTATTTCAGTCCCTTCTGTTGCGCCAAAATCAACACCATCATGATAATACTCTGTATAATTACTATTATATTTTGAATAATCATCGTTAAATGTTCCTGTAGGAATAGCATATCCAGAATACTCGGTTTTACCATCACCAATGAATGGCGCAAAACCAGGATTATTTTTTACTTCTTCGGAATAATATTTTATAGCTCCACTACGTACTGTTATATTCGTATAAATAGTTTTTCCTTCATAAGGATTAAATTCTTTTAATGAGCAATCCTCTACCATTTTATAAAAAGCTGGCGGATAAACAGTATAAAACTTATTTGTTCCCTTATTTATTTCTTTTATAATAGGATCAATATCTATTTCTGAGGGCATATCATCGATACCTACAGTGTTTATTTTTTCTCTTGCAGTCTTACTAAATTCCAAAGGATGCAGGCTTACTGTATTATATAAATATTTTATGGCATCCTTATATTTGCTGCCATAAAAATAATTATCACCGGGTTCTGCATCTGCATATAGATAATTAGAGCCTCTGTTGTTTTCACCAAAATCAAGACACTCTTTTAGATCAGGCTGAAATTTTACAAGATCATTTTTCAACGTTTTCATATCGCATTCAAAATTGTCTTCATTCAATGCAGATGTAATTTTATTTTTACTAAAATTAACAGGAATTAAACCATGAAAATAATCATTTATAGGTTCTTTGATATATGGCTCAAGTTCTGTCTGGCTGAATACAAACGTTCTTCCACCAATATCTATCATATTTGATATATCATGTTTAAAATTGTCAATTTCTATCTTTTCAGGAGTTTCAGAATCAATTTCAATCTCAAGACCGTAATAAATCTTTGTAACCATTGCAACATCTTCCTTTTTCTCTTTTACAGCAGACTTTTCATTTTCAGCCACTCTTAATGGTAACAATATCTTATACTGTTCTGATATAAAAAAACTATCAACATTAAATGAAACTATATAAAGATACCTCTCAGGGTTTACATCATCTTTTTTTGCTTTATATTTATGTTCCTGTTTAAGTAATTTTACAAGAATTATTTTTTCTATAAAGTCTCTATACTGCGGTGTATCAATTTCTTTGGCTATAGAAGATATTTTTAATCTTTCAACATTATTTTCTGTCGTTTTACATAAATTCACAAGCTGATTGTACAAAAATATTCTCTTTAAATTTGTATTTAATTTACATGTTTTATCTTTCTCATTAAACGTTATTCCTGAAGAATTATTATAACCTGATCCAGAAATATAAAAGCAGACATCTATATCAATACTAACTAATGCATTATCAAGCAGATGTATTTTAGTATCTTTTGGAAATCCAACATCAATACAGTTTTTTATTATTTCCTTACATGCAGTTTTAGCAGGAATACTAAGAACTTTTTTTTCTGTCTCCAAAGTTGTTATATCCTCATTAAAAAAAAGACCCCATTCTATACAAAAGATACCGTCTTCCTCTAGATTTGCTTCATTTGCAAATCCTATCTGCTCACTTTGAGATATAACTTTATTATTAAATTCTTTAGTATTATCTATACCTTTCATTTTTAAAACATCAGTCTTTACCTTAACATAACCATCTGGCAGCGAACAAATTACACTATTTTTTTCCAGATTAAATAAATCATGAAAATTCAATATAGTTTTTTTCTTTAAATCAATAACGCTTGTACAGAATTTTAGTGGATCCTGCAACTCTGCATCCCTATAAACTATGAAACCTTTTGTCTTCAAAGGTTTTAACGTCCCCCAACTGTCTATCTTACATGATATGTATATATCATTATATTTGCTTCTATCCAAGTTGAAACTATATTTATAACTTCCATTCAAGTCAAATAAAAATGGCCTGCAAACAAAAACGCCCGTCTTGTTGGCAAATTTACTATCATTTATTTCTACTCCGTTACAAATAATTTTAAGCCCGCTGACATTTTTATCAAAATACTTTCTTTCTAGTTTCAACAATTCATATGATGAAGTTTTTTTCGTTTTCCCCTTTCGTCTCAATTCATTATCCAGTTTTTTGAAGATTTCTTCTGTCAAAAAATAGGGATTCTCTACAAAAAGAAACTTACCTTTTTCATCTTTCAATCTATAAGTACAATTCTTTTGTGGCATGAAATAATTTTGTGCCATATAAAATGTTGTATTTTCTTTAAGACCTTCACATCCAAATAAATTTATTTCTGGATCTCCAGTCAGATCCCTGCATACCTGAATTAATAATTCCTTTAGATTCATCTCTTCTTCATCAATAACTAAAGGAGAGGGTATGTGTAAGTACTTACCTTCTATTTCACTTATAATTCCTTGCATTGCTGATAAATCTGATTTTTCAAGTTTTATATGCTTACCTTTTATTGGCATTGCATTTGCTGATTCAACATAATAAAACCTGTTATTATCATTAAGCAATATATTCCCATATTGTGTAATAGTTAATCCGTTTTCTTTGGAAACATTAATATATCCCTTTTCTTTTTTCAATTTTTCATAAAGGATATTTTCTGAACCATACACAATTAGCTGTGAATCCTTTATGTATACAGTAGTTCCTTTTTTAACTGTAAAATCTCCTACTGTATAATTATCTGTTATAAAACCAGCTTTATTTGTTTCCTTATGATATTTTAGAAAATTAACCTGATTAATCCAATTCGGAGTTGAGTTTCTATCTTTAATTGTCATTGTTTCTGCAAGATTAATATAAAATGAAAAATTCAGAAATTTTTTCTCTGCACTGATTATCACATATTCCAGGGTGTCATTTGCAAAGCTTAATTCTGCTTCTATTCCTACAGGAAGTTTTCCTTCTAGGTTATATTTTTCCAGTTCTTTTATTTTTTTATCTGTGTTTATAAAATCCTTTATTTTTTTATGATGATTAAAATTATAAAACATCGAGTAACATTTCAAATCTTTTGTTCTTTTTCCTTTCATCGGTAAAGTAATAACATCTTCCAAAAGCAAATAATTTTCTTTATCTGTATCAAAGCAATAATCTATAATTTTCCCCGAAATCGGTGAAAAAATGGATTCCTCTGCATCCAGTGAAACAGTTATCCCCGTATGCCACCTTCCAAAATTATTTATTGGATAGTAACCTGTCTTAGGACTTAAAAAAGAGAATCCATTTTCTTTTATTTTTTCATATAAGTTGATATATGCCATTTTAATTTTTTAATCCTATTGTTACATTTCTGATTATTATTTTTGTTGTTTTAGAAATTGAAACATCTATTGTCTTCAATCCAAAATATCTGTAATCCAATATTTCTGTAATATTATCTTCTTTTTCTTCAACTGATATTTTATCTGTATTTTTTTCTTTTACTTCTTTTGGAATAAAAAGAACTTCATATTTTCCTGGAATTAAATCTTCTTGTGCATATACGCCATTCTCTAAATCACCTGAATCAAACTCTTCGTCATTACACAAGATTTTATATTCAACATCATTTACGGCATAGTTTTCTTTATCTACAAACTGCAAATCTATCTTTCCACTAATTTCCAGTTCTCCGCTTTCATTTTCCTTACATCTAGCCCCTGTAACCTTAAACGTAAACTTTGGCTTATGGTCCAGCTTAATGCCGTCCCAATGATAAACCCATTCTACCTCTGCCTTACCGCCTTCTACCTTTGCGCCTTCAGAGAATACCTGCTTCAGGTTTTCATCATATACTTCAAAA
>JAILKS010000053.1 GCA_024693715.1 Treponema sp. | reverse complement strand
GCCGGAAAATTATAGAGCCTGGCATTTGCAGAATTATGGCTCAAAAGAAGCATTTCTTGAAAAAGCTTTTGGATTTTATGCTGTAGAAAATGGCGAGGTCTGCTGCGAGAGTGAAGCTGCTTTTACTTGCAGGGGATTTACAGAAATGGGCGTTTACACTTTTGAGCCATATCGCAAGCGTGGTTTTGCTTTTGCAACTTGTCTTAAGACGCTTGAAGAACTTGAGAAAATGGGCTTGAAGGCAATCTGGGCTTGTGACGAAGAGAACGCAGAATCTGTTAGGCTTGCCAAATGGCTGGGGTTTGTGAATCCTGTGGACTATGAGTTTCTGTATTTTCCATGCCGGGAATGATGGAAATGTGAAGATTGACTGTCTCGTCAAATTCCGTCATTGACAAAAGTACTTTTACAATTTAAAACTCTAGTTATAAAAAGTTACTTGTACCAGAGCATAGGAGGGAGAAAAATGGATAATTTAAATATTGTTAACTTTTATTTTACAAATTCTCTTGAAGATTTGAATTCTGTAAAAAATATTCTGGAAGCAAATAATATTTCACATGAAATAATATCCACAAATAACAATCATCCTTTTTTTGGTTTTAATTCTGCAATTGGGATGGAAAAGAATCTTTATAAATATGTAATTCGAATTCCAGAAATGTTCATTGATCAAGCAGAAAAACTTCTTTCAGAAGCCTTCACAGAAGGAGATACTGAAACCGAAATTGAAATATCTTCTGAAGCGTCTGATGAAATGAAAGAATCTGAAGAGACAGAAGATTCTAAGGATGTAAAAAAGCAGGAAAAATCTTTAAGGCTTGGATATTTTGTAATGCTTCTGTTTTTTATGCATTATTCGAGATATTTTTATTCGTTAAAAGAAATAAAGGATATCGAAAATAAAAATAAATTAAAGGTAGTGGGAATAAGTTACTTTTTTATAACCTTCTTTTTTGTTTTTTACGCATTTACATCGATAGATAGAGATGCCTCATTAGGATTGTTTTTTGCATTGCTTTTAACAAGTTTTCTTCAAACGCTTATAAACTGCATAGACTTTGTTATAGAAAAGCAAAACTTGCAGAAAATTTTAATTCCAATTTTAGTAATTTTTACAGCACTAATCTTCTTTATAGGAAAAATATTTTTGTTTAAATGAACGAACCCCGACGCAGAGCGTTCGGGGTATCGTTCGTTCTGCTAAGGAATTGCACTCAGGTTTAATACCCTTTATTTCGCCCCAGAGGGGGATGTTTCCTTCGGAAACAGGTATTAAACCCTCGGCACGAATAAAAGCTATTAAAGGCGCGTACTGCCTTGTGGATTTTTCCATACCGGGGGTAATAGAAATGTAAAAGTTGTGCGCTTTGTTTTGGAAAGATAAAATGTGGAAAAGATTTTAGAATATAGACAAAAAGATACGAAAAAAGGATTTGAAAATGTCTACACCAATTGAAAATTATCGGGCAATGGTTGAGCAGCCATGGGGCAAGATTTTTTATGATGTGATTTTTAATCAGCTCAAATTAGCAGATGAAAAGCGGCTTAAGATTCTGGATTTTGGAGCGGGCTTTTGTATCACAGCCAGGCATTATGCCAAAAATCACGATGTAACTGCACTCGAGCCAAATGAAGAAATGTACAAGCTCCGATTTGAGAGCGACGGCTACACTTTGGTTACTCAGGGAATTGATTATCTTAAGACAGTTGCGGATGCAAGCTTCGACATTGCCTTCTGCCACAATGTTCTGGAATATGTCAAAAACAAAGACGAGATTCTGACAGAACTGAAAAGGGTGCTGAAACCGGGCGGCTCTTTATCAATTATAAAGCACAATCTTTACGGCCGGATTTTTGGTTGCGCTGTTTTAACAGATAATCCAAAGGCAGCCTTAGATTTGCTGGACCAGAAGCCCGAAGACAGCATGTTCGGAAACCGCGATGTTTATACGAACGAGTATCTCACAAACTTTTTCGACAATGAAATGGAGCTTTCGGAGCTCTACGGAATCCGCGCTTTTTACGGCCTTTCTTCTAATAACGAAATTAAGTACACCGACGAATGGTATAAATCAATGCTTGAGCTTGAAACCCGCGCCGG
>JAILKS010000044.1 GCA_024693715.1 Treponema sp. | reverse complement strand
TGAACTGGAAAAAATAATTCTTGATGTTTTCCTTTTTCTGTTAATAAATAAAAAAAATATTTATTTACTTTTTGTCTTGTATTAATTTTATATTTCTTTTTTTCTTCAAGTTCTAGGCATGGTTCTTCTCGAAATTGTCTTAGAATATTTTGTACAGAAGATTCTATAAAGTTTACATGTGAAAGAATTTTGAGTATATATTCTATACAATTCTTTGTATAATTATCATTGTTCTCAATTTTAGATTTTATCAATTCCAAAATTTCTTTATTTTTTTGTTTTTCATGTGAATCCTTGACATAAATTGAAGAACCTATAGATAAACTCATTTTCCCCCTATTGGAAAACACCCCGTGTGTGCATCCACATAAACTTCATTATACGATTATTTTATTTCCTTACCACAGTAGGGACAATACTTAATTTCATCTTTTTCACATTTTTTAGATTCTTCCATATTTTCCATAAAACCTGCGGAAATAATACCTGTTGGAACAGCAACAAGTCCAATGCCTAATATTGCAATTATTGCGCTTAGAATTTTTCCTAATACTGTAATAGGATAAATATCTCCATAACCAACTGTAGTTAGTGTTGCAAGAGCCCACCATAATGCATCAAAGGCATTTCTAAAGACTTCTGGTTGAGCTTTATTTTCGACGCTATACATTAAGACGGAAGCTACTATCATTAAAAGAAGAACTACAAAGATTGAAGATAATAATTCATTTTGCTTATTCTTAAAAACTTTAACAATAGATGATAGAGCATTTGTATACCTGTTAATTTTAAATACTCTGAAAAGCCTGATAATTCTTAACATTCTCAAAACTCTTAAATCTATTGTAATTAAGAATGGTAGATAGAATGGTAATATCGATAATAAATCTATTATTGCCAAGAAAGAAAAAACATATTTTATTCTAGCAATGAACCAATTTTTATTTGGATAAAGTAAATCTGCTGTCCAAATTCGTAAAAAATATTCTATAGTAAAAATAATAACAGAAACTACTTCTATGTAGTATGAAACTGTTTTTACTTTTTCTGGAAGATTAAATGTATCGGCAATTACTAAACAAACATTTATGAGAACTAAAACTATTAAACAAATATCAAAAATTTTACTTGCAAGATCATGCTCTGTGCTTGCTTGTATTATTTCAAATAAACGTTTTTTTGTTTTTTTATAACTCATTTAAAAATCCTTCAATAATCTTGCAAGATAAATGACCATAAGTTCTGTGTCTTCATATTTAAAGAACGGCTTTTTACCAGTATCTTTATCAATTTCTATGCCATCTGCGAATGGTGTGAAAGCTAAGATTTTTGAATAAGGAATTTGTTTATTTCCATGTTGACCCATAAAAATAATTCTTTTATTTGTAAAATAGATATTTCCATCATCAATAAGTTTTAAATATTCCTCTGTGTTTCTCATTGGAGCTATAGAACCGCCTCGTAAATAGACTCCTTTACAGATTCTAAACTTTGTACTTATGCCTCCATAAGAAACTGAGGTAGTTCTGGTTCTTTCTTCGAACCATTCAATTTTAGCTGTAAAGTACAAGCTTTCACTTTTTTGCAAATTAATAGGTGTTTCTATAGGAACTAATTCTGCATTTTCAATATCCCAATATTTTCTAAATCTTGAGATTCCATCGCCTGAGAAACTTGCATTAACATGCATTCCTGAAATCATTTCATTTAATTTGTTTTCTTCTTCTGGAGAGATTCTTCTTTTTTCTAAAAGTGAATTTACATATGATTGAATTTTTGAAGAAACTTCATTACTTAAAATTTCTGTAGAATCTGATTCTGAAATGTTAAACTCTTTTTCTAGTGAATCTAATTCTTTTTTTTCAGAATCTTCTATTTTGTCATCGGAAATAACAAGTTGTACCTTTTTCTTATAAATTGCTTTTCCTTCTTCTGTAATTTTGTTATTTAAGTATTCTTCTGAAATATCTAGAAGTTTAGCAAGATAAGATAATTGCTTCTTTTCTTTATCGGATAAATGTTCATCCCATAAACAATGAGAAATAAATCTGTTTAGCAGAAACTCTCTTTCGTATGTAAAATCTTTTGATTTGATATTATATTTTTGTTTTAATGAATTTATTATCGAAATGTCTAATGTAAGTAATTTATCTTCATATTCATACAAAGCATTTTCAAGTTCTATTATAAAATTCTGTTTTGGTTGTTTTTTGAACATTTTCTGAAAAAAACTTTGTTCCATAAGCTCTTTCTTTTCATATACACTCATTTTTTTCCTCCGAAAGCGCCCCAGTGCGGGCGTCCACATAACAACTGGTTGTACCGCAGCGGGCTTGACCAGCTGTCGGCTACGAACCTTTGTTATGGCAACTATATATCTTATACAGAATTAGCTTTCTTTATTTCTTTTTTTCTTTAAGAATTATTCTGTAAAATTTTTGAAGCAATGCTTCTATTATTATTTATTATTCAAGCGGCGTAAAGCCGCGTACTACCGCTTCTTCGTCCAAGCCCTAAAGTTAAATTTCATTTTTTAATCGAGCTTGACTCGATTAAAAAATATTTCATTTAGATTATATCTTCTTCTGAATCTTCAGTTTCTTCATCTTCTAAATCTTTCTTTATTTGGTACAATGTTTTTCCATTATATTCAAAGAAATTAGACCCTTGTACAGATTTCCAATCATACCCTAATTCTCTTAAGAGTTTATCAGCTAAACCAGAAAGAGAATACTGATTATTTTCATATTCAACTTTATCATCTGGAATTACTGTACATTTTATATCTTCGTTTCTAGTAAAAGTTAATTCTGTACCGACAGGTATGTTTATTGAAGCAAAAGAGAATCTTTTTCCTGTTCTTCTTGATGGAGTTATTTTATCTTCTATTTCTGTACCATTATCATCTATCATTTTATTTGCAATTTTTATTTCTTTTTCACCAGATATTTTTAATGCAGAAACAGCTCTTTCTGGATCCATTTTAAAAAATTCCCGATTTTCTCTAATTCTAAACGCTGAAAAAGTATCATGTGCAAGTTTTTCAATTTCTTTATACCGTTTACTTTCTATTGCAAAATAAAATCTAAAAGGAAGTGGAAGAGACGTATTATCTAAACTTTTAATTCTTGCTTCTACTGATTCTTCAGTAATACCAATTTTAATAATTCCTGGCATTGCATCATTTGTTAAAACATAAACTATTCCCATTTTTTCCTTCCTAAAAAGCAGGCCAGTGGCCTGTCGCCATAACATAGATTATTCGTATCCTGTCTAAAAAACTTATAATGACAAAATACATCCATATAAGATTTTTATGTATTTCAGTATATCTATATAATAACATATAATCTAAGAAATATGTATAATTATTATGGATAATTTTATTTGTCTTTTTTAGATTTTACCCTCCCGTGCCCGCTTTTTTAGTTACGACACGAACTAGAGACACTCCCAAAGCTTCTAACATCAGTTAGGAGCTTTTTTTTATTTTAAATATTATATTTCTTGAACTATCTTAATCCCAGTAAAAATCACTAATTGAAATTTTATTACTAATTGTATTTACCTCTATAGCACGCCAGGGAGCAAAATCTTCTTCTATTTCTTGTTTAACATTTTCTTTTTTTCCACCATTCGGAATTAAAATCAGTAAATCATAATCAACTTGTTCATCAAAATTATAGGGAAGATAAAAGTATATTCCCTTACCTCCCATATTATAAATAACAATAGTCTTTACAGTATTTCCTAAAGCACTTTTTAAAGTTGCAACGGTATTTGTAATTGTTAAACTTTCATCACCATTTTTAAATATAATTTGACTTTTACGTTCATCTTTTTCCCCGGTAAGTTTTGAAAGATTTATCATGGATTTATAAATATTAGTAAAGTTTTCTTTATCATCTGAATCTTCAATCATTAATAAGGTTTTAGAAAAATTAGTTTTAAAATCAGAAAAAGCATCTTCAGGACTCTTATAAACATTTTCATGTATTTTTATTTTTGGTTTGATATTTTTTGAAGTTCCAAAAAAGTTTATAAAAAACAGTGTTAATAAAAGACAAATTATTTTTTTCATAGAATTTTCCATTTATCAAATTTTTAACTATTTTAAAGTCAATTGAATTATAATTGATTTATAAATGTTTGCAAATAAAAAAAATATGATATAATAAAAACATCAGGAGGGAATTATTATGTCTAAGAAAAGTACAACCTGTTTTTCCAAAAGCGGACCTAAAACTGAATATGAAACAGAAGAAGAAGCAAACGAAAATATAAAATATATCCTTGAAAAACAAGGAAAAGAATTTTATCCATACAAATGTACACATTGCCATAAATGGCACATATCTCCTATAGAATCTAAAATAAACATTATAAAAGACGGATGTTTTTGCACAGATGATAAAGGTTGCGTAAAAACACTTTATGCAACTAAAGAGGATGCGGAAAAACAAAAGAAAAAATCTGCAGAAAAAGGCATAACTTTATATGTATACAAATGTCCAGATTCAACAGGCTGGCATTTGACTCATCATTCACCTAAATCCTATGATTAAAGTTTCTGAGCCTTTCACTTGAAAAAAAATCCTTGTTTTATCACCCTATTACATTTATAATTGATGTATGAATTTCTTAGTTATTACAGATGATGAACAGTTTTCTAATCAAATTTGCCAGACAATCAGGGGAAAAGAAAGTTCGGCAAAAATTTCTACCAGTGATTTTGATGCCAAAAATATAAAAAAAGTAAAAAAACATATTGAAGATTTATCACTTCTTCTAATTTACAAGAGTAATTCAAATTTGTCAGATTTTACAGAAAATTCACTTCTTACTGTATCCATGTTCGCAGCATACGCAGGTGCAAAAGAAGTTTTAATTCTTACAAATATAGAAAAAATTTCAGATGCAAATATACTTCCAAAGGATTCGGTCGTTTATCTTTCAAAAAGACATGAAATGATTTCTTATATCAAAAAGCAGTATCAGACTATTTCAGATGTCAATGCAAAACGTCTTGCAAAAAAGAAGCTTTTAAATAAGGGCATTCCTTTTACACCCGACTGCTTTGCCTCTTATATAGCAAAAAATAAAACTCAAATCTGCAATCTTTTTATTCAGGGAGGAATTAATCTTAATTCTCGTGATGAAAACGGAACTCCAATGCTAAACATCGCAGTCAGAAATGACAATGAAGCGTTTGTTACAAAGCTCATAGAATTAGGAGCGGACATAAACATTGTCTCTGAAGACCGCGGCTATACACCGGTAATGGATGCAGTATGGCGTAAAAATGTAGAAATAACTGAATATCTTATTAAAAGCGGTGCAGATTTAAATACAATCAACAAGGAAGGTCAGACTAATCTTGTTCTTGCGGTTGGTTCTGAAGCAGAAAAAATATGTGAGCTTCTTGCAAAAAATGGAGCAGATCCCGACATAAAAGACCAGATGGGAATGAGTGCCTATGGCTATGCAAGTCTTTTTCATAAAGAAAAGCTTATTTCAATATTAAAACCTTATCATAAAGAATAATTTTATACAAAAAAAAGGGCTTTGAAACTGATGGATTATTTCAAAGCCCTTAAATATTTAATAGAAAAACTTGGTACTTTATTCTATTTTCATTTTATTATCGTTTTAATGAAAGAACTGTTTCAAGCAAAGTATCTGATGTTGTAATTGTTTTAGCGTTAGACTGGAATCCACGCTGAGTAACAATCATATCAACCATCTGTTCTGAAAGGTCAACGTTTGACATTTCCAAAGTACCTGCCTTCATTGTACCTCGTCCAGCTGTTCCTGATTCACCAATCTTAGCCATACCTGAATTGTTAGAAACTACGTATGTATTATCACCTGCTTTTTCAAGACCGCGGTCATTGGCAAAAATAGCAAGAGCAATCTGACCGATAGTTCTTGTAGTACCATTTGAATATACACCGGTAATTGTACCTGTAGAATCAATGTGGAAATTATCAAGGTAACCAAGAGTATATCCATCCTGATAGTAAACCTTTGTTGTACTCTTAGAAGCTGACTGTGTAATAGTATTTTCAAAGCTTCCTATTGTTCCAAGATTAATGTTGATAGTCTGGCGGTATGCATTTCCTTCTGCATCAGGATTTGATTCGGGTACAGTATAAGATGTCTGAAGAACAATCTGTCCGTTTTCATTAGAAACATTTCCTACTGAATCTGTAACTGATTCCAAGGCACCCATATTATCAAACTGAACACGGAAAGTATTTCCAAGACCGTTTGTATCACCGAAACCGATTCGTGTCTGTGTATAATCCTGATTATCCGGGTCAATAATTACAGTTGCATCCCACTGATTAGGAGTTCCAGGAACTCTCTGGAATGAAACTGAAAGCATATGCTTATTACCAAAGCTGTCGTAAATTTCTTCTTCTGTATTCCAGGTTCCATTGATAAGATCTTCAGGACTAGGATTTTCTGGAATTTCTGGTGTATTCTTGTTAAGGTTACATGCAAAATTTACATTCTGAGTTGCACGTGCAGGATCTTTTGCACCAACAGGAATTACGAGATCTGTAGGAGTTGCTGCAGTTACAACAATGTCCTGTCCGTTTACTTCCTGTGCCATCCATCCCTGAACTCTCATACCATTTGCAGGATTTACAAGAGTTCCGTCTCTATCAAGACTGAATGCACCGTTTCGTGTATAGAAGGATTCTTCTCCGTCTTTAAGGATAAAGAAACCGTTACCCTGAATTGCAATATCTGTAGATACACCGGTAGCCTGTAAGTTACCCTGTGTAAAAATATTATCAATTGAAGCAACTGTCATACCAAGTCCAACTTCTTTAGGGTTTACACCACCAAGTTCTTCTGTTGGTTTTGCAGCACCCTGCATCTGCTGGCTTATCATATCCTGGAAATTAACACGGCCTTTTTTAAAGCCAACTGTATTTACGTTTGAAACGTTATTACCAATAACATCCATACGTGTCTGGTGGTTCTGTAATCCGGAAACTCCCGAATAAAGTGATCTCATCATAAAGCGTTACTCCTTTCCCTACCCGTTAGTTGGCATAAACTGCCGCAATTTTATCTATATCGTAATACATACCATTAACCTGAACCTGAGGTGCTTCCCCTCTTGTAGCACCTGTGACTTCTCCTGTTACAGTAGTATCACCAATATTAATTTGTACTGTTTTACCTAAAGTGTTCATTGCTTCAGAACTATTTATAAATGTTGCCATTCTCGCAAAAGCTGTTGACATGTTTGTCATCTGTTCAAGTGAAGAGAACTGTGTCATCTGAGAAACAAATTCTGTATTATCCATTGGATTTGTAGGATCCTGATTTTTCAACTGTTCAATTAAAAGTTTCAAAAAATCATCTTTTCCAAGTTCCTGTGTTACAGGCTTTCCGTTTTCAGGTAAATTCTGTTTATTAAAGAATTCAACTTCTCTATCTAACACTGCTTTTTCTGCAGCACTCATCTGTGTGTTTATTCCGTCCATCATTAACCTCACACTTTCTCTATCGTCATCTTATGCGACGATATTAATATAAAAATCAGTAATTTTTACATCACTGAAATCTGTTTCAAATTTTTCATCGGCAAAATTAATTGAAGAATAAGCTTTTTTTGCAGAATAAGTATCCGGATAGTAATTTTCTTCAAAATTTTGACCGTTTGAACCTGAATTATTGTCATAAGAAACATTAAAATCAGAAACATCAAAGCCCTGTTTTGCAAAAGCTTCACGTAATGTATGTGCATTGTCCTTAAAAACTTCAAGAGCTTCCTTTGTAGCAACAATAATATGACCGCTCAAGGTTTTTCCGTCCATCGAAAGATTAACCTTAATGTTTCCAATTTCATCCGGATGAAGCACAAGATTAATTGTCGCCTTATCATTATCCTTTAAGATAATGCTTCCGGTTTTTACAAATTCAGGAACAGAATTCTGAATTTGAGTAGAAACCATAGCCTGGAAATCAGATTTTTCTGCTGCCACAATCTGATTATTTTCTAAAAGCATATTTTCTTTAGCAAGCTGTTCGGTAAAATCCATTGTTACTGTTGCAGTTTTTTCACCGGTAAACTTAACCTGAGTCTTTACCGAAGCGTCATTATTTGTTTTTTCATCTGTATTTTTTGTACGAAGATCTGTAACAGTGATTTTCTGCTGATGCTCGTTTGCTTTAGGTTTAATTTCAGAGGCATTTTCAATATTTATCTTATTTTCTGTGTCTGTAAATTTATTTGTCTGAACAGATTCCTTTAATGAAGCATGAACATTCTGTTTTTCTTCATCAGGTAATTTTAAAGATTTCTTATCTGATTTATGTTCATTATTTAAGGATTTTAAATTTTCCTCTGATTCAACTGATTTTGAGTTGTGTTTTTTTTCTGATTTTTCAGATTTCTTTGAAGTTTTTTCTTCTTTTTCTGCATTTTTTTCATCTTTTACAGCCGATGAAGAATTATCCTTTTGAACATCCTGATTGTCTTTTACATTTTCTTGAGCTTCAGGAATCTGAATATTTTTATCTTCTGCTTCTGATAAATATTCACTGAAAGATTTAGAATTCTCCGGCAGGTTTAATTCTGAAGTCTGTAAATTTTTTACGTCAAGATTTTGTACAAGATTTGAATCAACAGTTGAAAGAAGAATATCACTTGATAAAGATTGCATCCGGCACTCCTATAAACTTTGACAGGAATGCCAAATCGAACGGTTACTCCAGAGTCTCTGGCTTACTCAACATCTTCCGCTGTATTTCTGCAGCCCGGTCAGAGTCCATTCTTGACAGCCAGTAAGAACCCATTGACATTTTACCCTGCTCTTTTGCCATCTCTTCGACTTTTCGAAGGACGTCAATTATATCCTGATCATCCATCTTTTCAAGAATGG
This sequence comes from Treponema sp., assembly GCA_024693715.1. Classification (GTDB taxonomy): domain Bacteria; phylum Spirochaetota; class Spirochaetia; order Treponematales; family Treponemataceae; genus Treponema_D. The sequence continues at coordinate 66,731 of JAILKS010000044.1, read as the reverse complement.
CAACAGCATCCTCAGGTTTCATTCCATTCAGATTATTAGCAATCTGTTCAAGGTTTACATTTATATCATCGTGTTGTTTTAGAAGAAGGTTAAATGTTTTTTCTCGTTCTTCCTGATTTTTTTCACGTTCTTCAAGTTCAAGGGAAATCTGTTCATTAAGTCCCTCTTTAGCGGCAAGATCTGCTTCCCTTTTATCAAGTTCTTCTATCTGCAGATTAATTGCTTCCTTCTGTTTATTTAATCTGTCTTCATCAAGATTTGAAACAAGAGGTTTTGACTGAGTCGACGATGAAGAAACCTGGGTGTCTTTTCCGAATAATTTATAAACCGGAGTAAAAACATTTTTTGCATGAACTATTCCCAGATAATCAAACCATAAAAGTCCACCCAAAACCAGAATGATTATTATTAATAAGAGAACAAAACATTTTCCAAAATTTTTACGAAAAGACATTTCCCCACCTTTTCAATACAATCTTTAAATATTATAACACATAATTCCTAGTCTATCAAACCAGAAATTGCAGTTCCAAGCGTAATATCATTATCGCACGATACAGTTTTCCAGTAAATGCCAAGCTGTCGTGTTAAAATTTCATCAAGATAACCCAAAACCCTTTCTTTAACCATATATGTTTTATGAAAAGTAGTACCATTACATAAAATGCATACAGGATTAACAGGATTATTTTTACTGCCAGTCTGAATTGCACAGGCTGTTAAAATCGCAGCAGAATATCGTGCAGAACGCTCAACTATCGCATCAAGAATCTCAAACATTCGGTTAGAATCAGTCAGGGATGCTTTTTCTGAAGCAATCCTTCCTAAAATACAGTCTTTATTAAACGGATTATGAAGGAATTTATCAAGTTCAATGAGAGTTAATGAATCGATTGAAAGGATTTTCTGCTTTACACTTTCACTGAAAAGTCCGTTCTCTGCAGCATGCTTAAGTGCAATTGCAGAAACAGGTCCCAGATAAGCACCGGAACATAATTTTTCTAGATAAAAAGAACCAGGCTTTACAGTAGTTTTATCAAATTCAATATCAAAATCTGAACGGTTTACACTTAAAAACTTTCCGCTTTCACAAACAATAATCTGTTTCTTAACCTTACATAAATCACAATCAGGCTGAATATAAGCGGCATTCATACCAGTTCCAAGAATAAATCCGATGTACGAAGAAAATCTGTCTCCATCTGTGCTGCATGCGGCACCTGCAAGTAAAGCAGCAACAGTATCATTACATAAGGTTATCCTCTTAATTGAATTCCAGCCGTGTTTCTTAAGTTCATCCTTTAAGCATTTACCGACGAGTGCTCCAACAACCTCAGGAGCCTTAACTTCCTTAGAAAAACCTAAAAGCTTACCGTCCCCATCCTCTTGAATTTCCATAGGATAAGAAAAACAAAAGCCTATCCTGTCAGATTTATTTTTCAAATGCTCAAGATTTTCTGCAATCTGCTCAAAAAATTCATCTCTTGAAAGCTCTCTTTCAACTCCCGGCATTTTTGTCTTTTCCATATCAGAAATTGAAGCCTTACCTTCAGCATCAAAGGAAACAAGACACGAACGGAAATTTGTTCCACCGGCATCTATTACAATTACAGATTCATTTTTTGCAGTTTTTTCAGGGGGATTACAAAAGGTTCTTATCATATCCTGGTCAGATTTTTCTTTTTTTAATCCGCGTCTCATATCTTCAAGAATAGCTTCTGCAGCGGTGATTATATCTGTATGTCTGACAAAATTATGTTTTCCCAAAAACCAAGAAACTGAATTATCCATTTAATTTTCCCCATCAGATGATTTTTTTAATTATATATGATATAATACATTTATGCTAGATTTAGAGACCTTAAAAAAAGAATTAAATCCAGAACAATATAAAGCCGTTACAACAACCTCCGGAGCCATCTTGATAATTGCTGGAGCAGGAAGCGGAAAAACACGTGTAATTACTTTCAGAATTGCACATATGCTTGATTCAGGCATTCCACAAAGTCAGATTCTTGCATTAACGTTTACGAATAAAGCCGCAAAAGAAATGTCTGACCGCATAAAGGATTTAGCACAAAAAAAGCTTCAGAATCTTACTGTTTCTACTTTTCATTCCTTTGGAGTAAAAGTTCTTCGTCAGGATATTGAAAAGCTCGGATACCGTGAAAATTTTTCAATTTATGATGAAACAGACAGAGTTGCACTCATAAAAGAATGCGGTCGTGAATTAAAATACAGTCCAGACGCAATGGACATTTACATGATAGGAAATCTTATTTCAAATATAAAAACAGGACGAAAAAACTGGGATACCGCAAATGACATGTACCGTCCTCTCTACGAAAGCTATCAGGAAGGATTAAAGCTTTACAATGCTGTAGATTTTGATGATTTAATCGTCCTTCCGATTAAACTTTTTAAGGAATTTCCGGAAATCCTTCAGCGATATAAAGACCGCTATAAATACATAATGGTTGATGAATTTCAGGATACAAGCCACCAGCAGTATGAACTTATGCATCTTCTCGCAGACAAAAATGTTGCAGTTGTAGGAGATGATGACCAGTCCATTTACAGCTGGCGAGGAGCAGATTATCAGAATATCATTAATTTTGAAAAGGATTTTGATGTAACTGAAATCCGCCTGGAACAGAATTACCGTTCATCACAAACAATTCTAGAAGCTGCAAACGGTGTAATTTCTCATAATACAAACAGAAAGGATAAAAAGCTTTGGAGCGGAAAAGGAAGCGGAAAACCTATCGAAATATTCATGCCCGATAATGAAACCGATGAGGCAAACTTTATCGCAGAAAGCATTCTTGGAATCTCGATGGAAGAAAAATTCAAATATGATGATTTTGGTGTTTTAATGCGTGCAAACACACAAAGCCGTTATATCGAAGAAGCATTTCTTGCAAACAACATTCCTTACACAATCAGCGGTGGTACAAGCTTTTTTGAACGAAAAGAAATAAAGGATGTAATAAGTTATTTACGTGTTATTGCAAATCATGATGATGATATAAACCTTTTACGCATAATAAATACTCCAAGACGCGGAATCGGTCGTGCAACAATTCAAATTTTAAATGATGTAGCAGAAAAAGAAAACTGCACGCTCTGGAGCGCAATAAATTATGTAATAACAGATCCGTTAATTCAGGCAAGTGATACGGTAAAGGAAGATTTGCAGTCCTTTGTTGATATAATTGAAAATCACAGATCTAAGCTTTTAAGCGGACGTGGTCTTTCAAAAAAAGTAAGGGAACTTGTAGAAGCAATTAATTACAAGGATTATCTTACTTCAGAATTCATAAAAAGCTTAAAAGCAGTTCAATTCAAAATGAAAAACATTGAATTTCTATTAAATTCAATAGAAATATGGGAAACAGATCCGGACAACGAAAATCCAAGTCTCTTTAATTATCTGAACAGGATTACCCTTCTTTCGAGAGATGATATGGAAGATGAAAATGATAAGGGAAAAGTTAATCTTATGACGATACATGCATCAAAGGGGCTTGAATTTCCGGTAGTTTTTATCGCAGGTGCAGAAGAAGGATTAATTCCTCATGCGCGTTCTGTAGAAGAAAATAACGGAGATGTTGAAGAAGAAAGAAGGCTCTTTTATGTTGCCATAACAAGAGCCCGTGATAAACTCATCATATCATCATGTAAAAAACGAAATAAAATGACAGTTACAACTGAATGCGAACCAAGCCGCTTCCTTGATGAAATTCCGGCAAATCTTGTGGAATATCATCAGGAAAAAGTGCTGACACAGGAAGAAACACATCAAATGTTCTCCGATATGCTGGCAAACTTTAAATCGAAGCTGAACTAGAACGAAATACCTGCCATTAAATTAAAGCAGCAAGGCATGTTCTTTATATCGTCTGTTACAGTAAACTGTAAAAGTGTACCTATATTTATATTTCCGAACACGAAATCAAGACCAATCTGTGGTGAGAAAATCACATCGGTAGTTGATGTTTTTAACCAGCCCTGCTCATATTGATGCCATGATTTCCACTCACCGTTTACTTCATTCCATTCGCGGTATGAGAAGATTCCTTCTTTATAGGTATTTGCGAAGGTAATGTCACAACCACCCATAAGATATGTATGAGAGAAAAGTTTCAAGGTCAAACCAATATCCATACTGATTTCAGTTGTTTTATGGTTTGAAAACTCATCAAATCCATATTCATATTTTTTTCCTGAATTAGCGCCATAAGGAAGTGAATCATCATACATTGCAAAAGAATCATCATCATAAACTCCAAGTACTTCACTATCCCAAACATTGGCAAACTTTAATTTGAAGCCTGCGTAACAGCCAAGCCCCGTACCGTTATAAATATACATTGCACCCCAGTTTTTAAATTCAGGAACTACAGTTACAGCGGCAATTGTATTATATGTCTCACTAACTTCCGGTACTCTGACAGTTTCTTCTGTTCTTGTTTCTACAGGCTGTTTTCTTGGAGCAACAGGTTTTATAGTTTTTGGAACAGCTGTTACCTTTTCTTGAGGAGGTACTACAGTTTTATTCTTATTTCTTCTCTGTGCCTTATCTGTTCTTGTAAAATAAAAGTCAATATATTCTTCATCAGAAACTGTAAGACGAAGCCTGTAATCAGGACCTCTTTCAAAATCAGAAATGATTGTACCGATATATTTATCACCATGGATTTCTGACTGAGTGCTTACAACACTTCTCTGATTATTATATACAGGAACATCTGTCTGTCTTTCATTTCTAACTTCTCTGTCAATTACCCAGATTAATGCAGTTTCAGGATAAAGATGATGTCTGTGATAAACAATTCGTGGAGAAGGTCTATACGGTTCATAACGTGAACCTGAATATTTTTTAGGAGCTCTAGAAACTCTTGCCGGTGCCCTTCTTGATGATGTAACTACGACAGGTTTTGGACTACTGAAAAAATCAATTAAACTTGCTGTACAGATTGCAGCGGTACCTATTGTAACGCAGGCGGTAAGGAAATCGTCTTCATCTACATTTGAAGAAACAGAAGATGTATCGTCATTGTAGTAGTAATCATCTTCATCTTCATCTACATCTACAGATACCTTGCCGGTTTTTGTTCCACCGACATAATCAAGCTCATACCATTCGTCTTTATCGATAGAACCTGAAAAAACCTGAAGACAATCCTTTTCTAAAAGGAAATTCGCATCCTGAATATCTTTAATAATCACAGTGTACTGTATTTTATCATCAATTACCTTTGCATAAGCAGTAATTTCCATTCCGTCATCAGAATAGACAGTCTGCTGAGAACATCCTTCTGAATTTTTAGAAATAGAATTATACGAGGTTTGTACAGAATTTAACTTTACGTTTGCAAACAAAAATGATGACAAACAACAGATTAATAATGTAAAAATACTTCTTTTCATATTTAAATCTCCTTTCAAGCACTTTTTTCTTATCTTTCAAGCATATTATATAATAAAAGCAGCTGTTCTGTATTTAAAACAATTAAGAAGATTCTAAGAGTTTTCTTAAATTACACTCTGTATTTAATTTTTTTACCGGTTCCTTCGTATAATTTCTTTCTCTGTTCTGTAATTGTATCGTCGGTAATGTAATCATCAAAGCTCATCATTCTGTCGATTACGCCGTTTGGAGTAATTTCTACAATGCGGTTTGCAATAGACTGAATGAATTCATGGTCGTGTGAGCTAAACAAAAGTACGCCCGGGAATGCAATCAAACCTTCGTTCAAAGACTGAATTGCTTCGAGGTCAAGATGGTTTGTCGGGTCATCCATTGTAATACAGTTTGCACCACTGAGCATGAGTTTAGACAGCATACAGCGAACCTTTTCACCTCCGGACAAAACCTTTACTTTTTTAAGCGATTCATCACCACTAAAAAGCATTCTTCCAAGGAAGCCTCTTACATAAGAATCATCCTGTTCTTTAGAATACTGCTTGAGCCATTCAGTGATGTTAAGATCATTATTAAAGTTTTCGTTGTTGTCGCGTGGAAGATAAGTCTGACTTGTTGTAGTTCCCCAGAAGAATTCTCCGCTCTGAGGTTTTACCTTTCCATTGATGATATCAAAAAGTGCCGTTACTGAATTGTGTTCAATACCAACAAAAGCGATTTTATCTGTGCGGTTTACCTTTAAATTGAAGTTCTTTAACAAAACGTTTCCGTCTGCGTCTGTATAATTTAAATCTTTAATTTCAAGAACGTTGTTTCCGATTTCGCGGTCTGCCTTAAAGTTTACATAAGGGAACTTACGGGTAGAAACAGGGATATCTTCGAGTGAGTCTGCGAGCTTGTCGTAAATCTTTTTACGGCTTGTTGCCTGTTTTGCCTTAGATGCGTTAGAGCTGAAACGGAGGATGAATTCACGTAAATCCTTCATTTTTTCTTCAGTCTTTTTCTGCTGATCGTGAGCCTGACGCTGCATAACCTGAGTCATCTGATACCAGAAGTCGTAGTTTCCGCTGAACTGAGTAATCTTTCCAAAATCGATGTCGCAGATATATGTGCAGACAGTATTCAAGAAGTGACGGTCGTGGGAAACAACAATTACAGTGTTTTCAAATTCCAAAAGGAAGTTTTCAAGCCATGTAATAGATTCGATATCAAGACCGTTTGTAGGTTCGTCGAGGATGAGAGCGTCAGGATTTCCGTAGATAGCCTGTGCCAGAAGAACACGAACCTTCTGGCTTTCATCAAGCTCGCTCATCATTTTGTCGTGATGTTCTTCTTCAAGACCAAGACCAGAAAGCATCTGTTCAATCTGATTTTCTGCTTCGTATCCTCCGAGTTCTCCGAATTCTGCTTCGAGCTCTGCAGATTTAATTCCGTCTTCTTCTGTAAAATCAGCCTTTGCATAAATTTCATCACGTGCCTTAGAAACTTCATAAAGACGTGGAAAGCCCATCATAACTGTATCTTTTACAGAATACTGGTCAAAAGCAAAGTGGTCCTGTTTTAATACAGCCATGCGTTCGCCCGGAGTCATAAAAATTTCACCGGAATCCTTTTCCAGTTCGCCGGACAAAAGCTTTAAGAAGGTTGATTTACCAGCACCATTTGCACCGGTAATTCCATAACAGTTTCCTTTATTGAACTTAAGGTTTACATCTTTAAAAAGAGGTTTTTCGCTGAATGAAACACTAACATCACTTACAGTAATCATTAAAAAATCCTTATAAAAAAAAATATCTGGTTAAATTTATATGAAAAAATAAGTTCATGCAACTTAATTATTCATAATCTTCTTCAAAATATTCAAATGCATCTATAATATCAAGATAAACTCCGTCAAAACCGGCATTTAAAATCTTAGAAAGATATCCGTCTTTCCCGCAGATAATTTCCTGCCACTGAGGATACCAGTACCTTACCTTAAAATTTCCTTCCCAATCCTGATTTTCTTTACATAAATAATCAGGAGGATTCTTTTTCCATGACTTTTTCCAGTACCAGCGGTAATCTTCTGCTTCTCCAATACTCATATAACAGATTACAAGACGTTTTCCTCCGTTATGCTTAACTTTAAGAAGCTGCAAATCTGAAGCAGTAAGAATTTCATCACCGCAGAACAAATCAATTATTAAAGCATCATAATCTGTCTGGCATAAATCAGAAATAAAATCTTGTTTTGAAGAATAATTATCAGGATTTATTAAATATAAAAAGTTTTTTGCATCAGAAAGTCTTGAAACATCAGAATCATTAACATAATGCACAGAATAAGAAGGAATAACATTCATTTTACGCTCAACAGCTGCAAAAGAAATATAACCCTTATTTTTATTTTTTGTAAATGAATCTTCTATTTTAGTTGAATCATCACCTGTGTAATCTGTAGAAAGAACTGTAAGACCGGCATCTTTATAAATATCACACATTTCCTGAATTTCTTCTTAAAGATTTGCCGGAGTAACTGTACCGTCTGCTATATCATAATTTGCATCCATTCCATAAAAAGTATCTTCACGACCGCAACCGTCAATCGCATTAAAGTAATTCTGGTCCGGATTTATATCATCTTCATCATCCCATGCAACATTCTGACCGTTCTGTGGAATAACAATAAAAGAAGGATTTATTGCACGTGCATTATCTGAAATTTTTATGACAAAATCGCGCATAGCTTCACGATAATTTTCACATGGAAGATAATTATGCCTGCAGGAAATAAAAAATAAAAATAAAGCAGCAAAAATACAGATAGTCTTTTTCATAATGAATTCCTTAAAATCAGTTTACTTTCTTCCGAATAAACCCTTTACCTTCTGCCATAAAGACTTTTTCTGTGGAGCGGCAGGTTTATTCTGAACATTTTTATCATACTGCTTATTGTATGATTTCTTTCCGTCCTTTTTATATGAATCTTTTGAATATCCGCCTTTCTGATAATCTTTCTTATAAGCCCCGGATTTTTTATTTTTCTTTTTATAATCTGAATGCCTGAAATTTTTATTATCTTTCGACTTCTGATCCGTTCCCTTAGAAGCATAAGCCTCTTTATAAAGTTTCATGCGTTCTTCATAAGAAAGACCTTCAAGTTTTGCAGGATCAATATACGGTTTATTATAATATGTTTTCTTTTTGTATTCTCCAGATTTACCGTCTTTTTTATAGCCGTCTTTGTGATAGCCACCGCGGTCTGAATGATTTTTATGATAGTTTGATTTTCCGCCCTTATTGTGGAAATCTCCGTCGCGTCCCTTTCTTCTTCCGTTACGATTATCGTAATCATCGTCGCCACGCCAGTTTTCTGTCTTAATGAACATTCCGGCTGATTTATCTTCTTCCATCTGATCAGGGTATGCTACTGTAGAAGGAATCTGCATTTCGATATAGCGTTCAATTGCAGGAAGATTGTAAACATCCTGTTCAGAACAGAAGGTATATGCCTTTCCTGATTTACCTGCTCTTGCTGTACGACCAATACGGTGAACATAGTTTTCTGCTTCTACAGGAAGATCAAAGTTGATTACCATTGCAAGGTCGTCTACATCAATTCCGCGTGCTGCAACATCTGTAGCAACAAGACAACGAACTTCGCCGACTTTAAAGTTTTTAAGAATGGAAAGTCTCTTTGACTGAGGTAAATCACCAATTAAAAATTCTGATTTGATATTGTTGATAGCAAGACGCTTTGAAACAACTTCACAGGTTCTTTTTGTATTACAGAAAATGATTACGCTTTCAGGAAGTTCATGCTTTAAAATTCCGATTAAGAGCTTCATTTTTTCATCACTTGAAACGTGCAAAAGCTCCTGTGAAATTTCGCTTACAGTAATATTTTCTGCTTCGATTGTGATTTCGATAGGATCGCGTGTATATTCCCATGCAAGATTTTTAACATAAGAATTGAGTGTTGCACTAAAAAGCATTGTCTGTCTCTGTTCTGCTTCCGGCAGGCACTTAAGGATTTTTCTTAAATCAGGATAAAATCCCATGTCGAACATTCTGTCTGCTTCGTCAATAACACAGAAGGCTGCGTCAGTTAAAGAAAGATTACCGCCTTCCTGTAAATCGATTACACGGCCCGGAGTTCCGATAATGATATCTACGCCCTTTTTAAGCATGGAAATCTGTTTTTCGTAACCTACGCCGCCGTAAACACTGAATGCCTTAAGACAACCGGGTCCTGCAAGAACTTTTGCTTCTTCTTCAATCTGAACTGCAAGCTCACGTGTAGGTGCTAAGATAAGACATTTTTTTCCGGGATTGTTTAACATTCTCTGAATTACTGCAACAAGATAAGCACAGGTTTTTCCGGTTCCTGTCTGTGACTGAACATATAAATCAGGTCCCTTTTCTCCCTCTTTTAATGAAGCTTTTATTACCTGCTCCTGAACAGGTGTACAACTGACATAACCGGCAGCTTCAACACCGCGTAAAAGCCTTTCATCAAGGCCAAATTCTGTAAATTCCATAACGGATTCCTTTAATAAATATATATATTTTTACCGTACGACACACAGGTCGCAGGATAAATGCAAATTTATAGAACTAAAGTATAATGATTTTTGGAGGTTATGTATAGATAAGAGAAAATATACAAAAAAACACAGGGATTAACAGAATGAAAATCCCTGTGAATTATATAGACTACAAAATTATTAAAACTAATCAGCATTACGAACTACACGGAATCCTACATTGCTGGATCTGTCATATGTTTTAATTGCATCTCTCGAACGAACTTCACATGCAGCTGCTTCAAAATAATAATTTCCACCACGACAAACACGATTCTTATACGCATCTGTCTGAGTTGTTGCAGGACCAGTTGCCGGTGTAGAACTTGAAATGGACAAAGAACTCCAGTCCCAGCAAATTTCACTTACATTTCCACTGAGATCATAAATGCCTTTAAGCGGATTTTTCTGTTTTACAGGTCTGGATCTGAAATTTGAATTAGTCTGATACCATGCGACAGAGTCGATTGCATTACTTCCCGCATAAGTTGTCTGTGTAGCAGGAAGTCCGTTATTTCCACCACGTGCTATATATTCCCATTCTGCTTCAGTCGGAAGACGGTAGCCGTTTGCATTTGTATCAAAAGTTATAGAATCCCAGGTACTTCCACCGTCCAAAGGACCATAGTATTTACCAAAAGAAGAACAGAGTACTCCGCTCCATTTTGCCGGATCATCTTCACCATTAAGTTTATAAACCGGCGTCAGATTTTCTGCCTTAGAACGTAAATTACAATATATAACTGCATCATACCAGCTAACATTATATACAGGATAATTAATTCCCTCTCCACCAGCACCATTAGGCTTATCTGCTCCATATGTACAGTAAGTCTGATATTCATTTTGTGTTACTTCATGATCACTTACAAGTAAATTTTTAATTGTTACAGTCCTGTTTTCTACAAAAACTAAAGAACCGTTTACAGGACCTGCTACTTCTCCACCATTAACACGGATAAAGTTAGCTGACACAGGTTTAGAATCATTATTACTCTCAGAACCACCATTATAAGAGCAAAAACAGGAAGTCATAAAAAAAACAAAGGAAACTGACAATAAAACAGATTTCAATAAATGTCTTTTCATCTTATTTAATCTCCATAAAAAATCTGATTAATTTATTTAATTATACCATAATAATTTTTTGTGAAATTATTTTTTTTCACGTGTTTTACAGCCGTTCAGTTCCTTGTAATAATCAAGATACTGGCATAAAACACCGAGGGCAGCTTCCACACTTTTCTGGATGCGTGGATTTTCTTCGGCTTCGTCTACATCAGGATTAAAAATCGCATCACGCAGGCGGCAGAACTCATTATTCATCATTAAATATTTTTCTGTTGCTGTCATTTTTTACTCCCACCAGTCTTCAATACAAAGCATGGAATTTTGTAACAAAGGCTCATAATCTTCTTTATTATGAGTGATTAAAATCATATTATTTGCAATTGCAGTAGCGGCAATCTGAAAATCATAAAAGGGAGCAGGTTTTCCAGCTTCTTTACATTTTGCCCTGATTTCTCCACAAATCTGCGAAGCAAACGAATCATATGGTATTATATCAAATGTTTCCCTGATATAGTCAATAATTGTTGTAATAACTTCTTTTCTCCGGCCTTCGGGCATTATTTTAAGACCATATACTGATTCCTGCCATACAGTTGAACAGATTGCACATAATTCTTCTTTTTCTTTTATTTTTCTAAGAACAGAAAGATTTGGAATAGATTTTCCGAATTCAGAAATTACATTGGTATCTAATAAATATACAGGTCTCATTCTTATCCCCAAAGTTTTTTCATTTTTCTTTCATATTCATCATCAGGATATCCATCATCATGAGGATTAAAACCTTCCCAGTTTGGATCTTTAAAGGCATCGGCATATTCAGTTCGTAATTCCATGAGCTTATCTATAAAAGATTTTCCTGAAATACATTTTTTCTCGTATTCTTCCCAGTTGATTATAACTGCAACAGGCTTATCATGACGTGTTAATTCAACAGGCTCACCACTTTCTGCAACCTTTATAAGCGCCGAAAAATTATTTCTTGCATCATATATAGTTTTTCTGCACATACTTACCTCCTGTTATTAAACACTTAAATCTATTATTGTATAATATATTTAAAATGGCTAGTTGTCAAATAAAATGGCTAGAATATAAAAAGTCCGTACTTTAATTTGCACGGACTTTTAGAATTTAATTAATGCTGATTAAAAACTTTTTTAATATTATTTTGCATTGCGAACAACACGGAAACCCAGATAGCTATACCAATCTTTTTGTGTTTCACGGTAACGATAACAAACAGAGCAATTATTAGCATCATCAGCCCAACTTCCGCCTCGAATAACACGCACAGAATTAGAAGTAGCACCCAAAGGATTAATTACAATACCATTTTCAATATATGCACTATCATTTTTTTTGACTATTCCATCAAACACATCATAACACCATTCACATACATTACCGCTCATATCAAATATACCAAGCAAGTTAGCAGATTTTTTCCCAACATGATGAGTGCCATAACCCTCTGTATGAGACACTGCACCATTTTCTGAGGTTTCCCCGCTTAATAAGTTATACCAATACCATCCTACTGAATCCAAATCTACATTTATTTTCCTTATATAATTTGTTCCATCAGTTTTTATTGCTCCACTAAAAATATAATCCCATTCAGGCTTTGTTGGATTACCACCTCTTGCTGCGAATTCCCATTCTGCTTCGGTTGGAAGACGATAGCCATTTGCACCCGAAACAAGTGTTACTACTGCATCCGTAATACATCCCCAGGTATCAACAGCTGTAACAGTAATATTATATGCCTTTGTTAGATCAGTCTTTTCACTAAGGACATTACAGAAATATACAGCATCAAACCAGGTCATATTTTCTGCAGCACGATATTTTTGTTCTTCTCCAGTTAGCATTAACTTATAACCATCTTTATCACCCCTACAACAAAATGGACTTTCAGAAAGAATTATTTCTTCTCCATTTATATTTACCTTCTGTCCTGTCATAACTGCAGTATAAAACTCCTGTGTAACTTCATATTTACTCATAATATATGGGCTGAGTTTTACTTTGCGGCCTGCAACAAATACACCTGCATAGTTTTCGCTATTTTCTTTACCTTCGATTATTGCACCATCTTTTCCGGTAACATAAACCTCTGAAGTATATTCATACACAACATCTCCAATTTTAATTTTTTCCAATGCAACATCACCGGCTTTATAACCATCTGTTCCACTCTCCACTTCTCCCTTACATCCAATCATACTTACAGATAAAACTGCTGCAAATAAACAGATAATAATTTTTTTCATCTTATCCCCCTTAAAAAAATTATGAGGAAGTATCAACTTCCGAATTATTTTTTTCTGCTGTTTCGCAATATTATGAGAAACAGCATTTTATACACAAGTTTCTTTTTAGAAACTTGAAAACAAAAGACAGGCGCAATTTCAGACTGTCTTTTGTTTATCTCCCTTAAAAAAATTATGAGGAAGTATCAACTTCCGAATGAGAAAAAAAATACAGTTATCTGGATTTTTAGAAGAACAATAAAAAGTATTTTTAAATAACAATTATTTCCTCTCTCTCTAATTGAATTTTAAATCATACATCCAGGGCATGTCAAATAAGTAAACAATAAGAGAATATTTATATTTTTCTTATTTTTCTTTATACTTACCTTGATGGAAAATAAAACAACTTATCAGGCAGAATTATTCAGTAACAGGCTTAAGAAAAAATATAAAGAATTACGCAAATGGGCAAGAAAAAACAGGATTATGTGTTACCGCCTTTATAACCGCGATATCCCAGAAATTCCTGTCTCCCTTGATTTATACGAATTTTTACCCGAAGCTGTGGACACTCCGATAGAAGCAGCAAGATTTTTACATGCACAGAATACAAGGCTTTCCGAAAACGATCCGACTGTAGAAAAAGAAATTAAGGAGAGAATTTATGCTGTTTTATATCTTTATGAACGCCCGTACGAAAAATCTGATGAGGAAGAAGAACTCTGGCTCGAAGAAATGTCAAAAGCTGCAGCCAGTGTTTTACAGATAGAAAAAAATCACATCATAAAAAAATACAGAAAACATCAGACACATAAAGAAGGAAATCAATATCAGAAAAATGATTCAGGAGAAGAGATTTATGATGATGAAAAAATAACGGGACTTACAGCTGAATGCGGCTCACTTTTCCGCCTGGACTTATCTTCCTATCTTGATACAGGATTATTTTTTGATCACCGACCTCTTCGTTCAACTGTGCGAGATACTTGTTCTAAAAAACGGGTTTTAAATCTTTTCTGCTATACTGCAAGCTTTAGTGTTTATGCAGCACAGGGAAATGCACGCTATGTTGAATCAGTTGATCTTTCAAACACATATCTTGACTGGGCAAAAGACAATATGAAGTTAAACGGCTTTACAGATAAAAATAAATATGCTTTTACAAGAGCAGACTGCATTCGTTTTTTACAGGAAAAGGCTGTGGGCGTAAAATCAGAGAAAATTAAAAGTGATGAATTATATGATTTAATCATCTTAGATCCGCCGACATTTTCTAACAGTAAAAAAACTTTTGATGTATTCGACGTAAACCGTGACTGGAGCCAGCTTGTAAAAGACTGCCTTAATATTTTAAACCCGGGTGGAAAGCTTTATTTTTCTACAAACTCTGAACGCATTAAATTTGACATAACAAAAATCCCTGCAAAGACTGCTGCAGGTTTTGAGTTTACATACAAAGAAATTACGGCTCAGACAATTCCAAATGATTTTGAAGGCAAAAAGCCACATAGTGTTTGGGAATTTAATTTAAGCAGATAAAGTTAAATAAAAAAACCGCCTCATAAAAGAAGCGGCTTTGAGGGTATAAAGCTTAAACTTATTTGTTTTCTGCTTTGATACCATATCTCTTGTTGAAGCGATCAATACGACCTGCAGTATCAACAAGTTTCTGTTTTCCGGTAAAGAAAGGATGGCATGCAGAACAAATTTCAACGTTGATATTTTCAACAGTTGAACGTGTTTCAATTACATTACCACATACGCATGTAATTTTTGTAAGTTTGTAATCTGGGTGAATTCCCTTTTTCATTTTAATAACTCCTATGCTCTTGCCCGATATTACGCCCGGCCGCCCCTAGCTTGTACAAAAAGCACTTCTATCATTCCGCTACCGTCAACTGTTTAAATTAATATCACAAGAAAAATGTTTTCTAATAATATCAAAAAACATCAGATTAAGTCAATAATCAGATCCTGATTTAATAAATAGTAAAAAAACAATTTCACAGATATTTTCTTACAATAATCATTCATTTTTATACAAGCAAATCACTCCTGATAAAGTAAAATTATTATATCAATCAACGCCCGAACGAGGGCTAACACAGGAGCCATTATGAACGAAACATTAAAAGTTTTAGAAACAAGACGCAGCTGCCGTAACTTTAAGCCGGATATGATCAAGGATGAAGAGCTTAAAGCAATCATCAAAGCCGGAACTTATGCTGCCACCGGTATGGGAAAACAAAGCCCGATTATTATTGCAGTAACAGACAAAAAACTGCGCGATGAAATTATGGTTGCAAACAGAAAAGTTGCAAACTGGGGAGAAGACTACGATCCATTTTACGGCGCCCCTGTAATTCTGATTGTTCTTGCAAAAAAAGATGTTCCTACTTATGTATATGATGGCTCGCTCGTTATGGGAAATCTTATGAACGCCGCAGAAAGTCTTGGTGTTGCAAGCATCTGGATTCACCGCGCAAAAGAAGAATTCGAAAGCGACTTTGGAAATGACATTCTTAAAAAGCTGGGAATCACAGAAGAGTACGAAGGAATTGGTCACTGTGCCCTTGGTTATGCAGCTGAACCTTCTAAAGAGCCTGCTCCTCGTAAAGAAAACTACGTTTATTATATTTAATGGGAGAGAGCGGGTATGGATATCTCACACAGAAAAGTAAAAAAACAGATTCAGTTTGTTGATGCTCAGGGAAAGCCTCTGGCAAACAAGCAGGTAAAAATCCAGCAGACAAAGCATGATTTTCTTTTTGGCTGCGGTGCTTTTGATTTTATTCCTTATGTAAAGGATGGCGATGATTTTCACAAGCAGATGACAGAAAGCTGGCTTGAGATTTTCAATTATGGAACTCTGCCGTTTTACTGGGGTCAGTTTGAAACAGAGGAAGGCAAGCCTAACACAGACACTCTGATGAAAACAGCTCAGTATCTTAAGAGCAAGAATGTTACTGTAAAAGGTCATCCTTTGTGCTGGCATACAGCCTGTGCCAACTGGCTTTTAAAATATGATAACAAGACAATCATGCAAAAACAACTTGAACGAATTGACCGTGAGGTTAAGGGCTTTAAGGGTGTGATTGATATGTGGGATGTTATCAACGAGGTTGTAATCATGCCGATTTTTGACAAGTATGATAATGCAATCACCCGACTGTGCCAGGAAAAAGGACGCGTAAAGCTAGTAAAAGAAGTTTTTGACCGTGCTCATCAGGACAATCCGGGCGCCACTCTGCTTATAAATGATTTTAACACTTCTACAAATTATGAGATTTTGATCGACGGATGTTTGAATGCCGGAGTGCCGATCAGTGCAATTGGTATTCAGTCGCATCAGCATCAGGGTTACTGGGGCCGCGAAAAGCTGGAGGAAGTTCTGGCACGTTATGAACATTTTGGGCTTCCTATTCATTTTACAGAAAATACTTTGATTTCCGGAGACATCATGCCGGCACATATTGTTGACTTGAATGACTGGCAGATTGAAGAATGGCCAAGTACTCCTGAAGGCGAAGAAAGACAGGCACGCGAAATTGAAGAAATGTACAGAATCTTGTTCTCTCATCCGCTTGTTCAGGCTATTACAACCTGGGATTTCCACGACGGTGCATGGCTCAAAGCTCCAAGTGGTTTTATACGCAGCGACAATTCTCTTAAGCCATCTTACCATATGCTCAAAAAACTTATCCGCGAAGAATGGTGGACTGATGTAACTGTTACGACGGATTCTTCCGGTTGTGCAGAGGTTGAAGCCTTTAAGGGTGAATACAAGCTGATTACAGATGGAAAAGAAGTTGATGCAAAACTTATAGATAAAGAAAAACTTACCATGACTTTATAATTGATGATAATTCAGAAATCTCGACAATATAATGATTTCGCTTTATCATAAGTTTATGAACTTTGCAATTCCTCCAAACTACACTTCACTGGCAGAAGCTCTTGTATCTCTTTTTGGAACTTCGGTTGCAATTGCACAGACAGACAGAGTTTCTGGCGGTGATATAAACAAAGCATATGCTCTTTCGTTGAATAACGGTAAACGCATTTTCATGAAAGCCAACGCAAAACACAATGCAGCCTTTTTTACAGCTGAAGCCGCCGGTCTTACAGCAATTGCAAACACAAAGACTATCGGTACACCAGAAATCCTTTGCACTGGAACAGATGACGGCGAACCTTCAGGATACAGTTTTCTTTTATTAGAATATATTGAAAGCGGAAAAAAACGTGCAGACTATTGGGAAGAACTTGGACGAAACCTTGCCGCCATGCACGATGCCCCTACTCAAGATAAATCCTTTGGATTTTTTCAGAATAATTTTGTTGGAGCACGCCCGCAAATCAACACACCATGCCAAAGCTGGATTTCTTTTTTCCGTGATTACAGATTAACACCACAATTTAAAGCGGCAGATTCATATTTTACCTCACATGACAGAGAATTATACACAAAGCTTTTAGACCACCTTGAAGATTTTCTAATTGAACAAGAAAAACCAAGCCTTTTACATGGTGATCTTTGGAACGGAAACGTAATGTGCGGTCCTGACGGAAAAGCAATGCTTATAGATCCAGCCTGCTACAAAGGTCATGCAGAAGCAGATATTGCAATGACAGAATTATTCGGTGGATTTTCACCATCGTTTTATGAAGCATATCGCGAGGTACATCCTCTTCAGCCAGGCTATGAAAACCGACGTGATCTTTATAATTTATATCAGCTTTTAAATCATTTGAATCTGTTTGGTCCAAGTTATCTTGGTCCTGTTCAAAGCATCGTTTCAGAATATATCGGATAAAAGAATCGTCTAATAATTCAGGATAAAATTTAATATTTGTGTGATTATTTTTTTTCTTTCATTAAAATCTGCGTTTTTAGAAGTTTCAAAGGTAAAGGAGTTTGAACAGCTTTTAAAATAAATTGCGGTCGTAACAGTTTTCTTATTTTTCATATACATTGAAGCATAAAAAGGAACATCAAGCTGACCGTCTTTTACTTTAAGTATATTATCCTTATATTCATTGTCAAAAACAACTTTGCTTTTTTCAAGCTCTTCATGAATCTTTTTTGCAAGACTCTTATTTTTCTGACCGTAACAATAAAGAAAAAATCCTTTTGCATTTGCTTCGTGAAAATCAAAAAACTTGTCGTAATCTTTTGGGTTAAAATTATTTGTAAGGATTTTTGCTTCCTGTGATTCTAATTTTGTCATATCCCGGTTAATATCAAGATTTGCTCCGTTATACCGCTGGTTATATTCAAAGCCATAAGGATTAACAATAAGAACAAAATCAATCTGAAGGTCTTTACGGCTGATTTCCTGTTTATTCAAAGAAATAATAAAATCACGTACAGCATAAACGGGAGCAGGTTCATTTCCATGAACGCCCGAAAAAATCAGATATTTTTTACCCTTTTTATCCTTAAGCTGATTATATGTAATTTTATAAACCGGATATTTTACGTCTTTATATTTTATAGTATTAATTTCTGAGACAATAAAACTACTGTTTAAGTTTTTAAGAAAAGCCGTTACATCGCTGTAATCACGAATCTTTTCACCGGCGACGAAACTATTCAGAGTCAGAACAAAAAATACGGTAAACAGGAATCGTTTTTTCAAAATCCCCTCTCCGATTTAACTTATTACTCCATACCTGCTGTTCCGGCATTCATGCTTGCCAGGAAGGCTTCGTTTGTCTTGCTCTTCTTCATTCGGTCGAGAATAAGCTCAGTGATATCGATATCTTCCATCGGATTTAAGACCTTACGTAAAATCCAGATTTTCTGAAGCTCACTTTCAGAAAGTAAAAGCTCTTCTTTACGTGTGCCTGATTTTTTAATGTTGATGGCAGGGAAAAGACGACGTTCTGCAAGTTTTCTGTCGAGATTGATTTCACTGTTACCTGTTCCCTTAAACTCTTCGAAAATAACTTCATCCATTCTTGAACCAGTTTCAATCAAGGCTGTTGAAATGATTGTCAAAGAACCACCCTCTTCTACATTTCTTGCTGCACCAAAGAAGCGTTTTGGCTTGAACAATGCGTTTGAATCAACACCACCGGAAAGAACTTTACCACTGGTCTGAACTGTCTGGTTATAAGCACGGGCAAGACGTGTAATTGAGTCCAAAAGGATTACTACATCGCGTTTGTGTTCAACAAGACGTTTTGCCTTTTCGAGTACCATTTCTGCAACCTGAACGTGACGTGTAGCCTGTTCATCAAAAGTAGAAGAAATAACTTCGCCCTTAATGGCACGTTCCATTTCTGTAACTTCCTCAGGACGTTCATCAATCAATAATACGATAAGATAAACTTCAGGATTATTTGTTGTGATTGCGTTTGCAACCTTCTGCATCAAAATTGTTTTACCTGCTTTTGGAGGAGCAACAATCAAAAGACGCTGACCTTTTCCAATAGGTGCAAACAAATCTATGATACGTGTTGAAACTTCTGTAGAAACAGTTTCAAGTCTGAGTTTTTCTTCCGGATAAAGCGGCGTCAAATTTTCAAAAGGAACACGTGTCTGTGCAATACGAGGTTCATCAAAATTAACAGATTCAATGCGAAGTAAGGCAAAAAATCTTTCGCCCTCTTTTGGAGAACGTGTCTGTCCGTAAACTGTATCACCTGTTTTAAGGTTAAAAAGACGAATCTGACTTGGACTGATATAAATATCATCAGGGCCAGGAAGATAAGAATTCTGTGGAGAACGAAGGAAGCCGTATCCGTCCGGTAAGATTTCAAGTGCTCCGGAAGCAAAAATAATTCCGCCGTGTTCTGTATGTGCCTTGAGGATTACAAAAATCAAATCCTGTTTTTTCATTGGAGCAAGATCATCTGCCGTAAAACCATACTGCATTGCAAGCTCACGAAGCTCAGGCATAGATTTAATTGTAAGATCATTAATTAAAAGACGAGGTTTATTTGCATTATCCTCATTACCTGCCGCTTCTGCCTGTGCAATATTTTCAGAAACTTCACCGCTTGGAGACGGATAATATGAATGAGAGCCATAATTTCTTTTTACAGGTGATTTTTTATTATATCTGCTTTGACTGGTTACGTTTTGTGCGGCTGCACCTTGTGAATTATCTGCAGGATTTTCTTCTGCTTTTTTTACTATTCTTCTTCTTTTTACAACAACATGTTCAGAACCTTCTGTCTCATCTTTTTCTGTTTCTTCTGATGCTACAGCTTCTGTCTGCTCTGAACCAAAATCCAAGGAAGCCTGAGTCTCTTCTTCTTTGTCAGCATCTTCATTCTGACGCTTTTTTAATGGTGCCATTAAAAATTACTCCTTAAAATAAATTTCTATGTATTATTCTTTTAGAAATATTATTAAACACAATTTAAAATATGATATTTATGGGATTTAAAAAAAACTTAAGACAAATAAAAAAAAATATTATCTGTATATATTATTAAACTTTTTATAGATTATGTCAACATTCAAAAAAACTTTACTAATAATTCTGAAGATTTTCTCCTTTTGACAGCAATGCCTGTTTATATTCAGAAGATGCAACGGAAAATAAATCAATATCAGGTTCATCTTCAATCATCGTTACCTGACCATTAAAATCAACATTATTAGAAATTCGTAATCTGGCTGTAGTTATATCTGAATTAACTGAACTTCCTGAACAGATTTCTATTCGTTCTGTGGCATTTAAATTTCCCTTTACGTTTCCACTGATTACAAGTGAATTTACATTAATGCTTTCAACATTACACTCAGCGTTTTTAGCAATCTCAAGATCACCTGTAGGAGCATTAATCTTTCCTGTAAATTTACCTGTGATCACAAGTCTGTCTTTAAACTCAAGTACACCGTCAAATTCTGTTTCAGTTCCAAATACTGTGATATTATGCTTTTCGTTATCGTTAAATTCAGCCATTTTTATTCCTGTTCTTTATATTTACTATTATAACAACAATTGTTTTTATTAGCAACAATACACCGGTTAAAATACAATATCCTGCCGCAATAATATCTCCGGTTAATGTATAAATAGTATTCTTTCTATGCTGTTCAATAACAGGGATTTTATCAATGACATATGTTTTACAAAAAGCAGGAGCCATCTGTTTT
The DNA here is from genome assembly GCA_024693715.1 of Treponema sp. Classification (GTDB taxonomy): domain Bacteria; phylum Spirochaetota; class Spirochaetia; order Treponematales; family Treponemataceae; genus Treponema_D. The sequence continues at coordinate 45,290 of JAILKS010000044.1, read as the reverse complement.
ATACTTCCATCAGGATTAATAATACATGTCTGACCGGAAGCCGTACTTCTTATGGAAGGAACCCTGTTTTCAACAGATCTGAAAACTGCCATTGCCAGGTGCTGATACTGACACGATGCCTCTTTTGCCCATGCATCATTTGAAAGATTAATAAAGCATCTTGCTCCATTTTTTACATTTTTACGTGCAATATCCGTAAAAGTATCTTCAAAGCATATTAAAGTACTGAAAATCATTCCATCCTTGTTAAAGGTCACATATTCAGTTCCTTGTGCAAAAATAAAACTTCCGTTTTTTAAAAGATAGTCCTTAAGCTTCCCTTCAAAAGGAATCTTTTCACTAAAAGGAACAAGATGCATTTTCGAATAAATTTCAGGCTCAGGAGGATACAAAGCCTTTCTATTTTCAAAATAAAGTGCGCTGTTATAATCTGCAAGCAAATTATTTTCCTTAACAACATGATTATTACCAATCACAAAGGAACATTCCCTTTTATTAAGATATGCAAGAAGATCTTCGACAAAAGCACTTTTATCCTTATTATCAGATTTGTAATTGTTAACGATGGATGGGACAACAGCAGTTTCTGGCCAGACAATAAGCTTTATATCAGGATTCATTCCTTTAGCCTCATCAGACAGATTCATAAGTGTTTTTAGATTCTTAAGATTTTCTGTCATTCCATTAAGTTCCGGATTTTCATTATGTTGAATCGCCGCAACAGTCATCTGCCTGTTATTCGAATAATCCTTCTTAAAAAAGTAACCATAACTGAATGTAATTGAAAATATTACACACCATACGCATAATAAAATAACTGGAGTTTTTACCGAAGAAAATTCCAGCGCCCTGTCATATTTTGAAACATAATTTATATGTGTATCGCAGTCATATAGCGAATTATCCGTATCTTTTTGAAATCTGATAAACCGCTTATCTAAAGATTTCTGAATGATTGCATAAATTACGAAGGATGGAAAAACGATTATAGCATTTAATCCGAAAACACCAATCAAATCAACAATCTGAATGACCGGTATAAAATTCCATTGTGTGTATGCAGTAACTCCGTAATTGTAACCTAAAAAACCGAGTGTCTTTAAATATTCATATGAAATGATGATTAAAAATTGAACAAGCCATGCAGATTTTACAAAAACCAAATCGACATATTTTAAAAGCAGAAAAACAAGTGCCAGGATAATAAAATAAACTGCACAGGCTATAATCATGCACAAACTATTATAATTAATTAGCCAGTATGCAAAAAAGAAATATGATAAGGCACCGTATAATCCGCCGTAAAACCAGACATTTTTTACTGAAGAATTGTGAACTACAAATAAAACCGGAATATATGAAAAATAAGCCAGAAAGAAAAATCCTTTTTCATATAGAAAGTTAGGATTTTCAAATGCAAAAATAAGGGAAGCAAAAATAGTAAGGACAAAAGAAATAATAAAATATTTAAATTTACTTTTAGTTTTCTGTCTGTTTTTCATCAATTAATTTCCAAAGCTTATCTTTAAGAACCTGTCCTGCCCTAAAAGCGGCAACATAATGAGGTTTTACGCTGAGAGTTTCACCTGTTTTAGGATTTCGTGCTGTCTTTCTTCCGTTGCGCAGCCTTGCCTCAAATGTTCCAAAGCCTCTTAATTCTATAGTATCTCCATTTTCAAGACAGCTTTTTACTTCACCTAAAAATTCATCAACAACGGCAAGTATTGTCTGTCTTTCGAAACTGTTTTTTCTGTAAATGGAATCAACTAAATCATTTTTCGTTTTTTTATCAAACATATTAAATCTCATAAAATGATATGAAAAAAAAACCAGTTGAAGCTACTCCCCAACTGGATTTCAAAAAGTTCATAAACTTATGAAAAGTCTATTTTGCTGCTTTAAAAGTAGCATTAAAAAGATTCATCATTCTTGACTTTTTGCGTGAAACTGCATTTCTTTTCATAACGCCCTTACTTCTTGCACTGTCAAGTTCCTTCTGAAGCTTTTTGTATTTTTCTTCAGCAAGTTTTTCATCCTTTGCCTGAACAGCTTCTACAAACTGTTTTGCATAAGTCTTACAAGTACTTTTAATTGCTTTATTATGAAGTCTACGAACTTCACTCTGAGCGTATCTTTTTTCTGCAGATGTTTTATTGCCTGCCAATTGGAGACCCCCAAAAAATTAGTTAACTTATTGTATAATAGCAAAATAAAAAAAATGTGTCAATTAAAACGAATCGCAAAAGCTTAAATCAAATAATTCATAAAATCATCATATTTAAAATTTATATATGCAATATTGACATAAAAGAGTTATCTCTTTATTATTACTGTACGAATATTCGATTGGAGGCACATAATGGCTGGAGCTAGTAAAAACTCTCGTACTACTGTTGCAACACAAAAATTTATCTGCCCTGACTGTGGCGGTGAAATCATAATGAAAACAATGATTGAAAATGGCAGAATAAGAAATCAGGCAGAATGCCAGAAATGTAAGCGTGTTGAAAGAAGACCAAAGGATTTCAAATAATCCTTTAGTTATTTAAATGCCCGTATGGAATCATGAACCATTCGGGCTATTTTTTTTTAACCGTACAAACTGTATTTATTTTTGATCAGAAGAAAGCGGTTTCCATTCATCAAGTTGATTTTGAATCAGGACTCTTGCCTCTTCAAGTATTTTATTACATTCTTCCTTACTTTTCGGAGGATTATAAACTTTAAGCACTTTTACCCTGTAGCATCCTCTTTTTAAATTCCTAAAAAAGCTTGTTAAACTTCTTAAGCTGTAACCGCCATCCAATGCACAAACGGCAACAGGAAGATTCGTACTTGCTTCAAGCATTCTAAAACCGGCAGAATAAAATTTACCTACAAGCCTATCCTTTGTTCGTGTTCCTTCAGGAAAAATAACAGGAACCTGTTTTTTCTCTACTGCTCTCTTTCCAAACTTTTCAATATAGTTCATTGCATCCATAGGACGTGCTTTTCTTGGTATCATACAATGCTGCTGGGCACGAAGCATTTCGGATACAAGAGGAATGTGTCTGGCAAGCTGATCTTTTGCAACAAACCTTATTTCTTTTTCATGAAAATAATTCATATAAACAGGAATATCTATCAGACTCTGGTGATTAGAAATAACCGTAAAATTTTCAGGAAGCTGCTTCTTTGAATCATTATATCCCCAGAAATTAAATTTTCTGTATTTTTTTAAAATTGCAAAAAAACGAGGCGCAAGAACCTTTACAATATAATTTGATATTCTTACACTAAGTTTTTTTGAAACAGGATAAGCAAGAATATTTCCAACTGCTGCGGGAATTACCATCATTACAAGACAAGTTAAAGTTATAATACTAATCATTCTTTTACCTATAATTTATTATAAAACACTTTCAGTTAAAGATAAAGTTATTAATGGCTTTTGTAATTTCATCAAGCGGTTCATACATTTTTTTACAGTCACCAAGAGATGCCGTAAAAATCGACCCGTAATTCTTTTCAAAAATTCTTCTGTCAAGAACGACAACAGCTCCCCTGTCATCACTTTTTCTGATTAATCGTCCGATTCCCTGTCTGAATTTTATTACAGCTTCAGGAACACTTAATTCAAAAAATGAACTTCCACCTCTCGAAGTGATTGCCTCACTTTTTGCCATATAAACAGGATCGCTTGGAACTGAAAAAGGAAGCTTAACAATAATTACCTGAGAAAGAGATTCGCCTGGAATATCAACTCCCTGCCAGTAAGAATCCGTTGCAAACAAAACACTTTCCTTTTCATCACGGAATGCATCAAGCAGCTTGGAATTATCATCATCTCCCTGCTTCATGATTCGTCCGGAAAATCCCTTCAGAACTGCCTGTGCCGCTTTATGTGCGCTTCGTAACGATTCGTAGGATGTAAAAAGCACAAGTGTTCTTCCATTTGCTGCAAGAATCAATCGTGGAATTGCCATTTCTATATACTGCTGATATTCCATCTTTTCCGGGAACGGCGCATCTTTCGGAACTGCAAAAAGCATGTTTTTATCATACGGAAATGGAGAATCATACTGATTTACCTTGATTTTTTCTTTTGGAGAATACATTACACCGGTACGGGTAAGCCAGTAATTGAAATTTGTTCCGGTTTTTAGGGTTGCAGAAGTACAAATCACGCTTTCCATCGGTTCAAAAACTCCACTATTCATCAAATTAGAAATATCAAGAGGAGTTTCGGTAAGTATTATATAATTAGGATTATTTTCCTTTGCCATTTCAAAAGGAAGCTTTTTCTTCTGGATCCAGTAAACATTTTCAGGCCGTTCATCCCATGTAGTAAAATTTTTCAAAAGAATGACATATGCATCAAGACGGCGTAAAATTATTTTAGATTCCCAGTATTGCGGAATTGTCTTATCTTCATCATCTATTCCATCAATAATTGAACGGATAAGCTCACAAAAAGCACCAAGATTTTTTGCAAGCTCTTCTACAATCACAAGAAAAGGTCCAAAATCTCTTTTTGTCTGATTGCAGATTCTTTTCGAATATTCATTTCCGATTAAATCAGCCGCAGAAATTTCAAGATTTGTTATTGAATTTTTAATCTGATTTTGTAAATCGTATGCTTTATCGAGTTCCTGTTCATTCGTTGAAAAAACTGCAATTGATGAAAGATAACCTGCAATTGAATTTTTCTTTTTCCTGTACATCTGATTTAAAAGTTTTAAAACCTTAAAACGCTGGAAGCTTTCACTGAAAAAACTTGTTGCAGCATTTTCTATTCCGTGAGCTTCGTCAAAAACAATTCTTCTGTAAGGTGGAAGGACAGCTGCATCATCAAAACCAGCTCCACCCAAACGTGATTCAATATCTGCAAACAAAAGATGATGGTTAACGACGATTACATTTGCACCGGCTGCTTCCTTTCGAACCTTCATAACAAAGCATTCATTGTGAAACGGACATCTTATTCCCATGCATGCATCACTTTCTGAATTAATTTTTGACCAGTTATTATCTGTAGGAAAAAAAGTAAGTTCGCTTTTACTTCCGGTATCTGAAACCCTTGCCCATTCTGCAATTTTTTTTATTTCATCAGTATCTTCTTCAAAAAGATCAAGCATTGAGCTTGCATCATTAAGTCGTCGTTTACAGACATAATTCTGACGGCCTTTCATTAAAACAAAATTGATTTTTTTACCAAGTATTTTTTCAACCGCAGGAATATCCTTCTGACATAACTGCTGCTGAAGATTAATAGTACCGGTAGAAATTACAACTTTTTCATTGTTCTGAAGACTCCATAAAACAGACGGTATAAGATATGCATAAGATTTACCGACGCCGGTTCCTGCTTCAAAAACACCTATCAGATTTTTATTGAACGACTCGCTGATATTTTTCAATAATTCAATCTGTGCCTGACGAGGCTCAAAGGTATCTGATATTTTTGATAAGGCACCACCTTCACCTATATAATCTGCTGCTTTTTGAATCTCAATCGGAACTATTTCCTTTAATCTTGGGGCTTCAATGACAACATAAATTTCACTAACCTGATTATTTATTATATAAAATCCCTTTGAATTTTCTGCGGCAAATTCTGCTACACTTAAATCTGCATTTGAAGGAGTAAGATTTCCACCCGGATGATTATGAATTAAAACAGCCGCTTTATCATTACGGATATCAGTAAAATTTACAGGAACAGTATTATCTTTTCCTCTTGCACCGACTTTAACCTTAATGATAATTCCATCTTTATTCATTTCGCCTGTAAAAAAAACTTCATTACCGGAAGCTTCCTTTATGGCTTTTTTCATTATTTGAATAACTTCATCTGTAAAATACTGCTTTATATTCATTATTATAAAAATCGACAAAAAAAAGACCTGCATTTGCAGCAGGCCTTAGCATCTCCTAGCAGAATTGAACTGCTGTTGTCGGGATGAAAACCCGATGTCCTAACCACTAGACGAAGGAGACATATCAGTAATGACTGACTAGATTAATATATCAAAAGTAAAATTTTTCGTCAATAGTTAAAATTGCATTTTTTCTAAAATGTTATTTCATGCTCATGCCGAATTTTTTCGAAAGCTTATCCTGCAATACCTTGCATTCATCTTTATCCATTCCAAGATTCAGGGCAGAATTTAAATCATTCATCGATTTTTCATATTCCTGAATTTCGAAATAAGCCATTGCACGACGGAAATGAGTATGTGCCTGAAATTGATTTATAGCGAGCGACTCATCGAAATACGAAATGGCCTTTTCATATTCCTTTTTAATCGAATAAACAATTCCAAGATAATAATGCGTTCTATATGCCTTAGGATCATTTTTAAGGCTTGTATTAAAATCATCTATCGCGCTGTCAAATTTATTCATAGAAAAATAAGCCATTCCCCTATGCTTTGAAATTACCGCAATAACATTCTTATCTGTAGGAGGAACTGCATTGAGAATCTTTGTATAAACTGCGACTGCCTGTTCAAGCTCTCCTTCATTATGAAGATGGATAGCCTGAAGTAAAAGCTCATCTATTGAACCTTGTACGAAAGGTGTGATTCTGTTTATTTTCTCTTCTTTTGTTTCTTTTTTCTCATTCAAAAGATTATCTGCCATCTGATAAAAAGTCTGACGTCTGTCCTCAACTTCTTTCTGAAGCTTTTTCTGATAATCACGTATTTCCTGAAATGTAATATCTGCCAGAGTAAGTGATGCATTTATTGATGCAAGCTTTCTGCGCAAGGGAGCATCGAACGGTGAAAATTCTGTCTTATAAATCAATTCATGTTCAACCTCTGCCCACGCATCCTGCAAAATAGTACGAATCTGTATTTCACAGACAACATCATCTGGTAAAGGCTCTAAATCCTTATATTTATTTTTTCTTTCCGGAATACAATTTTCAGGAAGTTTTACAAGAACATGAATAGACTCATAACCAAATTCAGAAAATTTCTTATCTGCACCTTTTATTTCAATTTCCTTGATATCAAAAATCGTTTTTAACTGTTCAACGGCAAGATTTATATCTTCAAGAAAAGCACATATCATTCGGATTCCCATCATATCAGTCAAACATACCAATTTATCATTCTGAATAGCCTGATCCGATTTTAACCTAAGAACCTTTTTATAGTAACTTTTAAAACTCTTTACCCTGCTTTTATAAGTAGGTTGAGCACCGAGCTTAATTTTATTCTGAAGAATTACGACGATGTTATTCATTATTTCAAAAAAATAATCATTATATTTTTCGTAAGTCTGTCGTATTTTCTCTTTTGCAGGAACTTCAAAATTATTATCCATAGGAACATTATAACACATAAAATAAAAAAAAGCACTTTAGAAAATCTAAAGTGCTTTTTCGAATAAGTATTTAAGAAAGCTGACTAATTATTTAGCATTTCTATCAGTTGGAGCATTTCCAGAACCTTCAGCATTCAAGCTTGTTGTAAAGTTATTAACTTTATCGATCTTAACTTTTTCGATAAAGCGATTAACCTGTTTTGTTCCGAATTTCTGCATTTCAGCATTCAAGCGTGCTTCTTCTTTCTTAGTAATGATTTTCCACAAGTTTTCATCTGCGATATCACGTTCAGATTTAAGAACTGCCTGATCATAAAGAATCTTTACGTCTACGAAATAACCGATGAAGTCACCACCAATGTGAGCAGCATCACGTGTAATTTCGAAGCCAGAGAATTTTACGAATGGAGTTCCTCTTGGATATACAGGATATACACGGATTTCTCTGTTGCGGATTTCTGAAATGTACTGTGGGTTATTCCACTGAAGTTCTTTCCATCCATCGAACATCAAATATCCCATGAAGTATCTTCTGTCAATTCCATCATTATCTGTAAGGTGAACATAAAGTCCGTGTGGATAGTTCATACCCATTGTTGTAACTTTGATAGCTTTGATTGTTCCAACATTCTTAACAACGCCATATCCACCTTCGAACAATGTTGCTTCATAGTCTTTGTTTTCAGCATCATTGAATTTAGAAGTATCTTCTGTTTCTCCTACAGGAGTACGATTTCCTTCTGCATCTGCTGTTGACAATGGCTGATAAGCAGGAATCTCGAATGGAGGGATAATTCTGGCATTTGCATTAGAGTTCCATGTTGGGAATACAACGCGAACACCCATTACATTTTTACCTTTAAAAGGCTGATCAGATCTTTCTTCTACGTGAGCTGCAACAACTTTTGAATCGGCCAGGCTAGCTACATTCTTAGCAGAAGAATTTAACACAATTTCCCATTCAGGGAGAGCCAATGAAGTCTTCATAAGATCTTTCTGTGATTCAGAGAAAGTAGCACCTGCACTGATCGAGAAGTCCATTACTGTACGACTGTTCTGTGTAGATCCATCTCCGTTATCACAACAATCTTGTTCCAACCGTGTGAAATCGATGAGCATAGCTTCTTCAGCAAAAGTTACGCCACCCAAGAGCAGCAGTGAAGCTGCAATTAAAACTAAAGTTTTCTTCATAGTGAAGCTCCTTTATTAATACTATTCGATGTAGCCTTGTAAAGACAATTATCCAATAAGTATTTTAATTTGTCAACGCTTTTTTTAGAAAGCGTGCTTACCATCCACAAACACCTCAATGGTTTTAAATTTCTTGAAATTGTGAGAAATATTCTCTTTCAATAATTTAATCCCATCCTTGATGCTTATGACATCATCACCAGATGAAATAACATCCGATGACAAATTTATGTAAAGGCATTTATCATTTTCGATGCATGATAAAGCCTTTGTTCCAGGTGCAAACAACATCATGGTTCTTTCGATACTGCTTCCAAGTAGAATTTCATCTACATAATAATGAACCGCTGTTTTATTAGGGTTCTTCGGAAGGTATCTTGTTTCCACAACGTTTTTTCCTCCATCAGCGGAAGGAAAAACAAAGGTACGGCGTTTGCCGTGCGCATTGCAGAAAAACCATATGAGCGAAAGCATCAGGACCAGGGCAAGCACAAACACGATATAGAAAGGAATCTTTTTTGTACTGAAGAAATTAGTTTTCATTTGTTGTAAATCCTCTTGAACGTTCAAAATGTGTAATAAACGCTGCGATGCCATTATATATTCCAAGCGTTGCTTTTTTCAAGTATTTGTCATCATTCAGAAGCATTGCTTCCTTTTCATTTGAGACAAATCCAAGTTCAATCAATACACTCGGCATGTTGGCGTTTTTTACAACAAACCACTCTTCAGCCTTAATTCCTCTGGGCTTTGACTCTTTGCCTATTTGTGCTGCAAGTCCGTCCATAATGAATTTCGCTATCATAATGCTCTCGGTAGTATATTCTTCTTCGAGCATGATGTTCAAAATCTGATACAATGACTGGTCATCTTCAACTGCAGATTTATCAAGTACATTTCTTCTGTAACCCGGTGATAAATACCACACTTCATAGCCTGAAGATGATTTATTTAATGAAGAATTCTGATGTATCGAAATAAACAGAACCGCTTCATTTTTTTCGACCTTTACATTGTTTGCTATATCTGTTCTTTCTCCAAGACTTAAAAATACATCCTTATCTCTGGTAAGAATTATTTTTTTATCCGGATAAGAAGCTTTTAAACGCTGTGCAAGCAGCTTTGCAACTTTCAAATTAACATCTTTTTCACGAACCGTAATACTCTTTTTGTTTACGGTATAAGTTTTCAAGGCACCCGGATCCTTTCCGCCATGTCCTGCATCAATTACAATTGCCCCTACCTTGAACATCGTAGAATTATTTTTATTAAAGAAATTTAAAGTATCATCAAGAAACTTCTGGGAAACATAAACCTGATTGTGTTTTATAACAGCAGATTCAGAAACAATCATTGTTTCACTGTCCAAAAGCAGTATGTTTTCATCTTTTCTGAAAGTGACCTGATGTCCATTCTTCTCAAGAATGCCTGTTTCAGAAAGAGAATCCCAATAGAAGGTTATCCCGCTTTCCTTTGCAGACTTCAAAAGAGGAATATCTGTAGCAGCAAAAACACCTGCCAAAGAGAAAACTAAAAATGTCAGTACACAAATTATTTTCTTCATTATTTCTCTCTTCTCGTACTGTCACTTACATAGACACAAGCCTGTAAGCCGCCTCTGAACAACGCTTTCCAGAATCTTTTTCCATCAAGCGCAGGATGATCCGGCCTTAAAACATCAAATTTCTCAAGAATTTGATAAATTGAGTTATAAGTCCAGTCTACCCTTTTTATATAATCGGCAGATTTTATGAATTTTGGTACATTATTTTTTAAACTTTCTTTTTCTTTTATTACATCAGGAATTTCATTAAGCTGATCTTCTGACAGTTCTCCAAACGCACTCGGAGGGAATTTTTCTTCATCATCTGCATATTCATAATTCAAGAATTTATCTGTAGCAGGATTAAAAGGTTCAAGAGTAATAAAAACATTCGATACGGCATTTTCCGCTGCTTCAACGGCAATATTATAATCATTACTTACACTGATAATATTTCCGCATTTTGAAACATTATTTCTTGGAAAATCAACCTCACTTCCTGTACTTACTGTTGCACGTGGAAGAATATCAAAAACAGCCCTGTCAGTATAATCATCAATATTTTCGATATATTTTACTTTACCGGGAATTGAAATCCATGCACGTTCAGCACTGCAGCGAACGCTTTTTACTTCAAACAATTCATAAGGTTTTTCGAAATTTCCTTTTCCTGGATTAAAATCTACTCTTTCCCTTCGCTGTAATAAATCGTCTGGTGTTTTTCCACAGGCGATTAAAAGTGCCTGCTTTGTAAGATTCAAATCTGATGCATACGGATAAGTCCAGCCGGACATATAACCGCCTGAAAGACGTGCTGCAATTTCACCAATCATTGGACCATTTTTTGTATATTTTATATCTGCCTTTGCCGCACCACAGGTTAATCCCAAAGATTTTACTCCAAGTGCAAATACAGATATAAGTTCATCATGCATCTTTTTAGAAAGGACAGCAGGCATTGTATGTCCTGTTTCAATAAAATAAGGAGGGTAATAAATATGTCGTTCAGCAAAACCGGTAACTGTCATTGTACCGTTATAAACAAGAGCATCTATTGAATATTCAGGGCCATCCATATATTCTTCAATGATTGCATTTTGTGTTCTTGAAAAATCAACTGCTGTTTTAACCGCGCTTACAAGTTCGTTTTCATTACGAACCATGCGGCAGCCTCTTGCTCCCATGTTATCAACAGGTTTAACAACAAACGGAAAAGACAATCGCTCTAAAACCTTACTGCACAAAGCATCATTCAAATCATTTTTATTTACTTTGATAAAGCTTGGAGACGGAACATGACTTTTATCAAAGCATTCACGCATTCTTGTTTTGATGCTTGCATTTAAAGATGCTTCATATGAATGAGCAGGTAAGCCCATTTTTTCACAAACATATGAAACTGAAGAAGAAAAATCTGTTCCGGCAGTAAACACGGCACAAAGTCCGCCGTTAGATTTTAATTCACCGGCATATTCAAGAATTTCATCCTTTGCCTTTAGGTCAATTTTTCTGAAAGTATCTGCATATTTTATGCTAACTGCATTTTCATCTGCATCAATTACATTTACAGTAAAGCCGAGTTCCTTTGCCGATAAAATTGCGGGTTTTTGCATTAATCCCGCTCCAAGTATTAAAACATTCATATCTGCCTTACCTTCCTGCAATATATTTCAACAGTATCACCAAGCATAAACAACCGGCTGATTTTATCTATACATTTCCAGACAAAACCATTCTTTTTACATTTTATAAAAGTAAATCTTTCCGGATGATGACCGGTTGAAACAATCTTTATTACCTTAAAACCATATTTTTTTAAAACCTTATTTGCCTTAAATGGAAGCCATATTGAATAATGATCAGAAGGACTGTTTGCCAAAAAAGAATCCTTATTTAATCTGGAGGAAATACCGCTTCCACTTGGCGTTGAAAAAGCAAATATTCCGTTCTTTTTTAGAATTGAATTTACTTTCTGAAGAACTGAATCCAGATCTTTAAAATGTTCTATTACGTACCACATTGTACAAACATCAAATTCAGATATTCCGAATTCTTTACCAGTATCAATCTGCGGAAAAACACCTGTACATGCAGGATACTGAAGTTTTGTCTTTACATATTTAACTGCAGGTTCACAAATATCTGTACCGAACGGAACAAAACCTTTATCATAAGCGGCCGATAAAAAAGGACCATATGCGCAACCTATATCAAAAAGATTTTTTTCTTTTGTGCGACAAAGTGAATTGATTATTGAAGCGCGTTTTAAACCATGCTTTTTAATAGAATCAAAATCTTCCTCGTAGGTTTTACCATATTGTTTTTTATAATCTTCGAAAAAATATGCCTTTTCGTATGTTTTTTCTTTTTCCAGTGTGTAAGAAAAATAAATAAGTCCGCATGTACTACAACTTCTGAATGTCCTGTTTTCATTTCTGAAAACTACTTTATCGAACATATTATTATGTCTGCATACCGGACATGTATTTTTAATTCCGGAAGATATTGTTTTTACGACAGTCTTCAACGATGTCTTTTGAGTCTTGATTATATTTTTGCAGAAAAGATTTTCATTTTTTAAGGCTGCTTCAAAATTCTGTTCTGTAATTTTATTAAACGGTATATATGCAAAAGAATATTTTTTAGAAAGTCTTTCATGAAGTTTCGACGGACAAAGAAGTAAAACGGCACATTTTGCATACATCGCTTCAAACGCCGTAAGTCCATAGTGAGTTACTACAAGATCATACTGGTATAATTTTTCCTTTAAATTTTTTACAGGATTAGTAATGCATGTAATTTCTGCTTGTGGAAGAATTTTTTCCAGTATATTCTTAACAGGCTCTGTCATTTTCAAAGGATCTTCACCACCAAAACAGATTAAAGCCTTTTGTATTTTTTTTACCGGGGTTTTCCTGATATTTTCCGGTTTTTCAATCAAAGAAGAGTTAAAATAATTGACGTTTTTGTTCTCATCTGCAGAAGGGATTATATCAAGAAGATAATCTGAACAGTCTTTATTTTCAGATCCTTCATCAATACTTAAAATACATTTTCCGTTTTCAAGCGATGAATATTGTTCCTTTGAAGTTTTAAAACAATCTGTAACATAAACGGGCTGCAAGGATTCATCCGGAAGTGTATCTATAATTTGAGAAAGCCTCAACCCTTTTTCATATGCTTCCTGTAAAAGACCTTCAGTTTCCTTTAACGTATGATTTTTTGGAATATAAACAAAGCTTTCTTCCCCTGTGCATGCATTTAAAATTCTCCGTAAATGTCCCGTTCCGTGTCCTTTTTGAACAGATGGAATATAAATTACAGGATTAAGAACTTCTTTTGAACTGAATGCTTCTATTATTTTTTCACATTCAAACGGTTTAGACTGTTTTTTTTCTTTCGTAAGATGATTATAAGCACATATACATCTTAAATAATCAGAATAAGTATCGACAGTAGTCCGTAACTGGGGGTGCTTGAATCCGGAAGGAGCTTTTGCAAAAACACATTTAAATTTTTCAGGATGATTATACAAAGCAGGACCGACATGTTCCTTGTCGTAAGAAGAATCTGTCAGTTTTTGAGCCAATAAAAGAGAATTCGCATTGAATATTTCTACCCCGCTTCCATGAGGAAGTCCGGAAAATGTAAAGTATTCACACGGAGAACCTGATTTATTAAGCTTTTCAAATTCATCTACACTTTGACAAGCCGCTTCGTAAATCAAAAAAGGATTGTCTGCAGTAGCCCTTATGACAGTATCGACCTTTATTTTTTTTATAAGCTTACAGAAACGGTCAAGAACATTATTCAAATCACCGGCAAAAATTTCGTATCCGTTATTAAGGACTACAGGTTTAAGATAAGGCAAAGATTTTTCATCTGTCGCAACAAAATATCTGTCGGCCTTTACCTTTAACATAGCCTGCATTGCCATCTCAAGAATAGTTTTATCACCGATTTTAAGAAGAGCCTTTTCTTTAAGTCTTGATGAGGAAAGTCTGCATTGAATGATTACCGCGCGTTTAGTTTTCATCTTCTTCCGTAACATTCCATCTGGAAATAAAAGTCTGCAAATCTTTTTTAAAATTATATTTATTCTTTTCTACCCAGTTTTTTGCAAATCTGAAATGTCTTCTCGCTTCAAGAATTCCACATGAAGATTTAGAGAAAAATCTTAAAAATGAAGAACGGGAAATATATGCTTTATCGATTTTAAATTTAGGAAGCTCGTTTTTAAGATAATATCGTAAATAATCCTGATTAAAAGTTGTATCTTCCATAGGGATTTCATCAACATACGAAAACTGTAGCATTGTTGTAAGCTTTGTTTCTTCACCCCACAACCATGAACGTATTGCAAGATCAAGATTCTGCCAGTAAGAGGTTCTTATCGTATAATCAAATCCGCCAAGCTGAATAAATTTCTTTCTATTATAAAGGGCAATACCATCAAACGGGTAAACAGTCCTTAAGCCGTCTTTAACGATAGATGAAGAATCAATGATAAAATGAGATTTTTCTGCTCCAGGAGTATATAAAGATGCTATTCCGTTTTTGTTTTTATCTGATAATCTGGGAACAACACAATATATTCCTTCTTCTGTAAGACGTTGTGCAAGATTTGAAAGGATGAATCCAGACGGAATATAAAGGCTGTCTTTTATTACAAGTGCGTAGTCTGATGTAATTTCACTCATCGCAAGATTAATCATTTCACCTTCCGTAGCTTCTTCCAGTGGTACGATAAATTTTATCTGAGGAAATTTTCTGGCAATATCATCTATTGAATAATTTTTCGAATCGTTTTCTATAGAAATAATTGAATCGAAATTACAGCCGATTAAATTCTCAAAAACATTTAATTTAAAATGACTTCCGCTGCTGTTTAAAAGAATTACAGAGATATTCAATAATTTATCTTTTTTTACGGAACTGCCGCCAATTATTGCGCGCTTAATCTGATGTTCATCAAAAGTTATAGGTATAGTATTCATCGCACACCTTACATTCTTTACAATAATTATTCTCTAAATGCTGCTTTACAATTTCTTTTGTTTTTAACCAGACAGATTCAAACCCTTCTTTAAATACATTTCCTGTAATGTTATTGAAAATGAATTCTTTGCAAAGAGGGCTGTCCCCATTGTTCAAAATACATAAATCACGGCGCAAATGCCAGCAGACGTTTCTTTCTATCGGTGATAAATCTGCAGGTTTGTAGTCAGGCAATAAGCCGGAAAAGGAATCATATTTTTGTATTATAAGCTTTCCGCCTGAAGCATTAGTCTGTTCATTCCAATAGCGGTAAAAATTTTCAAGCTCTTCTTCGTTATCATTCATTCGTACAAACTGAGGATAAACCTCATCTGTAACATTCTTTAAAAGCGAAATTGAATTAACGCATTTTTCGAACAACTGTTCACTGCAATTATGAAGCTTTGAATAAGTTTTTGCTGTAAACGCATCCATTGATACTGCAAAATAAATTTTTTCAAAGCCGTTTGTCCTTGCTTCTGCTTTGTCTACAACAGTCTTTAGACTATTACATATATTTTCATCAACAAGCAGACCGTCAGTTTCAATAAACACAGAAAGTGATTTATAGCTTAAGACCTTTTCAACAAATTTCACCAAATCAGGATGATTAAAACATTCTCCCCATAAAGAAAGTGAAATTACGGCATTTTCACTTAAATCATAAATCTCATCTATCGCTTTAGAAAAATCTTCAAACTTCATCAAATCCGAAGAATTTTGAACTTCCTTATTAAACTTATTTTTATAACATGAAGGATATGGACAGAAAGAACAGCCTCCACTACATTTTGATGCTATCTGAAAATTATAGAAGCCGGGAACTGTTTGTAAAATATCCGCACTTTTTACAGCCTCAAGACATTTTTCGTTTACCGAAAGATTTTTATTTTTAGTAAGCTCAAAAAGCTTTTTACAGGCAATGAAATTTTCCTTTTTATCACAGCAGAAATTATATCTGTACAGTCTGTAATCTTCCTCTGCAATAACAGATTCTACTTCAAAGGAATTGATATCTGATTTTAAGAAATTAAAAATACAATCCTTGTTTACAGGCGCATTACCCTCTTTTTCTTTTGTTGTTTTTGAAAGCTCATACAAAATATTAATTGCACCACTGTCAATCACTTCCGGAGCAAAACCATAAGGATAACCGTCTGCATAAGTATATTCAGATTTAAAATCAAAATGACTGTCCAATAAAGATTTAGTCAGCTTTTCATCAAGGAATGGAAGGTCATCAAACGAAAAAATAACAGTATCTGCATTTTCTTTTTTACAAGCTTCGTTGATGTTACACAAAAGTTCTCTTACGCAATTTCCCTTTTGTACATAAACATATTTATCACTAACTTTTAATGCCCATTCCTTTACAAGGTCTTCGGCACTTTTACCGTCAAATTCTTTTTTGTCTGAATAAGACGAATTATTCTGTGTTAAAATTACAATAGTTTTCATCACTTTCTTATCGGCATTCCATTGAATAAGTTAAAAGATTTGAATAAAATATTTTATATGGATGAACAATTTCAAAAATTACAGGCTTTTACAGTTTCACAGCTTACACAGTTAATTACAGATATCCTTGAACAAGCCTTCCCTGTTGTCTGCATTGAAGGCGAAATCTCAAACTGGCGTCCATATTCTTCAGGTCATAATTATTTTACCCTTAAGGATGATAAGGCTCAGATAAAAGCAGTAATGTTTAAATATGATTCATATAATCTTAATTTTAAACCAAAGGATGGAGATAAGGTCAGAGTAACAGGTAAAATATCTGTCTACGGTCCTCAGGGAAATTATCAGATAATTGTAAAAACGATGGAAAACATCGGTAGCGGAAACATTCTTCTTATGCTTGAACAAAGAAAACAAAAGCTTTCACAGGAAGGATTGTTCGATGACGCAAAAAAGAAAAAACTTCCGTTCTTTCCAAAAAAAATAGGCGTAGTTACAAGTCCTTCAGGTGCCGCCATAAGAGATATTATAAATGTAGCTGTCAGAAGAAATCCCGGAATAAATATCATTCTGTTTCCTTCACTTGTTCAGGGAGACGGAGCAGCCCAATCCATCGTAAAAATGATAGAGCTTGCAAATTTCTATAAAATGTGTGATGTGCTGATTGTAGGACGAGGCGGCGGTTCACTTGAAGATTTGCTTGCTTTTAGTGAAGAAGAGGTTGTCCGCGCAGTAGCCGCATCAGAAATTCCAGTTATTTCCGCAGTTGGACATGAAATTGACTGGGCATTAATTGATTTTGCAAGCGATGTTCGGGCACCGACTCCTTCTGCCGCTGCTGAAATTGCAGTTCCGGAATTGAGCGCAATTAATTCTCAAATAAATGAATATAAAAAGACTCTTCTTAATCAGACAAAACAAAAGGTCGCAAATGCAAGATTATTAATAAAAAGCTTTAATCCTGAAAACCTGGAAATTCGTTTCAGAAGAATACAGCAGCCGATTCTCAACAGATTTTCATCTGCAAAAGAAGCGCTCGTAAATAATCTTAACGAAAAAGTCAAGGATTTAAAAAACAGGATTAACAGCTGCAGAATTGTTTTAGAACAGGCAAATCCTCAGGTAATTTTAGACAGAGGATATTCGATGGTAACCGACGAAAATGGAACTGTCATAAGAAATTCCAGTCAGCTGAAAAAAGAACAGAATATCATAATAAAACCTGCAAAAGGTAAAATATTCGCAGCAGTAAAAGACATTCAATCCGATGGAGGAACAAATGGATAACTTTGAAGAAAAGCTCAAAAAGCTTGAGGAAATCACAAATAACATAAAACGTGATGATATTTCTCTGGAAGAAGCCTTAAAAAATTTTGAAGAAGGAATAAAACTTTCTAAAGGAATGGAAGAAGAGCTCAATAAGGTTGAAGGACGCATTCAGATTTTAATGACAGAGCCTTCTCCTCTTGATAAAAACAATCAGCCGGTATTAGATGATTTTAACGCTGATAATGAATTAATCGGTACAAGAAAATGAGTTTAAAAAATCCAGTCCGCCAGCTTAATGTAGAAGTCGCAAGAAAAATTGCTGCAGGAGAAGTTATTGACCGTCCTAATGCAATTGTCCGCGAGCTTCTTGATAACTCGATTGACTCAGGGGCATCATTTATAACGGTTGAAATAAATGGCGGCGGTATAGATAAAATCAGGATAATTGATGACGGCTGCGGAATGACAAAAGAGGATCTTCAAAACTGCGCAAGACCACATGCAACAAGTAAAATCGAAACAGAAACCGACTTATTGAATTTAACGACCCTCGGTTTTCGTGGCGAAGCATTATCATCAATAGCGGCAGTTTCAAGATTAAGCATAATCAGCGGCTGCTGGAAAATGAAAGCAAGCATTACAGAAGATCATTTAATGGAAGAAGTTCCTGAAATTAAAGGAACTATTGTGCAGTCAGAAGGACTTTTTGAAAATTTCCCTGCACGAAGACAGTTTTTAAAACGACCCGGTTCAGAAGCTGTAATGTGCAAAAATACATTCATAGAAAAGGCGCTTGCACACCCTGAAATCGGCTTCAGACTGATAAATGACGGAGAAACAAAATGTGATTTACCGAAATATCAGACATTAAAAGAAAGATTCATAAACGCAAATTCTCTTGAACAGAATCAGGATTTATTTTTTGAACTCAACTCAAATGATTATTTTTCAAACAAAGATTTTTCTTTTAATGTAATTATCGGAGAGCCGGCAATAAGCAGACCTAATAAAAAGGACATATCGATTTTTATAAACGGGCGTAGAATTCAGGAATACTCGCTGGTTCAGGCAGTTGAATATGGGGGGCAAGGCTTTTTTCCCAACGGAACATATCCTTTTGCCTCAGTATTTATAAAAATTAATCCGAAACTTGTTGATTTTAATATTCATCCTGCAAAAAAAGAAGTGAAATTTTACGACAGTTCTGAACTTCATCATGCCTTGAGCACGACAATAAAACAATTTTTCTTAAAATACACAAAGCAGATTTTTTTAGAAGACAAACCGGCAGATGAAATCAGGGAACAGACATATACAAATCACATAAGTTACACAAACAAATATTCATCACTTTCTAAAACAGATTTCCGCACAAGATATTTCTCTAATAATAAAAGCAATGATATTAATTCTCTTGCTCAAAAAGCATACGAAGCAGCTTCACCTTCTGACAATTATTCACCGGCAATCATAGACGCTTGGGAACAAACTGATGAAAATCAACAAAATGATGCAATAAGATTTATCGGAAGCTGTCTTGGAACATTTCTTCTTGCTGAAAAAAACAATTGCATTTATTTTTTCGATCAGCATGCCGCCCACGAACGCATACTTTTTGATAAAATAATGAACTCGCAGGGAGCAAATCAGCAGCTTTTAATTCCATATAAAATCCTTACAGATTCAAAAACGCAGGATAATCAGATCGAAAAACTTAAAGACCGTCTTACACAAATTGGTTTTAATACAACAAAAATCAAAGATGGAGAATGGCATATAACTTCAGTTCCGGAAAGATGGACTTTGACTGAATATGATTTACGAACAATGATTTTTGTAAAACAGGTCGAGGTTGAACAGATAATCAGATCTATTGCTGCAATGACCGCATGTAAGGCGGCTATTAAAGATGGCGGTGTTTTAGATGATGAAACGGCCGCAAAGTTAGTAGAGGAAGCCTTCCGTCTGGAAGATCCGCACTGCCCTCACGGTCGTCCTATTTATACAGTAATTTCACGGGAACAGCTTTTTGAACTCGTAAAACGTACCTGAAAAATTATTTTGCATTTCTTGTAATAAGATTACTTACTTCATTTCTTCTGTATGACGGATTTTTATCCTGAACATACTGAAGATATTTGTCTGCACTCTCATTGTCTTCAAGTGCAATACAAACTTTTGCAAGCTCTATGTACGCATCCCAGTTCTGATTATCATATTTCAAAACCTGTTCATACATTGTCTGTGCGTTAGAAAAATCCTTGTTTGAAGCATAAGCCTTTGCAAGATTTTCACGAACAGTGTTATTTTTTGAATCAAGCTTCAAGGCATTCTGGAAGAATCTTATTGCATTTGAATAATCTTCAATTTTAAGATATGCACTTCCAAGATTATTATTGACTTCAAAATTATCAGGCTCCTTTTGATAAACCTGAAGCAAAAGATTCAAGGCCGCATCTGTCTCCGGAGGATTAAGATTCATGTACATTACCGCAAGATTAATTTTACTCTTCATATGATTTGCATCAAAAGAAAGAGCTTCCTTATACAAAGGAATTGCCTCACTTGACCTTCCGTTGCTGTCCAATACAAGTGCGTAATTGTAAACGACATTTGCCTTAGCAGCATTAGTTTTTACCTGACTCTTGGAATCATAAGCTTCCTTTGCATATTTCAAAGCTTCAGAAGTTTTTCCGGCATCAAACAAAACAGATGAAAGATTATATTTTGTTAATACAAGCTCTTCACCGTTTGAAAGCATTGTAATCGCACGTCTGTACATCTCTTCTGCATTTTTATAATCCTGTTTTTTATAGTAAACAGAACCAAGCTCCATAGCAGCCTGAGAATTAACACTATTAATTGCAAGCACACTTCTGTAAGCGTCAATTGCCCCGGAAAGATCATTTCTTCCGGCAAGAATTCTTCCTTGTTCAAGGAATGCTTTTTCATGACGAGGTTCAATATCAATCGTTTTTCTGAAAGCAGCAAGAGCCGCATTTTCATTTTTCAACTGTTTCTGTGTAAGTCCAAGATTATAGCGGCTCGGAGCAAAATCAGATTTCAAATCGCATGATTTTGTAAATGAAGTTGCAGCCTCATTGAATTTCTTCAACCTGTATTGAATTTTTCCCAATTCGTAATAGTAGAGATAAAGATTAGGATCATCTGCCTTTGCACCCTTTACGGCTGACTGCATTTCTGAAAGAGCCTTGTTCAAATCATTTTTAGCAAGCGCATCCTTTGCAAGAACATAATGTGCTGCTGCCTGCGACGGATTATCCTGAAGCGCATTATTTGCCATACTTACAGCTTCCTTCATAAGCTTTGTCTTATCCTGAGGATTAGAATTCTTTTCAGATGCATCAAGATAAGCTGTTGCCATTTCCGCTTTTTTATCTGCAGAATAATCCTTTCCTGCTTCTTCAGGAATTAATGTAAGCGCTTTATTAAAATGACTTATACCACCATTTGTATTTCCGGCATTAAGATCATTTTTACCCTTTTGAATTTCATCATTAAGAGCATCTATCTTTTTCTTAAGGGCAGAATTTTTCTTTGCAAGCTCATCCTCTTCTGCCTTTCGTTTTGCTTCAGCTTCTTTTGCAGCAGCATCAAGTGCATCCCTGTCACTACCTGAATTATTTGTGTTGTTATAATAATATGTGCTTCCGCCGTTTGAATCAGAATTATTTGCAGATCCATTACCTGAATTACCGGAGCCGTTTTTCTGATTTTTTAAGAGATCTTCAAGCTGCTTTTTATAATCGTCTGCCTGCTGATTTGAACGGTCAAGTGCCGCCTGCATGGAATTCCTGTAATCCTGCATTGCGTTCTGCAAGGACTGCAAATCATAGCCATTGCCATTTTCTTTTGCCGCATTTTTCTGGTCAATAATAAAATTAATTAAATCCCTGACATCCGGGTCTTCACCATATTTATCAATATAATCATCAAGCTTATCAAGTGCTCTGTCAAATTCACCCTTTTCTGCATAATTCAAGGCAGATGTCATTACATTCTCTTTAAGTTTCATCTGCTGTTCAATGCGCTGCTGTTCTTTTCTTACTTTAGAATTACCGGCACAACTTCTTATTCCAAGCAAAAGTAACAATAAAAGAATAAGACCTGCAATTGAGCCAAGACATATTGCAATGATTTTTTTCTGCTTTTCAGAAAGCTTTTTCTTTTCAACTGGATATTCTTTGGCAAGAGCCTTTTTAGCCCTCGCACGACCGATTGCCGCTTTAATTGAATCCTTAAGATTGATTATTCCTTTTTTGCAAAGGCTGCAGCCTTTCTTTATAAGTTCAAATAATTTTACTGAAGCTTTGACAATAAAATCCTTTACAGCTATCAAGGCTTTTTTCAAGGAAGAACCGATTTTCTTAAAATCAATCTTCTTGAAATCAATCTTTTTAAAAATATTGAATTTTTTAAAATCAAATTTCATATATTCCTCTTTCTGAGAATAATTTTAAAACGGCAATTTATTATACACCAAAAACAAAAAAAAATCATATAGAAATTTGACTGTCATTTAAGACATTTTATTCAAGTTCAGATTCCTGTTCATAATCAATAATATCACCGGAACCGGAAGACATATTTTCAGAATCAGAATTCAGAGAATTAGCAACATCCTCCATAAGCTTTCTGCGTTTTTCAGCTTCTTCTGCAAGTCGTCTTTCTTCTTCAAGCCGTCTCTCTTCCTCACGTCTAAGCTGCTCCTGTCTTTCACGCTCTTTTCGTTCACGCTCTTCTTTTTCCTGACGAGCAAGTTCTTCCTGAAATTTTCTTTCTTCCTCTGCACGCTTTGCTTCTTCCTGCGCTTTTCGTTCTGCTTCTTCTGCAAGACGCTGTTTCTGTTTTCTCAAAAGTGCAAGTATTTCTTCAATCTGAGGTCGCTGAGGATCATTCGGCTCTAAAACAAGATATTTCTCGTAATCTTCAATACACTCATCATATTTTTTTGCCATGAGATATGAATTAGCCCTATTTAATAGTGCCTGTGTATAAAACGGATCTGCAGAAATTGTAAGTGAATATGCATTTGCCGCACTTATGTAATCACCCATCGCATAATATGAATTTCCCTGATTGAAGGAAAGGATTTTCTTGTTAGTTCCAGAAACCTTTAATCCTTTTGCAAATGCTGCAACTGAATTTTTAAAATCTCCAGTTTGAAAATATGCCAGTCCAAGATAATTATATCCGTCCGTAGATGCCTTTTCGGAAGCAATCTCCTTTTCGAGCTGTGCTATTGCTTCACGAGGTTTATTCTGTTTAAAAAGCTTGTCTCCCTGTGTTTCTGCCCACATAAAGCCCGAAAAAACTAAAAATAATACAAAAAATAAGACCTGCGCTTTTTTCATTATCTTTCCTCCTATTTGACATACTTCCAATAATATAATAATCTATTTTTAAAACCGTTTCAAAAATTTATTAAAAATTTTTCAACGGAATTGAGGTTTATCTATGAGTATTCCCGTAATAATTTTAATATGTACCTTCGCAATCATTATTGTAACACTATTAGTACTGATATTAAAAGCATTTATTGCCCCTCAGAAAATTGAAGCAATCCCTAAAATGCTTAAACAGGGAAAAACTCAAGGTGCCATAAAAATCGCCAAGCAGATTATAGCAAAAAATCCAAAAAATTATAAAGCCCATTATTATCTCGGTAAATCATACTCAAAAGATAATAAATCTGAACTTGCGCTTATGGAATACAAGCTTGTCAATGACAATGCAGTTTTCGGCGTAAACTTAAATGAACTTGAATTCAGAAAAGAATATACACAGATGCTCATGAAGCACAATCAGAGTGCAGAAGCCCTGAAAAATTACATTCTTCTTACAAGACTTGAACCAAAAAATCCTGAAAACTATTACAACTGCGGACATCTTTATGAAGAAAATAACCGCTATGATATTGCACTCGGCTTTATGCAGAAAACAATTGCTCTTGATAAAAGACATTCAAAAGCCCATGCTGAAATTGGACTTATGCTTTACAGAATGAAACAGTTCAACGAAGCAAGAAAAGAAATTGACATAGCCTTAAAATTAAGTCCTGACACATATTCTTCGTATTACTATCTTGGAAAAATCCAGAAGGATTCAAAAGACATTCCAGCCGCAATAAAATCCTTCGAAAAAGCACAGAGGGATCCTGAAGTAAAACAGAAGGCTGTAATAGAACACGGTGCCTGCTATATGCTCATCGGCAGATATGATAACGCGATAATTGATTTTCAGCGTGCGATAGATTTAGACAAGGAAAACTTAAAATCAGAAACCTTATATGCACATTATTTTATCGCAGCATGCTATGAAAAGATTCGTAAAATTGATAAGGCAATAGAACACTGGGAGCATATCTACAAAAGAAACAAAAGCTTCCGTGATGTTTCGGCAAAACTTGCAGAATATCGTGATTTACAGGCAAACGATTACCTCAAGGATTATCTTACCTGCAGCAATGAAGAATTTACGCTTGTCTGCAAAAATGCAACGGAAAAAGGCCTTAAATTCCAGATTCTCAATATTGAACAGACAAAATGGGGCTGTCAGCTTCAGGCAGTTGAACGAAGCAGTGAATCATGGATGTCGGTAAGAAAGCAGGTTATCTTCATAAGATTTTACAGAGAACCTGAGCCTCTTGAAGAAAGCGTAATTCACGAATCACTTGATAAAATGAAAAGTCTGAACAGTGTAAAGGGATATCTTTTTTCAAGTTCCGGTTTTTCAAACGGAGCCAGACGTTTTGCAGAGAATCGTCCTGTCGAGTTAATAGACAAGGAAAAGCTTGAAAAAATCCTTTCTGCAGCTGGTAGTAAATGAAAATCCTGTGTGTCTCAGATTTTGTAGATCCTTTAATTTATAATCAGGAAGCAAAGAAAACATTTTCTGACATTGATTTGGTTTTATGCGCAGGTGATTTACCGCTCGAATATGTTGATTTTATCGTTACAGTTCTGAACAAACCTACTTACTTTATTTTTGGAAACCATAATCTCAAGGATTATGAGTTCTATCACAAAAATGCACAGAATATTCCGGGAACCATGCCTTCTCAAAAGGACAATTCCCTGTTCGGACACGGAGGAACTTATCTTGGTTTTAAAACCTTTGAAGAACGTTCCCTAACTGTCACCGATTCAAGAACCGGTAAAAAACGTCCTCTGCTTCTTGCAGGAGCATCCGGTTCCTTAAGATATAACAAGGGCTTGAGCCAGTACACGGAATTTGAGATGAAAATGAAACTCATTCTTATGATTCCAAAGCTTATAAAAAACAAAATTAAATACGGGACTTATCTTGATATTTTTCTGACGCATGCTTCACCGCGTCATATTCACGATAAGGAAGATATCTGTCACCGTGGTTTTGAGTGCTACAACTGGTTTATAAAAAAATTTAAACCAAAATATCTGATTCATGGTCACATTCATCTTTATGACATGAGGGAAAAACGCATTACAGAAATCCAGGGAACGACAGTAATAAACGCCTACGCTCATCACATAATAGAAACAGAGGGGAATAATGAATTTTAGTTCACAGACAGAAGAGGATTTTTATAAAGCCCACAACAAGGCGCTTTTCAACGAAATACAGCATTTCCTGTCACCAGAAGAAGCATCATTAATAGCTTTCAACGATGTAAAGCAGCTCATAAAACCTATTAATGAGACTTACATGGGGATGAAAGTTATTCAAATTGATAAAATCATCGGTAGTGAAGGACGCTATAAAGATTTTGACAACCACTTTTTCCCGAAAAGCAATTTTCTTAAGACAAGATGGGAAAAAATCGATTCAGCGCATATAAATTCAATTGAGCTTCCGCCGATTAAAGTTTACGAAATCTCAGGTCTTTATTTTGTAAGGGATGGAAATCACAGGGTATCTGTCGCAAAATCAAAGGGAATAGAATTCATCGATGCAGATGTAGTTTCTCTTCAAAGTGAAATAAAGCTAAAACAGCCTGACAACATGAAAGATATAATCCGTCAGATTGTAAATTATGAAAAGATGGTTTTTTACAGTGAAACCTTCTTCGGTGATATAACGGACTACTGGTGTCTTGATTTTACTACCCCAGGAAGATATGACGTAATACTTAATCATATCCTGACTCACAAATATTATATGAATCAGCACAAAAATGAAGAAATCTCAATGGAAGAAGCAATTAATTCATGGTTCAATAACGTTTACCTTCCCATTGTAACGGTTGTACGAAAGAAAAAAGTTTTACGAAAATTTCCAAGAAGAACTTTGGGAGATATGTATGTCTGGATTGTACGTTACTGGGATGAGCTTAAACAGAAATTCGGAGATGATATCAATATTGAATATGTAGTCGAGGATTTTGAAAAAACACATAAAATCCCGCTTCAAAAACGAATTATTAACCAGATAAAAAGGATTATCCTTCGTAAAGCGATGTATAATAACATCACAGACAGCATAGAAGACGTTAAGGATATAGAATAATCACTTCCATTTATCAAATTAAAAACTTGACTATGGAAAATTTCAATGTTAAAATATCAGAAAGATGGAATGCATAATTCACAAAGGAGCAAAAAGTGAATAATCTTGATTCATTTATCAGCGTGCCTCTCTTAGCTGTATCAGGACTGGCCTTATTGCTATTTGTATTTCTCCTGATTATAAAATTAAGAAATACAGCAAAAGCAAGTTTCATTTTTTATTTTGTAATTCTTTTAATTCCGGCAGGAGCAGCCTTTACACTAATTACGAAAGTAAATTTTTATATGGTTGCTGCCTTGTGTGCCGCTGAATTTCTTGCACTTCCCTATCTTATAATAAAAGCTTTTGATAATCCTAAAAAACGCGAAGAGAAAAAGCTCGCCAGGAAAGCTGCCGAACAGATGTACGCTTCAGAAAACAGTGACGTCACAAAAGCGGCTATTGCAGAAATTGAAAGCAAAAACCAGAAACTCATGGAGCTTAATAAAGACCTTATCTCACAAGTGTCTAATTTCTTTTCACGCGACAACAGTATGGAAAGCTTTCTTGAATACTGCAACAAGCTTATATCACAGAAGGTTAATGCCGACGGATGCTGTATCCTCATTTCAGATGATTATGATGAAATGCTCGCAGTAAAATCGTTGACAGGTTCATTCCCTCCTCCATATAAATTACCGGAAGATTTGCCTCACAAACCTATCCGTGTAGAAACAAATTTACGTTTTGCACAGTTCCCGCTTAAGGGTAATGTTTTTGGTGATATTTATACTTCCGGAGAACCGGTGTTAGTTACTGATTCAATTAAAGATCCTAGAATCTATCAGAACGGACCGGAAGATTTCTTAAAGTGCGGAAGTTATATTTTTGCACCGATTAAATCAGAATCAACTGTTATAGGACTTGTTGCACTGGCAAAGCTTCCTGAAAAAACAGTTTTCACTAAAGAAGAATTTGAAACAGCTGTAATTATGGCAGATGCAGTTTCTACAGCCATGAAACCTCTGTACAGCTTCCTTGCTTATGCTGAACATACTGAATTAAGTAAGGACGGAATTATTGCTACAAAATATCAGAAGGATCTTCTTCCTGCAAAGCTTCCTGTTATTCCTGGTGTTCAGATAGGATGCTTCTCAAATGCACTGGAAAATGTCTGCGGTGATTTATATGACGTTATAGTTTCAAGAAAAGACAGAATTTCTTTTGTAATGGCAGATGTTGCCGGAAAAGGCATGAACTCTCTTGTTGTCATGATTATGATTCGTGCAATACTTCGTCTTTCGGTTAATACAAATCAGACTGCGGCAACAATTCTTTCATGGGCAAACAGAGGCTTGTGTACAGACAGTTCAAAAATTGATCATTTTGCCAGTGTTGCCTTAATAAATTATGACAGTACTTCAAGAGTAGCCCAGGTTGCAACCTGCGGTAATAATCCGGTATTCCTGTTTAGTGCGCTTGAACGCGGAATCAGACAGATTTCAAAACAAAGTGAACCGATGGGTGTTGAAAAAGAAACTGTATATAATGATATTAATGTACAGTTAAATCCGGGTGACATTTTGGTAACCTGTACGGACGGATTACTTGAATCATTGAATGAAAATGGTGTACAATATGCCACAGAGAATTTGTCAAAGGTTATTGCAAAACATTGTAACAGCAGCGCAAAGGATCTTTCAAATAAAGTAAAAGAAGATTTGAAAAATTATTGCGGCAATGCACAGCAATATGATGATCAGAGTCTACTTGTTATAAAAATACAATAAATAAGGAAAGGAGCTTCTTTATGGAACTTAAAATACGTAAAAATGGTGATGTTTACATTATTGACGTTACTGGTGAAATGGATCTCTACAACTCCTACAAATTAAAAGAACTTGTTATGAAGATGTTAGAGAAAAATGTAAAGAATTTTGTCATTAATCTTGAACAGGTAGATTACATCGACTCGTCTGGAATTGGTGCTTTAATTTACATCTGCTCTACAATAAAAAAGATGAATTTAAAACTGGCAATTTCTAACATTCATGGTTCTGTTAAAAAAGTTATTGAACTTACTAAGTTGATGGGTTATTTCCCTATCGCAAACAGTGTTGAAGAAGCACTTTTAATGGTAAAAGAATAATTTTAAACGACAGATAATACATCTTTTGGAGGAAAAAAGTGATACCAGGATTTAAAGAACTCA
This sequence comes from Treponema sp., assembly GCA_024693715.1. Lineage (GTDB taxonomy): Bacteria > Spirochaetota > Spirochaetia > Treponematales > Treponemataceae > Treponema_D. The sequence continues at coordinate 16,779 of JAILKS010000044.1, read as the reverse complement.
GATCAGATGAAAATGATCCTTTATTTGATAAAACAAACATGCTTAAGAAGGAATTTCCTTCAGATTTTAGACAGATTCGTTATTTTACTCTATTAATCGTTCAGTCAGCTCCAACTGAAATTAAAGAATTAAACCTTCTTGAACAGCAGATTAGTGAAGTAATTAAGAATGCAGTAAAACATGGAAACCACTGTGACATTAATAAAAAAGTTACTGTATGGTATTCATTCAGCCCTACTCATGCACACATCATAGTTCAGGACGAAGGTGAAGGATTCCAGGATCTTGAAAAATGGAATGAATTCAACAAAAAACGTCTTGAATGTCTTCATAACAATGATTTCCTTGAACTTTCAAATTACGTTTCTTTTAGAACAAAAGAATCAGACAGTCAGGACGGCGGTAACGCTTTGTTCGCTGCTCTTGAATACTGGAACGGTGGTTTTGTTTATAACAAGAAACGAAACGCTGTAGCAATGCTTAAAAAATACCAGCAGAAGTTCCATGTAAATCATGACGGAGAATAGTAAATACTAAGCATAATATAAAAAAGAAGTTCTAAGCAGAACTTCTTTTTTTTTCTAACAACAACAATTAAAAAAAGGAAGTTCTGTTATGAACTTCCTTTTTTTTGGAGGTGGGGAGAATTGAACTGGGTTTCTCTCTAAAACTTCCTGTTTTAGAGCTACACCCCGCCTTCGTTCGCTTTCGGTGTCCTCCTGACCCCTTTTCCGACTGATGTCGGCGCTCACTACGGGGAGTTCAATTCTCTAAAGAAGGGCATTAAAAAAAGGAAGTTCTGTTATGAACTTCCTTTTTTTGGAGGTGGGGAGAATTGAACTCCCGTCCGGAAAAGTAAACCAGGTACATCTACAGGTTTAGTTATGCGAGGTATTTGTCGGGAGCCGGTAGCAGCATAACAAGCGTCGTCTCCGTATTCTGATAAAATGTCCTGAATATATTACAGAAACTATATTCAGCAAGTCCCGATAGGTAAAAGAACTTCATCCGACGCGGAACAGAGCCGGTTGAGTTCCTGCACGCTGACTTAGGCAGCAAGTGCTTCTGCTTCGAAAGAAGCTTCATCAGCTTCTTCTTCTTTTCTTGCGAAAATTGCAGTTATTGTTTTGTCAGTTTAAGGAACCTTCAGTCCTACTTGCAGTACAAGATTTCGCAATTCCGTCGAAACCGGGACACCCCCGAATCAAGTACATTACTAATATAATCACAAAAAATTAAACAGTCAAGTTTTTAATTTTAAACCTGCAGTTTAATCTACACAATATTTATTGACATCTTTCTTAGGTTAGATTAGAGTTTTTTTTATGAATAAATTAAATTTAGGACGTTATTTTAAAAAATATAGTTTTCTCTATCTGATTGCGATTATTTCAATGGCGCTCAGTACCCTTCTCGATATGTTTGCACCTATAATTGTACAGCATATTGTTGATGATGTATTGATAGCTAAAAAAATAGATTTATTAAAATTTTTCATTGCAGGAATTCTTGGAATAGGAATTGGTCGATGCATCTTTCAATATGCAAAAGAATATATCTGCGACTGGTGCGGCTCTAAAATTGCATGTGATGTTAGAATTAATTTATTCCAGAAAATTCAAAGTCTTTCGGCAAATTTCTTTGACGGTATTAACAGTGGTGAACTTATGAGCCGTGTAAAGGATGACGTGGACAGCATATGGAATATCGCTGCTTTCATGGGAATTCTCATGGCAGAAGTCATCCTTCGTGTAATTTACACTATGTTTTTTATGTTCAGAATAAACTGGCAGCTTTCACTAATTTCAATAGTCGGGATGATTATTTCTGCGATAATTGCCATCAAAATGGAAAAACAACTTGATAATCTTTACGGTGAAGTTGCACAAAAAAATTCCGAGTTAAATAATACTGCAGCTGAAAATCTTGCGGGAGTAAGAACTGTAAAAGCTTTTACACGAGAAGGCTTTGAAATCAATAAATTTCACAAGCATAATCAAAAATATTATGAGCTGAATATTGATTTAAGTCGTGTCTTTGTAAAATACAATCCGATTATTCAGATAATTACAAGACTTTTAACTGTAATTACGCTCTTAATCGGCGGATTCCTTGTAATAAAAGGCAATCCACTTAATAACTTTGAAAAAATTACTATTGGAGAACTGATGGCATTCATTCAATATGTCGGAAACATCGTCTGGCCTATGGAAATGCTCGGATGGCTTACAAACGGATTTTCAAGTGCAAAGGCAAGTGTTAAACGTCTTAATAAAATATATGAACAGACACCTGATATCAAGGAAAATAATGAACTTCAGGTAAAACAGCTTGATGATGAAATCAAGGATGCTATTTTTACTTCGGATGATATTAATGGTGACATCAGCTTTGAAAATGTTACGTACAGAACTAACGATAAAGATATTTTAAAAGATGTTAGCTTTTCAATAAAAGCAGGACAGACACTTGGCATAATGGGTGCAACCGGTTCTGGAAAAACTACAATTATTAATCTTTTAAAAAGGATGTACGATGTAACAGAAGGTTCCATAAAGATAGACGGTATAGATATCCGTGAATTTCCGATTCCTGTACTGAGAAAAAGCATTGCCTGTGTTATGCAGGATATTTTCCTGTTCAGTGATACAATTGACGGCAATATAAAACTTGGGGCACGTGATATGATGAGTTCTGCTGAAGTCAGAACTGCGCTTGAAAAAAGTCATTCATGGGAATTTGTAGAAAAAATGGAAAACAAGGAACAGACCGTTATCGGTGAACGGGGAGTTGGATTAAGCGGCGGACAAAAACAGCGTATAACAATCGCACGGGCTCTTTCCAGAAAAACACCTGTCCTTGTACTTGATGATTCAACATCTGCCTTAGATAGTGAAACAGAACAGGAAATTCAAAAGGTTCTTTCAGAACTTAAAGGAATGACAAAAATCATTATTGCGCACAGAATAAGTGCAGTAAGAAAAGCAGATAAAATAATTGTGTTAAAGAACGGAGCGATTGCGGAGAGCGGTACACATGAAACACTGCTTAAAGCAAAGGGATTGTATAAAGAAACATACGATTCTCAATACTAAAGGGAGAAAAAGATGAACAGTTATAAAATAGATGAGCAGCAGGTAAAAAAATCGAACTTTGAAACGATGCCTCGTCTGTTTAAATATCTATTTAAATATAAAGTACAAATTCTTTTTGTACTTATAATGATGGCATTCGGAACTTTTGTAGATTTAATTAATCCTCTGCTTAGTGAAAGAGCAATAGACAAATATATAATCCCAGGTAATATTCCGGGACTTATCAGAATTGTAATTATTGGTGCAACAGCAAATATTCTGGCGGTAATTGCAATTAAACTGAGAATGCTTATAATGGCAAAAACAAGCAACAAGGTTATTCAGGAATTGCGGCAGCAGCTTTATAATCATATTCAGAATCTGGATCTTGCTTTCTTTGATTCAAGACCGTCCGGAAAAATATTGGCAAGGATTATAGGTGATACAAATTCTCTTAAGGATATAATTGAAAACTCAGTTACAACATTAATTCCAAACATAATTACTGTTGCAGCTGTAACTATCATCATGTTCATAAAAAACTGGAAGCTTGCACTTGCCGCACTCTGCTCTACTCCATTTATGATTTTCGGGGTATTTCTGATTTCACTTATGGCAGAAAAGCACTGGAAGGCAAAAAGACAAAAATCTTCGAACCTTACTGCTTTTATTAACGAAGATTTGTCGGGCATAAAAATCATTCAAAGCTTCAGGGCGGAAAATGAAACCGATAAAACTTTCAGACAGCTTGTATGGGATGACCGCAAGGAATTTCTTAAAGCAGTAAGATGGTGCGACGGCTTTGGTTCATGGATTGATTTATGCTGGAGTATCGGTACTGCAATGCTTTATCTGATTGGTGTAACTGCAATAGGAATTGATAATGTTTCCATTGGAACTTATATAGCATTTGGTTCTTATGTCGGAATGTTCTGGCAGCCAATAATGAACCTGAGTAATTTTTATAATCAGTTTGTAAATGCTGCAAGCGGTGCAGAACGCATTTTTGAAATAATCGATACAAAGGCTGAAATTGTTTCAAAGGAAAATGCTCCACTTATGGACGAAATTAAAGGTGATGTAGAATTCAAAAATGTCACTTTCAGTTATGAGCAGGATAATCCAGTTCTTGAAAATCTTAACTTTATTGTAAAGAAAGGAGAAACAATTGCACTTGTAGGACCAACCGGGGCCGGAAAATCAACAGTCGTTAATCTGATAAGCCGTTTTTATGATGTAGATAAAGGCGCTATATTAATTGACAATACAGATATACGTGATGTTGATTTAAAGAGCTTAAGAAAGCAGATGGGAATAATGACTCAGGAAAATTATATTTTCAGCGGTACTATCAGGGAAAATATAATGTACGGAAAACTCGACGCAACTGAAGATGAAATGCTTACCGCAAGTAAAGCCGTCCATGCAGATGATTTTATTAAAGAGCTGAAAGATGGTTATGACACAAAGCTTACTGCAAGAGGCGGTGAACTTAGTAACGGTCAAAGACAATTAATTGCTTTTGCACGAACGATGCTTTCTAATCCTAAAATTCTTATTCTTGATGAAGCAACTTCAAGTATAGATACAAAAACAGAGCTTTTAGTTCAGGCCGGTATTGAACAGATGCTCAAGGGAAGAACAAGCTTTGTAATTGCTCACAGACTTTCTACAATCCAAAATGCAGACAGGATTTTTGTAATTGATAAAAGAGGAATTATAGAAAGCGGCTCACCCGAAGAGCTTATGAGAAAAAAAGGCGAATATTACAAATTAAGACAGGCTCAGTTTGCTTAACGGAAAATGATATACACTTCCACAGTTACGGCAAACAATTTCCAAAGGGTCAGGACCATTTTTCTTAAAATCGTCAAGCTGATTCTTTGGAAGATTTTTTATGTATTGAAAATATGTATCTTCATTACATGGACAGTCAAAAATAATATCACGTTCAACTGTAATTACCGGTGAAAATTCCCTGAAAAGACCTATAATTATATCCTTTGATGTTACACCCTTTTCGCTATAAATCTGACCAAGACTTGGACACGCATTAAAAGCATTTTCAACCTTTTGAAGAAGATGCTGTTCTTCTTCTGTTTCTTCCTGATGACTGTCTACCTGACTTCCAAGCTTAGCCGTACCACCGGTTTTAGGAAGCACCTGAAGATACATTGAACCTGCTCCTATTACCCTTCCCTTTTTATCAAACTGAATGCTTGAATTAAATGCGGTATTAATCTGTTCAGATTGTGCAAAGTAAAAGGCAAAATCCTTCGCAATATTTTCACCTTCTGCATCAACCGTTGAACTTTGAGGATATTTATCATCCTGATGAACTCTCGAAAAAGTTAAATTACCGCTTCCAAGAAATTTCTTCAGATTCCATCCTTCAACAGGTTCATTTACCGGTATATGTTCATTATAAAGATAACCGCGTACATATCCTTTAGAATCAGCTTCAATGGAATATCCTTCTGCAGGCCCCATGCATTCATATTTAACTACGTTATGCTCAAGATCCTTCATCATAGGAATAGTCAAAGCAGAACACAATGCGGCCTGACCAAGAATGTATGTTTCAAGAATGCCAAGTTTATGCTGTGCACGAAGCTGATTTACAAATCTTGTACCATGAAAAAGAGCACCTCTTATTCTTCCTTCTGCAAGCATAAAAATGCGGAGTTTATCAGGCTCAAGAGAATCAAGATGATTTTTTAATTCTTTATCTTCAATTTCTGCTTTTATCATATTTATTTTTCAAAAGTAATTACATTCCATGATAGCGGCTTTAACTTTGTTACCGCTACTCCATTTTTTATTTCTATGTTCTTATTGATTTCAGGTTCTTTCCATGGATTTTCAAAGGAACTTTTTTTATCAAAATCTTCACTGAACATCTGATAATGAGTCATTTTTGCATAACCATCAAATGCCCTGACATCAATTTCAAGCGGATATTCTTCTTTAAGATTTCTGTTAATGACAAATACCGTAAGACGTTCTTTTTCTTCATTCCATGCACAGGCACTGTCAATATAAGGAACATCATTTTTTCCGGTATACTGAGAAGTATCATCTATCGCATAACCGCTCATATCAAAAACAGGTGAATCAACTGAAACACGCATTGAAGTTCCTTTTGCATATTCAAGAAGCTGTAAAAAAGCATAATGTGATGCACTTTTCCATACATGGTCATGATCTGCAGAACACAAAGCACCAAGTCCGGCAGTCATACAGCTGATTTTTACTCTGTCCGCATGACGAAGCAAAGCAAGCTGAATTGAAGTCATTGAAAGAAGCTTTATCATATCTCCGCCCGGAAATTCCTTTACAGGCATTTTATCCGGATCATGCAGAATATATTTTCTTTCAGGATCAAAATGATAATGAACTCTTGCCATATTGTACGGACCGTATCCAGGATTTAAAGGTTTAAATTCACGTTCAAAAGCACCATATTCATCAAAAGAAATATTTACTTTTTTTGGCGAACGATGCTTTGCCTGAATATAATCAAGCATTGCAGTTTCTGTGTTAATAAAATCCTCATAGTACAACGAACCGCCAAGAAGCGATAAAATATCACCTGGTTTTGCGATATGATAATGATGAAGTGCAAGATAATCAACCGTATCATAACACTGATCCATAACCTTTGATTCCCACTCAGGATAATGATCCATAAACGATGCAGAAGAAGCACAGGCAACAGTTTCAATCACAGGATCTATCCATTTCATTGCCTTTGATGCTTCATGACAAAGATTACCATAACCGACAGGATCTTTTTCCCACGAACCAAGCTGCCAGTGACCGTCCATTTCATTTCCAAGACACCAGGTTTTTATTCCATATGGATTTTCATGACCATTTTTACGGCGTAAATCTGACCAGTAAGTTCCACCCGGATGATTTGAATATTCCACACAGTCCATCGCATCCTGTAATGTTCCTGTTCCAAGATTTACAGTATAAACAGGTGATGTTCCGATTTTTTCTGCCCATTGAAGATACTCGTCATGACCTACATCATTTGGAATATACTGATACCACGCAGGATCAAGATGAACCTTTCTGTTTTCTTTTGGACCGATTGAATCCTTCCATTGCCAGGCAGAAACAAAATTTCCACCGGGAAGACGACAGGATGGAAGATTCGTGCTTTTTAACAATTCAATTACATCTTTCCGGAACCCCTGCTCATCACTCAAAGGATGCTTCGGATTATACATAAATCCATTGACCATATTTCCAATAGGCTCTAAAAATGCAGAATACAACCTGGAAGAAATCTCACCTATTTTATATTTTGGATGAACGGTAATTCTTGGTATCATTTTATCTCCGGTTATCTTGTTTCAATTTCTTTTGAATAAATTGCGTCTCCATACTGTGTATAAACAGTAAGAATTATTTTACGTTCATAGATTTTTAAATCAACATAACCAAAATCTGTATTATTAAGCCATTTTGAATATGGTGAATTATAAACAAAATCTTTATCAAGCTTACCGCCCATAGCACCTAAAACAAAATAATCAACATCATCCTTTTCAAGATCTTCAAAAAAGTGATCGTGACCACTCAAATGCAAATCAACATGATATTTTTCAAAAATCGGTGTAAGACGTTTTACGACGCTTGGAATATCACCCCAATTCTTTTTTGCCGCTTCATCCCAATATCCGGAACTGAGCACATAACAATGAGATAAAACGATGACAGTATCTTTTTCAGGGATTTCTTCAAGTTGCTTTACAAGCCATTTTTCCTGTCTTTTAGAAAATTCTGCATCATCCCAAAGCATATAAAGAACAATAACATGAACAGGACCATTGTCCATCCGGTAATACATTTTATCGCCCTTTTTCATGAACGTCTTTTTGAAAGCAGGCATTCCGTTTACGATTCCATCATGATTACCAGGTAAAATCATTGTTGGAGTTGTTTTAATGCAGGAAGAAATATCATTTACAGCTTCTTTATAAAAAGATGGAATCATTCCAACTTCGGAAATATCACCAAGACAGAAAAAAGCATCGTAATCATTTTTTTCAATCTGATTCATAATATTAATTCTTGCCTGCGCATCTGCATTTGAACTTCCCCAGTGAGGATCTGAAGCAAAAGCATAATGTGCAATCAATGAAGGATTTTCCTTTTCGTGACTCAAAGGCAATACATCTTTCTGAGTTAAAAGAGGGATATCCTTTGTATTAGCAGGAATTGCACCAAGAACAGTAAGTCCTAGATAGACAATAATCCAGAGTGAAATTGAAAAGATAGAAAATACTTTAACAAGAATCCTGGTGATTTTATTTCTTTTGAATAAAAAAATTAATCCGAAAATGAGCGGTAAAAAAGCGGTTACAAGAAGAATAAGATAATAAGTAAAAATATCACGATGCCAGTGAAATGTTCCGATTAAGCCTGCCCGGAAGGTAAACCACAGAAACAAACCGATTGTAACTATAATTGAAATAATATTAAGATTAACTGTTCGTTTATTTTCATTTGCCATACAGAACTCCATAAAAAATATAATTTATTTTATCATTTTTTAAAAAATTGTGCTATTCACTTAATGTTAAAAATTCATTATAATAATCAGAATTAAACACATGGTGTTTATAAAAATTTAGTGTCAACAAATCAAAAGGAGATTATTATGGCTGACGAAAAATTACAGATTATCAGACATTCTTGTGCACATGTAATGGCAGAAGCAATCAAAAATCTTTATCCGGGAACAAAAATTGCTATTGGTCCTGCAATAGACAACGGGTTCTATTATGATTTTGAATTTACAACCGACACTAAATTTACCGAAACCGATTTCCCTGCAGTTGAAAAAGAGATGAGAAAAATCCTTGCCGGAAATCATGACTTTGTACGTAAAGAAGTTTCTAAAGACGAAGCACTCAAGCTTTTTGCAGATGAACCATATAAGGTTGAGCTTATAAACGACCTGCCTGCAGATGCAGTAATTACAACTTACGAGCAGGACGGCTTTATGGATTTGTGCCGTGGACCACACGTTGCAAATACAAAGGAAATCAATGCGCAGTCATTCAAGCTTGAAAAGGTAGCAGGCGCTTACTGGCGCGGTGATTCAAAGCGTACTATGCTTACAAGAATTTATGCAGTCTGTTTTGAAAAACCGAATGAGCTTAAAGACTACATCAAAATGATGGAAGAAGCAGAAAAGCGTGATCACCGTAAGCTTGGTCAGGAAATGGATTTATTCCATCTTGATTCTGAAGATCCTGGACAGATTTTCTGGCATCCGAACGGATGGACAATTTATACAGTAATGCTTGATTATCTTCGAAAAATGATAAAACGTGACGGTTATCAGGAAGTAAATACTCCTGCAATCATGCCGAGAACCTTGTGGGAACGTTCAGGACACTGGGGACATTATCAGCAGAATATGTTTATTACGGAAAGTGAAAAACGCATGTTCGCTATAAAACCGATGAACTGTCCTGGAGCCCTGGAGATTTTCAAAAGCCGTCAGCGGTCATACAAAGATTTACCTCTCCGTCTTGCTGAATTCGGTCACGATGTCCGAAACGAACCAAGCGGTACACTTCATGGTGTAATGAGAGTACGTGGTTTTGTTCAGGACGATGCTCATATTCTTTGTACCGAAGAACAGATTGGACCAGAGGTTGCAAAGTTCTGTAAGCTTTTAAAGAATGTTTATCATGATTTTGGTTTTGATGAGCTTGTTGTAAAATTTTCTACAATGCCGGAAGACCATGTTGGAGATCTTGCAACCTGGGAACGCGCAGAAAAAGCACTTGCAGATGCATGTACAGCAGCAGGGCTTACATACGAGATTCAGCCTGGTGAAGGTGCTTTCTATGGTCCTAAGCTTGAATTTAAACTTTATGACTGTATCGGTCGTGAATGGCAGTGCGGTACTATTCAGGTAGACTATCAGCTTCCAAGTGCTGAACGTCTTGATGCAACTTACATCGGTGCTGATAATCAGAAGCATCATCCTGTAATGCTTCATAGAGCGATTTTAGGAAGCTTTGAACGTTTCCTTGGAATCCTTATTGAAAACTTTGCAGGTGCCTTCCCTACCTGGCTCGCCTTTGAACAGGTTGCCGTTGTTCCGGTAAGCAATGATTTTGATGATTATGCAAAAGAAATAAACGATAAGCTTCTTGCCGCAGACATCAGATCTAATGCATATCTGAGTGATGATAATATGAAATCTAAAATCAAGCAGATTTCAATGGAACACAGAACACCTTACATTCTTGTCGTAGGAGAAAAGGAAAAGGCAGACAATACGGTTTGTGTCCGATATCGTTTCTCAAGTCAGAAACCTCAGGAAACATTAAAAATTGATGATTTTATAAAATATGTTCAGGATAAAGTCCAGACACATTTTATAGGTATTTAAAATATGAAAAAAACAATATTTTTACTTTTAGTTTCTTTGTCGGCTTTTATTCTTTTATCATGTGATGATGAGGATAAATTCAGTTTCAAAAAGCTTTTCGGAAAGAAAACCGAAACAACAGCAGTTGAACAGGAGCCTGAAGAAGAAACTGAAGTAGAAATAAAAAAAACATATTCCATCGGAAATTACAGAGATGAAATTTCTGATGGAATTGTTTATTCTTCCATTCCGGATAATTTCCCTTTTGATGCAGGTTATGATTCTCTTTATGCAAAGCCTGAAATTTTAACAACAGTTCCATGCGGTCCTGGTGACAAAGAATTAAGCTACGGCGATTATAAAAACGAAGGTCCTAATATTCCAAAGGGTCCCGCTGTTACAAAAACAGGAAAACTTGTTTTTTACTATTCCCTTCATTCACCGTACATTTATAATTTTGAAAACAATAAATGGACAGTTGAAAAAATTAAAAATGAATATCTGTACACAAAGGAAAAATATTACATAGTTTCAAATCAAAATGGATTTAAAAATTCAGCAGACAGACATTATTTTAATCTGATGAAAATTGATTTTGAAGCACTCGGACAAACAGTTGAAAAATCAGATCATGTATACGATGTTCCATATGGTATTTATGTCGAAAGATATGAAAACAATGTATTCAAAAAAGCATTTGGATATGACTTCACGGACATTCAGAATGTTCAATTGATTGAACAGGATAATCTTAATGAGTGGCTTAAAACTCAGGATGATGATTTTTCCTTCAAAAACAACAGATTAAATAAAGGTGAAACTGCATGGTCATCTGATTATAAAGGTCAGCTTATAGGTAAACTAAAAAGCGGTCACAATATATACAGTGAAAACAACAAACTATATTTTGTAAATTCACTTAATCAGCTTGAAAAAACACTTGTGTTCAACTGGGAAAAAGAAGATGAAAATATCAATTCAGCCTATTGTTTTGATACATGGAGTCTAGGTTCCTGGGGTGAAATTTATTGTCTTATAGGACCGGAACAGAATACAACAAAATCGCCTGATTACAATGAAAACCTTACATCTGAACTGACTGTAATCAGAAATCATCTGAAATATTTTGGACTTACACTGATAAATAATTCAATTCTTTATTCAAAGGCAGATGTAGCATCAAAAGTTGTAAAAAGCTGTAATAAAAATACTGGTTTTGCAATTCTTGGTTATGAAGAAACTTTCGATAAGCTTTTTGTGAAAGTCCGACTTCTTGACGGTACAACAGGATATTTTGATTCAGAAGAAATAAGGGACTTATACGAAGGACCTTTAACACCACTTCCATGGCCAAATAAATCTGAATGGAATTACATTTTGTCAGAAAACGCAACAGACGCTAAATATTTTACATGCAATGATATTGAAGATCAGAAAGGATGCGTAATCATCACAAAAGTAAGCAGTAATATTCCAAAAGAAGTGATAATCCCATCTGAAATCGACGGAAAAAAAGTTGCAGCAATTATGGACAAATGCTTTATGAACAGTGAAATTGAATCTATAACAATTCCTGCGACAATAAAAGATATTCCTTCGATGGCATTCTATAACTGTAAAAAGCTTAAAACTGTGAAACTTGGGTCATCCGTAATAAAACTTGGAAATAAAGCATTCTCAGAATGTACTGCCCTTGAATCAGTTACTTTCTCTTCTAAGCTTGAAATGATAGGACCTGAATGTTTCTTAAATTGTACGAGCTTAAAAGAAATTAATCTTGAAAAAGTTAATCCAAAAACTCAACTTATCATAGAAACCCTCGCGTTTAACAATTGTATAAGTTTAAATAAAATTGTGTTGAACGAAAGTGTTTCTATTTCTGAAAATGCATTTATGGAATGCCCTTCTCTTGATGAAGAAACCCTTAATAAATTAAAAAGCAAATTTTTCTTTCACGATTAAAAATCGATTTATATGTTAAATAAAAAAACTCTCCTACTGAGGAGAGCTTTATCGGGCAAGAGATTTGAACCTGCTCTAATCCGAAGCTGCAAAAGCAGCTTCAACCTCTTAGCAGGGGGCAATGGGGGCGGCGATTAGCCCCCATTATAAAAATAATTTTTTACGAAAGTTTTATTAGTTAAGAGAGATTTGAACCTGCTCTAATCCGAAGCTGTAAAAGCAGCTTCAACCTTTTAGCAGGGGGCAATGGGGGCGGCGATTAGCCCCCATTATAAAAATAATTATTTACGAAAGTTTTATTAGTTAAGAGTAATTTAAATACCCTCTTATAGGAAATCCGTTAAAAAAAATTGTACCTCAGTGCAATTTTTTAGGATTCACCTTATAACTGCTACGAGCGAGAATTGCGAGCGAGGTTCGACATCCGTAGGATGTCGGGGGTAAGGAATCTTTTGTTAAATAAAAAAACTCTCCTACTGAGGAGAGCTTTATCGGGCAAGAGGGATTTGAACCCCCGACATCCTGGTCCCAAACCAGACGCGCTACCAGCTGCGCTATTGCCCGTTACGTTTTATTATATTATAACTTTTATGAACTTTATTCAAGTGGTGAACGTCTAAAAATGAAAGATTTTTAACAAAATTCTGCAAGTGCTTCCATATCACCGCCCTTCTTTATCGTTTGTTCAAGCGCACATTTTATTTTAATTTTTACAGTTTTACAGGCAGGATAATTTTTATCAGAAACAATTTCACAATGAATAAAGTTTTCTGTAACTGCATGATATTTTATGAAGCCATTATGAATCAAGGAAGGTTTTACAGTTTCAAGAACAGCATTCATAATCTGATTTTTAAATCCATTGATATATTTTATCTTATTTTTTATGGCAAAATCAGTCAGGATTTTCGCACGCTCCTGACGTACTGACTGAGGAATCTTTGGTTTTAATTCGAAGGCTTTTGTACCCTTTCGTTCAGAAAATGGAAAAGCATGAATCCAGTTAAAATCACATTCGGTGCATAACTCTAAAGTTTTATTAAAATCATCATCTGTTTCGCCAGGGAAACCGGTGATAATATCACACGCTAAAAAACAATTATTCCTTACCGTTCTGATTTTTTTACATGCAGAAATTACATCATTTGCAGAATATTTTCTGTTCATCAAAAGAAGAATCCTGTCGCTTCCACTTTGCACCGAAAGATGAAAATGAGGACAAACTCTTTCATTTTTAATCGCTTCTAAAAATTTCTCATCAACAATTTCGGGATAAAGGCTTGATATTCTGAAATGAATCTTAGATGTTTTTTCAAGAAGATAAAGAAGAAGTTCACTGAAATTATAATAATCTTCCTTTCCGTTATTTATAATCTTTCCACGATATTGAGCAATATTAATTGTTGTAAGAACTACCTCATCGTTTCCATTTTTTTCAATTTCCAGGACTCTTTTTAGAACTTCATCTACATCAAGCGAGACGCTTTTACCGCGCGCAAAATGAATTGCACAAAATGAACAACTATTATTACAACCATCCTGGATTTTTAAGCTTGCCCTGGAATGAGCAATAAAGGAAGAAGTAGAAAACTTAAATGTATCTTCAGCGATTCCCGGCTGCTGTAAAACGGGCTCATGAATTTTATGATTTAATTCTTTGGCAAAATCTACAGGATTAAATGAACTGTTATTTTTCAATAATTGTGGAACTAACGAAAGTCTGCTTTTAATCTGTCCTTCAACGACACAAATCCTTTTATCAATAGCAAGGATTTCATCTTTGGACAACTGAGCATAGCATCCGGTTACAATTATGACTGCATTTTGATATTTTTTTAATAAAAGACGGATTATTCTACGCGCCTTCTGCTCTGCTTTTTGGGTTACTGTACATGTGTTTAAAATACAGATTACAGTTGAATCATCGGCCGGTGTTTTTGAAGTGATATTCTGGATTTTTACATCAAACCCGCAGTCTAAAAAATAACGTCCTGCACTTTCACTTTCAATCTGATTAAGCTTACAGCCGAGCGTTTCAATTCTTACGGTATTCACGTTAATTTAATTTTGCACTTATGCGGACACGACCTTGAGATGCATCAATCGATGATGAATTTAAACGAAGGGCTTCATCATAAGCTGCCATTGCTTCATAATAATTTCCTGCCATCTCACGTGCATATCCAAGTCTAACCCACCAGTTATCAAGCATAGGCTCTGCTTTTACTGCATTTGAAAGTGCAATGTCTGCATGCTGATATCTTGCCTGACGGATATATATTTCACCCATAAAATAATAAGCTTTACCAAAACGTCCTGCACTTTCATTTACGTTAGCAACGTATTTCTGAAATTCTTCAAGTGCCTGATCATTTTTACCAAGATAATATTTTGCTTCACCGAAAATCTCTATAAGACGAGGTTCATATGGACTGATAGTCAAGCCCTGAGCGGCTCGCTGCTCTGCTTCGGCATACTGTTTGTTTTCAACCAAAGCCCAGCACATTACTACATAAGATTCAATTCTATTAGGATTACCCTTTAATTCATCCTCACAAACCTGAATAGCTTCTTTATATTTTCCATTATGATAAAGAACTACAGCATCCTTTGTCTGCGCTGCAAGAGCTGTAAACAACAAAGTCAACAATGTTACAACTGAAATAATTTTCTTCATTTTTTACCTTCTGTTAGTTTTTTACCATTGAACACTTGCCTGTAAACGTACTCCCCGGCTCAAGAACAACCTTTTCTGACATTATATCACCGTTTAAAGTACCACTGGCAGTTACAAAAACAAGTTTATCACCACGGACATTTCCAGTCACTTTACCACGAATTAAAACTCTTGAAGCAAGAATATCTGCTTCTACAACAGCATCTGAGTCAATGACTAAATCGCTTTCAGCTTCAATACGTCCCTTTATTTTTCCACGAATCATAAAAGGCTTTTTCATCTTTATATCACCGGTAAAAGTGATATCATCTTCTATAATTGTATCGAAGGAATCTTCAACAACATCAAAAAAATCTGAATCTTTTACATCAAACATATATATATTTTAACTGATTAAAATCAGACCGTCAACACTTACAAAACAATTCAGACAGAAGTTATTTTATTTTTCAAGCACAGTCTGAGCCATATTTTAATCCTGATAGAAAATCATTAAATAATATATAATGTAATTTTTCATGATGTCATATATAGCTCTAGAAGAATAATCATTATAATATTCATCTGGAAAACTACGATAATCATTTCCAGAAATTCCTGCATAGATTAAATAAACCCAATCATCAGTTGAATAATAATAGTAAAGAAAACAAAGCCGAACTCGACAACAGCTACAAAGACAACATCCTCACCGTCGAAAAAGGCCGTCTCTACGTTCCATTTTACGCCTCGTGGTACATGAAATCTAAAAAAACCGTGACCAACGGCATCTATTAACAGGGCTGCAAAAACGCCTTCACCTTCGAAACCTCCAAAAACATCCCCCTCCCCGAACGCCAGCGCCAGATAAAATTGATTTTGAATTTTATTTTAGAGGAAGTATAAATGAGGGATAGATAATAGAACAACTCAAAAATCCCTCGCTCCAGCCATAAAAAAGCCTGGAGTTTGCTCAACAAACTCCAGAAAGCCATCAAACCATTTTCTATTCGAAACCCAATTTTTATGCCTTTCACTACCCCTTCTAACGGGGGCAAATGAAGCTTCATTTCTAACTTATATGCTATACGTACAAACATTCAATCAAGCGGCCCCCGTAACGCCCCCGCCATAAAATATTTCTTGACATATATATATATATATATACTTTTTGTAGGGCTTTTTGCTCTTTTTTTGCGTATGCAAGGAAAAATTATTAAAAAAAGAGATGAAAAAAGTAATCTCTGGAGGTTTTATGATTAAACATATAAAAAAAGGTTTATTTATGGTTGGTATTCTGGCAGCTGTATTGAGTTTGGCAGGATGTCCGAAAGAGGCAGGAAGTAGTGGTGGTGGAGAAGGAAATAATTTTAATATCGCTTCTGTTGAAGGAACATGGATTTATTCTGGTACCAATTCAAATGAATCTGTTGTAATCACTTCTAATACAATTACCATTACTAAATATAATACATCATTAAGTAGTATAGCTTTTTCAGGAGCCATAGTTAAAACTCTTACGAAAGGAAACTACGTAGCTATAATTGGAAAAAATATAGAGGGTAAGTATAAGGGCTACTATCTTAAAAATATAAATACAAACACTTCTATTGATGTTGGAAGATGGAATGGCGATAATCTTAGAGATTCTCTTGAAGAGGCTGAGAATGAATTTCTTAATG
>JAILKS010000014.1 GCA_024693715.1 Treponema sp. | reverse complement strand
AAATAAGTATTTCCATAAAAAAGATTTGAAGATAGAATTAATTCATTATTTATAGGATTAAGTTTTGTTATAGAATAATCTAGAATTGTATTGATATTGTTTATATCATATTTCTTAAATTCATTACATTCAAATATTCTTTCACCAGTCATTATATCAGTCTTATTAAAATCAAATATATTGTACAGATTTTCAGTTAAACATTTTCTACAAAATTCTTGAAACAATAAATCAGTACTTATATTAAAATATGAACCGATAGAATCCCAACTATTATCTTCACGTGAAATAATTTTTTTTAGAAAAGAAATACCACCTTTATCAAGTAAGTTTATTTTATTATCCGCCCAATCAAAACCTCCTGCTTTATTAAATAAAAAAAACAAAAATAAAGACATTGCACCTCTTCTTTCAACAGTATCTTGTTCTCCCAGTATATTACTTGAACAAAAAGAACAAATATTTGAATTTTTAAGATATGCATTTATAAAATCTTTGTTTCCGCCAGAACTTCCAAACCCTACAAGATTTTCTGTTAAATGACTTAATCCTTCATCTAGAAAAGTATCTAAAATAGTAAAAGGTTTTTTTTGTTTAATTTTTAAATAAGTTTTTTTTGAGAAATTAGCGGCATGTGAAATTTCATGTGCAATTGTAGCGCTTATGCTTTCAATACTATAATTTTTGTTTGAATTTTCTGGAAATGCAACATAAATTATGTCCATTTCGTTAGAATAAGGATTATAGTCTTTTGAATTTATGTTATCATTTCGTAAAAAGAAATCATCTTGATTAAAGAATCCAATAGCTTTTTTTTCTTTATTTATAGTTGAACTGAATAATATTGTTAATTTATTATCATGGTTTATGTCTTCAACAGAACCCCAGATATCTTTTATTCTTGGAAGTATTAAATGAGTTATGTTTTCTATACATTTGTCTAGATTTTCAGTATCTGAGTTGTTTTTTTCAATGTATATATTTATGTTTTCATTTGAATAATATAATGTAGTTTCAATTAAGTTAGCTTCAGTTTGGTTGTTTGTATTTATTACATAAAAAAAATTGTTATGATTTGTATTATCACATTGTCGATTATTATATGTAATAAGTGTTTTATTTTTTATGTTTGTATTAAGTTTAATATCTCTGGTAATTCTATTGTCATTTTGATTAATGGTGTTTTCAGAAATTTTAGCAGAGCCAGATAAACTATAAAAACCACAGGTGCTTGCAGGTTTGAAAGTATAGGGAAAATTTATAAGTAATATTTCCTTTTCCTTTGTAGATTGTTGATTTTTAATAGTTATTATTAATTTTTTTAAAATTTTGCTTTTTGAATTATATAAAGATATTTCATGTTGTCCTGCAGAAAGTTTTTTACAAAAATGAGACTTACTGTCCAGAAAACCATCTATTGATGAATACCATTTTAGATATGGACTTACAATATCTGTAGAAAAATAAATTTCTTCATTTTCAAAATAAGTCCAGTTTTCTTTGGGACTTGTTATGGAGAATTCAGATAAATTAGTTTTATATGAGCAGGAAATAAAAGATAAAAATAATAAATAAAAAAGTATTCTTTTCATAGTTTTGTATTGAACATTACTGACGATATTTTAGAACTTGAAATTGAATAATAATTACAAGTTTGAAAAGTACAATCTCCAAACATTCTTTGAGCTGAAATAATAACAAATAACTTGTCAGATTCTGGAATTGTTTCAGGTGGTATTATTATGTTGTTTTCATATAATGATTGTTGAAAGCAAATTTGTGTTGATGAATTTATAGAAACAGTATAAATAATATTTTCACCCAAATCTTTCCAGCATAATTGTATTTCTTTTGTTGGATCTAAAGAGTTCCCTTTTAATACAGAGTTTCCAGAAGAATCAGAAAAAAATGTAATGAAGGGTTTTTCTTTTAATACAGAATGTTTTATTGTAATTTTTTTTATTTCACTTATAGCATTAGAATTAACTGTTACAATATAAGAATCATCATAAGGGATTATTTCTCCTTCATAACAGCAGGTTTTAGAATTATATGATAAAAAAGTAATACAATTAGAACTGTCTTTTACAAAAACAACGGCTCCATTAATAATTTGTCCAAATTCATTTTCTGGGAAAACAGAAAATAGAATAGAATCACTTTCATTTGAGACAGCACTTATTCGTATTTTTATGTTATCTTTATTTTCATTACATGAGATTAATAAGAATAATGCTGATAAGATTAAAAATGCTTTAGACTTCATAAAATAATCCTTTATTTCAAATTTTTACGGCTTTATGGAATATAAAGTTCCGTTTTTCTTGCTGTAGTCAAAGAAAATAACGTTCCCGTTATAAATTGCATTCCGTTCATCACCCCAGGTGCCTTTTGTTTTATCAGAGCCTATGAGCTTACCTGTTTTTGCATCAAAAACGTAAAGCCCCCTTAAAAAGGTTGTAACAAAAACTTTGCCGTTTGATACAATTGGTCTTGACCCCAAAGAACCGTCCGTAGCATAACTCCAGATGTATTTACCGGTTTTTGCGTCTATGCAAAGAATGTTGTTTCTTAAGTGTTTTGGATATTCCGTTGAATTACAGGTGTCATAAGTCGTGTAATAAAGCCTTCCGTCTGAATAGAAAATACCTGTATCTTCATCAAACCCGCCCAAATGATGCTCTTTCTGCAGGTCTTCATCTGTTTGGAATATTTCCCAGACAGGCTCACCTGTTGATGCGTCATAGCAGCCGAGCTGTTCTGCAATACAGAAGAGTTTGTTTTTTATTCCGTTCTTTTCGTCATTTACATAAAGAAGGGGATTTAATGCCCATCCTCGTATTTTATCTGTAGTATATTCCCAGATCTGTTCTCCAGTTTCTGCATTATAGGCATAAAAGGTTGTAGGACCTTCTTCATATCTTAAGGCTGCATCTGACCGTACATAAAGGATGTTGTCATTTTCTATAAAATAAGTCCATAATCTTTTATTATCTATGAAAATTTCAGGCTCTATTATCTGTATTTCATCTGCTTCTTTTGTAAAGTCTATGTTTGAAATATCTATTTTATAAATTGCAGATTTACAGGTTTTATTCATAGCACAATTGTTCCAGTAGATATATTTATCTTTGTATCCATACAAATTATATGAAAAGGGATAAATATCTTCGTTTACAGTCCATTCTTCAGAATCTGTAAGTTTTATGGTCGCACAAAGCTTCCCTGTTTCATTAGAAAAACAGAATATTTTATTTTTTACAGCTTCTTTTCTGTACCAGGTACTCGGAAGGAAAACATAATCTCCGCAGACTACCGGTTCTGAACTGACACTCCATACATCTGTGTCTGAAAGCCATTTTACGGAACCGTCCTCAAGGTCTATTTTTGCTATTCTTTTTCCTTCATAGCTTTCAAGACTATAATAATATCTTCCGTATTGTGACCCAATATATTCTCCATAAGAATTTCTTGTTTCAAGATTCCAGTTTACATCGGGTTTATAATCCGGAACCGTATTCTGTTCTTTTACCGGAAAAAAGCAGCAGGAAGTAAATAAGGAAAAAACTATAATAAAAAAAATGTTTCGTTTCATTTTTAGTCTCCTATTTCATTTTCTTTGTCTATTAATTTCATCCAAAAAGACAACTGTCCATTAACGCGGTCTTCTGGATCCTGTGAGTCTTCTATAGGTTTTTTGTCTTTCGGACTGAAATACTCTACAGGAGGAATCGTTGTATGAGAGAATTCCGGAAAATCTTTTGTACCTATTACTTTTGAATGCTGCTTTAGGGGAATAGTCTGACAGCTTTTTGCAACAAGTCCGTCATTTTCATTTTCTCCTATCATTTCGTTCATGTGTTTGTCAAAATTGTCAAAATATACCCTGCAGTCGTTACATTCTACTGCATATTCCGTATGAATTGCAGCCTGAATTAAATTCAAGGTACAGGTACATACAACGGCTTCTGCCGTATTTATAAGGGCAGCGGTTCCTGCGACAGCCGGAATAACGTCATCTATTGTTGTTCTTAAAGCTTTATAGGCATCTGTATTTATTTTACCGTTTTCCCATTTTTTTGTTAAACCTAATATTCCGCTCTGGGAACCTGTAATGTAACCGGCATATAAATCATCGTCAAATTTTGCCTCATTGTCATGGTAAACATCATAATATTTATAGACGGGAACTGTCTTTATTTCCAGATAAGGTATTTTTAAAAAGCCGACTTTTTTAGTTTTCCAGGTACATGTTAATTTTGAGCCGGTCTGTTTTTTCTTTGTTTCTTTCTGACTGTCAATTACGTATTCTTCGAAAAATGAGCTTCTTGGCTGCATGTCCCTAAGCTGCTTTAATTCTCCTGTGTCATCCCAGGCAGCAATAATATAATTTGCAGTATCCCACCCGTACCAGTTGTTGTCAAACAAATCATCAAAACCATTGCCTATTCCGATAACAATCCTTAAAAACCAGTTTACAAGACTTTTTCCTGTTAGTGCTGTAGAAAAGAAGCCAGCACATCTTGAAAGCTCTGCAATTTTGAAAAAAGCATTTCCGAGCGTTCCAAAACAGCAGATAATGCCCCTTGTACAGTCCATTAATTGATCTGCCATTTCTGTAAAATGTCTTTTAATATTACCGAAACCGCCTTCAAGTATTTTTGCACCTCTGTCTATACCGGATACTGTAAAAACACCTTTAAGCTGGTTGTAATCATAGGAAGGATCCTGTTCGGAAAGTTTTTTAAGCATTGTAGCATAAGCTAAGGTTCTTGGACCACCCTGGCTGTGTCCGACTACATAATAATTCTTGTTATATTCTTCTGTGGCCTTTACTTTTTCTATTTCATTCTTTGTCAATTCTTCAAGGCCAGGATCTTTATACATGTCGTATTTTTCAAGATCTACTCCCTGATTAAACCAGTAGGGATGAGTTTGGTTTCCTTTACCGTTTTCATCCACCTGTATTTCTTTTCCTTCGTAATAAACGATTTTACAGGAAGGATCCGGGGTTTTAAGTTCTTTGCTTACATCTGCAAAAAACAAACTAGTTGTAAAAAATAATAAACAGGTTAATAAAATTTTTTTCATTTCACGCTCTCCTTTTATTCAAATAATAATTTAAATTGTGAATCTTCAACAGCATTCAATTCGATGTAATCATATAATTCAATTTGAGTGATTATTTCACTCATATCAGCCGGATTACCTATAATTACATCAGGAATTTCATATATTTCTTCATCTGCTGATAATTGTTGGAATTCTGCGTCACTTATTTCAGGAATATCATCTGTAGAGTTATAGATAGTGATATTGTCATCATAACCTGACAACAAATTTGGATTTTGTGTTTCTATAACTGTGATAGTTCCAATTTTAATTAGTTCGCCATCTTTTTCCTCATAAACAGATCTTACAGATGATGTAACCGTAGAACCGTCTTCCTGAAGCATTACAAGCTCAACTTCATTTATAGTTTCAGAAGTTTCATCTAAACAGACTTTTGCAGAAATACAGGATTCACCGGTATTTGTTTTTACAAGTTCAGCAGGAATTGAGATTAACAATCCGTTTGTTTCAGAATCTTCTGTCATATCAAAATTTAATCTTTTTGATTCTTTTTTGATTTGTTCCAGATTAATTCTTCCGGTAATTGGGGATGCCGTCAGAAAATCTAAAGCAGTATTTTCTTTTTCAGGTAAATTAAATTTTGATTGAACTGTGTTTGTGAAAGGGTTATAAATTACAGCTGATTTACTATCAGAAATGATAGTTCTTGCTGTTTTTTGTCCATTTGTATCATTTTGATCAATTCTTGTGCAAATTCTACCGTCTATTTCCTTTATAGCCATGCGATATTCTCCAGTTTGTTCAAAATCTTTGGTATTTCTATTGAATTTACTGAATACCTTTACATTTGCACTTATACTGTTAATTTCCTTTATAGAATTATGGACTTTTATTGTTACAGGATTTTTAGTAAGTAATTTTTCGACATCAGTTTGATTTAGTTGTTTACATGAAACAATTGAAAATAAACTGCCAATAAAACAAATAATTTTTAATTGATTTTTTCTCATTTTTTCCTCCGATATTTTAATCTTATCTTTTTGTATAATAAATCATTTTATCTGTCTATCAAAAAACACGGGTTTTATACCATGGTATTATCTCTTTTTATATAAAATAATACCTTAGTATTATTTTTTTACGCTTCTAAAGAAAAAAAATTTTTCAAATCTAAATTTATAGTATATAATTTAAGAAATTATGGAGAAGAAAATATGGCAACAGTTGCACAGCAGGCACGACCTGTAGAAGCCCAGAGAGCAGTAAAACCCCCGAAGCAGAAAAAACCTGTAAATAAAAAACGGGTAACTTTGATATTAATTATTTTGATTATTCTTGCAGCAGGCGGGGCCGGTTATTATTTTTGCAGACAAAAGGGAATTACATTTAATGATATAAAGACAAAAGTCACCGGAATTTTTAAATCTGATAAAAAAACTGCAAAAAAAGCCAAAACAGTTGAAAAAGCAAAGGCTTCCGGTCAGGAAGAGGGAATAAAAAAAGTAAATTATACAACCTACAACTGGATTTCTCTTCGTTTGAGGGCAACACCTGGTGGAAAAGCAATAGGATTTGTTAATAAGGATTCACTTCTTTTTGTAGAAGAAGAGGTTGATGGCAAATGGTTAAAAGTAAAAGTTGCAGACAAAGAAGGTTATGTCGGAATGAATTACTGCAACGATAAAAACGGATTCCTTCGGGGCTCTTATAAAACATCAAATCTTACAAAACAATGCAAACATCTTATAAGGCTTTGTTTTACACCAGATGAACAGAAAATATTAAATCAATATGAATACAGATATATGCCAGACTGGATTGCAGACAGCGGAATGGGTCGTGGAATAGCACTTACAGGTTTTTGTAACTCAGAGCCGAAGGTAATTTATTTCAGAGATTCGACTTTTTCAACTGCAAAAGCACATGATGATATTATTTTACATCAGATGTGTCATGCAATCACACCGGAAGTTTATGGTTATAATTCACCGTTTGCCAATAAATTAAAGGTTGTCGGTTATAAAGCCGGAATTAAAAAGGTTAAGATTCATCTTGGAAAGAATAAATACGATATTGTTTCGACAGGATTATAATTTAATATTCTTCTAATGTGATGTCTGCCTTTTCGGTGTGAATAAATATGGCTGGAAGCTCGGGATGATTGGAGTTTGATGCATTGTTTGTAAACTTTCCTTTTGTCGGAGAAAAAGGATCACAGGATACATCAAATAAATTCTGTTTATTTAATTTTATCAGAATGCTTCCTTTTTCCGTAATAATTTTACTTGTTCCATCGATGTTCGTATCGAGAGTGATATCTATGGCAGATTCGCGTGAATTAATTTCAAAAAAATCAAAATAATTTTTGAATAATACAACATTTCCTTTTTCGCAAAACAAATCAAGATACAACGCTTTTGATTTTTGAACATTTAAGTCTGAATTTGTGCATGAAATTGTAATTGAATCCTCTGCCTTTATGCCCGTGCAGGTTACCGAACCCGTTTTGTTTGAAAGGGAAAATTTGT
Source organism: Treponema sp. (assembly GCA_024693715.1). Lineage (GTDB taxonomy): Bacteria > Spirochaetota > Spirochaetia > Treponematales > Treponemataceae > Treponema_D. The sequence continues at coordinate 6,901 of JAILKS010000014.1, read as the reverse complement.
TCAGCAGTAAATTTGATGGAAGATATATGCAGATAAAGCAGTAATCTCCTTTTTTATAGTTTTTGATGTTTTTTATTGAAAGATTCTTGTTTTCGAATTTTATTTCTGGGATTTTTTTATTATTGTTTGAATAAATCTCAATTAGAATCTCAGAAGAAGAATAATCCTTTATTGAAACGTTTTCATAATTTAAACTTACTGTCAGATTATCAAGGCTTTTAGATTTGATTATCTGTTTTTTAATTAAATTGGAAGGAATAATCTGCTGATTAGTCTGCGAAAAACAGATAGAAAATAACGTAAAAACAAAAAAGCTTAAAAATATTTTTTTCATGATTGAATTATAACGAAGAATGATAATGATTTAAAGAAAAAAATTTATCTGATATAATCAAGGTATGAAAAATAAACAAAAGATGGAACTGGCTGTCTGCGGTCTTTCTGCAGTAAAAAAGCTGGAAAAAAATCATCCGGAAAAAATTAAAAGACTTTATTTTACGGAAGAAAAAGCACCGTTGTTCGGCGGCTTATGTAAAAAGCTTGCTAAAAATCATGGAGCATATAATCTAAAACCAGCAGCAGATTTGGAAAAGCTGAGCGGAACTGTTCATCATCAGGGTGTTGTCGCGATGATTTCTTTTCCGGAAATTGAAAGCGTCAGTTCAAAAATAATTGAAGAATGGGTAGAAAAAAATGAGACTGTAATTCTTCTTGATAGGATTGGTAACGCAAATAATTTTGGCGCAATAATCCGTTCAGCCGCTTTTTTTGGAATAAAAAATATTATTTTACCGATAGATGAGGCTCAAACCTTTATCACAACCTCCAGTTATAGAATTGCTGAAGGTGGAATGGAATTTGTGAATATTTACAGCGTAAAATCAAGCGCAGGTTTTCTTAAGGATGTTAAAGACAGGATGATAAGAATAGGAACAGATTTATCTGCAAAGAAAACCGTAAAAGAAATAAAACAGATGAGAAATAAAAATCCTGTTGTAATTATCCTTGGAAATGAAGAAAATGGAATAAGTCCTGATGTCAGAAAAAATTGCGATGAGCTTGTTATAATTCCGTGGCCTATGATGTCAGCAAAAAAAGAGAGCAGCGTTGAAAGTCTGAATGTTGCTCAGGCGGCCAGTATTATTTTTTATGAACTGACAGTTTAAGTTATTGTAAATATCCGCCAAAGCACCAGCCGGTTGTTCCATTTTGAATGGGTTTGCCTTCTCTGTTTGATGAGCCCGGAAGAATTTCTACGTTTACCCAGTATGAGTTTAAGCCTTCGACAGTATCTTTCTTACCGATTTTCAGGATTTTAACCTTTGTGCCCTGTGCCATAGTTGTGATTAAAGTTGAAGATTTTGCTTCTTCTGTTCTTAACCGCAAATGAGTTGAAGTTTTAAGAATGTTGCCTATAAAGATTTTTTCTTCTTTTACAGCAGTTTTTCGTGTTCTCTGCCAGTCGGAAAATTCTTCCGGAGATAAAAGTTCATCATCGCTTGCAAAAATCCATCCGTTGGAAGTTCCTCTAAAATAAATCCATCGTCCTTTTTTATTGTTTATTAAAAATTCATTTTTTGATTTTGCATAAACGAAATTTTCACTTCCTTCCGACCATATTTCAGTTGTAAGATTTTTACTTGTCATATTTGGATTGGAATAAACTGGAAAATCTATTTTTGCATAGAAGTTTTTATTTAACTGATTACAGATTACATCATCTTTTACAATATCTGCAGTACCGTTGTCATGACCTAAAAACCATCCTTTTGGAGCGTTGAACCAGTTGTTTTTTGTATTATCTTCCTTTGTGATTAATTCAAATCTGATTCCGGCACCGCGAGCATATTCAACCGGCTGACAGAATTCAAGCTTTGCAAGAACGTTTTTGCCTTTTTTAAAAATCAGGGTATAGTTTTCTAAAACAACAGTTCCCTTGTAAGTAGTTTTTGTTTTTGTGCTGGCTGCAACGAAGGAAAATCCGTTTTTTGAAGCTTCAAATTTAATTTGTGTTGTTTCACCGGCTTCGTCATAGCGGTAAACAGGTTCTTTTTCAAGAGTAGAAAGAATTTCAGCTTTTACGGACTGTGAAAATCCATTTAAAATACAAAGAGAACATATAATAAAAGAAAGAAAAACTTTTTTCATATAAAATCCTTTAATAATTTTTAATTACATTAAGGTTTCTAAGTCTAATTCACCGGCTGCACAAGGTGTTGTAATTCCCCAGTTTTCCAAAACCTGTGGATGAACTTCTCCAAATACACCAGCCTGTTTTCCGTTTATCATCAAGGCAGCCTGACGTCCTGTAATAAAACGAGGGTCATTGCTTTCTACAACTGTGTATTCGTGGTCGAGGAAGTAAACTAAAGAAGAAACTTCACTTGCGAGTGTATTAAAGTTTGCATCAGCAGCGGCAGTTAAGAAGCCCAAGTGCTGACGTGTGATTGTACCTGTGTTTTCATCATCCTTAAGATAAGCAACCTTACCGATTTCGAAGATTTTATGAGGATACATAGCGTTTGCACTTCCGCTTTCTGCACGGCAAAGAGAAGAAAGGATTTCCGGTCTGATGAACTGATAGTTTTCGCTCATCGGATTTGCAATTTCAATTACTTTTGAACCGTCAATAAGCATGTTATCGATATAATCCTTTTTAGAACCAACGTAGTTGAAAATCATTTCCTGGTAGCCAAGACCAACCATTAATGTTTTTGCTTTTCGGCTGAATTCTGTAAGAGGCATAAGACGTCCAACAGTAAAATCCTGAGGAGTGCGTGGTTCAAATGCGCTGATGTTGCAGCCAATCATTACGTCTTCGATTATATCAACCTCGTGGAGGAAGTCATTTCTATAAGGTGCCGGTGAAAGAGTGATTTCTTCGCCGTTCACCTGTACTGTGCTTCCCATTCTTGTAAGGGCATCTACAACCTTGTCCATATCAAAATCGCTTCCAAGAAGCTTGTTTACTGCTTTTAAAGTTGTTTTTGTTGTTGGCTGGAAGTAGAAAGGAGCAATAATGTCTTTTCCAAGACCAGTGTCGTATGGGTGTTTTACAAGAATAGGTTTAATTTCGTATCCCTGATCTGCAAAGTCACATGCAACGATGTTTGCAGAAAGAATAAGGTTTTCGATATTATCACCGGTAAGTTCTACCATTAAATCTTTGTCGCCAACCTGAACTGCACCCAAAGTAGCTGAGTTGATGATTGGAGCCATAGAAAGAACTTCGTTTTTTGCATCGCTTAAAAGCGGGAATTTTTTCATGTCGGCTAAAATCCAGCCAAAATCTTTTCCCTTAGGATGATCTGTTAAAATCTGGCGGCAAGTCATTGGAGAGTCGCACTGCAGGGGAACAAAAGATGTTTTATCTGGATCTACTGCATGATAGCTTACAGGGAATTTAATCTGATCAATTCTGTAAATACCCATAGAAATTGATTTACGTTTGCGTCCAAAGTTCCATGCAAGTTTTTCCTGTGTCTGGATGATGTCTTTGAGCATGGCATCGTCAATCGGTTTTCCTGCAATCATGAATGCAACCATGTATGGACGGATGTCTTTTAATTCAGGATCTACGGTTACAACTCTGTCGCCGTAATCGTTGTTTCCCTTGTTCGACATGATTTTCATATAATCAACGGTTTTTCCGCCTTCGTGAAGTTTAATCTGGCGTGCAACACCGTTTAAAGACCAGAGGTCCGGTCTGTTTGTATCGTTTAATTCAATTTTAATAACGCGTTCGTCATCAGACTGAGTCATATCTGGCTTTTCGTCTAATTCAGCCTTTGCACATGGAAATACGTCTTCCAGTTCTGAATATGAATATTTTTTTCCGATAGCATTAAAAAACAATTTTTCATTTACTTCGATTTTTGGCATTTTTTTCTCCAAAGTCCCGGGAACCCGTTTATGTCCCCTCAAAAAAATTTGATTTCTTATTATAGAAGATTTTAAAAAAATTGTGAATAGTAAGGAGAAGACTTGTAAAACGACAAATAAAAAGACCTGACATATAATCTATACATCAGGTCTTTTTTTAATGGATTTTAGTATGAATTAATTAATAAAGCTGTACTCCGTCCTGGAATACAATCTTAATAAAGTCGCTGAATCCATGATACCATACAGGGAAGTCATGAGTTCCGCCCGGGAAAGTGTAGTCAACAAAATTTTCTACTCTAGTCCATTCTTTCATTGCCTCTACATAAGAAGGATATGTACTATATACCATACTATCATTATCACCACAGGTCATGTAAAGGTTATGAATCTTTAAACCATCAAATTTTGCATTTTCTTCTACGCCAGTAATAAAGTCGTCTGCAGTATCGAACAAAGCTCCAGAGAAGCCTGCAAAGTTACTGATGATGTCAAGACACTCACCAATACCAATTGTAAAGGTCTGTCCGCCACCCATGGAAAGTCCAGCAAGAGCAACATTATCACGACCTGTTTTTGTATTAAAGTTTTCGTTGATGTATGGAAGAAGGTCATTTCTAAGTTCAGGTCCAAATGCATTGAAACCGTTAAAGTCCATACCGCCACCATTTGGTCCCCACTGCTTACTTGCAACTCCTGTTGCAACTACAAGAATGAATTTTTCAACTTCACCAGTTTTCATTCCGCGGTCCATATAACCTTTAATTTTTCCGCCACGTCCCTGATCTGTAAGTCCCCAGGTATTTTCATTTTGTCCAAATCCATGAAGAAGGATGAATACAGGATATTTTTTGCTTGTGTCATTTGCATTATATCCTGCAGGAAGATAAACCCAGGCATGTTTGTTATATGAATCTGCTTCTGTCCATTCTGAAGAAGCAACAGTGTAATCGTGAGTTGGATAGTTGATAGAAACTACAGTTCCATAGTCACTTGCAGAAAGACCGTCATTAAATGGCTCATCAGCAGGAGCATTTTCTTTTGCATTGAATTTAACATTTTTCAACTGAATTTTGAGCTGGTCTCCGTTGTCGTTGCCTCTGTTATAATCGTTGAATTTGAGGGCAAAACCTAAAACAGAATCAAAGTCTGCACTTGAAACTATTTTATCAGCAAAATCATCAGGAATATTAACTGTATATTTAATGATTCCAGATTTTTTTGTTGAATCGAAATATTCAAGGTCTTCAAATCCTCCGAACAAGCCTGTTGAATCGTAAGGAAGAATTCTAAGACAGAATCCAGGTTTCTGTGCATCTGCATTCCATTTTCCGCTAACTGGAGCATAAGCAAATTCCAGTTCAATTGATTTATAATTTGCAATGTTTATTTCTTCATGATTTGATTTTGCATAGAAAGAAACACCACCACCACCACCACCGGCAGCTGTCGCAATCCAGGTGATAGAACCATCTGCATTTGTTACAACATCTGAAGCAGAAGTGCTTTCAAAGATAGTAAAAGCTTCTTTTGTGTCACGAAGTGTGATTCCACATGAACCAGGTTTGCCTATAGCAAAAATATCAGGTTCTTCAGAAACTTTTGAAGGACAGCCTGTGAATAAAACGGTTAACATTGTGAGTGCGGCAAGAGATGAAGCAATTTTTAGTTTTTTCATTTTGAACTCCTTTGTCTAACAATTATCAGAATTGATAATCGTTAAAAGATTTTTATTGTTATTTAATTGTAACACAGATTTTTTGTTTTACAATAAGAAAGTATGCTATAATATATAGCAATATAATAAAACCGGAGACCCATTATGGCAAAATCAAAATCCCCAAAAGCTAAATCTTCTTCCGCCACAATTGGATTTGAACAGCAGATTTGGGATGCAGCCTGCGAACTTTGGGGACACATTCCCGCTGCAGATTACCGAAAAATCTTTACAGGACTTATCTTCTTAAAATACATTTCAACCGCATTTGAAAAGAAATACGCAGAACTCGTTGCAGAAGGCGACGGTTTTGAAGACGAGCAAGACGCATACTTAGCAGACAACATCTTCTTTGTCCCTCCCGAAGCCCGCTGGTCAGAAATTGCAAAGGCAGCTCACACACCGGAAATCGGCACAATCCTAGACAAAGCCATGATTGCCATAGAAGCCGACAACAAAAGCCTCAAAGGAGTTCTTCCTAAAAACTACGCGAACCCAGAGCTGGACAAACGAGTTCTTGGAAACGTAGTAGATGTATTCACCAACATGGACATGAGCGACACCGAAGCAAGCAAAGACCTGCTGGGCCGCACCTACGAATACTGCATCGCACAGTTTGCTTCCTACGAAGGAGTAAAAGGCGGCGAGTTCTACACACCGGCAAGCGTAGTAAAAACAATCGTAAGCATCTTAAAGCCGACAGAAGGTAAACGCGTTTACGACCCTTGCTGCGGTTCAGGCGGAATGTTCGTTCAGTCCGTAAAGTTCATTCAGGAGCACGCAGGAAACAGAAGCAACATCTCAGTCTTTGGACAGGAAGCCAACGCCGACACCTGGAAAATGGCCAAAATGAACATGGCAATCCGCGGAATCGACGCAAACTTTGGCGACCATCCCGAAGATACCTTTTTCAACGACCTTCATTCAACACAAAAGTTCGACTTCATCATGGCAAATCCGCCCTTCAACTTAAGCAACTGGGGCCAGGATAAATTACAGAACGACCCGCGCTGGGCATACGGACTTCCACCCGCAGGCAACGCAAACTACGCCTGGATAGAACACATGATTTACCACCTGGCACCAAACGGAAAAATCGGCCTTGTACTTGCAAACGGCGCCCTTTCCACCCAGACCTCAGGCGAAGGAGAAATCCGCCGAAAGATAATCGAAGCAGATTTAATAGAAGGAATTGTCGCCATGCCAACCCAGCTTTTCTACAGCGTAACAATTCCGGTAACCCTCTGGTTCATCACCCGCGGCAAAAAGCAGACCGGCAAAACCCTCTTCATAGATGCCCGC
>JAILKS010000010.1 GCA_024693715.1 Treponema sp. | reverse complement strand
TTAGATAAGAGAAGAGTAAAGACTGTTGTTTTGTTTTGTATGAATTCTTTTTCATTGATTCACCAATTTGATAATGATTATCAAATTATATGAATAGCTGAAAGAATGTCAATAGAATTTGAGAATGATTATCATTTTTTTACAAAAAAAGAGGCTCAGTGAGCCTGTCGTCATAACAATTGGTTGTACCTGCCTACAATCGAAGAGCCGTTAAGAAAAATGTGAAAGCATTTTTTAGGCTCATCGAAATATAGGCTCGGAACAATTGATTGTTCCGCAGCGGGCTTGACCGGTTTGTCTGCTACGAAACTGTGTTATGTGATTTTCTATAAACTACAAACTATTGCCCAATTTCTGAAAAACAATTTGTAACCACCGTCATTCCATAATTTCATAAATTCATCATAAGTGTAATACCGATTTCCTTCCTTGCATTCTTTATCAATAATTGTTTTACGCTGATTTTCTGAATTCTTTTCCTGCATAGAATCGTAAAGCATAAAACCGTTTTCATCATAGCCAAGAATTGTTACATAATGAAGAACATGATGTATTTTTATAAGACAAATAATAGGCTTTTTCTGAAAAACTGTTTCTTTTATCCAGTTGATTTTATCTTCATTTGATTTAGTTTTCAGGACATATTCTTTAGTCTTTATTCCGTTTTCATGTAATTGATTCACAACACCCTGAGGAAATGTAAGATTTTTATAAATACGCCATTTCATTTGCTTCGAAAGGATTTCAGGAGCTTTTTCCTCATCACGTAAAATATTTATAACGGCCATCACAGAATAAGGGCCACAATTATTCAAAGTCTGTCGATAAAAAAGATTTTTGTCCATTTTTAAATAATATGAATCGTAAAAAAGGTTATTTCCTTTTGGAATAAAAGATGGTATTGCTCTGCCAAAACAAAGTAAAAATATTACGAAAACTGCGAGAACTATTAAAATAGAGTTTAATACAATTTTTCTTTTCTTCATTTTCATCTCTTACATTTTTAACAAATATGCAAATACAACTGCTTCTTCGTCATAGCCCTAAAGTTATATTCATTTTTTCAGCAAGCTTGACTTGCTGAAAAAATATACTTTATTGATCATAATAATCAAGCGAATGAAAATTAGTTGGAAAAATATGGAACTCTGTACCATGTTTTCCATCAAGCTGATCCCAATTTATTATTTTATAAAATATTGCAGAAAATGTTATCGTACCACCATCTTTATAAAAAGTCGGGATAGGAATTAAACAGAAAATAAAAAGGATAATTAGCAGAATTTTAACTTTCTTTTTCATTTTTCCTCCAAAAGCGCCCCAGTACGGGCGTCCACATAACAATTGGTTGTACCTGCCTACAATCGAAGAGCCGTTAATAAAAATGCGAAAGCATTTTTTAGGCTCATCGAAATAAAGGCTCGGAACAATTGATTGTTCCGAAGCGGGCTTGACCGGTTTGTCGGCTACGAACCTTTGTTATGTGATTTTTATATCAAATTAGCATAATCTCTTTTTGCATAGAAGATACGCATTATTGAAACTACTTTTTCTACATCATCAATCAAGTATAATGCAACAAAATTCTTGTAGAAAAGAAAACGATGATATCCTTCATTCTGCAATACAGAATTATTACTCAGAGGATACATGTACGGATTTTCAGCAATATTTTCTTTTTCATGCAGAAAATCTACAAGAAGATTGTCTGCAGCTGTTTGATTTTTTAGCGTATCTGAAATGTAATCTACAATTTTCGACAAATCTTCTTCTGCTTTCTCCATGATTCGAACATTATAAGCCATGTTTTTCTCTAATTCTGGAAATTGCATCTTCAACGGAAGAGTATCTACCGTTTCTCATATCATCTTTAGCTTCTTCAAGTTTTCCGTATACATTTGCTAGAAAAAGGCTTTTTTCATATGTTTCCATACTCATAAGCACCATGTCGCCATAACCATTTTTTGTTACAAAAATTGGTTCTTCATCTTCATGGCAGAGAGTTGAAATTGCTGTTGTATTCTTCAAATCCCTTATCGGAACAATTCGTGGCATCTAATCCTCCTTGTGGGATTATTTTACCACGACCAAT
>JAILKS010000076.1 GCA_024693715.1 Treponema sp. | reverse complement strand
TTCATAACTATAAATTATTTTATCAGATGTTTTGCATTTATAATTTAAATAAATAGTATAAATTTTCCCATCGTTTGTTATTTTTACATCAATATCAAAAGGATTGTTTTGAAGAATATAAAAATTTTCCACATTATTATTTATTCCGCTAAAAGTATTATTTCTACCATAAACAACATATGGTTTTCCCTCAATAAATTCCTTAATAAAATCAGGATATTCATTTTCTGATAAAACTTTTTCGTTTGCAAAAAATGAAGCAGATACACAAAACAATAAAAGAAAAATACAGATTACCCTCTTCATATTAAACTCCTTTTTTCTTTTTTAATAATTTCTTTATGATACAACAATTCTTTTACCCATTTTTAGTGTATCAGTAAATTATGAAAATGCAATATAAACATAAATATTCATAAAACCAAATGTCAACTAAAATAAGACTTTCAATGTATATTATAAATTGACTTTAAAACATTCCTATTTTATACTATAGCCATGAAAGAAATACTTCGTTCATTACGAAACCAGAATAATTATTCTCAAAGCGCTGTAGCTGAATATCTTGGAGTTTCAAGACAGATGTATAATAAATACGAAAAAGGAACGGCAGAACCTTCCCTAAAAAATATAAAAAAGTTATGTGAATTATATAAGGTTTCTGCTGATGTATTATTAAATATTCCTCAAAAAAATGAAAAGACAGTCTCGTATTCATCCACGTCAGACTCTTCTTCCTGTTTGAACGTTGCTTCACCAGCTATTCCATATGGAAAATCACACAAACAAACAAATTCAAAAAAGATATTAGCAGAATTAATAAATCTTTTACCTTTATTACATTTGAATGAACAGATTTCTTTAATGTCCAGACTGGCCACAATTATTGAAAACCAGACCTGCATTCCAGAGACTCCTGTCATCAAAACAAAGAAAATAAAGAAAATTCCAGATACGGCTTATAATCAATATATTAATAGCATGGAATTACAAAAAATACACCAAAGCAGTCTTGCTGCCATAAGGGAGATTTTAAAAAATGATGAATGGTGAAATCTGGTGGGTTGATTTTCAGGAACCTCGAGGCAGCACTCCTGCATTTGTAAGACTGGGATTATTGTACAAAATGATGAATTGAATAACAGTAAACTAAATTCTACAATTGTAATTCCAATAACAACAAACTGTAGATTAGCTGACTATAAAGGAAATGTTTTTCTTAAGAAATCTGAATCAAAACTTCCCAAAGATTCTGTGGCGCTGTGTTCACAGATTACAACAATAGATAAACAGTCATTATTGGAAAAGAACTCTCGCTTGACGGAAGATTTATTGAGTGAAATCTACGAAGAAATTTCCTGGGTATTAGAAAATTAAGATATCCTAAAACACCACACCCTTCACAAAAATCTCGATTCCGATGCCGACTAAAATCACGCCGCCTAGGAGTGTGGCTTTAGAACCAAGTTTTTCACCGGCTCTTTTACCGATCAAAAGACCAGTCATACAGATGGCAAAAGTCACGCCGGCAATTATCAGAGAAGCAACAAAAGCCATCAGTAATCCGTAATCAGCAATTGTAAATCCGACAGAAAGGGCATCTATAGAAGTGGCAACTCCCTGAATCAAAAGGGTTACGAAAGTGAGTTTTGTTAATGCATTTTCATCGTCACTGTCTTCTTCGCAACGAACGGCCTCCCAGATCATTTTACCGCCGATCCATAGTAACAGGGCCAATGCAATCCACGGAATAAATTTTTCAAAGTTTTGAAAATATTCTACTACAGTGTGAACACAGATCCAGCCAATCATCGGCATGGCAAACTGGAAGAATGCATAAACGCCCGCAATAAAACACATCCGGTTTTTTTTCATTCCGGACTCTCCTAATGCATTTGCGATTGAAACCGAAAAGGCGTCCATTGCGAGTCCAACGCCAAGAAGAATGCTGTTTACAAAAAAGATAAGATTCCATTCCATAAGTTTAATAGCCTTAAATCATGAGTCTCGCAATTTAATACAAGCCAGGATTGTCCTTCAAAACCAGGAACAATTCCAGTATGTTGACTTGTTACGTCAAAAACGCCAGCTACTCCCTCATGGAAGAGATTTGATAATGTTTCTAGATTATGCCACAAGCCCATATATCAGGTCAAGATTGCACAGGAAAAATAAATTGCAACTTGGAGTATTTTTTGTTTTTTGGAGTAGTGATTTTTTTATGTGATTTATATTATAATCTTGTTAGTTTTTACTAACAAGATTATTTTTTATGGAGGTTAGTATGAGTGATAAGCAGGACACCCGCGAAATGCTTGTTAGCGGAAATGTGTTTAAGACAATGCTCACTCTGAGTGTACCGGCAGTACTTGGTATGGTTGTTATCGGGCTCTATAATTTTATGGATGCCGTTTTTGTTGGTCAGATGGTTGGACCTGTTGCAATGACTGCAGTAAAAGTTTCTTATCCTTTTACTCTTATCAACAGCGGAATTGCAACTTTGATAGGGCAGGGGTCTGCTTCTGTTCTTTCCCGTGCAATTGGTGAACGCGATAAAGACACCGTTGACCGCATAATGGGAAACCTTATTTCCTTTGTTACAGTACTTTCGACACTTGTTATAATTTTTGGTTTGATTTTTACCCGCCAGCTTTTGACTCTTGCAGGAGCAGAAGGCGAAGTTCTTGAACAGGCTATTCCTTACCTTCGCGTTGTATTCTGTGGTTCACTTTTTGTAAACCTTGGTCAGTCTACAAACATGATTATGCGTGGCGAAGGTAAACTCAAAAAAGCAATGATTATTATGGCAACAAGTGCTATTCTCAACATCATCCTTGACCCGATTCTGATCAAGGTTTTTGGTGCAGAAAATGGTGTACTTGGAGCAGCCGTTGCAACAATCGTTTCTCAGTTTGTTTTGATGTGCATGTCGTTCTTCTATTTCATTAAAAAGAGTGACAATGTACGCATTCACAAAATCCGCTTTGAAGGCAAACTTGTAAAACCTGTTTTGAGCGTAGGTGTTTCTGCAATGCTTATGCAGGTAATGTCTATGGTTCAGCAGACAATTCTTTACAACACAGCAGCCAAATGGGGCGGAAGCGAATGGCAGACAATTTTAGGTGCAGCGCTCAGTCTTCAGGCCTTTGCCTTTATTCCTCTCTGGGGTATAAGTCAAGGATTCCAGCCGGCAATAGGTACTAACTACGGAGCAAAGCGTTTTGACCGCGTAGGAGCCTTTACCCGTACCTTTATGATTTCTGCTACAGTTGTAGCACTTTTATTCTACGTTCCAATCATGTGCTTTCCGGTAAAGATGCTTTCTATGTTCATTACTGATGCAGCAATTGTTCAAACCGGTGCTCCAATGCTCCGCGTAATTTTTGGTGCTTACATCTGCTACGGAGTTTTGATTCTTTCTATTACATTCTTCCAGGCAATTGGTAAGGCTGGTGGAGCTTCTGTTCTGGCTCTTGCAAGACAGCTTGTTCTTTTCCTGCCGCTTGTTGTAATTTTGCCACACCTTGCAGGTCTTGGCGTAAAGGGTGTTTTCTATGCTCAGCTTGTAACAGACCTTGTGGTTCTTTTGATAGCAATAATTCTTATGGCAAATGCCTTTAGAAAAATGAAGAAGAACTAAGAAGAAATAAGATGAATAATATGCCGGCAGAAAAACTTTTTCAGATTTATATGGATTTAATCAGCAAGAGAGAAAGTGAAGAAATCTACCGGCTGAATGAGCCTATTGGTGAAGGCATTATGAAGCACACACATATTGCCAAAGGAATTGAGCTTGTTTATTCGGAGCTTGAAAGCTACAGCCCAAACTATCAGGCAGAAAAGAAAGAAGTGGATGGTCTTGAAATTATGTACATTGTCGA
>JAILKS010000040.1 GCA_024693715.1 Treponema sp. | reverse complement strand
CGGTCCTTTGTTTTATTCTGGATTTAATGCCGGTGGCCATAGCGGAGAGGCAATACCCGTTCCCATTCCGAACACGGAAGTCAAGCTCTCTTGCGCCGATGATACTGCACTCGCGGGAAAGTAGGTAGCTGCCGGCTTTTTTTTGTTTAAATGTACAGTTTACTGTCAGTGTCCGCTGAAGAGCAGTGAACGATTGTTATGAGCGTAGCGAAGGCGGCCGTCGGTGCGGCCGCAGAAGAAGCTCTGAGGGGCGAAAGTAGGCGCTCTTATAGGAGAGCCGTTAAGAAGGATGCGAAAAGCATTCTTCAGGCTCATCCGCAGAACTGCGGGAGAAAGATTCATCTTTCTGCGGCCGGCTTTTTTATTTAACTGAAAATCTTTTTTATGTTGTTTTTTTTCCGCGAGTGCAGTGCACGATGGATAAAGGCGGGTTTTACACGGTAAAACCCGGTAAGCTCGGTGTAACCGAGCGACGAAAGTAGGTAGCTGCCGGCTTTTTTTTGTTTAAATGTACAGTTACTGTCAGTGCCCGCTGAAGAGCAGTGCACGATTGTTATGAACGTAGCGAAGGCGGCCGATTTTTTATATTTAAAAGTGATATTTTTCTTCAATAAAAATAATAATTTTCTTATTTTTTTAATATTTATTATTCTTTTATTTGCTTTAAATCTCTATATTTGTTATAGTTAAATAATTACAATATTATATTTTATGGGGATTTTTTATGAGTAAATATTCAGGTACAAAAACGGAGCAGAATCTTCTGGCAGCATTTGCAGGAGAATCTCAAGCCAGGAATAAATATATTTATTTTTCGGCTGTGGCAGAAAAGGAAGGTCTTGATAAAATAGCAGAAATATTTAAAAAAACAGCTAACAATGAAGAAAATCATGCTAAAATGTGGCTTACTGAGTTAGGAAGCATTAATGATACAAAAAATAATCTTCAGGCTGCTGCAGACGGTGAAAATTATGAATGGACCGATATGTATGCTGGTTTTGCAAAGGTTGCAGAAGAAGAAGGTTTTTCCGAACTTGCTGCTAAATTCAGAGCAGTTGCTGATATTGAAAAACGACATGAAGAAAGATATCGTTCGTTATTAAAAGAAGAGGATTCAAAGGAAGAACTTAAAAAAAGTTCAACAAAAATCTGGGAATGTCTTAAATGCGGTCATATCGTTGTAGGACCTGAAGCACCAGAATATTGTCCTACATGTGGTGAATATAATCAGTATTTTGAAGTTCGTGAAGATAATTATGATTTGATTTTAACCTGGGGTCGTTAGTATCCTGTTAAAATATACAAATTCTACTAAAAGGGGTAAAAAAATGAAATTATTTAAGAAAATTTCTTTGTTAACGCTTACCGGTATTGCATTGACTTTGACAAGTTGTGCAACTTCGTTTTCGCGTGAGGTTTTGCGTGCAGCAGATGTTGATTTAAAGGGCGCAAAATCTATTACTGTATCTGCTATAACTGTTCCTGGTGGAAAAAGTACAAGTAAAGCAGATGTATTGGATGCTGTGAATTATCTCCAGGATTTGCTTGAAGACAGATTGTATGGTTCTGGATATTTTCAGATTGTAGATAAGCGTGATCGTAGAAACGTTCCTGATGTATATTTTGATTCTGGCTTTACATCATTTACAACAACTGATAATCGTCGTGAAATTAAAGTAAAGAATGATGATGATGAATATGAATACTATTATGTTTATTCTCGTCAGGTAAAGGGTGCGATCGATTATAAATATGTTGATTCAAGCACTAATCGTGTAATTGCTCAGAAATCTTATTCTTTCTCTGAGACTTCTGTAGAAAAAGAAGATCCGCATGATTTACCTTCTTCATTTTCAATAATTAAAGGTGAGCTTGATTCTTTCGTTAATAAAATTATGAAGGAAATTGAACCTTATATTGAAACTAAAACATACACTCTTCTTAAAGATAAAACAAAGAATCCTGAATTTAAAGTTGCAAATGATTATGCTAAGAAAGGATTCCTTGAAGAATCTATGAAAGCTTTCAGCGAATTGTTTGAAAGGACACAGCAGTTTGAAGCAGGATATAACGCTGCTATCATCATGGAAGCTTTAGGTTATCTTGATGAAGCTGAAGAATCTATGAATAATCTTTATGTTGTATTTGGCGAAAAGAAAGCCTTGAATGCACTTAAAGACATTCGTAGCGAAAAAGCAAAAGCAGCTAAGCTTGAAAAACAGGCTCAGCACGAATAAATAAGCGTTTATACCTATATATAATATTCCGTAATGCTATATAATATATTCATTGGAGTATATTTATGTTAAGCATTTACGGAATATTTTCTTCTGGCATGGTTTTACAAAGAAATGCAGTTAATTGTATAAACGGTAAAACAGAAAAGAATAATAAAGTAACAGTTCGTTTTAGAAATAAAGAATATATAGACAATTATCAGAAAGATGGTGAGTTCAATATAGAATTTGATGGTGGGAAAGAAGGCGGTCCTTTTGAGCTTTCTGTTTCTGATGGTGTAGATACAATTGTTTTTTCCGATATAATGGTCGGAGATGTCTGGCTTGTTTCCGGTCAATCCAACGCTCAACTTCCAATGGAGCGTCTGAAATATAAATTTCCTGAAGAAATAAAAAACCCTTGCTCTGATGTGAGGATGATAACTATCCCGATTACATATTCATTTGACTCTGAGAAAAAATCTGTTCAAAATCCTGAATGGAAAGCAGCCGATAAGAATTCTATCCTTGAGATGAGTGGAACCGGTTATTTTTTTGGTAAGCAGCTAACGAAAGAGTTAAACATTCCTGTCGGTATTGTAAATGCCAGTCAGGGTGGCTGTAATATTATTTCATGGATGAATGAAGAATCGCTTAATGAGCTTGGCAAGAAGGATTATTGTGAACGCATAGAAAAATGGAAGGATAATAAGAAAATTGCGGAAGTCATAAAAAATACTTCTGATGCTCAAAAAAAATGGGATGAAAATATTCTTTCATCAGATATCGGCTTGAAGAATAATTGGCAGGAATTGAAATATGATGAGCTGGATTCTTCCTGGCAAAAGGGTGTTATCCCGTCAGATTTTAAAGAGCTTAATAAGCATGGCGGAGTATATTGGTTTAAGAAGGAATTTATTCTTAGCAGAGAACAGATAGAACCCTTTGGTAAAGATAATCCTAAGGTATGGATGGGAACAATACAGGATGCAGATAAAATATGGATAAATAATATCTTTATCGGTGAGACAGCGTATTGTTATCCGCCACGAAGATATTCTGCCCCATCAAATGCTTTCGTTGAAGGAAAGAATACTATTACGGTTCGTGTTCAGAAAAACGGAGCGTGGGATGTAAGATTTTTTGAGGATAAGCCATATTATATTTTTAATGATAACACAAAGGTTGCGCTCGACGGTGAATGGAAATATCGTATTTCATGTGAATGTGATGCAGCCCCATCTCAGATGTTTTTTGAATGGGAGCCGTCTTCTTTATATAATTCAATGCTTGCTCCATGTTTTAAAACATCAATTTGTGGAGCAGTATGGTATCAGGGTGAAAGTAATTGCTGGATTCCCGGTGAATATAAAGATCTTTTAGAGAAGATGATTTGTCTGTGGCGAGAAAAATTTGAATATGCACCTGAAGATTTTCCTTTTATCATTGCGCAGCTTCCTAATTGGGCAGAGGGATATAGAATTGAAACAAATAAAGGCGGCGGTTGGCCAGAGTTGCGAGAGCAGCAGTTACAGGCATTTAATGAAATAAAAAACACAGGTCTTGCAGTTTTAATTGATTGCGGTGAATGGAATGATCTTCATCCGGAAGATAAGGAAACTGTAGGAAAGCGTTGTGCATTTGAAGCTTTGAGAATTGCTTATGGAAGAAAGAATTTTTCTTATTCACCAAAATGTGAATATTGTGAAAAAAATGGAAGAATTCTAAAATTGAGATTTGATTGTGCTTCTTCAAGGCTTGTTAATAAGGCAGCAGATAAAAATGAAATAAATGGATTTGAATTTCTTACAAAGGATGATGAATCTGTTGCGGCAAAAGCAAAGCTTGTTTCTGATACAGACATCGAAATTCAACTTTCAGATAATGCAGGCGATATAAAGGAGCTTCGATATTTGTGGAAGCAGAATCCTTATGATGTAAGTCTTTATAATGAGATGGGAATTCCTGTAAGTCCGTTTAGAATCAGTCTGTAATGAAAAATAATTAGTCTTCTTTTCCGTTCCAGCAGTAGGTACAAAGCTTACAGTGATCAAGTCCTGTACTGTCGAGCATGTCATCCAGACGGTGATATCTTAAAGTTGTAAAATGAAGCTGTTTTCTGATTTCTTCAAGCATTTTTGCATATTCTTCACTGTCAGGGTCGCAGTATTTTTGCAATATTTCATCAGAAACATTATCACCTTCGAATTGACGTATAATTCTTCGTGTTATTAAATCAAGTTCAGATTTAGAGCGTGAGAAATTCAAATATTTACAACCGAACATGATAGGAGGACAAGCCGGTCTTACGTGCACTTCCTTTGCTCCTGATGAATAAAGGAAATCTGTAGTTTCCCGAAGCTGAGTTCCACGAACAATTGAATCATCTATTAAAAGAATTTTTTTATCCTTGATGAGCTGTTGAACAGGAATTAATTTCATGTGTGCAATTAAATTTCTTTGTTCCTGACTGACTGGCATGAAGGAACGAGGCCATGTCGGTGTATATTTGATGAATGGTCTTGTAAACGGAATGCCTGATTCATTTGCATATCCAACTGCATGAGCAATTCCGGAATCAGGAACACCGGCAATTGAATCCGGATGAATTGAATCCTTGTCTCGCTTTGCAAGAAATTTTCCGCAGTTATATCTCATCTGTTCAACATTAACGCCTTCATAAGTTGCTGTCGGATATCCATAGTAAATCCATAAGAATGTACAGATTTTCATTTTTTCCTGTGGCTTTTGTAAAATCTTATAGCCGTCGGCATCAATAAAATCTATTTCTGCAGGTCCAAGCTCATGGCAGTCAGTATATCCCAGATTTGCATATGCAAAATTTTCGAAGGAAACACAATATGCTCCGTCCTTTTGACCAATCTGCAAAGGTGTTCTTCCTAGTTTATCTCTTGCAGCATAGATTCCTTCTTTAGTTAAAACAAGAATCGTTATGGACCCTTTGATTTTTTCCTGAACAAACTGTATTCCTTCTAAAATACTGTCCTTGTGATTTATCAGGGCAACGATAAGCTCAGTTTGATTTATATCTCCACCGCTCATTTCAAGAAAGTGAGTATAACCGCCCTTCAATACATCATTTATAAGTTCATCCTTGTTATTAACAAGACCAACTGTTGTAATTGCAAAATTTCCAAGATGTGAATGAACAAGAAGTGGCTGTGGCTCATAATCACTAATACAGCCGATTCCGATTTTTCCTTTTAAATCTTCGATATCTTTTTCAAATTTTGTTCTGAAAGGGGAGTTCTGAATATTATGGATTGAGCGGGTAAATTTTCCATCACTGCCTAAAACAGCAATTCCACCTCTTCGTGTTCCAAGATGTGAATGATAATCAACTCCGAAAAATAGATCCAGTGAACAATCTGTTTTTGAAGCAACTCCGAATAAACCGCCCATAAAATCACTTCCTTTAAAAAAGATAATTCAGTATAACTTCTTTTAAAAAAATATTCTATAAATTTAGTTTTTTTTCTATTTTTATAAACAAGAATTTTAT
>JAILKS010000029.1 GCA_024693715.1 Treponema sp. | reverse complement strand
GCTTTTTCTTTTAACTTTGGAATTTATTCTTTTCCCGTTTATTTTTCGTATGAAGCTCGCGGAATTAATTCCGCTCGGAGCTGTTTTATTGATAATCCTAAAACGACCCTTTCGGCTCGTTTTTTAACGGATTTTCTATTTTAAGCTGGTAGCTGCCGGCTTTTTTATTTAACTGAAAATCTTTTTTATGTTGTTTTTTTCCCGCGAGTGCAGTGTACGATGGATAAAGGCGGGTTTTACACGGTAAAACCCGGTAAGCTCGGTGTAACCGAGCGACGAAAGTAGCTAGCTGCCGGCTTTTTTTTGTTTAAATGTACAGTTACTGTCAGTGCCCGCTGAAGAGCAGTGAACGATTGTTATGAGGGATAATATATACAATTTAATATAAAGAATAAAAAAAACGGGACTATTCTTTCTTTTTGGATAGTCCCGTTTCTTGTTAACAATAAAAATGTTTATTGTTTAATTAAACATGTTTGAATATAATTATTATCAATTATACTATAGCCGTAGAATTTAGTTTTTGCTTTATTTGTTTGTAATGGAGTGCACGCGTAAGGATAAATAAGAAGAATTCTCGCCAATTGAAAATCACTTTCTGGATAGACTTTCGTACAACTGCCATTAAGCCCGTTCCAGTTAATATTTACACTTGAATGAGCTTGTGTATATGCCTGTTTTGCTTCTTCATCATTTGCTGAAACTATATTATACTGTGTAACTGAAAGAATGGTCGCGGTATTAGCATCTCCTTCGTAGTTGAATTTAATAGTTATTGTCTCTCGTGAAGAATAATTGTCTTTCTTTTGAAGAATAACAATCTGCATTTTATATTTTCCGTTTGGAATTCCTAGATCTGTAGAGGATGTTATATCAATACTTTGATTTAATCCTGCAATTTCCTCTTCAGAAAAAATAAGTTCAGTTGATTCATCTCTTTCTTCCGGCTGCTGTTTACAACTGAATATTGAAAGCGCCAGCAATAATAAAGTTATGATTTTAGCAATTTTTTTCATGTAATTCTCCTGTTTTTTTATGTTATGTTAATTTTATATGATTAGTATATTTTCTTTAAACAGAGTTTTATAGATTGTCCATCTTGGTTAATAATTGTATAGAATCTTGTTCTTGAACTGTTTGTATACAATGTGCGGTTCAATGCCATCATAAAAGATAAACCAGCCATCATATCTCTTTCATCCTGGTCTTTCGCTATTGCAACAGAATGGCCTTCCATCCCATCCCATTCTATATCTGAGTGATTATTGTTATAAGTCTGTTTTGCGGCTGTGCTTTTTGCTGTAACTGTTGTATAACTTCTTGCATCAGTTATTTCAATTGATTGACTATTATTTACGATAGTAGATACCATAGATGAAATTTCTTTTATGTCATCATTATCAGTTATAGTAAACAACTGAAATTTGTAAGTACCATAAGGAACATTTAAATCATCAAATTTTGTGTTGTAGTCTGTTTGGACTTCAACGGTTAAAGCAGCCATTTCATCTGGAGAAAGAATTGTCTGTTTAGATTCATCTCTATTTTCTCCATTGAGATTTTCATATAAAGCAGGATCACAGCTGAATAGTGCAGCAGATGCAATTAATAATAAAGTTATGATTTTTGTAATTTTTTTCATGTATAACTCCTTAAATATATTGTTAATTTATATTATAGCGTAATTATTCTTAAAAATACAGAGTTAAATTCACAATTATATCAATTATACATGGAAAAAAGCATTGTTTACAGTAACAATTATAGATAAAATAATGAATGTATAATTAAATCAATGGCTGGATATTAAGATATCATGAAATTTATCTGTGGACCAATGGCGACAATTTCTCATCCTGCATTCAGAATTCTTATAGAACAGTTCGGGGGATGTGAAGAATATTTTACAGAAATGATAAATGCAGGGACTTTGCTTACAGGCGGACAGTTTGAAAAATATTATATTGACCCCGCGCCTGTGCCTTCTAAAGTGGTCTGGCAACTTACCGGACATGATGTTGATAATATGAAAGCTGCAGCTGTAAGGCTGGCTGAACTCCCGGGAATTGGAATTGATATTAATATGGGGTGTGCCGCTCCGGATATCTACCGTTATGGCGCTGGCATTGCCTGGATGCTAAAGGATAGAAGTGAAACTCAAGCTATGGTTCATGCGGTGCGCTCTGTTGTCCCTGAGGGAAAACGTCTGAGTGTAAAGCTCCGTCTTGGCGACGACAATTTTACCGATGCCGTTTTTTTTGATTTCTGCGATATGCTTGTAGGGGAGGGAGTTGAATTACTCACACTGCATCCCCGCACCAAAAAAGAAAAACTCGTGCGCCCGCCAAGATATGAATATTGCCAGAGGTTAGCCGAGAGGTACAAGGGCCGCGTGCCTGTATATTTGAACGGGAATGTAAAAGATGCCGCGTCGTATAAAAATACCATTTCGCGTTGCCCCAATGTTGCCGGAGTTATGATTTCCCGCGCCGCAGTGCAAAAGCCATGGATATTTAAATCTCTCGCGGTCCCTGAGCCTGTCGAAGGGGGCAATCTTATGTCATTGTCGGGCTTGACTCGACAATCTATCAATATGGAACAAATTTCCCTGGAATATGTAGATTTAATAGAACAATACCAGCCCCCCGAATTCCACAAAACCCGCCTCCAGCGCTTTTTCACCTATTTCTGCCAGAACTTTAAGTTTGCCCACTACGCTCAGACCCAATTCGTAAACGCCGCCGCCAAAGGCAACGATGCTCTGCGAGCCGCAATCAAAGAGTTTTTTGCAAAATGTCCGGAAGAACGCTGCCATGTCATTGTCGGGCTTGACCCGACAATCTATTTCAAAAATCTTCATGATAATTAATTTGACAATTGTCCGTGGTGAGGAGATAATTTATAGAAGAAATTAATTCTATCAGGAGATTTCATATGAGAATTTTTAAAAGTATATTATCTTTTATCGTTTTAAGTATTGCAGCTACATTATGTTCCTGTCATATAGATATGACAAACTCTTCAAATGATGATTCTGGTAACGGAGAAGAAACTCCTGCTCAATCCAGCTACAAAGCAGGCGACATTGCCCTGGCAAAAATCAAAATTGGCGACATTGAATATGAAAATACAGCCCAGGTTTATGTTACCGGCAAGGACGGCGCAACAATACAAGGTAAAACAAATACCGATAATGATGCAGGAGTTTTTATTGAAGACCGCAAGGTAAGCTTGAGTCCTTTTATTATGAGTAAATATGAGGTAACCCGGAACTATACCAGACCGTAATGACAGATCAGACAGTTGTTGTAAATGGAGAATCTAAAACACTTTTGGCTGCGCCTTTTTATTGTACAGCTGACAGTAATGATTACAAGATTCTTTTAACCGGTGAAGAACAGAAATACCGCGCTGCCGAAGGTATGACCTGGTACGACGCAGTTTATTTCTGCAATGCACTTAGTGAAAAAACAAATCTTAAAAAGGCTTACAATATTACATTTATAGAAGTTAATTCTGATGGAAATATTACTGGTGCTACAGTAACGATTGTCGCAGGTGCAAATGGCTATTGTTTACCAACCGAAGCAGAATGGGAATTTGCAGCCCGTGGTGGAGATACTTCAAAACCTGCATGGGATTACACTTTTAGTGGAGCAGCTGGTTACGGAACCCATAATGTAGGAAAGAAAAATGCAAACGCCTTGGGCATATATGATATGAGTGGTAACGTTTGGGAACGGTGCTATGACTTGTATGATAGTATTGCAACAGGTGACGTGACAAATCCTACGGATGCCACGTCTGGCTCTTCCCACGTCCTACGTGGCGGCAGCTGGTGCAACTACGCCAGCTACTGCTCTGTTTGCAGCAGGGGCAACCGCGGCCCGGACGGCAGAAGCAGCGTCATGGGCATCCGCGTTGTTCGCTCCGCTCAGTAACACCCTTATTGGTAACGTCTAATCAAAATACAGCCGAAAGCTCTTTTTCCAAGGAACGTTCAACAAAATTATTAAGACTTATGTTGTGTTCTATTGCATAAACAGCAATCTTTTTATGAAGTTCTGGTTTTACGCGTACATTGAAAGAGCCTTTGTATGCTTTTTCTGGTTTTTTGCCTTCGGCTTTACAGAGTTCCAAATAATCATTTACAGCACTATGAAAATCACTTATAAGTTCTGTTGCATTTGTACCTTCATAAGAAATTAAAGCTCTAATTCCCTGAACCTTTCCAAAAAAGAGATTGTCTTCCACAGAAAACTCTATACTTCCTATATATCCTTTGTATTCAATTATATTTTTCATATTAAATCCTCCTGTTCAAGGGTATCTATAAGTTGTTGTACCTGGTAACTTTTCAATTCATTATTTGGATGAGGTTTATGAAGTAATATTGAAGAATGATTAGCAGATGTAAATATTACTCTTGAACCACTTGTTTTGCCTTTGTTAGAGCGTTCATAAGAAAGATAGCCTAGAAGTGTTTCTGCTTCATCAAAGGTGAAATCTTTAGGTTTTGATTTTAACCGTTGTATGAGTTTTTCTTTCTTTCCCATAATTCAAATATAATATACAATTAATAAAAATGCAACTAAAAATAGTTACAATACGGTTAATAATTCACACTTTTCTAGGGGAAAAACCCCCTTTGCAATTAATCCTTTTTTATGTTAATCTCAACAAATACAATAAAAAAAGCCATTGAAGGCCTTTCCCGGTACTTCGTGGCAAAAAAATCAAAAGCGGCCTACGCCAGGGTCGTAAAGCGAGGTAATGAAATGGCAAAAGAAACAAATGATGTGCACTCATGTACATTGGACAAAATCATCAGTTTGTGTAAGAGAAGAGGCTTTGTTTATCAGGCATCAGAAATTTATGGTGGTCAGGCAGGAGCTTGGGATTACGGTCCTCTTGGTGTAGAATTTAAGAGAAATATTCAGAATGAATGGTGGCACTACATGACTCAACTCCATGACGATGTAGTAGGACTTGATTCTGCAATTTTCCAGCATCACACAACATGGAAGGCTTCCGGTCACGTTGATCACTTTTCAGATCCAATGGTTGACTGTATTGAATGTAATGCACGTCATCGGGCAGATAAATTAATAGAAGATTTTATTGCAGCAAATCCGGATAAAACTCCAGGAAAACCTGTTGATACAATGACTCATGATGAAATGAAGGCTTTTATTGATGCAAATATCGATTGTCCTTCATGTAATTCAAAAAACAGAAAATATACTGCAGTCCGCGAATTCAACCTTATGTTCAAAACATATCAGGGACCAATTGCAGATGATTCACATCTTATTTATCTTCGTCCTGAAACATGTCAGGGTATTTTTACAGATTTTAAGAGTATCGTTCAGTCTAACCGTATGAAGGTTCCTTTTGGTGTTGCTCAGGTTGGTAAATCATTCAGAAACGAAATCATCTTTAAGAACTTCATTTTCCGTACCTGTGAATTTGAACAGATGGAAATGGAATATTTCTGTAAACCTGGAACAGAAGATGAAACCTTTGAACGCTGGAGAAAAGACCGCTGGCAGTTCTACTTAAAATACGGTATTCCTGAAAAGCAGCTTAAATGGCATCACCACGATAAGCTCGCACACTATGCAAAAGATGCATATGATATTACTTATAACTTCCCGATTGGATTTGAAGAAATCGAAGGTATTCACTCACGAACTGACTTTGACCTTTCACAGCATCAGACATACTCAAAGAAGGATATGTCTTATATCGATCAGGAAGATGGAAACAAGAAATATGTTCCATATGTAATTGAAACTTCTGCAGGTTTGAACAGA
Organism: Treponema sp.; assembly: GCA_024693715.1. Lineage (GTDB taxonomy): Bacteria > Spirochaetota > Spirochaetia > Treponematales > Treponemataceae > Treponema_D. The sequence continues at coordinate 6,520 of JAILKS010000029.1, read as the reverse complement.
AACTTCCTTATGTTCCTTTGTGAGGCTTATGAAGAACAGAATGTAGCAGAAGCAGGTCAGCCTGAAGATTACCGAACAGTTCTTCATCTTGACCCTCGTCTTGCACCTATTACAGTTGCAGTTCTTCCTTTGATGAAGAAAGACGGTCTTGCAGAAAAAGCAAAGGAAATCCAGCACATGCTTAAGGAAGATTTTGTAACAGACTACGATACTTCCGGAACTGTCGGAAAACGCTATCGTCGTCAGGATGAGGTTGGAACTCCTTTCTGTGTAACTGTAGACTATGATACTATCCAGGAAAAGAAAGAAGACGGTTCTAAGAATGACCTGTTCAACACTGTAACAGTACGTTACCGCGATTCGATGAAGCAGGAGCGTGTCGCTCTTGATGACCTGGTATTCTTTATCCAGAAAGCTATTCGCAATTACAAACCTATAGAGAAGTAACAAAGAGCGCCATGGATGGCGCGTTCTCTAGATGTGATTTTTTAGTGCTAGTTTTTGCAAAGCAAAAACTAGTTACTGAAAAATTACAGGAGGTAATTTATCAGTGGAATACGTTCGACTTGGTAAAACAGATTTATTGATTTCTCGTGTTGCTTTTGGAGCGATGAGGCTTTCCGGCGATGAAGATAGCGATAATGCTGCTGATATTGTCCGAAAAGCCTATGATTCAGGAATTAATTATTTTGATACCTCAAGGAAACGTCCTGAAACAGAAAAGCTTCTTGGCGATGCCCTTTACGATATAAGAAAAAATGTTTTTCTTTCTACCGCATCTAATGCAGAAAACGGACTGCTTCTTTCTGAAGATCTGGATACGAGTTTAATGACACTTCATTGTGACTCAGTAGATTTATTTCAATATGAAGCAGAATCTTTTCTGCCTGTTGCCGGTGGTCGTGATGGAATATATGCATCTTTACAGGAAATGAAACGTACAGGAAAAATAAATCACATCGGAATTGTAACTACGAATTATGAAATTGCCAGACAGGCAGTAGAATCTGATTTGTATGAAACTCTTCAGTTTCCGTTCAGCATGGTTTCTCCTGATTATGTAAAGGATCTTGTGAAGCTTTGCGAGGAACACGATGTCGGTTTTATTGCAATGCAGCCGCTTGGTGGTGGACTTGTAGATAATATCCCGCTTGCCTTTGGTTTTCTTTATGAATTTGAAAATGTAATTCCAATCTGGGGTGTTCAGACTTTAGAAGAGATGGAACAGATTCTTTACTTTAACGAACATCCTCCTGTCATTGACGAAAAATTCCATGAGGATGTTGAGAAAATCCGTATGTTTTTCAGTTAATCTGATGAAATTGAATTAACTGAAAATATTGATGTCGACTTCTTCCATAAAGTCAGTTGTATCTGGACCAGGAGAAGGCTGTCTGTTTATTGGTTTAGGCTGTGGCGGAAGTGCATTGATTGCCTGTGCTATAGCCTGAGCCTCGCGGATTACCTTGTATTTTTCATCGACGAGTTTGATGATATCTTCTTTTTCACGCTTTGTTAAAATTCGAACGATTGTTACTTCGCCTTCCTTTGTTTGAACGGTAATCTGTGAGCCGTCTTCATTTTTTTCTGTAAGCAGTTGTACAACCGGGCATTTCGGATTATCGGGATTTGTATCTACAACAATACCAATTTTTCTGTTTGAAAGATAAACATAAGCACCAATCGGATAAAGTGAAACTGTATAAAGAAGCGCTTTGATTACAGAATCATCATACTGTTTGTTTGCATTTTTAAGAAGCTCAATAATTGCTTCGAATTCTGAACGTTCGTCCTTATAGGTTCGTGGTGCAGTAATTGCTTCATATGAACAGGCAACCGAGATGATTTTTGCTATAGTATTGATTTTATCACCGGTAAGTTTTCGAGGATAACCTGTTCCGTTTTCTTTTTCGTGATGTTCAAGAATACCAAGCTGTATGGAAATAGGGAAGTTCAAATCTTTTGCAATAGAATAACCGAACAGAGGATGTTTAAAAATCTGAACTTTTTCGCCCGGAGTAAGTTTTTTTTCTGTCATGTAAATTTGTGGCGGTAGACGAAGCATTCCTATTTCGTGAAGGATACAGGTAACTCCAAGTTCAACCATTTTTGAAAGAGGCATGTGAAGCTGTAAAGCAATTGCAACTGCTAAAACTGTGGTACGCATTGAATGTTTAATCAGAAAGTTTTTGCTGCTGTTTTCTTTACTTGGATTTACCCTGAGAATAAAACGCTTGTTTTCTTTAATGAATATACATAATTCTTTAACTGTATCTGAAAGTTCTGTCTGATTTATCTGCTTATGTGTAGTGTAATGGGTAAGGACTTGTTCAATGTAGTTCATGTATTCGTCATAAACCTTTTGAACCATTTCCATTCGTGTATTATCTGAATTATCTACAACTGATTTGGAACTTTCAAACGCTTTTTTTACCGATTCACCAATTGCAGTTGTATCCGAGCCATCAGGATTCTGTTCAACAGGTTCTTCTTCGGCAGGTGCATCTATCTGATTTGTAAAGCTTACTCCACCGTCACATAAAAGGCTCTGGAATTCCCATTCACGCAGAGCCTTAATTAATTCATCGGTAACCGGACTCTGCTTCGGTAAAAGCAGGAAATTTGAATCAATTAACAAATCACCTGAAAATGTAATGTCGTTTTTAAGAGAATCAAGCGTGATCGTTTCCATTCTTTTTTTACTCCGTTATCGTTATCTGCTTTCTGATTCTGGATTCAAAAGAGCTGCAACATCAGGTCTTTTCCATCTTACGGCGATAGTATAAGGTGTATCGCCTGAAACATTTTTTACATTTTTTTCTATACCATAAGACAAGAGTGTCTTAACTGTGTCTACCGTACAGGTTTTAGCTGCATAGTGAAGGATAGTATTTCCCTGAATGTCAGACATGTTATTAGCATATTTTACTATATTTGCTATCATTTGTGAATTGTTATGACTCAAGGCAATTGTTACGCCGTTTGTTCCTTTTTTATCTATTGTCTGGAAAGGATTTGCGCCATGTTCAAGTAAAATTAATGCCGTATTTACATCATCCTGTTCAATTGCATAAGTCAAAGGTGTATAACCGTCTGCATTTCTTGTATCAATAGGATAACCCTCGTTTATTAAATTTTCAAGAAGTTTTATAGAAGCTTTGTTCTTTACGATGATGTGAACAGGAGAATTTCCGTCACTGTCTGTTATATTAAATGATTTTCCGAGAACTTCCTTTATGATTTTTATGTCTTTATTCAAAACAAGAGAGAAGGGTGTGTTTCCCTGTTTATCTCTTGAAAGCGGATTAACTCCTGCTTTTCTTATCATCGAGATTATTTCAATATCACCGAGAATTGCAGCCTCGTGGAATGCATTTCTTCCGTTTATTTCCTGAAGATTAGGATTAGCACCGTATTGTAAAAGAAGCTTAACTATTTCTTTATTTTTTGCACGGATTGTATCCATTAAGATTGTAACACCGTTTTTATCGCTTGAGTTAGGATCTGCTCCATTTTTTAAGAGGAACTTTGATGCTTCTGTTTTACCTGCAAGTACTGCTTCTGCAAGTGGTGATTTTCCCGAACTGTTCTGCGCATTGATGTTTACACCAAGAGAAATTAATGTTTTGATTGATTCAATTGCATCCCATCTTACTGCGCAATGTAAGGCTGTGCTTCCAAGGTTGTCCCTATCGTTTATAGAAGCACCACCGTTTACAAGAATGTTTATAATCTGCGGGTTATTTGTTTTTACAGCACTAAAAAGACATGTTTCACCGTTGGCATTTCTTGCATTGATGTCTGCTCCTTTTTCAAGAAGAGATTTTATTGCTTTCTGATATTGCCATTCAGCCGCATAATGAAGAACAGTATTTCCGCTTCCATCTGTAGAACGTATTGTTTTTGAAGTGATGAGCCAGTCCTGTGTAATTCCACCCTGTTTTAATGCCAGTCTAAGCGGTGAATCGTTGTTTATATTTGTAGCAAAAATATCTGCATTTTTTACAAGAAGGATTTCTCCAACCTTTTGATTTTTCTTTTCTATTGCAAGAAAAAGTGCAGAGTTTCCATCCTGATTTCTGATATTTACATCCTTTGTCAAACTTACAATATATTGAATTTTAGAAAAGGCTGCGTTTTTCAAAATTGCAATATGAAGTGGTGTGTTACCGTCAGAATCCTGAGTATTGATATTATCTGCATTTACGACAGCTTCAAAAAGCTCTTCTGAAGCAGTTAACGCAAGGGTTAATGGTGAATTCCCGTTTGTATCCTTTGTGTGGATATTTGCTTCGTACTTTGTAAAGAGTCGTGCAGTTTCAATATCATTTTCACTTATTGCAATTGCAAGCGGAGTAACTCCTTCCTTGTTTCTGGCATTGATGTCTGCCCCATGCTTTGTTAAATTATCAATTATTTTTGTATTTACATGAAGCATTGCTGCAGTATGAAGAACAGTGTCTCCGTACATATCCTTTTCATTCAGATTAGCACCATAACCGATTAATAAATCATAAGTTTCAGTGATTTTATCTTTCGGAATAATGAGCATTATAGGTGTTTTACCAAGATTGTCTTTTGCATTTACATTTGCACCTGAATCAAGAAGCATTCTTGCAATATCAAGATTTCCGTAACGTACTGCTTCATGTAGCGGTGTTGCTCCTGAGCTGTCCTGAACTTCTGTGTTCGCATTGTTTTTAAGAAGATACTGGCAGATTGCATTATGACCCTGAATTGAACAGAAATGAAGAGGAGTTTGTCCGTCATCAAAGCGTGTATTTAAATTTCTTGAAGAAAGAGCATCCTGGAAATATGAAAAACTTGTTTCAACCTCATCAGCTCCACCCTGAATCAAGGCAGCTGCAATGAGGACACAGTCATAATCATTTATATATTCAAATGCTTTATCTAAAGGAGTTTTTCCGTTTTTATCTTTTTGAGATACAGGCAGTTTTCGTTCAATTGCAGTCTGTATTGCCTTTAAATCCTTAAGTTCTACAAAATAGTGTATTATCGTGCGGTCATTTTCATCTTTAAGCAAGCCGGTTTTTGGTGTGATGAAGATTTTATAATATTCATTGTCCTTTTGAAGTCCTTTTTGTAAGGCAGATATTCCGTTTCTGTCTGTAGAAAAAAGAGAATTTCCGTGTTCTGCAAGAATGGATGCAGCCTTAAAAGAATTATTCTTGATTGCAACATGAATTGGAGTTTCACCAAGTTTATTTTTCAGTGATGTATTTGCTCCTTTGATTAAGAAAAAAGTCACCAGATCAGGATCATCTATCATCGCTGCAAGGTGAAGCACTGTATTGCCGTCTTCGTCAACTTCATTTATATCGCTTGTTAAAAGAAATTTGCTCTTTGCTTCTTCGATTTTTCCCTGTTTTATCATTTCCTGCGGAGTAAGTTCTTTAGGAGCAGATAATGTTAAACAACCTGAAAAACAAATGGTACAAAAAAGAATTGATGTTGTTTTTAATATATTTTTAATCATTTTTCCCCTCATCAATGAATATTTAAAATATTCCTGTTTCTATACTTTTTTTATCGGGAAAATAAAAGATGAGGTTTAGGAAAAAATAAAGCTGTAAAACCCTTGAATATTTTTAAATCGTATGTGTAAAATAAAAAAGAGGAAAAATTGAAAAAAGAACTTATTTTATTGTTTTTAATGTTTAGTGTAATCGGCTGCAGGAAACAATGGATAAATACAAATATAGATGGAACTATTTTAAATGAAAAACCTTCTGTTAAAGATGATTTTTATCAAGCTGTAAATTATGAAAAACTGAAGTATTATTCTCCCGAAAAGGATAATGAATTTGACATTCTTGTTAAATATATATCTTCAATGGTAAAGCAGAATAAATCAACTGATGAAAAAAACAGCTGAAACATAGATGGATTGATTTTCTTTTTTATTTAATTCCATGTTTTATTATTGTAATAAATTCATATCTGATTAATTCAGGATTAATAAAATACACGCAAATTTTATTTGTATGTTATTCTTTTCTTTTTTTGTTGTATTTATTTAAATGTTTTTTCTGGATAAGGGAGCAAAGGATGAATCACAAGCGCAGGAGAGAATAATTATTTATTTTCTTTTAATTTTTCTCTTATTCTGGATTTAATTGAAAGAATTGTTTTTTCTAATTCATTATCAATTATCTGATCTATTACAGCTATGTCACTTTTATCGAATGATTTTTCTGTTGGAGTATAAAATAGAGATGAGATTGATACATTAAAATTTTCTGCAATTTTTTCTATAAGTTCTGCTGAAGCAAACGTTTTACCCGTTTCTAATTCACTTAAATGTTTTGAAGAAATATTAAGTTTTTCCGCAAGCTGTTCTTGAGACATTAATTGATTTTTTCGATTTAATTGCAGATTATTTCCAAAAATATGTTTTATATTCATTAAAAATATGATATAGCATTTATTTTTTTATCCAATAACATATAAGGTGTATTAATTCAAAAACACAACATAATAGGTTGCTTATATATCAAGA
>JAILKS010000051.1 GCA_024693715.1 Treponema sp. | reverse complement strand
ATCTTCATCATAATAAATTGAGTAGGGATCCATGTCATGGTCAAAAAGAACCTGAATAGAAGTATCTTTTAATACGCCCAATATTTGGGGTAAATTCGAAATAATTTGAGGTCTGGAAGCAATTGTTGCTTTAAGAGTAAGCTTAACCCCAGCAGGAGGCTCTTTTGTAAAAGTACAGACAGTTTCTTCGTCATAAAGCGAGTCCAGGGTAAGATATTCGCCATTTTGAAATTCCTGCCCCGAAACCGAATCCAAAATAATCCAGTTTACAAATTCGCTGTCTGTGCTTGGTTCAAAATGAAGTACAAACTTATCGGTTTTCTTTTTTTGAACTTCACCACCAGCAGGAGATTTCATAACGCCTTTACCCGAAGGATAATCAATGCTGATTGTATATGAAGGTGCGTTAGTATAACTTATATATTCTTCAATTTGTTTTGAAGTTTCGGCACCCTTTAGAAAGTTATTACAAGATATAAGTAAAAGTGGAATTATTAATAAAGCCAGTACTCTACATAAGTACCCACCCCCTAAAAATTCCTGTGCACTTTTGATAACTTCAAACTTTTTCTTCATTTTTTAAAACTCCTTCTGATACACACTTAAAGTTTTCATTATATTCTTTTTAACCATTCCATTGCAAGGTCCGGCCACATTGCAACATCGCGGTATCTGGCTGCCTGTTCTTCCGGGGTTTCCGGAGAGTTCGGTGGCGGTGGTGCATTATCTGCAAACTGGGCCTCTAATTCGGCACGGCGCTGGTCGCTTACATTTACACCACGACCTTCTTTTACAGCTTTAACTGCCCGGTCTACCTGTTCCATGGTGTAGGGTTCGCCAAAGTCTCCTCTAAAAAAGGCTTCGTTTGCTACACTAAGCCCGTGAAAGCCCTGTGGGAAAACATAATGGGCATAAGGCACTCCTTTTTCTTTGAGGGCAGCTGCAAAAAGGTAGGAATTTTCTACCGGAACAAGATTGTCGTCGCGGGTCTGCCAGATAAAGCAAGGCGGGGTGTCTGCTTTTACATTTTTTTCAAGGGAGAAATAGTCCAGTTCGCTTTGCGGTGCATTCTGACCAACAAGTGCCCATACAGAATAAATATGTGTAAACTCGCCTGTCGTGATAACAGGATAATTAAGAATTACTCCTTCAGGGCGGGCAGAAATATCTTTGTATTTTGGATTGCTGTCCGGAACATCGTCAAAGTGAACAGCAAGACTTGCACAGACGTGCCCGCCTGCAGAGCCTCCGTTAATGATGAGTTTATCTGTAAGGGCAAAATCGCGCGCACGGCTTCTTACAAAACGAACTGCACGGGCTATGTCATTCAGTGGCTGCTTTTTAAGGGGAACAGACATTGTGATATCTGTGGTATAAGTAAGAACAAAAGCATTGAGGCCGCGTTCATAAAAAGTTTTTGCTACAATTTCGGCTTCGGGAGGAACAACCATGCAGTAGCCGCCACCCGGGACAATAATAATGCCGTCGTGAGCCTTGTCGCCTTCATCATGAAGGTAGCCGTGAATGTTTGGTTCAAAGCCATAGCTGGCCGCGTAGTTATATTCTCCCGGTTCCCAGATTTTTTCTACAAAAGTTTTCATATTGTTACATCTCCCTGTCTTAAAACTTTTATTTGTCCGTCTGTAATGCTTACAATTGTCGAAGGCTTTGCGCCTTTTTTGTCGCCGTCTTTAATAATAAGATCTACTTCGTTTGTAAACTCTTTAATGATTGCTGCCTCTTCGTCAATCACGGGCTGACCTGAACGGTTTACACTTGTGCTGTAAATTGGAGCCCCGCAATCTGCGATCACGTGTCTGAGCCACTCATCTCCCGGGCAACGGAATGCAGTAGTGCCACCACGTTTGTCGTTTACAATTATGGTAAGGGCCCCCGGCCATTTTGAAAGCAAGTTCTCTGGCACGTTGTCGCCTGTGTATTTTGCAAGATCTTCAGGGCAGGCTATAAGCTGAATCATAGGTTTTGTTTCGGAGCGGCCTTTGATTGCACGGATACGTTCCCGTGTTCCCTGCCCTTCGACAGGCTCAGGGACCGCGAGACCACTAAAACCATACACAGTATCTGTTGGAATAATGACAACCCCTCCACTTTTCAAAACCTTAACAGTTCGTTCTGCAGAATCGTGTGCATCCTTTGCCACAATTTTCATATATGGATTTTCCTGTGCTTTTTCTTCGCTGGCCAATTTCCACACTTTGCCGTCGTAAGTATAGATTGTTTCTTCGCAGTTTCCTTTAAGACCGTTGCCCCAGAAGTTTTCTACGCCACGGTTTTCAAGATAGCTCATAAGAGCCGCTAGAATTGCACCATGCGCAACAATCATTATACGGGCATTCGGTTTTTCTTTATAAATTGGTTCGAGCACAGTGTGAACAAATTTTCCTGTACGTTCTATACCAGACTCGAACGTTTCACCACCTTTTGGAGGAACATATAAACCAGGTTTTTCAAAAAAATACTTTCTTGGATTATCAGTGTTCATCCATTCATCAAAAGGAACACCTTCCATTTCGCCAAAGCTAATTTCTTTGAGAAGGTCGTTTTTTACTGGCCCTTCGACAGGCTCAGGGACCACAGTCTGTTTCAACACAATACACGCAGTTTCATATGCTCTGCTCAACGGAGAAGAAAAAACTTTATCAAAATGAGTATCCTTTAATCGCTCTCCAAGCCTTCTTGCAGCCTCGCGCCCCTCTTCATTAAGGGGAATATCCTGAGCACCTTGAAAGCGGCATTCTTTGTTCCAGTCTGTTTTTCCGTGCCTTATTATATAAAGTTCCATTTTTAAAATCTCAACCTTCGTAAATATGTAATTCTGCTGACAACAAAATTTGTTATTTCATTTGTAGGGTAGACCTCAAAGCGAACAACAGCATCGCCGGTTTGTTTTGTAATTCCAAGAGTTCGGCCTATTACTTTAAAATATTCATTTTCGTTGTCAAATTGTGGCATCGTAATTTCCATCATGTCATTTTCTTTTAGGCCTGCCTCAAACAGATGAAGCTTTCCGCTAAAATCCATTCCGTCTGCTTCTAAAATTTCAAGTCTGACCGAAGTATTTGCAAGCTGCTCTTTTGTAAGAATAAGCCTGTTGTGGATTCTATTTTCTAAAATCTCCCTCTGATTTTTTGTAAGATCAAGCGTTTTTAATTCTGCCTTAAGGGAATTAAGCAGGTGACCTGCAGCAGCAAAGTTAATTACCTGTGGCCCGGAATCCTTTTCCTCAGAGTTAATTTGCAAAGGTCTTCCGTCCATCAAGGCAGGAAAATCAAGCTTTTCTCCATCTGTAAAGGAATCCTTTACACGGCCCATAAAATCAAGACCACTTTCTTCTACAAAAGTATTTATATCGGCTTCGAGCGGAATATCTAAAAGATAGATTCCTTGGGCAAGCGTTTCTTTTATATGACTGCTGATTTTTGGATTTTTTTCTACAATGCCAATATTCTTTTTTGCAACTTTAAGCACATAGCCCTTATAAAGCATTGCAGAACTGTAAGCTTCGTACCATTCACTTATAGAAATTTTTAAGTTCTGAGGCAATTCGTAGTCAGTATAATTCTGGAGCTCCCCGCAGATTTTTTCTACATTCCAGCCCTTATCAAAAGCCAGAGAAACTGAATGACGAGAAATTTCATATTCTGTGACAAGGCCAAAACTTTTAATTTCGAGAAAATCTGTCAGCGGCAAAAGTTCTTTTAAAGAAAGGCCCGGCATTATGCTCACAGTAAAGGTTGAATCAATATTGATATTTTTGGTGGAGGCCTTTCCTGCTTCAAAAAGCTGACTAGAAGAAAAAATTTCATTACCCTTTTCATCTTTTCCCGCTTTTTGTAAAAGCCCAAGCTCTACAGCAGAATCGAGCATTCGTTCTACAAGAGAACCTGCCTGCTCAGGTAAGATGTCATTTTCGTTTCGGGCAGCTTCAAGCAGACGGCTAAAGCGCGACTTAGAAGAAGTCCTTATGCTTTCTGATTTTCTGTTACCTGCAAGAAATCCAATACGCACCAGATTTGTAAGTGTATAAGAATCGCTTGCAACAGAGCTTAAACTGTCGAGTAAAAGCTGGGCTTCTTTTTTAAGGCCTTCGCGGCTGAATCTTGAACACGAGGCTGCACAAAGAAGGGCATACTGCTTTTGCGGATCCAGCGCTGCAAAAAGCTCAAAACGTTTTTTATCAATTTCGTAAGTTTTATCACCTTCGCGAACCAGGTTCAAATTAATAAAAGCAATAAGAATTAACTGAACTGCCTTTTCGTGCCCCGGAAAAATCGATTTTATTTTTGTAAATGAATTCTTTTTTAATTCGCCGTCCATTTTGCAGGAACAGCCCTTTGTGTTTATAAAAGAAATAAAGGCTGCCAGAAAATCAGGCGAAATTACAAAAACATCATCAATTGACTTTTGGACAGGTTGACAAGGTCTTACAATATTTGAAAGCTTTATATATTTTTGCAGGCGCTCACATATAAAGGGATTTATTTTTAAAAACTTTTTTGTTCCCTGCTCATCAGTTTTTTCGTAAACAAGCAGGCGGGCCATAAGATTTGAAAGCTCTGCAAAAAGTTCGGCCATTGTATACTGCCCGGCAAAAAACTGCAGAAGAGTTTCGCTTGTGGCATTTGGAATAAACCAGAGGGCCGTAATAACTTCTATATCAAAATCATCAAGCAGACAGATTATATTCTGAGCATTTGTTTCGTTTTTTACAAAGCCTGCAAGCTGCTGAATAAGTCGCTGTTTATTGTAAGGAGTTTCAACCTCGCCAAGATAGAGGCGAACAATTTCAAAAAACTTGCTGTCCGAAAGAGAAGAAATGCTTTGTTCCCAGGCTGCAATATCTGCTGCCATAGAGTTTTCTATCTGCATTACAATTCTTCCCCTTGTGCATAGCGGACAATTCTGTAGGAATAACCCTGCTCTGCAAGGAACTTCTGCCTGTTAGAGCTGAATTCTTCTTCTACAGTATTTCGCGTAATGAGTGTAAAAAAGCGGCTGGTCCTTTCTTTTGGGCGCAGGATTCTTCCAAGGCGCTGGGCTTCTTCCTGACGGCTTCCAAAGGTTCCGCTTACCTGAATTGCAAGAGAAGCATCGGGAAGATCTATTGCAAAATTGGCAACCTTAGAAACTACAAGGACGCGGATATTACCCTTGCGGAATTCTCCGTAAATTCTGTCGCGTTCTGCAGTCGGCGTTTTTCCTGTAATGATTGGGGCCTCAAGCTGCTTTGCAATCTGATCCAGCTGTTCAAGATACTGCCCTATTACAAGGATTTTATCTTCCGGATATTTATTAATGATTTGAGTTACAACGGCAAGCTTGTCCGGATTCTGACTTGCAATTTTATGTTTTTCACGTGCCCCCGCAACTGCATAATCAATTTCGCTGCTCTGAGGTAAATCTATGCGCACCTCTATACATTCTGCACTTGCAATCCATTTATCGCGTTCCAGCTCCTTCCAGGGAACATCATAACGTTTAGGACCGACAAGGCTGAATACATAACCTTCGCAGCCATCTTCGCGGACAAGAGTTGCAGTAAGACCAACACGACGAACCGCCTGAAGTTCTGCAACAACACGGAATACCGGAGCCGGCAGCATGTGAACTTCGTCATAAATAATGAGTCCCCAAGGTCTTTCATGGAAAATTGAAAAATGTGGGAAAGGACCTTCCTTGTCTGGCCGCCATGTTAATACCTGATAGGTTGCAACCGTAACAGGTCTGATTTCTTTATTTTCACCAGTGTATTCTGCAATGTCGTCTTTTGTAAGATTTGTTTTATCGAGCAGCTCATCAATCCACTGGTGAACTGCGCTGATATTTGTTGTAATTATGAGGGTGCTTGTTTTGAGCATGTCCATAATCTGCATGCCCACAATTGTTTTACCTGAACCACAAGGAAGAACGATTGTTCCAAAACCGGTGCCAGGTCCCTTGTCGCCGACCAGGGCTTTTGCAGCAGAAATCTGGTAGTCGCGGATTTCAAAAGTCTGCCCGGCAGCTGTTGTCTGCCTTAAATTAAAATCAAGGGGCTCTCCGTCTGCAAGGGCAACCTGATCTTTTACAGGCCAACCCGCCTCGAGCAAAAGCTGCTTTATTGTACCACGGTCTGTGAGCTTGATAAGATAGCAGGGGTGGTTGAGCCTGTCGAAACCACCTTCCTCCAGATACTTTTTTACCGCCCCATTAGCCCCAATTTCTTTATAAATGGCCTCTGTTGCTGCCACAAGAAGAAGCTTTTCTCCTTCTTCGCAGGGTTCAAGCGTGATTTTTCCAAACCTGCTGCAAACTTCTTTTATCCAGGCAATAACAGCCTGAGGAAGGTCATAACGGGCATATTTTTCCAGCACAGCCACCGCATCATCAGCACTAAAGCCCGCACTAGCTGCGTTCCAAAGCGAAAGAGGAGTCAATTTATAAGTATGTAAATGCTCAGGCGACTTTTCCAGCTCCGCAAAAGGAATAAGCGCATTCCTGCACTCCTCCGCCAGCCGTGCATGCACGTCCAATAAAAGAGACCTGTCCCCCTGAACAATCAACGGATTATCGTAATTCATCGTAACAGTCAATTATAGCAAAAATCGCAATTATTCACAACGCAAAAGAAAAAAGTAGAGGGATTTTATTTAATTTCATCTAAAATGATATGCGCAAGGGAGGAGACGGGTTTGAAAAAACATTCTGAAGTGCGGCCGCAAGGCGGCCAAGTATATAATTACAAAGCACTTCAGTATGTAGCGGGCGAGCCTGCGGTTTTTCAAACACGTTTCCGACCGGAAGCATATCATTTTCTCATGATGGCATAATAAAAAAAGCCGCACATTTTCATGTACGGCTTTGTGAATATTTGCGATTATTTGCTATTAGTCGCTTTCTTCATGATCGAAGCTTGGTTCCTCAGCTGCATTTGCTGCTTCGGCTTCTTCTTCGAGCTTGCGGCGTTCAAGAATTTCATTCATCTGAACGTCAAGGTCGGTAGCAGAATCGTCAAAGAGCTTAATGTCTTTGTAATTCTTGATACCTGTACCGGCTGGAATCATGTGACCAATTGCAACGTTTTCCTTAATACCGTGGAGGCCATCTGTTGCTCCGGAAATTGCAGCGTTTGTAAGAACGCGTGTTGTTTCCTGGAAAGATGCGGCAGAAATGAATGAGTCTACATTCAACGAAGCCTTTGTAATACCCTGGAACATTGGACGACCAATTGCCGGCTGTCCACCTTCGGCTATTACGCGGTTATTTTCTTCGTGGAACTTGTACTTATCAACCTGCTGACCAAAGATAAAGCGGGTATCACCTACGGCTACAATTTCTACCTTGCGGAGCATCTGGCGGACGATAATACCAATATGCTTGTCGTTGATGTCTACACCCTGAGCACGGTAAACGGCCTGAATTTCATCCATCAAGTAATTCTGCAAAGCGTTTTCACCAAGTATTGCAAGAACATCCTGTGGGTTTGGAGAACCTGCACAAAGCTGCTCACCTGCTTCTACCTTATCACCATCACGAACAATCATTCGTTTTGTCATTGGTACATAGTGTGTAAACTTCTTGTTGTATTCGTCTTCGATTGTAATTACACGCTTACCCTTTGTAATACCGGCAAACTTAACGGTACCAGAAATCTGTGCGAGTACACAAGGATTCTTTGGCTTACGTGCTTCAAAGAGTTCAGATACACGAGGAAGACCACCAGTAATATCCTGAGACTTAACGGCTTCCTTAGGAATCTTAGCAAGCATAACACCTGCAGAAATCTTCTTTTTATCATCAACAAGCAAAGTTGCACCTGCAGGCAGATAATAAGTTCCTCTTTCGTTTCCGGCTTCGTCTGTAATAAGAATACGAGGCTGTTTAACGTCAAGGTGAAGATCTGTAATAACGCGTTCTGTTGCACCGGTATCCATATCAACACGTTCATCAAGTGTAGAACCTACGATGATATCTTCGAAGTGAACGTATCCGTCGCTTTCGGCAAGAATTGGATCAATGAACTGTTCAAATTCACCGATTGGTTCACCCTTCTTGATAATGTCTCCGGCCTTAGCATTAATCTTAGAACCGTTGGCAATTTCAATCTTCTGCTCTTTACTTGTAATGTAGAGCTTCTTACCGTCAATAACAACTTTACCATTAACTGTTGCGAGAACTTCCTTACCCTTGTGAGTGAGGATTGGGTTTCCGCGCATAATGCTCTTTCCGTCTTCTACCATAAGCTGATCATCTTTAGCGATTTCAACTTCATCAAGAATACGGATTACTGTCATATATCCCTTACGTGTGAACAACCAGGTTTTACCACGGTTAGTTTCAACGTGAGTTCCCTGAATATCCTTTAAGATTGCATTGAACTTAAGAACAATGTGGTTATCTTCTGTAGACATTTCGGCAGTACCACCAGAGTGGAAGGTACGAAGTGTAAGCTGTGTACCTGGCTGACCGATTGACTGAGCAGCAATAATACCAACTGCTTCACCAATTTCTACAATCTTATTACGTGCAAGGTTCTTACCGTAACACTTAACACAAATACCGTGCTTAGCTTCACAGGTAAGTACAGTGCGGAGCTTAACCTTTTCTACACCGGCATCTTCAATCTTCTGTGCCATGTCATCATCAATGTACTGGTTTACATCGCAGATGAGTTCGCCTGTAATTGGGTGAACAACACGTTCGATTGTATAATGACCTACAATTCTATCCTTAAGATGTACTTTAATTTCATCTCCGTCCTTGATTGCAGCATAGTCAATACCGTTGATTGTAGAACAGTCTTCTTCGTTGATTACTACATCCTGAGCAACATCAACAAGACGACGTGTCATGTAACCGGCATCGGCTGTCTTAAGAGCTGTATCCGAAAGACCCTTACGTGAAGCGTTTGTAGAAATAAAGTATTCGATAACCGAAAGTCCTTCATAGAAGTTAGACTTAATAGGAAGCTCAATAATTTCACCATTAGGCTTAGTCATCAAACCACGCATTGCGGCAAGCTGAGAAATCTGACCTCGAGAACCTCGGGCACCTGATTTAGCCATCATGTAAATTGTATTAAAACCGTCTTTATCTTTTTCAAGATTGTCCATCATAGTCTTTGTAAGACTATCATTTGTTCTTGCCCAGATATCGCAGACACGGTTGAAGCGTTCTTCTGAAGTAATAAGACCGTTGCTGGCCTGATTAACAATATCATTTACTTCCTTGTTAGCTTTATCAATCATTTCTGTTTTCTGTTTTGGTACAAGAATATCATCCATACAGAGTGTAGCACCAAAGAAAGTAGCATTTTTATATCCTACATCCTTTATTGCATCATGCATCTGAATTGTAAGCCATGAACCCTTTGTATGATATACATGTTCAATCATCTTCTTAAGTGATTTATCGAACATCTGGCGGTTTACGAATTCAATTTCTTCAGGCATTGCTTCATTAAATCTCAAGCGTCCTGCAGAAGTTTCAATCAAATCGCCTGCTTTAAAGTCCTGAGTTCCCTGAACAAATCCGTCATCGCCTTTTGCTTTAAGTGCAGAACTGCTGAAAGAATCTTTTGGAGCAGGAACTTTAATTAATGCCTGCCATTCAATATTTCCGCTTTCTGCAGCCATACGAACTTCATCAGGTGTAGAGAATCGTTTTCCGGTTCCCTTTGCGTTAGGCTTAATGGCAGTCATGTAGTAAATACCAAGTACCATGTCCTGTGACGGAGCAACGATTGTGTTACCGTTAGCAGGGTCAAGAAGGTTTCTTGCAGAAAGCATCAAAGTCCAGCATTCCATCTGAGCTGCCTGAGTCAAAGGAACGTGAATAGCCATCTGGTCACCATCGAAGTCGGCGTTGAAAGCCTTACATGCAAGCGGATGAAGCTTAAGTGCTTTTCCTTCTACAAGAACAGGTTCAAATGCCTGAATACCAAGACGGTGAAGTGTAGGCGCACGGTTAAGCATTACCGGGTGCTCTTTAACAACTTCATCAAGGATTGCGAATACTTCTGGAGATTCGCTTTCTACAAGCATCTTTGCCTTTTTAATATTGAATACTACGTCTTTATCAACGAGTTTTTTCATAAGGAACGGCTTGAATAATTCCAAAGCCATTTTTGTAGGAAGACCACACTGCCAGAGCTTTAATTCAGGTCCTACTACAATTACAGAACGTCCAGAGTAGTCAACACGCTTACCAAGAAGGTTTAAACGGAAACGTCCCTGCTTACCTTTAAGAAGATCAGAAATTGACTTGAGTGGGCGGTTAGAAGCACCCTTAACTGCTCTTTTACGTTTTGTATTATCGAACAAAGCATCAACTGCTTCCTGAAGCATACGCTTTTCGTTACGGATAATAATATCAGGAGCAGAAAGCTGCTGTAATCTCTTAAGACGATTGTTTCTGTTGATTACACGACGATAAAGGTCATTCAAATCTGATGTTGCAAAACGTCCACCGTCAAGCTGAACCATTGGACGAAGCTCAGGAGGGATTACCGGTATTACATCGAGAATCATCCATGAAACTTTATTACCGGATGAACGGAAATCTTCAACAATCTGAATTCTTCTTAAAAGCTTTTTATCAGATTTAGCACCCTTTTCAATCATCTTAGCTCTTAATTCAGATGCAAGTTCATCAAGATCAAGACGATTCAGCATTGTCTTGATAGCTTCTGCACCCATATCTGCAGTAAAAGCGTTACCATAAAGGTCAAATGCCTTCTGATATTCTTCTTCTGTAAGAAGATCCTTTTCCTTAAGATCTGTATCACCCGGATCAATTACTATATATTTTTCATAGTACAAAACTGAACGAAGGTCTGCTACCTTCAAATCAAGAAGAAGACCCATACGGCTTGGAACTGATCTGTAATACCAGATATGGCTTACAGGAGCAGCAAGCTCAATGTGACCGGTTCGCTCTCGTCTTACCTTAAAATGAGTAACTTCTACACCACAACGGTCGCAGATTACACCCTTATAACGGATAGACTTGAATTTACCACAATAACATTCCCATTCTTTTGTTGTACCGAAAATTCTTTCACAGAACAAACCGTCTTTCTCCGGACGAAGAGTCCTGTAATTTATTGTTTCAGGCTTTTTAACTTCACCATAAGACCATGCACGGATGGTTTCCGGAGAAGCAAGTTTAATTTTTAAGCTGTCAAAATCCTGTACATCACGCATTTACATCCTCCTTATCAAAACCGGAAGCGTTTTTCTCTATTAATTCCTGATCGCGTTCTGTAAGAGCAATCTGTTTTCCTTTTGCATCATAGATTGTAAAATCAAGAGCAAGACCACGCATTTCCTGAACCAGAA
Organism: Treponema sp.; assembly: GCA_024693715.1. GTDB lineage: Bacteria > Spirochaetota > Spirochaetia > Treponematales > Treponemataceae > Treponema_D. The sequence goes on along the minus strand of JAILKS010000051.1, from coordinate 42,943 downwards.
CGTTGAATGATTCCGGAATACCGATTGGTGAAGAAGGATCACCCTTTACAATCGATTCATAAACCTTAGAACGACCGTTCATATCATCAGATTTAATAGTCATCATTTCCTGCAGACAGTTAGCAGCACCATAAGCTTCAAGTGCCCAAACTTCCATTTCACCAAGACGCTGACCACCAAACTGAGCCTTACCACCAAGAGGCTGCTGTGTAACGAGCGAGTAAGGACCTGTTGAACGGGCATGCATTTTATCATCAACAAGGTGATGAAGCTTCATAAAGTAAATTACACCGACAAAAATTGGATTAATAAAAGGTTCTCCGGTGCGTCCGTCATGAACAATCTGCTTACAGTTTCTAGGAAGACCAGCTTCTTCGAGTTTATCTGCAATCATTTCCTGTGAAGGAGACTGGAATACCGGTGATTCATAGAACTGATTAAGATATTTACCTGCAATACCAAGTTCAGATTCCATAATCTGTCCGATATTCATTCGGGAAGGTACACCAAGAGGATTAAGACATACATCAAGTGGTGTACCGTCTTCAAGATAAGGCATATCTTCTATTGGAAGAATTCTTGCAACAACACCCTTATTTCCGTGTCGTCCTGCCATCTTATCACCTTCGCAAAGCTTACGTTTATTTGCAATAAGAACCTTAACAACTTTTTCAACGCCAGGATTCAAATCATCCCCATTTGCCCTGCTGAGCTGCTGAATATCAATTACAATACCTTCAACTCCATGTGGAACTGTCAATGAAGAATCACGAACTTCTTTTGCTTTTTCACCGAAAATCGAGTTCAAAAGTTTGAATTCAGGAGTTGTTTCTGTTTCAGACTTAGGTGTAACCTTTCCGACAAGAATATCATGTGAACGAACTTTAGAACCGATTCGGATAATACCGTCATTATCAAGATTAGCAAGTGCTTTTTCTGATGTATTCGGAATATCACGTGTGATTTTTTCAGGTCCAAGCTTTGTTTCACGAACTTCAGTTGTATATTCCTTAATATGAATAGAAGTATACATATCTTCGCGAACAACTCTCTGTGAAATCAAAACAGCGTCTTCGTAGTTATAACCATTCCATGGAACGAATCCTACAAGAATGTTTCTACCAAGAGCAAGTTCACCATTAAAGGTTGCAGGACCGTCTGCAAGAACAGCACCTTCTTTAACCTTTGCACCAACTTCTACAGTTGGACGCTGATGATAACATGTATCCTGGTTAGTACGCTGATATTTAAGCAGAGTATATTCATCTATTTCACCAGATTTTGTCTTTACCTTGATTTTATCACTTGCTACATAAATTACTTCACCAGGACGTTTTGCTTTAACAAGAACACCTGAATCGTAAGCACATTTCTTTTCCATACCGGTTCCAACATGTGGTGGTTCCGGGAATAAAAGAGGAACAGCCTGACGCTGCATGTTACAACCCATGAGTGCACGGTTAGCATCGTCATGTTCAAGGAACGGAATCAAAGATGCAGAAACAGAAATAATCTGACGAGGACAAACATCGATATACTGAACATCCTTTGGTGAACGCTGAGTATAGTCTCCCTGTTTTCTACAAGGGATTGTATCTGTCGGGAACGAACCGTCATCCTTAATACCTTCGACAATCTGTCCTACATAATATTTATCTTCATCCATTGCAGAAAGCCATTCAACCTGGTCTGTAACCTTACCGTCAACAACCTTGCGGAATGGAGCTTCGAGGAAGCCGTAATCATTGATTCTTGTAAACATTGCAAGTGAAACGATAAGACCAATGTTCGGACCTTCAGGAGTTTCAATCGGACACATGCGCCCGTAATGTGAATAATGTACGTCACGAACTTCGAATCCGGCACGGTCACGAGAAAGACCGCCAGGACCAAGAGCATTCAAACGACGTTTATGTGTAAGTTCTGCAAGAGGGTTTACCTGATCCATGAACTGTGAAAGCTGAGATGAACCGAAGAACTCTTTGATAGAAGCAACGATAGGTTTAATCGAAATCAAATCCTGTGGCTTCATTGTATCTGTTTCTTTAAGACTCATTCTTTCTTTTGCAATTCGTTCCATTCTTGCAAATGCAGATTTAAGCTGAATTGTCATCAATTCACCAACAGAACGGATACGGCGGTTACCAAGATGATCAATATCATCAATTGTTTCTTCGCCTACGAATACTTTGATAAGGTATCTCATTGTATTGATAATATCTTCCTTAATCAAAGTTGAATCTTTTATATCATCAGAGTATTCAAATTTTTTATTAAGCTTATAACGACCTACACGACCAAGATCATAACGTCTTTCAGAGAAGAACAGAGAATTCAAATCCTTTTCTGCCTGCTCAAAAGTCATAGGTTCACCAGGCTGAAGAATCTTATATACCTCATTCAAACAGTCTTCTTTTGAAGGCTCACAATCAATTGAACCTTCCTTTACAAACTTAACTTCCTCTCTGTCAAAACAGTTAATAATCATCTGTGAATCAAGAGAAGTATTTTTATCATCCTTGCGTTTGCGGTTATCGAAGGAAACAGCCATGATTTCAGTGATTTTATTTGCAATAAGATCATCGATATCATGAGGATGAAGTCTTGTACCTGCATTAAAGAGACGTTTATCTTCACCATTTTCATCCTTAATGATGACTGGATCTGCAAGTACTCTATTTACAAGTGCTTCTTTTCCTGCAGCGTCTGTTTTTATTTTGATTTTTTCAACATCATAGAAGCAGCGGATAATTTCTTCACGAGTAGAATATCCGAGTGCGCGAAGGAAAATTGTACCTAAAATTTTCTTTTTGCGGTCAATTTTTGCGTAAATAAGTTCTTTTTTCTGGTCAATTTCAAATTCAAGCCAAGATCCGCGGTAAGGAATAATTCTTGATGAATAAACACCCTTGTCATGACAGAAAATTACACCAGGAGAACGATGTATCTGAGAAACAACTACACGCTCTGCACCGTTGATAATAAAAGTACCACGGTCAGTCATGAGCGGAATGTCACCCATATAAATATCTTTCTGGAGAATAGCACCAGTCTGTAAGAAATTCAAACTGATTCTTGCTTTTAATGGAACAGCATAAGTTAAATTTTTCTGCTTACATTCCAATTCGTTGAACTTGATATTATCCCAGTCAAGCTCATAAAAATCATACTCAAGAGTCATATCTCCATTAGGACTTTCGATTGGAAAAGTTGAAGTAAATACGTCCTGAAGACCTTGAGCCAAAACCTTTTCTTTAGCCTTTAATCTTTCTGACTGAAGAAAACTTTCATAAGATGAAGTTTGGATTGCAATAAGATTTGGAACATCCATAAAGTTCTGGATGTCTTTACCATAATAACGACGGTCGATTGTTCGAGTTTTAGCGAACATCAGTTCCCCCTGCCTTTTAAGTTCAGTGGTTTTTCTTCTACATGCAGAAACTCTGCACAGCAAAGAAATCACTGATTATTTGAACCACTTTTTGTGGATAATTATTTTCTTTTTAATACGACATAAGGGGATACCCGTAAAATTCAAAAATTCTACCGGCATCCCCCGTAAAATATTAGTTATAAAACTAATTATTTCTTGCTAGCTTTACCACCAGCTGCTTCGATCTTCTTAATGATTTCATCAGCATCAGCCTTAGAAACACCTTCCTTAAGAGTTTTTGGTGCACCTTCAACCAAAGCTTTTGCTTCACCAAGTCCGAGACCTGTAATTTCACGAACTGCTTTAATAACAGGAATTTTCTGAGCTGCATCGAAAGAATCAAGAGATACAGTAAATTCAGTCTGTTCATCACCACCAGCTGCTGCTCCGCCTGCTGCTGCAGGACCTGCTGCTACTGCTACTGCTGCTGTAACACCGAATTTTTCTTCCATTGCTTTTACGAGTTCTGAAACTTCAAGAACTGACATAGATGCGATTGCATCCAAAATCTGATCATTTGTGAGAGCTGCCATATTGTCTTCTCCTCTATAAATAATTAATATATTCCACCTCGGGTTGCCCCTTAATGGCAGCAGGGTAAACTCAACTGAATTATTTCTGCTCTTTTAACACATAACAGTCGACAGCTATGAAGCCTGAAATGTGTTTTAAATACTTATTCAGCTTTTGAATCTGCGTAAGCCTTCAATGTAGCGGCAAGTTTCTGTACCGGACCGTTCATTGCAGACATAAGCATAGCAATAAGCTGTTTCTTTCCAGGAACCTTTGAATAAGCTTCAACTTTAGCTACATCATAGATTTCATTTGCGATACTTGCACCCTTAATAGCAAGTGCTGGAGTATCTTTTGCAAAATCAAAAAGAACCTTTGCAACTTCGTTAGAATCTTCCTTAACCATTGCAATTACTGTAGGACCTTTAAGATAGTCAGCTACATTTTCAACTTTCATATCTTCAAAAGCGATACGCGCAAAGTTGTTTTTTACAACCTTAAGAACTGCATTCTTTTCACGAAGTTTATCTCTTAAAGCAGTTATCTGCTCTACTGTAAGACCGCGATAGTCAGCGAAAATAAAATCGCTGTAATCAGCAAATGTCTTTTTAGCGTTTTCAATTGCTTCAGTCTTTACAGGCTGAATTTTCTTTGCTCTTACTGCCATTATTCGCCTTCCTTATAGTCAACCCATACACCAGGGCCCATAGATGAACATACAGATACAGACTGAACAAATCCTGTTGTTGTACCAGCAGGCTTCTTCTTATTTACTTCAGAAAGAAGAGTGTTGATATTAGCAACTATTTTGTCAGCGTCCATTGAACATTTACCAACTGCAATGTGAACAACTCCTGCTTTATCTGCACGGAATTCTGTACGACCTTTTTTAAGTTCTGCAACTGCATTTGCGACATCCGGAGTTACAGTACCAGTTTTTGGGTTAGGCATAAGACCTTTACGTCCCAAAACCATACCAAGACGACCTACATCCTTCATCATATCAGGTGTTGCAACACAAACGTCAAATTCAAGCCATCCACCCTTTACTTTTTCGATGTATTCTTCACCGGCATAAGCTGCACCAGCGTCCAAAGCTTCTTTTACTTTGTCGCCCTTACAGAATACTAAAACTTTCTTTTCGCCACGGAACTGATTTGGGAATACAAGTGTATCACGAACAGTTGCATTTTTTTCAAGGCGAAGTGCTACATGAGCTTCTACAGTTTCATCAAACTTAGTAAACTTCATGTCCTGAACCATTTTACAAGCTGCAGCAACATCATATTTTTTTGTAAGATCATATTTTGCAGCGCTTGCATTATATTTCTTTCCATGTTTCATATTACTGCTCCACCTCTACACCCATACTGCGTGCAGTACCGGCAATGATTTTCTTTGCTGCTTCGATATCATTTGCATTGATATCAGGCATCTTTGTTTTTGCGATTTCTTCCAAATCCTTTGCAGACAATTTAGCAACCTTATCGAGAAGAGGGTTACCTGCACCTTTTTCGATTTTACATGCTTTTTTAATCAAAACTGCTGCTGGAGGAGTTTTAAGAATGAATGTGTAAGATTTGTCCTGATATACAGTAATTACTACTGGAATTACAAGACCTTTTTCCATTGACTTTGTTCTATCATTAAATTCCTGAACAAATTTTGGAGCACTTACACCATGAGGTCCTAAAGCTGGACCAATTGGAGGGGCCGGAGTTGCTGCTCCTGCAGGACACTGCAATTTAATAATAGCAGAAACTTTCTTTGTTGCCATTTTATTTCTCCTAAAGTTGGTGTGTAAGAATCATAAAGATTTCTTACTAACGAGATACCTCTGTCCAACGGACCTGTACCTCTCCCAAAAACAGGATTTTCGGTTTGCATTTGGGATACAAACCCCTGTAATTGACAAATAACTAAACTCAGGCTTTCTCTGCCTGTAAGAAATTTAACTCTACCGGTGTAGGACGTCCAAAAATCTGAACTTCTACGCTAAGCTTTTCTTTTTCAATACTGATTTCTTTAATAGTACCGGTAAATGATGCAAAAGGACCATCGGTAATCTTAACAGTATCACCAACAGCGAAATTCTGATTAATGCGCTGTGCTTTTTCACCCTTAATTGCACCGGATTTCATAAGAAGATTTTTTGCTTCTTCTGCAGAAATAGGAATAGGTCTGTTGTTACGGCTTACGTTTCCAACAAAACCTGTTACACCCTGAATCTTATAGAGCTTTACACATGTATCCTTCCATCCCATTTCAGGAAGATCCATTTCAAGCATTATATAACCAGGTAAGAATTTATTATTTCTAACTTTCTTTTTACCATCTTTGATTTCTACAATCTCTTCCACAGGAACTCTGACATCAAGAATGACTTCAGCAGAAATTTCACCTTTATCTAAAAGTGATTTTATTGCGCGTTCAATTTTTCCTTCATATCCTGTATATGTATGAAGAATATACCAATTTCTTGACATAGAATTCCGCCTTATCTAGACATTATCCAGCTAAACAACTGTGTGAAACCAAGATCTAAAGCACCGAGAATAACGGCAATGATTATTGTTGAAACAATAACAACCTTAATAGATGAAAAAACATCCTGTTTTGTAGGCCACACAACCTTTTTTAATTCTGCAACACTTTCGCGGAAGAATTTACCAAATTTAGCCATGACATTAATTCCTTAATAACAATATATCCTGATTATGGATAAAATATTTTCAGGGCAGGCAGGACTTGAACCCACGACAGGCGGTTTTGGAGACCGCTGCTCTACCAACTGAACTACTGCCCTATATATTAAAACCGACGTACCGGTCAAATACCAGTTTTATTTTGCCTTTGTTTCTTTGTGCAAAATACTTTTTTTACAGAAAGGACAATACTTATTCTTTTCTAATTTACCTGTAATATTCTTACGGTTTTTATAAGTAGTGTAATTCTTTCTTTTACATTCTGTACACTGCAAAGCGATGATTTCTACAGAACCCTTCTTTTTGCTTCCCATATTATATCTCCTAAAAAGCCAGTCACTTTTATTTAGTTTTTAAGCCCATGTGCAGAATCGGACTGCAGACCTCCACATTACCGATGTGGTGCTCTACCAACTGAGCTACAGGGGCACTGCATTCTACACACAATTTCAATAAAAACGTGCGTTTTATGACTATAAAATAACTAGCGATTTATGTCAATAAACTTACAAAAGAATTTTGCATTTTTTTAAATAAAATTCAAGATTTTCCGGTTGAAACATATTCAGTTTTATTCTATTTTTAAATAACGAGGCTCTTATGGATATTGATAAATTAATTAACGGCATTCTTAATTCATATGACACAATAGGTTTTATTAACAGAACAGATGCAGAAGATTTTCCGAACAGACAGAATGTAGTGTCAGTTTTATCAGATTTGCAGTCTCTGATTTTTCCAGGCTTCCGAACTGCAGAAATAATTGATCCTGTTAATATCAAATATATTACCGGTGAAAAAGTTAACAATATAATTGCAAATCTTACAAAAGAAATCCAGAAAGCGCTGATTTTTACCATAAAAAAATCAAACAGATCTGCTGAAAACATAACTGCATCTCATTGCTTCAAACTGGCAGAAAAAACAGCCGTTGCACTCATCGAAGAAATACCGGAGCTGCGACGGAAAATAAAGCTTGATGTAATTGCCGCTTTTAACGGAGATCCTGCCGCACAAAGCAATGAAGAAGTAATATTATCATATCCGGGACTGGAAGCAATCGTTGTTCACAGAATAGCTCATTTCCTTTTTAAAAACGGCATTCCTTTCATCCCTCGTATAATGAGCGAGCATGTTCATGGAAAAACAGGAATTGATATTCATCCGGGTGCTTCTATCGGAGAATCGTTCTTTATAGATCACGGAACAGGTGTCGTAATCGGAGAAACTACAATAATAGGAAACAATGTAAAAATTTATCAGGGTGTAACACTCGGTGCATTAAGCGTAAAGAAAAACCTTCAGAATAAAAAACGACATCCTACTATTGAAGATGATGTTACCATCTATGCAAATGCAACTATTCTGGGCGGTGATACAGTCATTGGAAAAGGCTGTACAATCGGTGGTAATACCTGGGTAACAAAATCAATCCCTGCCGGTACGATAACGACAGCTTAATTTTCCAAAGGATTATAACAACAATATAAATGAATTTTATCTGGGGATAAAAAAACAGACCCCTAAGAGGTAACACCAATCAGGGATCTGCCGTCCATCATTGATGGACATCGGAGAGAGTTTATCAGCTTATTTACAAGCTGTCTTTAATATAATATATAATATTATAACAGTCAATAGTATTTTAAAAAAAATATATAAAATTCTGGAGATTTTTTATAAATGGCGAAAAAAAACGGCAGTCTGATGTACAAATGTTCTTCCTGCGGATATTCACAACCAAGATGGCTTGGAAGATGCCCTGAATGCGGCGAATGGAACTCTATGGAAGAAATAATCATAGATAATACTAAAGCAGGAGCCTTATTTACTAACTCAAACGAAACGCAGAAAGCAAAACCTGTCGTTTTATCGGCAATTACGGCACATGAAAATGCAAGATTTACTACCGGAATCAGTGAATTTGACAGAGTTTTAGGTGGCGGCGCAACAAAACGTTCCGCAATTCTTCTTGGCGGTGAGCCCGGAATAGGAAAATCGACACTTCTTTTACAAACCGCAGCCGAAATTACCAGAAATTTTGATGATAATCAGGTTGTTTTATATATTAGCGGAGAAGAATCTGCAGGGCAGATAAAGGAACGTGCCGACAGATTACAGCTTGACTGTTCAAAAATCCAGATTTTGTGCACATCACGGCTGGAAGACTGTCTTGATGCAATGAATGTATTAAAACCATCTCTTGTAATTGTAGATTCAATCCAAACCGTTTATTCACTTGAAGCAGGCCTTATTCCACTTACAATTAATCAGCTTAAATACTGCTCGAATGAGTTTATTTCCTGGATAAAAGAAAGAGATTCCGTACTGATTATGAGTGCTCATGTTACAAAGGAAGGAAGCATTGCCGGACCAAAAACTCTCGAACATATGGTAGATACAGTAATATCCTTTGAACGAAATAATGATGACATACGTTTTTTACATGCACAGAAAAATCGTTTCGGCTCTGTTGATGAAATCGGAATTTTCTCAATGTCTGAAAAAGGACTTCAGGGTGTTACCGATACTGCAAATCTCTTTATCACAACACGTAATTCAGAACAGCCATGCGGAGTTGCCTGCACACCTGTTTTTGAAGGAAGCCGTGTTTTTCTTGTAGAGATACAGGCGCTTACAGTACCGGCAAAAGCTTCTGTTTCAAGAGTTTACAGCGAAAAAATCGATTCACTAAGAGTTTCAAGAATAGCTGCAGTAATAGAAAAAAGAACCGGGTTATGTTTCAGTGATCAGGATATTTATGTAAATGTCGGCGGTGGAGTAAGATTAACTGAAAGCTCTATAGATGCCGCTCTTGCTGCTGCCCTTTATTCAGCAAGAACAGATTTGAAAATAAATTCAAAGATTGCCTTATTCGGTGAACTTACACTTGCCGGTGAAATAAGAACCGTCACAAAACCAAAACAAAGAATAAAGGCTTCTCAGAATTTAGGCTTTGAACGGGTCATTTCCTGCGATTCTGAACCTAAAAACGATAAAATCCATGACATAAAGGAGCTTATTAAGGCTGTTTTTAGCGAAAAATGAGTCAAAATTACTCACTAGAGTGTGTCAAAATATTCTTTTTAGGGATAAAAATACAGTTTTTTTCATCAAAAAATATATACCTTTTATAAAATTAGAAAAATTTTTCATGAATTTAATCTTTTTTTTACACTTGGCACAATACTTGCTATATATTATATGAACGTTAAGTTCCACTAAAAAATAAATTATATGGAGGTATTAATATGAACGAATTAACTCTTTTTGATTCACTTTTAAATGATGTTTTTGGAGACAACAAACTTCCTGTTGCCTATAACAAAGCAATGTATGCACCACGTGTTGATGTAAAGGAAGAAAAAGATGCATATACAATTGAGATGGATTTGCCGGGACACAGTGAAAAAGATGTAAACATTGAGCTTGATCACGACAACCTGACAATAGAATCTGTTGCACAGGAAACAAAAGAAGAGAAAAAAGAGGATAAAAAGACAAAATATATCCTCAAAGAAAGACGCTCAAGCACCTTCGCACGAAGATTTACTTTACCATCTGATGTAGATGCAAAGAGCATCAATGCCAGCTTCAAAAATGGAGTGCTTACAATAAACATGCAGAAAAAATCAGTTGAAGCTCCTAAGAAGATTGAAATTCTTGCAAGCTAAAAACTTACAGAAAAGTAAATCTACTGATAAAAAAAACAAGTTCAGAAAAACATTCTTTCTGAACTTGTTTTTTTTATGCAATAAATATTTTCAAAGCATTTAATTACATTAAATCCTTGAGCATTTTACCAAACTGTTTAAGATAATCGAAAAATGAAATATAGCTTAAAAGCACGCAAAGAATAAAAAGACATAAAGAAACTGTTTTTAATATGCCAAAACAATCTGGAACAGCATTAATTCTTACAAGAAGCTCTAGGAAAAGTGCAAAAAATCCTGATGCAATATAAACTACTGTTTTAATTTTACCGCCCTTTCTTGCTGCAATTGCAACACCCTGTTTTGCCGCTACCATTCTTAGGAAATTCTGTGAAAATTCCCTCCACATAAGAAGGATAAACAGGAAAGCCGGAATATATCCTCCGTAAGAACCAAAAGAATGCATATAACATACAAAAGTCGAAAGATGAAGGAAAACATCCGCAAAAGGATCAAACATTTTGCCAAAATCGCTGACTTCATTGTTTTTACGAGCCGATTTTCCATCAAAATAATCGGTTAATTCAGCAAAAATCAACAAAGGAATGGAAATATACATTGAAAGCGCTGCAAATTTACCAGTCCAGACAGGAATAAAATAAAGCAGCATAAAAAACGGTGCATAAATAATTCGTATTAGCGTAAATTTATTTGATAACTTCATATAAACAGTATCCCTATTATGAAAATAAAAGTCAAGATTTATTGAAAAGACTTGAAATTCTGAACAATACTTACAGCAGTTTTTACATCATATCCGGGAAGTTCCTCCTTAGCAATCTGAATTGCATGCTGAATAACCGCTGCAGAATCACATACACCGAACAAGGTCACTGTTTTTTTCATAATCTCTGCATGTAAAAACTCAATTTTAACCTTATAATCAAACATAAGCTTATTAACTAATGTCTGTGCTTTAAAAAACTCTTCAACCTGTTTTTTTCCTGCTTTTTCGTCTTCTTTAGAAATATTATGCTTTGCATACTCACTTATGATATGAGCACAAGCCTTGTCATCCATTACCGATGTATTAAGAACCATAGTAAAATTAGACACATCATCCAAATCTACATTATAAAAATTTTTGTGGAATCCATCACGGTTTGAATCACTTTCGGTAATACGCATCTGTGCCTGTTTTTCAGTCCAGTTAAATTCCTTCATAAGGCGTTTAACCCGCGTTTCTGAATCGGCAATCAATCGCACAGAAAAAGCATTCTGTACATTCTTAAAAAGCACGAAAGCTCCACGACCAATAATTACAACATTATCCTTTAAAGCCGCTTCAATTAAAGCATATTGCGAAAGATTATAATAAGAATCACGGTCTCTTTTAAGTGATGCAAAAAAACCTGGCTTTCTTTCATCATATTTTGGCATTTTAGACTCAGGAAATCCAAGTTCAATAATACGTTTTTCTATATCTGTTCGCTTTATAAATTTAAATCCAAGAAGTTTGGCAACTTGAGCACCTATTTCATCGCCATGAGCGGCAACTTGTCTTGAAATATTAATAATAGCCATAAAACCTCCGGAACACAATTTTATGATTGACAATAACTGAAAATATATACAAAATTACTAGTTAAATAATAAATCTATATTTCAATTCTGTCAAAACAAATAATTAAGGAAACTTCAAATGAGTGGATATTTTACAAAAGATGATGAAAAACTGATGTGGACAAGCGGTAAATCAGAGCTTCTTTTAAAAACTGTAGTATGCGACGTTACTAAAAGCCACAGAAAATCATTTTCCGGCGTTGATGGAGATTATATTATCCTTGATGCGCCTGACTGGGTCATCGTTATTGCAGAAAAAAATGATAAATTTGTAATGGTAAAGCAGTTTCGGCACGGAGAAAATAAACTAAGCATTGAATTTCCTGGTGGCGTTGTAGATAAGGGAGAAGATTTAGAAACAGCTGCCTTGCGTGAACTTGAAGAAGAAACCGGTTACAAAGCTAATAAAATTGAAAAACTCGGTAAACTTAATCCAAATTCTGCATTATTTTCGAATCATGTTCATTTTTATCTGGCAAAAGATTTAATCCAAACCGGAAAACAAACTTTAGACAACGATGAATTTATAAACTGTATAGAAATTGATAAAGACGAAGTATTTAAAAATATTGGAACAGAATATTTTCATTCTGCAATTATCACTGCAGGAATAACATTTTATCTGACAAAAAAAAGGCTGTCACTTTAGATAACCTAAAAGACAGCCTTTCTCAAACCTTATCAAAAACTAATTAGAACCGTATGGCTCATATGATTTCTTTGGATCATAAACACCAGTACGATATTCACCAGTAAGACTTGGTACCTTCATTTTCATACCAGGATGAATAAGGTTAGGATCATTTGGTCTAGGCATTTTGTCTTTATTAGCCTGATAAAGATTTTCCCAGAGCAAAGGATTGTTATAAATATATGGTCTTCCGGAAATATTCCAGTAACAGTCTTTTGTTTCTGCCCATGGACGAACAATATAATATTCAGGAAGAGGAGTTACATCTCTTACACCGTCCAATGCAGCAACAGAAGCCTTTGCATATTCACTTGCTTTTGTCCAGTCTTCGTTATCGAAAGCAGAAACAGCACTGTCAAGATTTTCCTTTGCTGAAGAATAAGCCATAGGGAATGTATTCTGTGCATCAATTTTTTCTGCCCAGGCAAGCTTGTTCTTTGCTAATTTGATATTATCTTCTGCATCTGTTTTTGCCATCTGCATTGAAATATATGCCTTTGATAATTCAGCATTTTCTTCTGCTTTTTTAGAATACTCAATTGCATCATCATACTGACCGGCATCCATAGCAATCTGTGCTTTTTTTGTATACTCATCAGCCAATTTCTGATATGTATTGTTCTTGTAGCTTAAATTAGCTGCAAAAACTGAAGAGGCAAACAATGTTGCCAATAAAATAGATACTAACTTCTTCATTATTTTGCATTCCTATCATCATTAATAGAATTTAAACCCTGTTCAATTTTATCTTGAACTGGATCTGAAACTTCATCTGACAATTCAATTTCAGCATCTTCAGGATTTCCATAATTATCTGGTTCAAGCAAAACTGCATCTTCAGCTTCAATTCCTTCTTTCTGTTCTGTAAGAGGAACTTTTACGTCAGCTGTTTCTGCAAGTTCTTCACTTTCCTGTACGCTCTTTTTAGCTTCTTCAATTGCTTTCTGAGCGGCAGCGCGCTTTTCTGTTACAGTTTCAAAAAGTCTTGTGAAAATTTCATTTGCTTTCTTGTAATTTTCATAAGCATTTACTGAATCCTGCATAGAATACTGCTGGTCTGCTTTTTTGAAGGAATCTACAGCTTCCTGATAAGAAGTTTTTTCTGTTACGGCAGCTTTTACACTGTCTGCATCCTTTTTAGAATTAAGAGCCTTAAGTCTTTCATCTTTAGCAATTTTCTTATACATAACAGCTAAAGCAGAATTCAAACATGTAGCAGCTTCTGTAGATTTATCCAATATCTGTTTACCGGTTGCATCAGATTTATTAAACAATGCTTCTGTATCGTCCATCGCCTGACAGCCCTGGTCGTACAAATCTTTAACATTAGCGTAACCAGTCATATCAGTGTTTTCTAACTTCGCTCTTGCATCTTTTGCCTTCAGATATGTAGCAATAGAAAGATATCGGTTAGCAACATCTGTACCTTTTTCAACTATGTCTTTTTCAGCTTCTGCATCTGCTTTAACTGAAGCATACATTTCGTCTACTGAGGCCAACTGATTAGCAGCATCTGTTTCTGCACCTGCGTCAACAGCCATTTTTCTTGCATTGGCAATATTTTCCAACACCTGTTCATTAGTCACAGTTTGAACTGTACCTGGAGCTTCAGGCTCTGTCGTGTCTCCCTCTTTTTTCCCACATGACACAAACGACAAGACTAATAAAATCGATAGAACACTAAGAGTGAATCTTTTCATATCATTCCTCACTTTCAAAGATACTATTATTTTACAGTATAAAATCAAATCTTACAACGAAATTTAATTGAAATAGAAGAATTTTATGGAAATTTGACACTTTTTTAACACTTTTTTCAAAATTCTGTTATCATTCTTAATATAATATCAAAGTATGGAGAAAAACTATGGCAGATGATTTTTCATTTGAAATAATCAAAAATATAGGTCAGATTTCAGAAGGAAAAGGCGGATGGAATCTTGAGCTGAATCTTGTTTCATGGGGTGGTCGTCCTGCAAAATTCGATATAAGAAGCTGGTCATCAGATCATCAGAAAATGGGAAAGGGTGTTACTCTTAACAAGGATGAAATCAAATCTCTAAAAGCACTTTTAGCAGAGCTTAAAGAAGACGAAGCAGATTAATCATATTCTGCATTCTGAATCGAAGCGCCTTTTTTGACCGTAATTTCATAAAGCATCTTTTCTAAAAGCACATCCTTCAATAAAGAACCGCCTGAACGAAGTTCTATATCAGTCTGTGCAAGCAGCGCAAGGACAGCGGTTGTCTGACCTATAGTCCAGATTTTTGCCGCTTTTTTATATATTTTCTGCATCGTAGCACCGGAAATTCCTGATTTTTTAAACTCAACAGGATCCGCAGCATAACCGTCAGGACATAATTTATGCCAGACAGCCAGTTTCCTGAAACATGATGCAAACGGCAAAATAATTGAAACAGAATAACTTTCAGTTTCCGACATGAGTTTATGTAAAATCTCGATGCCCCGTTCAAAACGTTTATCAGCGCTTACCGATGAATCTGAAATCTCATTAAAAAGCGTAAAAACAGTATCTTCACGATTATTTACAAGTACAGCTTCAACATCCTGTTCTGTAATCCTGTGCTCTTTAGGAAAAATAATAAAAAATCTCTGACATTCATTCTTCAATGCAAGCGTATTGTTTTCGACCATCTCAAGAATAAGGTCTATTGCTTCTGCATCGATGGAATATCCATTTTTAGAAAAATAATTCTGAAGCCAGGAAACCTTCTTGTCTTCGAACATTTCCCAGAAGATTTTTTTATTTGAAGAGGAAATTAAATCATCTATTTTTTTATCTATCTTATTACCGTCAGAAACAAGAACAAGTATGGAATTGTCAGAAGGATTAGAAATCCAGTCTTTCAACAGCTCCGTTTCATCCTTTGTTTTAAGCAATTCAGACTCTTTACACACAGCAAAAACACCATTACTAAACAAAGTTCCGCTTTGCAGAATAGTCATTACCTGTGAAAAAGGTGTTTCGTGAAGATAAAACAAATGTTCGTCAACAGCACCGCATGCTTTTTTCAACTCATTTTTTAAAGAATTGATTGCATCAGCTTTTTCTCCAAGCTCCGGTCCTGTAAAAAGATAGATAGATTTATTCATTAATAAGTTCTTACGATATTTGATAAAACTCCAACAATTCTTACATCCTGACAATAAATAGGTTGAAATGCTGGATTTTCCGGCTGTAACCGCACTCTTTCGGCTTCCCTGTAAAATCTTTTTAAGGTAATAGCTTCATCAATAACCGCTACGATAATCTGACCGTCTGCAGCAATATTAGTCTGCTCAATTACCGCCAGATCACCGTTTAAAATACCGGCATTTATCATGCTGTCACCACGCACTCTAAGTGCAAAATAACTTTTTCCGGGACGAATAAACGGCTCTGTCAGATTCACATAACCGTCAAGATTTTCTTCACTTAAAAGTGGACGTCCCGCCGCAACTGTTCCTAAAAGAGGAACTTTCCCTATAAAAGGCTCATGCTCTTTTTCCCTTACATCTGAAAGAACCCTGAACGAACGTGAACGATTCTGACTTTGTGCTAAATATCCTTTTTTTTCTAAGGCAAGAATATGATCCTGAATTGCACGAATAGAAATCTGAAAATGATTGCTTATTTCCCTGACTGTCGGAGGATAACTGTTTTCATCTGTAAAATTGGAAATAAAAACTAAAACTTCTTTCTGTCTTTCTGTAATTTCCCTCATAATCACCCCCATTAATGAGTTTTATTCTTCCTGAAATTTCGAATTAAACAACTCTTCTATTACAGATGCAGCTTCAGATTCATCGCTTCCTTCTACCGTTAATGTTATCTGGGTATTATATCCTGCTCCCATTGCAATAACACCCATAATTGATTTAGCATTAACTGAAGTTTCATCTCTGCTTAAAGTAATTTCACTTTCAAATTTATTTGCAGTTTGAGCAATAATTGCCGCCGGTCTGGCATGAATTCCCGCACGATTCTGAACTGTTAAGATTTTTTCAATCATTTTAATCCCCTTTTCTCTCTCAAAAAAAACTTTTCATTAATATGAATCATCTGTGCCGTAATAGGCAGCCTTTGCATCACCTTTTTCAATCCACTTTAATATATTCTGATTAAAATCTTTTGCCGAATTATACCCCATGTCCTTAAGACGTTCATTCATTGCAGCAGCTTCAATAATAATAGGAAGATTTCGTCCCGGTTTTACAGGAATCGTAATCATAGGCACCTTTACACCAAGCACTTCCTTATAATTCTGTTCCGTGCCAAGCCTGTCATATTCCTTAGAAGAATCCCAGTCTTCAAGCTGAACAATAAGCTGCACCTCTTTTTGATTACGGATTGCACCAACACCATAAAGCTGTGAAATATTAATAATTCCAAGTCCCCTTATTTCCATGTGATGCGAAATTGTAGTGTTAGGACCTCTTCCAAGAAGAATATTACCGTTTACACAACGGATTTCAATAATATCATCTGCAACAAGACGATGACCTCTTTCTACAAGCTCAAGGGCAGTTTCACTTTTTCCAACACCCGAATGACCGTTCAACAAAATGCCTATACCGAATACCTCTACAAGAACACCATGCATTGTTTTATGAGCGGCAAAGATATTGGAAAGTACACGGGTTATTCTGTTTGAAAATTCTGTAGAAGGAAGAGATGTCTGTAAAATAGGACAGCATGCATTTTCTGCAAGAAGCCTGAATTCATCAGGAGGTTCAAGACCATAAGTAAAAACACAGCACGGAACATTATTGCTGAAGAAAATCTCAAGAGATTCAATTTTCTGTTCTTTTTTTAATTTCATCAGATAAGCCCATTCACCGCGACCGAAAATCTGAAGTCTGTCACCTGCAAAGCTTTCATAAAATCCGCTTAATGCAAGACCTGGACGATTCAATTCAGGAATTGTGATGGCACGTGGAAGACCTCTGCGGCCTGCTATACATTTTAATTCCAGTGCATCGTGTCCTGATAAATCAAGATCGAGCAAATCTAAAACAGTAAATTTCTTATCTGCCATATATATACTATACACATCTAAAGATTTTTATTCAATATTTATTTTTTTATTTGTTTTTTGACAGTTAGCGTATTATACTATAAATAGAATAACAAAATATGGGGGTACTACTATGACTAAATCAATTAACGCTGTAGGATTTACTTTAGATCAAAAGCAATCAGACATGATTGAATCAAAGCTTAAACGCATTTCTTATGCCGATGATCTGATTATTGACCTTATCATGCGCATAAAACATGATAAAGAATATTCTTTTGATACGACTGTAAACTTCCGATGGGGTGCACAGGCACACGTAGACGGCAAGGATTTTGATTTTGGGGCTGCCTTAAACAAAATGATGGATGTTCTTGACAACAAAATCAAAAAGGAAAAAGACAAGGTGCAGGGAAAGTAACCTTTCACAGATATATAATCAAATAAGCATTACTACACGAATTCTTTAAAATCTCATAATTTTTTAAGAATTCGTGTATTTTTTTTTTATTCGGAGACCTTCTTTTTACCCCATTCCTGTATTAACTTCGACGGATCGGGAGAAAGTAAAGCCTTTACCAAAAGCAAATCTGCCTGAGCAAATACATTAAGCAGACGCTCCTGTTCTTCTTTAGTAAATCTGCTCAAAACATAGCCCGCAATATCAGGATGCTCTGGTCTTCCTATGCCAAAACGAAGCCGCCAGAAATCTGCAGTATTCAAAACCGCTTTTGTAGAACGAAGTCCGTTATGACCACCAAGCCCGCCTGACCATTTAAAACTCAAAAAACCGGGTAAAAGCTCAAGCTCATCATGAATTACAAGTACATTTTCAGGTTTAAGCTTATAAAAATTTACCGCTTCAATGATGCTTTCGCCCGAAAGATTCATATATGTTTCAGGTTTTAAAAAATAAATATGTTCGGGAGACTGTTCGGGCACAAGCACGGGAGTTCCGTCTTTTTTTGAACAGATTTTACAATCACATGCCCATTCTGAAAGCTCCTGTGGAGTAATTGAAGCAATCTGACCTTTAAATTTTCTCTGCCAGCTTAATTTTCCGGCAAACGGTAAAGAATCTTCAAAAAACCATGCCACATTATGACGTGTTTTTTCGTATTCTTTACCATAATTTCCTAAAAATGCAACTAATTGAATCATCTTATTTGATTTTTGAAAGAATTTCGAACCGTTGACCGGCATAATTTACAAATTCAAAGGTATAAGGCGATTCACTGCAGTCCGCATAATAAACATCTGAAGAATTTTCATCCTTTGCAGGAATTTTATACGCATCAAGTGTTATTATTTTATCCTTGAGATTTATTTTAACGGATGCAATCATTTCTCCGCCTAAATTAATCTTTGAATCATACCATTTTGTTGCAGACAGATTTGCAAAATTTTCAAGCGTCTGAACAACCTGATCCTGTGAAAAACCTTCAATTTCAGATTCTCTTGTAAGCTTTACGCTTCGTCCGTCACTTAAAACAGCATCTACAGATTCAACATCCTCTGCATTTTCCTTTATAACTGACATTTCACGGATTTCTGCGACTGTTTTTGAGAAAACACCCTTCAGATTACCGGATACAAGATAGATGTCATTTGATTTATCAAAAACCGCATAACACTGTGTTCCGGCAGATGCATTTTTACCGATAGTCAGTGTACGAAGAACCTTATCCTTTCGTTTTGCAGTAACAGTAATTTTCTTTGCATCTGTAAGTTCATATTTTTCAGCATTTGCCGCAATTGAAGCAGAAGAAACCCTGTCCAGTGCATTTATACTTGAAACCGCATCCAGAATAGATTTTACGGTATTAGAATTTGCAGGATACTGTTTCTCACCGACAAACCACTTATCCTCATTTTTTATGATGGAAAAACTTCCGTCTGCCTTTGTAATTTCAATACAGTCAACATCACCTTTGATTGAAAAAACTTTAACATGAGACTGAGCTTTTACAATAAATTGAATTATACATACACAAAGAAGAACTGCATTTGCTGCCAATAAAAAAATCTTTCGCTTACTCATTTCCTACCCCTACATTTCACTTCTCTTTTTGCTTTCTTTTACAATAGTTCTTGAATCATCAGGATTATATTTTTTATTGATTCTAATCTTTCGTTTGCGACGTAAATTCCATACAATGAAGCCGGAAAGACCTGCAAGAAGCGGAAGAATGAACATATTAAACAGTCTCATAAATTGAACCAGTCCCGGAGACTTTCTTTCAAAAGTACTGATAGAAAGTCCTTTAGATCTCATAAGACACAAATCCTCATTACCGTTCATATAATCTACCGCATTAAGAATAAGCATAGCGGCAGGATTTGTTGCACCAGGATCTATAAGCTGTGCTGTAGTACACTCAGATGAACCTGAAACAAAAATCTTTCCAGGGACCTGAGCCTTTGAAATATAATTTGATGTTTCAAAAGTCTGTACAACAGCTTCTTCATTTTCAGCTGCAGCTTCCGGTTTAGAAACAACAGCCTTATCAAATGCACTTGTAAATTTTCCTTCTACAAGTACAAAAAGATTTTCACTCTTCATGTTGCTTTCATCTGCCGGACGAAGGAATTCTGAAGAAAAAATACCGTCACCGTCATACAGCCATGATTTATCTGAAGATTTAGCAAGAACAGTATAAGTTAAATCAGGATTATCTGTATTTACATCTATTGAGCTTGCTGCAAGAACATAAACATAACCAAGATTTTTAGTTATAGGATTCTTCTGATTAAGCTGATTTTTCTGAAGTGTCGGAACCCAGTACATTTCTGTTTTACCGGATTCTCTTGTATTTGAAACATAACACTGCTTGTCAAGAACAAAATTATGACCAAGCGTAATTCCATACTTTTGAAGAAGTCCGTCAATTGTATTTTCTTTAGCGACAAACGAAGGCTGCCCGTCCATAAAATTCTGTTTATTTGGATTTTGTACAAGCCCGTCGAGGAAGAACATTACATTTCCGCCTCTCATAATGAACTGATCAATTTTATAAAGCTCTTCTTCGTTGTAAGGAAATTCAGGTCCATTTACAATTAAAGTTGTAATTCCTGCAGGAATATCATCATTAAGTAAATCGATTTGAACTATCTTATAGCGCTGACTTAAAAGCTGATTAAAATAAAGACAATCTTCTTCCCTGTTGATATCATGCTCATTATGTCCTGCAATATAACCAATCTGATCAGGTTTTGAAACAAGATTCTGAATTCCTTCATTAATTGAATTTTCAAGAACATCAAGCCCCGCAATCACATTTCCAAAAATAGAACGTGTAATATAAACAGGAAGAATTACAAAATCATCGCCTGTTTCAAGCACAACACCAATTGCAGCCTTTTCAGTTTTTCCGCCCTTATCAAACGAAACTCCCTGTATTCCGTAATGAGCAACTATATCATCAACCTGGAAGGAATCAGGTCTTACTACATTATATACAAGTCTGTTCTGCTTTGCTTTATTAACATTATCAAACACAGTTTTTACGGCTGTTTCTGTCTGCTCAAGTCCCTGAATTCCAAGTCCGTTTAAGGAATCAGAAAGATAAAGCGTAACCTTGATTTTTTCATCGCCTGAAAGACCTGCAAGAGCATCAGCGGTAGAAATCATTTTAGAAATCTTAGATGTAATCAAATACTCAAATCCATCGGTAGTTTCTATGCTGTCTATAACTTCAACTTCATCGGCATAAGAAATAACAAGCCCCATATAAACCTGCTTAAAGCCGACTTCATTGTTTTTTACTTCCTGAATCTGAACCTGATTTAAACCAAGATTTTCTGCAAGCTCTACATTTTTCGGTTTTGACATATCCATGTATGATACGGAAAAATTTCTGTTTGCAACACCCTTGTATTCATCAAGAAGATCTTTTACATACTGCTCGATTGTCTGACACTGTGACGGAAGATTCTTGTCAAAAAATACACGGATAGAAAGAGGTGCAGACAAATTCTTCACGATATTTTTACTTGCCTTTGAAAGAGAATAAGATTTAGGCTGAGTACAGTCAAACCGTTTATATGCATTTATTCCCGCAACATTCAAAAGAATCAACAGCAGGATAAAAAGCGCAAAATCACTTTTAGAACTTTTAAACCATTCAATAATTTTTTTCATTTTAGCGCGACTCCTTTTTCTGAACTCTTACTGTAAGTGCAAAGAAAAGAACTGTGAGCGATATAAAATAGATAATATCTCTTGTATCTATAATTCCTTTTGCAACTGAATCAAAATGATTTTTTGCACTAAGATAACTTAAAACACTTACTGCAGGCCCCGGAATAAAAACCAGGAATGAATTAAGCAGAGTAAGAACGATACAGATAATTGCACCTGTAAAGAAAGCTATAATCTGATTTTTAGTTATGGAAGAAGCAAAAATACCAATTGCAGTATAACCGGCACCGAGCAAAACAGTTCCAAGATAACCTAAAACAATCGGACCAAAATCAGGAGTACCGAAAATATAAGCAGTGATTACGTAGAAAATTGTAGGAGCAATCATTATCAAGGTGCTCAAAAAAGAAGCCAGATATTTTCCAAGTACAACATCAAACTCTGTAACAGGAAGAGTCATCAAGGTTTCGATAGAACCGCTTCTCTTTTCTTCCGAAAAAATTCGCATTGTAAGGGCTGGAACAAAAACCGAAAGATAAATCGGTAACCATGAGAAAAAACCTCTCAGCTCAACTCTATCACCAATAAAAAATCCTGCAAAAAACATTATTCCGGCAACAAGAAGAAATAATGCCGTTACGATATATGCAATAGGACCTGAAAAATAAGATTTCAGTTCCCTTTTCATTATAATACTGAATTTCATCTTTATGCCCCCGTCTTTTCTTCATTAGTAAGTGCATGGAATACATCTTCAAGACTGTTCTTTCTGACTGCCATTTCATACAAGAACCATTTATTTTTTGTAATGATTTTTACTATTTCCGGGCGAAGTTCTTCTTTTCCATCAATATTCAATAAAATACCTGACGCTTTATCCTTACAGAAAAGATCGTCTGCATCTGTCTTTGAAACAGATAAAACTCCTTTTACATTCTTTAATGCTGAACTTATTGTCTTAAAATCAGCACCGCCAACTGTAAGTTTAACTGCCACCTTATTTCCAAAGCTTTCACGAAGCTCTTCCGTCGGACTGTTTGCAACAACCTTTCCGCCTGAAATAATAATTACATTATTACAAAGAGTTTCAACTTCGCTCAAAATATGAGTAGAAACTATAACGGTTCTTGTTTTTCCAATGTCACGGATAATATTTCTTACATCCTCAACCTGATTCGGATCAAGACCTGATGTCGGTTCATCAAGAATAAGAATCTGAGGATCATTCATAAGAGCATGTGCAAGAGAAACCCTCTGTCTGTTTCCACGTGAAAGCTCATTAATATTTTTGCTCATTACTTCTTTAAGTCCGCATTCCTTGCATAAAAGAGGAACTTTTTCTTCAGGATTAAGATTATGCATTTTTGCAACATATGTAAGATAATCCTCGACAATCATATCTGAGTATAAAGGAGCAGATTCCGGCATATATCCAATCTTCTTTTTTGCTTCTACCGGATTTTCCGAAATATCCTTTCCGTCTATAAAAATTTTTCCCTCTGACGGAGATAAAAAGCCTGTTATCATTCGCATTGTAGTAGTTTTACCAGCCCCATTTGGTCCAAGAAGTCCTACAATCTGACCAGTCGGAATAGAAAAGCTGATGTCATTTACCGCACGAAATGTCCCGAAATTGCGGGAAACGTGGGAAACTTCAATCATAAAGTATGCCTCCACTTTTATAAAAATATATATAGATAAAAATATAATATAAAAAAATAACAATGTGTAGAGCAATTGAACAAAACTGTTATTTTTTATACTCTGTGATTTATGAATAAATACGTAAAACGATATTTTATAGATGCAATGAGCGGAATGGCTCAGGGATTGTTTGCTTCCTTATTGATAGGAACAATAATTAAAACATTAGGACAGCAGCTTCTACGGATTTCTGTAAATCCATTTTTTCAGTTTTTTGTAGATGCCGGAAATTTTGCGACAAATGCAAGTGTTGTAGGAGCCGCTATGGCAATCGGAATCGGCTATGCAATGAAGGTTGACGGACTTGTTCTTTTTTCACTTGCGGCAGTCGGTGCGGCAGCAAACGTTACCGGTGGTGCAGGAGGTCCTCTCGCAGTTTTAATCATCGCAATTGCAGCGGCAGAAACAGGAATGCTTGTAAGCAAAAAAACAAAGGTAGATATAATTGTAACCCCTGCCGTAACAATCTTAATCGGTGCACTTCTTACAGTCTTAACTGCAAAATATATTGGAATAGCGGCAAACAGTGTTGGAAAATTCATCATCTGGTCAACAAAATTACATCCGTTCATTATGGGAATGATAGTTTCCTGCGTGGTCGGAATCGCATTAACACTGCCAATCAGTTCTGCAGCAATTTGTGCGGCCTTTGGACTTGTCGGATTAGCAGGTGGAGCGGCAGTTGCAGGATGCTGTGCACAAATGGTCGGTTTTGCAGTAATGTCATTTAAAGAAAACAGATGGGGAGGCATTCTTTCTCAGGGATTAGGTACAAGTATGCTTCAAATGCCGAATATAATTAAAAATCCAAAAATATGGATTCCGCCGATTCTTACATCAATCATTACCGGACCAATTGCAACCTGTCTTTTCAAAATGGAGATGAACGGTGCTGCAGTAAGCTCAGGAATGGGAACATGTGGACTTGTAGGACAGATTGGAGTTATTACCGGCTGGTATGAACCTTCTGAAGCAGCTATAGCACATGGAGCTTCTGCAATTAATCCAAACTTCATTAACTGGCTTGGACTGATTTTAGTATGCTTTGTTCTTCCTGCGGTAATCTGCTGGCTTTTAGGAAAACTTTTCAGAAAAATCGGCTGGATAAAAGACGGCGATTTAGCATTATAAATAATTTTACAATGATACATAAAGGTATATAATGGAAAAGAAAATGAATGTATTTCTCTATTTATTTCTGATAATCCTTTTAGCAGGTACTTTAGCAGTTGCAGTAACAGGTTTTATTAAAATAGGAACTCATATTGCGGGTAAAAAAGCATTGCTTAAACAAATCAATGAATATCCTGTTCTGAAAAATAACATGGAAATAAATGAAGCGCTAAAAGGTGAGCCAAAAATATATCTTATTGAAAATTATGCATTTAATAAGGGCGTTACAGTTCAGGATAAAGAGACAGACTGTCTTGCAGGAGAATATCTTTATATATCGATAGTTGAAGAAACTTTCACCGTAAATGATGCCTACATCAAGGATTATAAAAATGAATATTGGGAAGGAAAAACCTTTAAAACAATGAAAGGAAGACTCCTTTTTGATAACGGAACAGAACTTCAAATGCCGGATAACCTTGAATTTAATTTTTCGATAAAGGATGAATCACGTCTTAAAAAAGAAGATTTGCAGAGAGGAAAACGTTCCGGTTATTTTATGGCAAGATATTATCCGGAAGGACTTCACGATGTAAGTATAAAAAAGATGCTTAAGGAGTTTAAAAAGAACGTTCTTCATAACAAACAGCAGTACATGAAACGCTATAAATATCTGTTCATGAAAAAAGGAGATACTGCGACATTCCTTGCAAAAATCGGAAATGGAAAAGCAGATTTGAATATCTTTGAAGACCGTAATGTTATAGCAGTAAGGGGAAATAAAACAAACCTTGCAAAATATTTAAACAGAATGAAAGCATCTGAACAGATGATAAAAAAAGACATAGAAAACACCTATATAATGGACTATGTACGACTTGGATTCTGGATTCTAATAACATATCTTACAACTTTAATATCAATACTGCTTGCGGTATTCTTGATAGCATCTATCTTTGGAAAAAAATAACAGGAGGATTAAAAATATGAAAATCGAAACAAAAGCATTACATTCAGGATATAAACCGGAAAACGGAGGACCTGGAACAATTCCAATCGTGCAGAGTACAACCTACCGTTTTGATTCATGCGATCACGTAGCGGCACTTTTTGATAAACCTACAGAATACATGTATTCACGCTTTGCAAACCCGACCTGTGACGCAGTAGAAAAGAAAATTGCAGATTTAGAAGGCGGAATCGGTTGTATGCTCACATCTTCCGGTCAGGCAGCAAGTCTTCTTTCAGTATTAAACCTTTGTTCAACCGGAGACAGCTTTATTGCTTCCACAGCAATTTACGGTGGAACAATCAATCTTTTTGGCTTCACATTAAAAAAACTGGGGATTGAATGTATCTGGGTAAATGTCGATGCAACCTATGATGAAATCTGCAAGGCAATCAAACCTAACACAAAATGTATATTCGGAGAAACAATCGCAAATCCGGCACTTACAGTTTTTGATTTCGAAACATGGGCAAAGGCAGCTCATGATAATAATCTTCCTTTAATCGTTGACAATACTTTTGCAACACCGGTAAATTGCCGTCCTTTTGAATGGGGAGCAGATATTGTAGTTCATTCAACAACAAAATATATGGACGGACATGCAGTTCAGGGCGGTGGATGTATTGTAGATTCAGGAAACTTCGATTGGGAAAAAGCCTATAAAGCAACCGGTAAATTTGCAGATATGGTTGAACCAGACGAAAGTTATCACGGATTACAATATGTTAAAGAATTTGGAAAAGCAGCATACATCATCAAGGCAAGAACACAGTTAATGAGAGATTTCGGATGCTATCCTGCTGCACAAAGCGCATTTTATTTAAATCTTGGATTAGAAACACTGCCGGTAAGAATGGAGCGATATGTTCAGAATGCGACAAAAGTGGCAGAATTCTTCAAATCTTCAGATAAAATTGCAAAAGTTACATATCCGGGATTAAAAGGCGACAAATATTACGATTTAGCTCAAAAATATATGCCGAACGGAACATGCGGTGTAATTGCAATCAGTATAAAAGGCGGAAGACAGCCGGCAGTACGATTTATGGATGCCTTAAAGCTTGCAATAGATGAAGTTCATGTTGCAGATATAAGAACCTGTGTTTTACATCCGGCAAGTGCAACTCACAGACAGCTTACAGATGAACAACTTGTAAAAGCCGGAATTGATGGTGGCTTAGTAAGAGTTTCTGTAGGACTTGAAAACGTAGATGACATCATAGCCGATTTAAAACAGGCTTTAGAAAAAGTTTAATTCGATTAAAAAGGGATATGCTATGAAAAAACTGCTTTTATTGTTAGGAATCTGTATCGTATTTTTCTCATGTAAAAGAGATTTTGGAGCATCCGGAATAGGCATCTCTTTTAATAACGACGTATTTGAAAGTATAAGCCGTGGAATTACAGATTATCAAAATGAGAAAGACGTATCGCTTACCGTAGAAATTGTTCTTCAGGAGGTAGATAACCACGACTTCAGGATAGAAGAATCATATGATATTCCAATCAGCAGATTCCCAAAAACAAACAATAAATACAATTACAAGGCATACTTCGATAAACATCCGATAATTATCAATAGAAACATAAAACAAGACAGATTTTATGAAGGCGAAATTACCATTCTTTTTGTAACGACTTTTGAAGAAAAAACAATTTTTCATGGAATCATTCCTAAATTATCAACAGAAAGAACAAAAACACAGGTTGAAATTACTGATGAATCTTATTCAGACAGAATCGACTCTAATTTAGGTTTTAAAATTATCTTAAAGCGTAACGAAGAAAATCCAAATCCACGTCTCAATAAAATCATTACAACCAGCATTGACTCTCAACAACCTTTATATATGAATAATCAGGATATTCAGTTTGAAGTTATTTTTACAAATCCAGATACAAATCTTGAAGAAAAAGTCGGATGGCCTAAGGTTGAATTTGCAATCAAAGAGGGAAATACATTTAAACCGGTTACAATAGGAACAAGAGAAGCAATAAATCCAATATCAGGTTCCTGGACAGGCTTTATTATTGACCAGCTGCAGCAGAATCTTTCAAAAGGTTTATACAGAATCAAGGTATCCTTTACAACTACAGAAGGAATTACAACCTCAAAATTCTTTTATTTTTCGGTTGAAGATTATTGCTGGCTTCCTTTTGACACAGATATATTTTTATATGATTATCCATCTAAAAAAATCCATCCTACAAAATTCACCGGAAACAATGGTTTCAAATTAAATGAAAATCAAGTAACATGTTCTACAAGCTTAAACGTAGCCGATTTTGTATATCAGAATAAGAATCCTGAAAAAAATGCATATAATATCTTCTATCTTGATGTAAATGGAAACATAAGACAGTTTAACTGCAAATCTTCGGGAAGCAACTCAGGAACAGACAGCGTTTGCTACACAAGTACATCTGATAATAAATTCAATAAGCTTTATTATGATTATGAAACAGAAACACTTTATGCCCTTAAAACAACGGATGGAACAATTGCTGTATTCACTACAAACAATGATATTTATTCTGCAGATTTGAGCTTTACCGAAAGATCATACGGAAATTCATTTTTTACAGCTGCAAAAAACTCAATTGGTAAGTCAGAAATACAAATTCAGGATTTTGCAATTTGTGACGGTAAAGTATATATGGTAACCAAAACAACAGATAATAGCGATACACAATTTTATATTTCGACTGGTAAAATACTAGATGGTTCAATTGACTATAATACGACCATGAATATTATTAATTCTGCAAAAAAGAACAGCAGCATTTATTTTGTCTATGAAGTTCATAAAGAATTAATGGATTTTACAGATATCCTTACATTTAAAAATACAAATACCGGTGCAGATACTATTTATTTTCTTGTAAAGCAGTCGGGAGCGGCACTTGAACCCTATACCTATTATATGGCAGGATCAAATATCCCAAAACCAACTTATAAAATGAATATATACAGCTGCGGCTATGCATTAAAAGCAGAAATAACTGATTCAAAAATAAGCTTTGAAAAAGAATTCGGCAACAATAAAACTGTCCGAAAGATTACCAATACCATTCTCGATTCTTCAGAAACCGGTAATGACTTTATTCACGATTCTGACTTTCTTTTTTATGAAATACGCAATCCGGTAGAAGATTTAAAAGCCCTCTATGGTCCTGAAAAATTCATAGGTATAAAAAACGATACCCTCTACATAGCAGACTCAGGACTATTATTAAGATCTGTATTGACAGTAAAAAAATACAAAAACAAACGATATGTTATTCCTTTGTCAATAGATAACCTTTCTTTGAACAAGCAAAATGCTTTAACAGAATATTTCAAAGTATACCCTGACGGCGGATTTGCGGTTTCTGGAATAAGCGTTCCTTTCAGCACACAAGCACAAAACGGGACAATAACCTTTAGTGCAACCTGTCCTGAAGACGAAACAGAAAAGGAAGGCTCTTTTATAGCCGGATAATAACTTAACGAAAAATCATCTGTGTGACTTTTTGTTAAGTTACATGACGAAAAAAATAAAAAAATAATTCTTGCCACATTTATAGATATATGCAATAATTCTTTAAAATATATAAAATGTCTGAAATTCCTGTAAGGTAATTTAGAATTACTTTATTGTAATTTTTTAAGGAGTTGTATTTATGAAAAAAATTGCTTATTTTTTATTAGCATTATCTTTGTTTTTTGTTTCATGTAAAAGAGATTTTTCAGATTCAAAAATGAAAATTACATTACCAGATTCCGCTATAACCGCAATCGAAAGAAACAGTTCTGATTCAGAATTATTTAGGGTACAGTTAATTTTTCTTCCACTTGATGATGATCCAAAATCAGAAACTATAACAAGAAATCAGACAATCAAAAAATCTGCAATAAAAAACAATAGTTTTATAATAAAAGTAACCAGAGTTCCAGTTAACAAACCATACTCTATAGATATTACTATTTCAAATTCTAAAGGAAATATCATCTGGCAAACTTCTAGTGAACTTTATGTGGAAGCAGGAATCAATAATATCGAAATGCTTGCAAACAAACATGAATATGACGGTAGCTTTGATGTTCTGAATTATACAGAAGAAAGGGTCAACAGAGATTCAGTTTCCTATCAGATCGGGGGATTTGAATTTTATACGCATATAATTACATATACTAATAAAGATGGAAACTCAATAGAAAGAAAAATTAATAAAAAACAGATAGTTTTTGAAATTTCAGATGAGTACGATTATATACCTTATATAACACTTCAAAAAAAGTACGGAGAAGATTATATTAATACAGATATATCAACTCAAGTCTTTTTTGATTTAAGCAATAACAGATTTGGTGTTATAAGTGATTTTAATGATGAAGGCAGCTTCAGATTGCAATTCACTTACGGCAACAGTGTTACTTATAAGTATTTTAAAGCAGAAAAGATATTCTATACTAACGTTAATACAAATATTAATCTTTATGATATTCCAAATGCAATGCTATATAAAGCACAATTAAAGGATAAATATACAATAGAAGCTTTAGACAGTCAAATAACACTTCCTGAAAATCCGCTTGATTTTGCCTTTGATAATAATAATGAAACTGTTTTCTGTCTGTATAAAGATTCTTCTGATAATTCAAAAATAAAAGTATATTATAATACAAACACATATGATATTTCTTTGCCTGCAGGCACAACCGCTAATAACTTTAATAAGCTTTATTATAATTTCACAGAAGAAACATTTGATTCACAAACTGTAAAAGTTCTTTATGCTATAAATGATAAGGGCGATATATGGCGTATATATTCTTCACAAAACTTTGCTTCAAATTCCGGACTAACTAATAAAATTTATACATCAGTGGGTTTTGATAACTCCCAATCACAATATGAAATTCAAGACATTGCAAAAGGAAAAGGCTACTGCTATGTAATTGTAAAAGACAAAAATAAAAATGGAAAAGACAGCTTCCTTTTATATTTCATAAATCTGGTAGCTGAAAACGGCGGGGATAAAGCAAAATATTTTAGAAATACTAAATTATTCCTTAACCCTATAGCAGAAGATTTTACTTATTACGATAATCTTTCTATAACAGATTTTATAGTTTTCCCAGAAAATGATAATAAAGATAACTTCATATTACTTGGAAAAGTATCTGGTTCAAATGTAACCAAATATATTATGGATAACTCACTATTTTCTCATAATTTATACAGTCTTGGATTAGTATTGAAAGGATCTGTTGATAATGATTCCACTGTAACTTTGGACAAAAAGCGTTATCAATCTAATTATGGCTTCCAGTATAATAATGGAAAAGCAAATACATGGAATTTATATTTCGGGAAAAGAAACGATTTAAATACTGAAGGCACATATTTATTTGGACCTGAAAAAATTATAGGCTTAAAGAATAATACAATCTTTATAGCAGACTCAGGCTATAAATTCACAAATGTTCAAAGTGCTAATAGTAGTATGGTAAAATATAGAAATATAAGACAGGTAATCGCGCTGTATATTGACGATCTGTCATTTAATACAACTATTTTGTCTCAAACTGGTAATAACAATTCTGTCGGTTCTGATTTTGACAACCCAAATAATCCAAAAGTTAATTTCAATGCAGTTCCAACCAGTAATACGCTTACCTTTACAGATATTTATAATGATACTAACTATGAAACTACTATAAATCATTATTAATAATTAATTCTTATTCCGTATCTGGCAAATAACGACAGATACGGAAGCCTATGTCATCATAATAAAATGTCATATCACCGTCTCTGTATGCTTTATAGGTTGGAAATAATTCACTTATATCAGATGTACAGCTTCCGCCTTTTGCAATAAAAACTACAGATTCGTTCACATCAGGATTATTGTACATCACCTTGTAAAAGAGGAAAAATAAACGTATCTCTCAGTGCCCATCCGTGTGGCAACAAATTAGAAGAATAATTTTTACAAAATTTAAAAAATTTTTGCACGTTTTTTAAATTTTTGTGCTATAATAATAGATACATCTTTATTTAAAACAGTAATTTTAGGAGTACTTGTGAATAAGCACGATTTTCCGCAGATTCATTTTTATGATCAGGATTTTGTAGACATCTATAATAAAACATGGTCATGGGTTTCTGCATATTGGACAAATCCTTCAACAGGTGAACAGGATAACGAAGGTCTTTTCATCTATCCTGAGGGACAAAAAAAATATATTGGTCAATTTGAATCAATTATCTCATCCTTCTTTCTTGTTTACTCAAACAGAAATTTTGATGCCTGCAAGAATATAGACTATTTTTATGCTCGTCAGGAAAAGGATGGCGCTATCCGTTGTAAATATGATGTTACAACAAATAAACCGGTTACTGATTCGACAAATCGTAACGGTATTTCACTACCATTATTTGCATGGGCAGAATTCAACCTTTATCATAAATCTGCAAATAAGCGCCGAATTAAAGATGTAATGCCATATCTCCAGAAATATATGACATGGCTAGATGAATCGTTTAAACAGCCAAATGGTCTTTATGCAGTTCCATACACAGTAAGCACAATGACAAATTCTCCACGAAAGGATGCTTTTTATCCTGTTGATTTTAATGCGTGTATGGCAATAAATGCATCTTACATGTCTGCTCTCGGTGATATCCTCAACGACAAGGATTTAAGTTTCCAATACCGCAAGCTTTATTTTTCAATAAAAACAAGAATCAACTCATTGATGTGGGATGCAAAAACAGGTTTTTACTATGATTTAAATAAAAGTCAGGAACAGCTCAAAGTTAAGACTATTGCTGCTTACTGGACTCTTCTTGCAGAAATCCCTAATGCAGATAAAGCTGACTGTCTTGTTGAACATCTGAACAACCCTAAATCCTTTGGCACTGAACATCCGTTCCCTACTCTAAGTGCAGACAATGAACATTTCAGCGAGGATGGAAACGGTTACTGCGGAAGCGTTATGCCTGCTTTCAATTTTATGGTAATCAAGGGACTTGAAAAATACGGTCACTATGAGCTTGCAAGAGAATGCGCAATCAGACATTTGTATTTTATTCTTGAAGGTCTTATTCCTAATGAGAAAAAAGAACCTGGAGATTTATGGGAAGCTTACATGCCTAACAAAGAAGGAAAAGCTTCAATGAAAAAGAACAATGCTTTCCCGAAACGACGCTATCTTATGTCGGCAGGTCTTTCTACAATCGCCCTGATGATTGAAAACGTAATCGGACTTTCTATAAGCTTACCAAGAAAAACTGTAGACTGGATTATTCCTAATCTTGAAGTTATGGGAATAGAAAAACTTTCCCTCAAACGAAACCTTATTACAATCTTAAGTAATAAAAGTAACCGCGGCTGGGAAATTCAGATGGAAAGTGAAAAGCTTTACTACTTCACAATCAACATTCTTGACCAGAAGAAAAAGACTCTTCCTATTCCATCCGGAAAATGTTCTATGCTCATAGACAAGCTTTAATAAGGTTATAAAAGGAGATTTTAATGGCAGTCCCGGAATCAGTCATTGAAATCGGTTCTACGGGTGTTCGTCTCCTTGTAACCGAGTTTAATTCAAAAAATGAACAGATAATCCTCGACCGTTCAAGTGTTCCCCTTAATTTGGGACGTGATGTTTTTACAAGCGGATCTATAAGTCAGGATACACAAAATCAGTTACTCCAGATTCTTTCAAGATATAAAGAACAGCTTGCTTCCTGGGGCATTTCTCCTTCCCAAACAACATGTTTTGCACTGACCGCCTTTAGAGATGCAAATAACAGTGATCCGGTAATGGACCGAATCTTAGTTCATACAGGTTTTCGCGTAAAAACTTTTGATGGAATTGAAGAAAACCGTCTTATGTATCTTGCAGTTTCTGACTGTATAAAAGATCAGCCTGTAAACAATAAGGAAAATACAGTCATTCTTGAAGTAGGCGGAAGTACAACTGAGCTTATGATGATATCTAACGGAAAAATGGCAGGAGTTCATTCTCTTCGTCTTGGAACTATTCGTATTGAACATCACATGAAATCTCAAACCAGCTCTTATGATGACATCCAGCGCTTTATTGAGGAATCAATTACAAATACAAAGGGAACTCTTGAAACCGAGCTTGACATGTCTCTTGTAAAACAGTTCATCGCTGTAGGTCAGGACATGACACTTTGTGCAGTTTTAATTGGTCAGCCTATTTCAACCTTCCTTTGGAAAATAAAACAAAAGGATTTTTCTAATTTCGTCCATGAAATTCAAAGTTATTCGATAGATGAATGCGTCGCAAAATTTAAAATTCCGTACAGCGAAGCAGAAACACTTCAATTAAGTCTTCTTATCTACAATATGTTCATCAATCTTACAAACGTAGAAGAAATTATAGTACCTGAAACAAATATCCGCAACGGTTTAATTTTAAGCCAGCGTGCGACTAACAATGAAGAGCTTCAAAAGGAATTCAACACACAAATAGTATCTTCTGCAAGAAATCTTCTGAGAAAATTCCATGGTGATGAACAGCACGCAGAATGTGTCCGCATGATTGCACTGAAAATTTATGATTCGATGCAAAATGAACTTGCACTTTCTGAAAATTCCCGTCTCTTACTTGAAATTGCAGCACTTCTTCACGACATTGGTGTTTTCATACGACAGGATCATCACAATCTTCACAGTTATTACATCATAAAGAATTCTGAAATATTCGGACTTTCAAGAAACGAAAAAGCGATTGTTTCGCAGATTGCAAAATATCACAGAGGCTCATCTTTACCTCAGGATGAAGAAAATTTTTCTATGCTTCCACGCTCCGAACGAATGACAATCATAAAGCTTTCAGCAATTTTACGCGTTGCAGATGCGATGGATCGTGGACATATTCAAACCTTTTCAGACTTTTCAATTGAAGTTTATCAGAACACACTTAATATCAAAACAAAAAATTCACAAAACACTGTTCTTGAAAAAATTGCGATGTCAGAAAAGGCCGGCATGTTCGAAGATGTTTTTGGTTATAAAGTAATTCTTGTTTAAAATAAATATGGAGATTTTATGGAACAAAAGTTTTTTAACAGAGAACTTTCATGGATAGAATTTAATTCACGGGTTTTGTTTCAGGCATTAAATAAAAAAAATCCTCTGATGGAACGCCTTCAATTCATAAGCATTGTTACAAGCAACTTTAATGAATTTTTCCAGGTTCGTGTCGCTTCCGTAAAACGACTGAATCTTTCAAAGCCCGATTTCATCGACTCATGCGGATTAAAGCCAAAACAGATTCTTTCTGAAATTTCAAAACGATGTCATGAGCTTTTTACAGAACAAAACAACTGCCTTATAAATGACATTCTGCCTGAATTTGCCAAAAACGGTTATGAATATCTTTCTCCGGAACAATATTCACAAAATCAACTTGAATATATTCAGACCTTGTTTAAAGAAGAAATATTTCCGCTTCTTACACCTCTTAGAACTGACACAAAACCTTTTCCTCATATTCAAAATCTTTCGGTATACGCCGCATTTTTACTGAATCCAATCAGCGGAATCAAGACACAGTCTAATATTTTAAAAGGTGATGATAATATTCAAAGAATTGCACTTGTAGAAATCCCGGAAAACATTCAGCATATTTTTCTTTTACCGTCTGCTTCGAAAACAAAAAAACAATTTGCCTTTCTTGATGATATAATCACAACTTTTGGAACAATGCTTTTTCCTGGCTTTAATGTAAAGGAATCACTTGTTTTTAAAGTAACCAGAGATGCAGATTTTGCAGTCGATGAAGATTCAGGTGAGAATTTCATTCATGCGATGGAAGATGTTCTTATTCAACGAAAATCATCTTTTCCGATTCAGATTACTGCAACAGACACAAGTAAAGCAATTCTTGAATTTTTAAAGGAAAAGCTTGAGCTTTCAGACGAGGATGTTTACATTCTTCCTGCTTTTATAGATCCGTCAGGATTAACTGAAATACGCTCATGGAATACTAAACAGGAGCTTTGTTACGAGCCATGGGAACATTTTTATTCATCCACTTTGCCCGAAGAAGAACCTTTCTGGGATGAACTTAAGCTGCATGACAAACTTCTTCATGTGCCATATGAATCTTATGATCCGGTAGTAAAATTTCTAAATGATGCAGCAAATGATAAAGATGTTCTTGCAATCAAAATGACCTTATACAGAACCGGCAGTAACTCGCCGATTATTTCTGCACTTGAACGAGCCGCTCAAAACGGAAAGCAGGTAATTGTTTTAGTTGAGCTAAAAGCCCGCTTTGATGAAGAACGAAACATCGCATGGGCAGGAAGACTTGAAAATGCCGGGGTAACCGTAATCTATGGTCTTGTAAATTTAAAAGTTCATGCAAAAATTCTTATGATTTTACGACGGGAAGCAGATACAATAAGAAGATATGTTCATCTTTCGACAGGAAATTACAACACAAAAACTGCCTCTCTTTATTCAGATTTATCTTTATTTACAACGAATCCGGAAATTACGAGCGATGCAACAATGTTTTTCAACCTCGTAACAGGTTATTCATCTTTAATGCCGATGAACAAACTTGGAATGGCTCCCGTCACCTTAAAGGAACGTCTTATTTCAATGATTCAAAGAGAAGAAGGCAGAAGTACAAAAGAAAATCCCGGACTTATAATTGCAAAAATGAACAGCCTTACACATGAAGAAGTAATCGAAGCACTCTATAAAGCAAATAATGCCGGAGTTAAAATTCTTCTGAACATTCGTGGAATATGCACTCTTATACCCGGTATAAAAGGGATGAGTGAAAACATTCAGGTTGTTTCAATTGTAGACAGATATCTTGAACATTCGAGAATTTTCTATTTTCAAAATTCCGGTTCGCCAGAGCTTTATTGCTCAAGTGCCGACTGGATGCCTAGAAATCTTGACCGAAGAATAGAACTTATGTTCCCGATTCTTGACGGTGAAGTATTTAAGGAAGTAAAAGAAATTCTCGATACCTATTTTAAAGATACAACAAATGCCCATAAACTTCTGCCGGACGGAAAATGGAAAAGCATCCATTCTGATAAAAATGAATTCAGGGCACAGGAATTTCTTTATGAAAAATATAAAAAACTCAATGATACAAAATCAAATGGCTCGAAAATTGAATTCAAGGTAAGAAGAAAATAAAAAACGATTCATTTTATTAAACCGTTCATAAAAAATTATTACTAGAATCTAAGCCGTTTCACATGACTTATTTTTCCTACAAGAAGATTATCGATAGATTTTGAAGGTTCCAACTCAAAACGCAGGATTGCATCATCCGAATGATGAATGATTGACAAGGGATGTCCTACTACATTTATCTCTTTATTTTCATCAGTTAATGAAGCAAAAGTCAGTTCGACAAGATCTCCATCCTTAGATGCAGATTCAAGAAGATGAACTTTACCGTTAAAATCCATCCCTCCTGCTTCAAGAATTTCTGTTTTAATGTAACAACGCAAAAGCTGTTCCTTATTTATAATCAACCGGTTAGAGATTCTATGCATTAAACTTTCACGCTCATTATCGGTAAGATTCATGCTTTCAAACTCTGTCTTTATTTCCCTGATTATCTTTGCAGCCTTAGAAAAATCAATTCTTGTTTCTTCATCGGTTTTAGAAATATCAAGCGGTTTTCCTTCACTCAAAAGCGGAAAAGACATCTTTTGGGAAACTGAATCAGAATTCTTGATTTTACCCATAAACTCAATTCCGCAAGATTTCAGTACCTCACAGGCATCCATTTCAAGAGGGATATTCAAAAAATAAATACCATCTGCAAGCTTTTCCTTAATATATTTTTTTACCTTAGGATTATTTTCGATAAGAGAAATATTTTTTTCAGAAGCTTTAAGAACAAAGCCCTTATATAAAACTGCAGATGAATAAGAATTATACCAATCAAAAATCAAGATTTTAAGATTTTCCGGGATTCCATAAATTGAAAGATTTTCTATTTCACTGATAATATCATCAGGAGAAAGCCCCTCATCAAATGCCTGAGAAACAGATTTTCTGGAAATTTCAAATTCAGCTGCAAAATTATAAGATTTAACTTCAAGAAATTTCGAAACAGATAAAAGCTTTGCAAGAGAAAGACCCGGCATAAGGGTAACGGTAAATGTTGAATCAATGCTTAAAACCTTCTGAACATCCTTTGAAAAAGTCAACGCATCGGTATTTGCGGCAAAAAGCTTTTCATCAGCTTCATTAATTCCAAGTTCCTTCAAAAGTCCAAATTCAATTGCCGCCTCAAGCATCCGTTCAATAACTGTACCATATAATTCCGGAGCATCAGCACGCGCTTCATTAATCATTCTTGAAAACCTTGATGCAGAAGAAACATAATCTTTCTGATTTGAACCGATTAAAAATGCCAGTCGAATAATAGTTGACCAGGAAAAACCACTTTTTGGAATAGATGCAAGACAATCCAATAAAAGCTGAGATTGAGTTTTTAATCCGTCCCTGCCTAATCTTGAAAACGAGGCTGCACAAAGAAGAGCAAGCTGCTGTTTTTCATCCATCGCTGCAAAAAGTTCAAAACGATCATAATCAATTTCAAAACCCCGCAAACCTTCAGTAACAAGATTTAAATTTATGAAGGCATTAAGAAGAAGCTGGATTACCTTGACTTTTCCGGTAAAGGTTTCTTGAATTTTGTTCAAATCATTTTTTTTAAGAGTTCCATCATTCTTGCACGACAGATTATTCATCCTGATATATGAAATAAAAGCTGTAACAAAGCCTGAGTTCAAGATAAACGAATCATCAAGATTTTTTTTAATGACAGGCTTATCCTTCAAAATCAAATCAACCGCTGTAAGCTGAAAAATATTATCTGCAAGCAAAGGATTAATTCTATAATATTCTTTATCTGAATATTTATCTTTCTGCGTAAATAAAATGAGCCTCGAACAAAGGTTTGAAAGTTCTTCATAAAGCTCTGCAACAGGATATTCATATTTAAAAAAATCCATAAGAGTTTCTCGAGTCACATTATTGATCAACGTAATTACAGTCAGGATCTTTAAATCAAATTCATCTAGAAGTGAAATAATATTCTGTTGATTACGAGAATTATTTATAAAGCCTGCAAGCTGCTCCAATAGACGCTGCTTATTATAAGGCGTTTTTATTTCTCCAAGATAAAGATGAATAATTCCAAAAAACTTTTCTTCAGGTAAAGAAGAAATACTGTTCAGCCATTCTTCGACAGAAACTTTACAAATCATATTCCTCTCCCTTTAGAAAGTTATTATCATATCTTACAAGCTTATAAGAATACCCCTGCTCTGCCAGAAATTTCTGCCTGTTCGAACCGAATTCTTCTTCTACAGTATTTCGTGTAATAAGTGTAAAAAATCTTGAAGTCCTGTCCTTCGGTCTTAAAATACGTCCTAAACGCTGCGCTTCCTCCTGCCTGCTTCCAAAAGTTCCGCTTACCTCGATAGCAAGAGAAGCATCTGGTAAATCTATCGCAAAATTTGCAACTTTAGAAACAACAAGCACTTTAATCTTTCCGTTTCTAAAATCACCATAAATTTTATCACGCTGTTCAGTAGCTGTTTTTCCGGTAATAATAGGAGCATTCAAGGTCTGAGCAATTTCATTCAGTTGATCAATATATTGACCGATAACAAGAATTTTATCTTCCGTAAACTTATTTATGATTTTCTTTACAACTTCAATTTTTTTAATGTTTTCACTTGCAATCCTATGCTTTTCTCTAGCCGAGGCAACTGCATATTTTATTTCAACAGCCGGATCTAAATCTATTCTGACTTCTATACATTCGGCAGTTGCAATCCATCTGTCTCTTTCAAGCTCTTTCCAGGGGACATCATAACGCTTCGGACCTACAAGACTAAAAACATGACCTTCCTGTCCATCTTCACGAACTAAAGTTGCAGTAAGACCGACACGTCGGACAGCCTGAAGCTCTGCCACAACACGAAAAACAGGAGCAGGAAGCATATGAACTTCATCATAAATTATTAATCCCCATGCCCTTTCATGAAAAAGTGAAAAATGCGGATAAGGACCATTTTTATCTGGTCGCCAGGTAAGCACCTGATAAGTTGCAACAGTTACAGGCTTAATTTCTTTATTTTCACCAGAATATTCTGCAATCTGTTCCTTAGTCAGATTTGTTTTATCCAGGAGCTCATCAATCCATTGATGAACAGCCGATATATTTGTAGTAATAATAAGAGTAGATGTTTTAAGCAAATCCATTATCTGCATGCCGACTATTGTTTTACCGGCCCCGCAAGGAAGCACAATTGTTCCAAAACCTGTTCCCTTCCCTTTATCACCGACAAGAGCCTTTGCCGCTTCCTTCTGATAATCACGAATTACAAGAGGTTTATTAGATGAACAAATTTGTTTAAGCTCAATTTCAAGCGGTTCGCCTTCAGACAAAGGAACCTCATCCTTAACCGGCCACATTGATTCAAGAAGAAGCTGCTTGATTGTTCCTCGATCAGTAAGCTTTAATAAAAACGAATTGAGAGGTTTTTCGAGGGATGATTCAATCGATTTTGAAATTAGGATTTTCTTTAACGAAGGATTAACAGAAAGCTCCTTGTAAATAACATCTGAGTCAGTTACAAGATAAAGATATTTTTCTTCGATTTTCTTATCATCACTTCCATTTAATGAAATTAATTCAGAAGGTCCTTCTATGAGACGAATCTTACCAAATCTGTCTGCAACTTCATTTATCCATCCCAGAACAGCCTGCGGAACATCATAACGTGAATATTTTTTCAAAACATTTTCAGCATCCTCTGCACTAAAACCTGCACTTGCCGCATTCCAAAGCGAAAGAGGAGTGAGTCTGTATGTATGCAGATGCTCAGGAGATTTTTCAAGCTCAGCAAACGGAATAAGCGCATTACGACATTCATCCGCAAGAGGCGCGTGAACATCAAGTAAAAGAGACCTGTCTCCCTGAACAATCAATGGGTTTTCTAAATTCATCGTAAATAAATATTATAACAAAAATAAAAAGTATCTACAATCTTAATTGATAGATTTTTACCCCTGCAAAAGGATATATAATTATTCTTCGTAATAAAATGTACCGGCAGGTGCACAAAGCTTTAGGGACTTGTTAAGCGTTTTTTATTCGTTAAAATAGATTGTTAATTTATTTTTTGCATATTCTCTTGTATCTGGATCTTCAGATTCAGCCATTATTTTATAATAATTGTATGAAGCTTCTATTTCTCCAAGAGAAAAACAAACATGCGCTAGATTTCCAAGAAGTAACATGTCTGAAGAATCTAGTTCATATCCTTTTTGGAAATACATTTTTGCAGTTTCCAGGTCATTTATAAGTAATGCCGAAATACCTACATCATTATATGCGATTACATCATTGGGATATTGTTCTACATATAACAATGAAATTTCTTTCATTAATGGAAATACAGAAGGATTTTTTGTATTGTACCATTTCAGTATATATTCATGTATAGATTGAGTGAATACTACATTTGCAGATTTAACAGTTTCATTATTTGACCAAAGCCACGATTCTTTATATTTCTTATTTAAAGCTAAAACATTTTTTATAACATCAGCTTGTTTTGTATATTCTTCACGTAAAAAATAAAGATGAGCTTTTCCAAAATGCATATCGAGTCGCTTTGGATTATATGAAAGACCTTTGTCTATATATTCAAAGGCTTTTGAACATAAATCATCATCATATTCGACTATAGAGTAAATATAAATTTTATCTCCATTTTCATTTTGAGCTTCAATATATTTCCCATTAAAGTTAGGAGGTAAGAAAGATTCAACGTGCATCTGTTCATTAGATGCTTTCATAGAATACATATTAAAATAACATACATATAGCTCAGGATCTTTTTTGTTTTTCTTTTCCCATTTTTCAAGGAATTCAGTAGCTTCTTCATAGTTATCGGAATTCCATAGATTCCAGAACTTTTCTGTATTAGTTTCTGCGAATATAAGATTAAAAACAAAAAATAATGTGAATAAAACTGCAATTCTTTTTTTCATTTCTTTCTCCATGCGCCCCAGTACGGGCTGCCCACATCATCTAAAATATACAAATCTGTATATTTTACTAGAAATATGTCATAAAAAACTAATTTCAAAAGGATTGTTTTAACGCTTACAAAACAAAAAAAGTTGTTTATAACATCCTCGCTTACCCAATAAATTTACTTTATAAATCATCTACTGTTAATTTTTGAGTAAAGAAAAACTGTTTAATAATATAATTAATTGTATTATTTTCATACAGTTCGTTAGATATTCTACTTGTTTTTCTTTCTCTTCTTAACAAGAACAATAATAGCTATTACAATCTGCAGCACACCTGCACAAATAAGAATTACAGGCAGTACGAGGGATGAGCTCTGTTTTCCAACAGGTTCATCATCTTGTTCTAAATGATTATTATCACTTATTTTTTCTTCTTTTTTTTTACGTCTTTTTTTACGGCCTGTTTTTCATCATTCTGCTTTTTTTCTTCAAGATACCCTCCGTAACACCATCCAACAGTTCCGGCTTT
The DNA here is from genome assembly GCA_024693715.1 of Treponema sp. GTDB lineage: Bacteria > Spirochaetota > Spirochaetia > Treponematales > Treponemataceae > Treponema_D. The sequence goes on along the minus strand of JAILKS010000051.1, from coordinate 740 downwards.
TATTTCCTTGCCGTCACGGTCTATTGCACCTGCAAGGAGTTCTACCTTTACCCAGTTTGAAGTTATACCGTCAATTGTTTCTGAATGACCAAGTTCAAGGATTTTAACATTTGTCCCGGCAGCCATTACGGTAAGAACTTCTGTTGTTGTTGCTTCACCGGAACGGAGTTTTAAGTTTTCGGTTACGGACAGAGTTTGAGATGTGGTGATGGTATTAATAATTCCTTTATCACCTTTGTCTGAATTAAATGAACTGTCATCTGAAAGCTTCACCATAGGCGGCTTTATTTCATCATCATAGTCAGAGGTTCCGTCGGCGTGGCGGGGCCAGGTGACTTTTGTTTCATCGTATTTTCCAGTATTTAAGAATTTTTCAAATTCATTTTTGGTTTCTTCGTTTGTTTTAATGAATGTAAAAACAAGCGTTTTTCCATCAGATAAATAAAAGGATAAATAATCACCGTCTGGTTTAAGTATTATTTCAACACCATTTTGATTAATTTGATTCAAAACATTTACTACTTTTTGATTAAAATCAGGATAATCTATTGGATTAATTATTAATTTATATGCATCGTCTTTTTTTTCAATTTTTTGAATATTCCAATGATATATTTCATAGTAATTTTCAAATGAAATTTTTGTGTTAGATATTGCTGTATATTCATGATAAAAAGAAACTCCTCGTTTCCAATCAGTAAAATCATAATCATTCAAGCTTTCTTCTATTACCTTACTAT
>JAILKS010000012.1 GCA_024693715.1 Treponema sp. | reverse complement strand
ATTATTCTTGTCGTATATAAAAGATTTGATGTTCCATTTGTTGGTAACAGCCTCCTTCAAGCTGCGCACTCCTTCTACCAGAAACTCATTGTATTTATACCGTTTGTTTCTGTTTGTTTTTAGAACCTCAAACTTCTGATATGTGCTGTCCTTTGCAATAATCTTTGTTTCTTTCAATTTCAACCGTCCTTACAAGTGTTCTCATTATTTTTTAATAACAACGCAATCCCCGGCCCGATTTTTGCATAAGCAATCAGACTGTCAAAAAGCTCCTGACTGTAGCGTGGCCTGAACTTATCAAACTGCTCGGGGATTGTGTCAAAGATTTTTCTGAATTCCATGCTTGTAATATAACAGATAAAAAAATATATATACAAGCCACAGAAAATCCTTTATCCTTAAATAATGGAAGAAAACCCAAATTACAAAAATCGAAGTGTAGCCATTGTAGTCCGCAATGAAAAAAACTATGGAATATAAAAGGCTTTCAAAAAGACTAAGAAAAGGTTATTCTGATTGATGATGATTATGAGGCAGATCTTAAGTATGCCTTTGAATTTTTGAAATTTTAGGAGTTCAGTTGATATGAAAATAGCAGCAACCTACGAAAAAGAAACAGGAAACGTATTTCAGCATTTTGGAAAGACTCAGTATTTTAAGATTTACGAAATTGAAGATGGAAAAGTTATTTCTTCAGAAGTAATCGATAATGGCGGAAACGGACATCACGCACTGCCTCCATACCTTAAGAGCCTTGGAGTTGAAACTCTGATTCTTGGAAACAGAGGACAGGGGGCTGTTGATGCAATTGCCGCAGCTGGCCTTAAAGAAGTTCCAGGCATTACCGGTTCCGCAGACGAAGCAGCCGAAAAGTTTGCAAAAGGCGAACTCAAAGGCAATTTTGAAGCAAGCTGTGAACACCACGGCGAGCATCATAATCACTAATTCTTTTTCTCCCTGCTGGATGTTGAACGAACGCTATCAGAAACTGCTTGAAAAACTCGGTTTCAGAAAGGAGCCAAAATGGAATGCTTTAATATTGATAACTATCTGGAAAAACTGATCTTGCGATGCAAAGAAGTTTTTAGCGAGAGGCTTGTGTATGCGGGTTTGCAGGGAAGTTATCTGCGTGGTGAAGCGACAGAAAACAGCGACATTGATGTTATGATTGTGCTGGATGGATTTTCGGTTGAAGATATGAAAACTTACCGTGCGATTCTAAAAAATGTCGGCTGGTATGAAAAATCATGTGGCTTTATTTGCGGTAAGGAAGAACTAACAAACTGGAATCCGCTGGAATCTTTGCAGCTCAAATATACGACAAAAGATTTATTCGGTAATCTTGAAAAACTGCTTCCTCCTGCGACACGCCAGGATGAAATCAATTATGTAAAAATCAGCCTTGGAAATTTTTATCACGAAATCTGTCATCGCTACATTCATGCTGGTAATGAAAAGAGTCGTGACAAACTTCGTGCAAGTTGCAAGCAGTTGTACTTTGTAATTCAAAATCTTCATTATCTTGAGACAGGAAATTTTATTTTGAAGAAGAGCGACCTGAAAGTTGCAGTGTCGGTACAAGACTGCGAAATGCTTTGCATCCCGGAACTTCCAGATGATTATGATTTTGAAAAAACTTATGAAGCAGTTATTGCGTGGTGCCAGAAGGCATTGGAAAGAATAAAATAGGAACTTAAACAGGAGATTCAAAATTCTGGAAAAAGGTTTGCAATGATAAACAAAATTATGAAAAAAGGCGGAGAAAAAGCTTGTAAAAAAGATTTGCAAAGGCTTGATTATTCCCGGCTCTCTTCCAGCATAACAGAGAAACTCAATGTCATTTATATTCAAGATAATTCGCTTGAACATACGCTTGATGTTTATTATAAAGATGACGGTCAATCCAAACCCATCTTGCTTGACATACACGGCGGCGGATTTATCTCGCATGATAAAGAAGTCAACAGATTATTCGGAAATTATATGGCACAAAAAGGGTTTATAGTTTTTAATTTGAACTACAGACTTGCTTATCCGGTATACAATGTATTTCATCAGATAGAAGATGTTAATAATGCAGTTAAATTTATACGTAAAATTGCATTTGAATATAATGGCAATATTGAAAAAATGTGTATCGCCGGTCATTCCTCTGCAGGAGTTTTGGCAGTTGCAGAAGCTCTTTTATGTGTTAGTCCTAAAATGAGGTCGGATTTCAACATTCCAGAAAGAAGTTTTAAATACAGTGGCATTTTGATTGACTGCGGACTAATGCATTTTTACAAGAAAAGCTTCGCCTACTGGGGAATGCGAAATATGGTTTTCCCGACAGGATATAAAAAGGACAGCAGATATAAGGATTTGATTTTTGAGGATAATCCTGATTTATCAAAACTTTCTAAAACTGTTTTATTGACAAATTCAAAAGATGAATTGAAAGCCATGACATATTACTTTAATCATGTTTTATCAAACCATAATGTTGAAAATAAGCTCATAGACAAGGGTACTGACGGACATATGGGCATTATTTTCAAGCCATATACCGAAGAAAATTTACGGATTATTGATGACGTGATAGACTTTTGGAGGTGAAAATGTTATATCTAAAACCAGCAAATTTTGAAGACATAGAAAAAGAACATGCATTTGTTGCTGCTGAGCCGGCGAATGAAAATGGATTTATTAATAATTATCATGATGTTTCTTTTGACGATTTTAAGGCAATCACTTTACCACGGATGCTAGATCATGCCCTTGGGAAAAACATGCCGGAAGGATATGTCCCAGAAACTTTTTATTTCCTCTGGAGTGATGAAGGAAATCCCAATGACCGCACAAACCACTTAATTGTCGGTGAGCTTCGACTGCGTCATCATCTGAATGCTTCACTCGAAAATGGAAGCGGACACGTTGGTCAGTTCATCAAAAAAGAATATCGCGGACTTGGTTACTGTACACAAGGACTTAAACTTTTGATAGAAGAAGCTCGTAAAATTGTTCCAGAAAACGAACTTTATCTTCACTGTAATATTGACAATCCTGCTAGTCTTCGTGTAATGATTAAAAATGGAGGTGTTATTCATCACAAAGATCAAAGCGGATATTATGTTAGGATTAAACTTAGAGATGAAAACTTAGAAGAATACCTGAAAGAAACCCCAAGCATAAATTATTCTCATCCGCTGATAGAAGCCAAAATCAAAGAGCTTCAGGAAAAATCAGATTCACAGATTGACTACATCAAAAATGCATATGAGTTTGTCCGTGATAAGATAACGCATTCCTGGGACGTAAAGGCAACGGTTGTCTCAAAAAATGCAGCCGAGGTTTTAAAAAACGGGACTTGAATCTGCTGGACAAAATCCTGTCTGCTTGCGGCCTTGCTTCGTGGAAATGGAATTCCTTCGGGAATCAGTTATCAGAAACTAACACGCGCTGATGATGACAGCGATGGATATATCATCCATGCCCTGAACACTGTGTATGTTTCAGAATTGCAAAAATGGATTCGTCTGGATGCCCGAGGAAACAAGGCAACCGTTCATGCGGAGTTTAGTCTTGAAGTAGAAAAACTTGCATTTCCAGCTCGCGAACAATATTCAGAAATTGATTATCACGACAACAACTCAGACCTTGATGAACGCCTTGTAAAAATCTTGAATGAAATTGATGTTGTGATGAATATCCGAACGGATTTTGAATTGAAGTAGAGGATAATATGAAAAGTACAACTTACGATACAGAAGATGCTTGGAAAACAATACAGACATTTCTTCCTGTAAAGAATCAGCTGAATGAAAGCAATGCACCTTATGAGACTTTTTATTCCTTTTCCAAATTTAATATTCATATAGATCAATATAAACAGAAAGAACCTAAAGGTGTCGTTGTTATTTTTCACGGGGTTGGTGGAAATGGAAGATTGCTGGAGTTTATTGCAATACCCTTGTGGAAAGCCGGCTACGAAGTTATCTGCCCTGACTTACCTTTGTATGGACTTACTGAATATAAAGGTAAAGTGACATACAGTGACTGGATTTCGTGTGGTCTTGCTGTTTGCAATAAATACGAAAAGAATAATCTTCCTCTGTTTGTTTTTGGGTTAAGTGCAGGAGGAATGCTTGCCTATCAGGTAGCCTGTAAATTGCAAAAGATAAAAGGCATTCTTGTTACCTGTATTCTGGATCAAAGGATAAAAAAGGTGACAAATGATACAGCCTCATCAAAAATAATGTCAGTTATTGGAAAACCATTTTTAAAGCTGACACATAAATTTTTCGGAAGAATCAAACTGCCGATGAAATTTGTTTGTAATATGATAGCTATTGTTAATAACAAAGAACTGGCAGATTTTATGATGAAAGATAAACTTTCAAGTGGCGCAAAAGTTTCTATGGAATTTCTTTACGGAATGCTTTATCCAGAAATACCAATAGAAGCTCAAGATTTTGAGAAAAGTCCTGTCTTACTCGTTCACCCCGGAAATGATAATTGGACAGCCCCTGAACTCAGCGGATTATTTTTTGATAAAATCAAAGCAGAAAAATCATACTTTCTGCTTCCCGGTGCAGGCCACTTCCCGATTGAAGAAGAAGGCCTTGCTGTTATGGAAGAAAAGTGTATAGAATTTTTAGAAACAAACTGTTAAAAACTGAGATGTCCAGATTCTCGTTTACGTCGAAGTTCTTTAATGAAACATACACTAACCACTACCATCATCACTGCCAATACATCTGAAGCAACTAACTGTCCAATCGCAGCTGCCGGAATTGGCTGCAGAGGCCATGGTTCGATAAAGCTGGCAAGACAAGCTCTAAATAACCAAACCACTGTAAGGAAAAAATAGAAATAAACTGTTTCTCGATTCATTGCTAATGCGTTTTTACCTAAAAATGTAAGCATAAGGCTTAATCCAAAAAGCAACAATGAAAAACAGTAATTCGTATAATCTATCCCCACTATAAGATTCTCATATTGTGTTGGAAGATAATCATACCATTGAAACATCCATGGTACAAAAAAATGCCAAAGTCCAACTAAAGTACTGATTATAACTGTAATATAATATAAAACATTTAACCTTTTTTTCAAAATGATTATTCCTCACATTAAAATGAGAACAACTCCATTGGAATTGTTGTATCTTCTGTAATATTTATCTTAAGCTTTTCAAATTTAGGCACACTCTTTGCATTAAGATTACTAATAGCAACAGGTTCTTTTGGAATTCCAAAAAGCCCTTCATCAAGTTCTCCATTACCATTTACGTCATGACAAACACAGAAGAGATAATCCCCGTCTGGAATCTCTACATCAAAAACTGTTGTTCCTACTGTTGGATTCACTTTTACTTCACGGCAAGGAGTTTTTTTGTTGAAATTTTTTGCCGAATCATAAATACTTACAAGTATCTTTCCTTCACTTGAATTTACATTTGCTAATTCAACTTTAATTTTATTCTGCTGTGTATCAGCAAAAAGTGGAGAAATACAAAGTACTGTAGCCGCGCAGATAATTGATTTGATTAAAAACTGCTTTTTCATTTTTACCCTCTTTATAACATTTTTATACTTAGTGTATATAATTCTAACACCTGATAATTTGTTAGTTGTTACTTAAAATATGAAAACAAATATGACATATCTATGATTTTTCATTAGAATAATTTTCTGGAGTTTATAAATATGAAAGCATTTATAGTTTACTGTCATCCGTCAGAGGATTCTTTTACAAGTCATGTCCGCAATTCGTTTATTAAAGGAATTGTTGATTCGGGAAATGAATATATAATTTCTGATTTGTATAAGATGAATTTTAAAACAGATATGTCGGAAAAAGAATATCTGCGCGATTCTAATTACAGGGAAACTCCTGAGCTTGAAGAAGATGTTTTGGCAGAGCAAAAAAAAATCAACTGGGCAGATGCAATTGTTTTTATTTATCCTGTATTCTGGACAGAAGCTCCTGCAAAACTTGTGGGGTGGTTTGACAGAGTCTGGTCTTATGGTTTTGCATATGGTAATAAGAAAATGAAAATGCTTGAGAAAGGAATGATTCTTTGTTCTGCCGGTAATCCTGTTGATAGACTTGAACAATTTGGCCTTTTGAGTAGCATGAAAAAAGTTATGTTTGGCGACAGACTTTTTGGA
>JAILKS010000057.1 GCA_024693715.1 Treponema sp. | reverse complement strand
TATAATATCTTTTCAATATTTCAATTTGTTCAGGAGTTGTTATTTTATATATACCTAAATAATCTTCTTCTATGTCTTCTGGTATTTCAATATCTAATGTTTTATAATTAGATATATACCTATAAGCAACAATTTGTCCTGTATAAACTGTATGTACAGATTCTGAAGATAAAAAATGTATACCATTATGCCAGAAAGCCTTTTTCCCCATTATAAACGATTTTCCATCTTTAATGGTGCAATTTTCCAAAGGAGTAGAGAATATTTTTAATTTATCTTCTTTTATTTCACGTAATTTTTCTGCCATTATAGTTCTACTCCGATATGATTTCTTTATTAGGTTCAATTATTATTTTAATAACATCTTCTGGAAAAACAGGAACTCCTTCTTCTTTAAAAGTATCTTCATCTATTTTAACAATTTGTTTTATTTCTTTTTTTTCTTCTTCTTTACTCATTTTTATTCTCCAAAATAACATAATATTTGTTTGGAATTAAATCTTCTTTTTTGCAATATTTATTGTTATCAAAAGAGAGGTCTTCTTTATAATCATCAGGTCCAGTTAAACAGAACTTATTTTTATTTAAATCTATCTTAATTAAAGGTTTAAGATAAATCTCTATCCTTCCACTAACTTCCAGTTCTCCGCTTTCATTTTCCTTACATCTAGCCCCTGTAACCTTAAACGTAAACTTTGGCTTATGGTCCAGCTTTATTCCATCCCAGTGGTAAACCCATTCAGCCTCTGCTTTACCGCCTTCTACCTTTGCGCCTTCAGAGAATACCTGCTTCAGGTTTTCATCATATACTTCAAAAGTTACTCCCTGTCCGTCTTCTACATTCTTTACTTCTGCACAAAGCTTGAGCGGCTGACCGACTAATGCACTTGAAAGACTGTTTCCATCCTCATCCTTCCACTCTGCTTTAGTAACTTCAGGTCTTATCAGTTTTACCGTAAGCGTATTTGAACTCTTCTTGAAATTACACCATGCACTGTGAGCAGAAAAAACAAATTTCGGATCATCATCAGGAGGAACTTCCCTGTCATTTCCTTTGTACTTCCACTTTGCGCTTACACTACCGTTAACTACCTTGCACGGAAAGCTTGCTATTGCTGCTCCGTCTTCTGGTCCCTTTCCTTCAGGGAACACCTGAAGCGTTACCATGTTGTCATCTTCAATATCCTTAACGCTCGCAGAAAGTTCTGCTTCTTCATTTTCATTGACACTTGCAGATGCCCATTTTACTGTTTCAAAGCCCGGCTCCTTCTTGTCCTTATCACGCTCTTTTTTATACTCTTCCGTGTTAAGCGGATTGATTATCGAAGGCATCGGAATGCTTGCACCCGGAGAGATAATCGTAGAATTGTTCTGTGCCCCCACATCGTTACATGTCGTTACTGTCGAACCTATTACAGCAGTTTCCTTTCCATTTATTTTTACAGAGCTTATTGTGCCACCGGTAACTTTTCCGTCCTTACTTGGATTTTTCTGAATACGGAATATGGGGCCATTTTTGCCTGGGGCAAAAACCGGGCTTTCCGCGGTTCCGCTGTCCGCTTCATTGCTTCGCAACTGCCATGCAGCCGCTCCAATCCTTTGCCCTTAAAAACCATACCGGCAAAACCTCTGGTTATTACCGAAGCCCTGCCGTTATGGTCTTAGAGAAAATATTACTGACACCGGATTTCCGGTAATCCCCATTTGCAGCAGTTTTACATGTCAAACATCCATAACACCTTCCTTTACCGGAAAAAGAAAGTATTATTTTCTATTCTTCCTCCTGACGAGGACTACAATTATTACAGCAATGATCAGAATGACAATATTAACAAGGACTACTGGAAGCACATGTGATTCGTCCTGCTTTACAACCGCTACATCATCTTGCACTGATTGTATATCATCACTTATTTTTTCTTCTTCTAAATCGTTGGCAAGTAAATCATCTTTTCTGTTTTCTTCGACAATTTCTTCTGAATTATACTCACCCTTTTCTTCATTAATTTCATCTATTGTTTTTTTTTACCTTCGAATTCCTGAATCAGCTTTATGTTGTATTTATCCACTGTTGTAAGCAGGCTGTCATTGTAGTCAGGATTTACTTTATACCAAGTATAGCATTCCCAAAGGCTCTGTAAATCTACACTCTTAAACTGTTTTCCGTGGCGGGCATAAACTGCATTACGCATAAGACGGAGCTGTGCGGCATCAAGGTTTTCCAAGTCAGACTTTTTAAGCTTCTTGTCGAGGGAAGAAAATTTAAGTCCGTTGTAGGCAAAGTAATCTTCCGGGATAATAGCGTTTTTTATTTGTGCCTGGGTTACTTTTTCATCGAGAATATAGCGTTGTTCGGATGGGGACCAGTAGAAGAAGGAGAAATGATCTTTTTTGCCATCGAAAAAATAATAGTCATCAATTAACCTTGATTCTCCCCGTGAACGGACCCTGATTCCCCTTTTGCCATTTACGATACAATAATCTATCCAGGAAAATTGATATTCATTACGAGAATAGTTTTGCATTTCACTTTCTAACAACGTTTTTTTCTTAAATACTGAATATATTGTTAAATACGTACTTCCTGGGCCTGCATCCTGACAAAGTCCAACTATATCATTTTTCCCATCATAATCCAAATCAGAAATAAATAAAGCAAGATTTTCTATCTTAAAGTTGGTTTCTGAAAAATCAATTTGAGTACCTATATCTGGTTCATCTACGAAAGTTTCTGCATCTGTGATAAATAAAGTAAAAAAATTATTACTTTTCCCTAAAACCAAATATCGATTATCAAATAAATTAAAGCTGTTATAATACTCTAGATTATTTGCCCGCTCATAATCAGACCATAGATTTGAATTATTTTTTAAATAATCTAATAAATCTTCTTGCCCATGTGAATAAAGTGAAAAAATCATTATACATAAAAATAAAAAAATGAATGACTTCTTTTTCATATGTTTCCCTTATAAATTCAAATTTTCCATAGATTCTATGCTTGGAAAATAAATATCTTTTCCAATATTACCACCAATCCTATAATCTTCTCTGAATTTTTGATTTGGATTATAATAATATTTTAAAGGCGATTTGGAACCGAAAGCTGTATTTTTCCCTTTTTCTCTCATAAAATTGTTAATGCCGCCGACATTTGCAATCATACATCCTTTTTTATGATCATAATTATATCCTGGAGCAATAGTTGCAAAATGAGGAGATGCGCATTCCGGATTTTTTGAATCCAAATTTTTCCAACAAACAATTACTACATATCCTTGATTTGCATGTTGTTGCGCAGCTTCCGGATTATCTATTCTTTTTATAATTCCTTGATTTGCCTGATATTCTAATACATCACACCAAATATTTGAGGGTTTACGTCCCGAAATTTTATATTCGTTTTTGATACTGTCAATTTTTATATCCTCTATTTTATCAGGTATTCCAATTCTTCCTGTAAACTTTATAAAATCTTCATCTAAAGCTCTTATAGTAAAATATACAGCATAATTACACCAAGTTTGTTCAGATTTTTTATTTTCCATTCGAGGCCCTACTCCTCCAGGTTCTAAACACTTCATTTTCACAATCCGCTTCTGTACTCTCATTAATTCTTCTGCATGTGTTTGCGCAACTTTACTCAAATGACTTAAAAAAGCTGTTGGATGAAAGTAATAATTTTCAACAGGAGGTTTATTTTTTGCTTTTGCCAATACTTCTTCCCAAAATGCACA
>JAILKS010000070.1 GCA_024693715.1 Treponema sp. | reverse complement strand
CATCATTTTCCGGCTGCTTCAAGAACCCTATACAGCATTTTTTGGAAACCTTATAAGTTTTAGTAGTACTGTTATATGTACTTAAATCAAGATAAACTTTTTCTTCAATTGTTTTAAAATGTTTATCTGCCAAAGTATATTTTTTTACATCAGTATAGTTTTCAATTATGTCATTTAGCTCACATTTATTTACTATTTCTTCTTTTCCATCTTCTGTCTTCTTTCTTTCTTCAGCAAACAGATATTTTTTTGCTCGCGGGAAAAACCTGATAGTGGGATTCGGAAAATAATTATAGTTACTCATCATCATCTCCTATTATTATCTGTCCAGGCGAATCATTTTTATCCTCAATGATTTCTGTAACAACACCAGGAATTATATTTTTTAATTCTATCACTCCGTTTTCATCAGAAACATACTTTTTATTTGTACCATCAGAATAAGAAATATAATACTTCCTGTTTTTTGCAAGATCTCCATTTTCATCATGAACAGTAACTTTATGGTTAATACCCATTTCAACTGATGGACTTTCCACCTTTTTGCACCTCTGACCGACTACCTCAAATGTAAACTTCGGTTTTTCTTTAAGAGGGTTTTCTGAATTATGCTCATAATTATATGTCCACTCAGCTTCTGCTTTTCCATCCTTTATTTCTGACATATATCCTGCGACACATTTCTTTTTGTCATCAAAAACATTGAATGTAACAGAACCTTCCACATTCTTTACTTCTGCATACAGTTTTATTGTCTGACCAACTAAAGCTGTAGAAATACTTGAACCTTCACTATCCTTCCACTCTGCCTTTGTAACTTCAGGTCTTGTAAGTTTTACCGTAAGCGTATTGCTTGATTTCTTGAAATTGCACCATGCACTGTGAGCAGAAAAAACAAATTTCGGATCATCATCCGGAGGAACTTCCCTGTCATTTCCCTTATACTTCCACTTTGCACTTACGCTTCCGTTTGTTACCTTGCACGGGAAACTTGCTATTGCTGCTCCGTCTTCAGGTCCCTTTCCTTCAGGGAACACCTGAAGCGTTACCATGTTGTCATCTTCAATATCCTTAACGCTCGCAGAAAGTTCTACTTCTTCATTTTCATTGACACTTGCAGATGCCCATTTTACTGTTTCAAAGCCCGGTTCCTTTTTGTCCTTATCACGCTCTTTTTTATACTCATCATTGTTAAGCGGATTGATTATCGAAGGCATAGGAATGCTTGCACCATAGGGGCCATTTTTGCCGGGGGCAAAAACCGGGCTTTCCGCGGTTCCGCTGTCCGCTTCATTGCTCCGCAACTGCCCTGCAGCCGCTCCAATCCCTTGTCCGTAAAAACCTGATGGTAAAATAGCAGACTGGTATTGTTGTCTTATCATCTGGTTCTTACAAAAAATCATTACCACTGCAGGATTCCCGTCAATCCTCTTTGTGCAGCAGTCTTATATGTCAAACATCAATTATTTTCCCCGCCGGGAAAGAAAATTGTCATTTATTTTGTTTTCTTCCTTACAATAAGTATGATTACAATACAAAGCAGAAGTATCACTGCTGAGGCCACAATTATCACAAGCGGAAGTGAGTATGACTGTTTTACCGCAGGCACAGCTTCTTCTACCGACTTGGACTCATCTGTCATTTTTTTTTCTTTTTTTTTTTCGTCTTTTTTTACGGTCTGTTTGTCATCATTCTGCTTTGTTTCTTCAAGATATCCGCCGTAACACCAGCCGACTGTTCCAGCTTTTATCGGATTTCCGTCTCGATCTTTAGCGTCTGCCTGTACTTCTACCTTTACCCAGTTTGAAGGAATATCGTCGATTATTTCAGCTTTACCGAGTTCGAGGATTTTTACTTTTGTTCCAGCTGCCATAACGGCAAGAACCTGTGTTGAAGTGGCTTCGCCGGAGCGGAGTTTGAGGTTTTCGGTGACCGTCATTATTTTGTTTTTGGCAACATTTGAGGAAAAAACATCTTTTGAAGTTTGGGTTGTGATTGTTTTACTGTCATCGTAGTCACAGGAGCCGTCGGCGTGGCGGGGCCAGATGATATTTTTAATATCATATTCTTTTCCTTGAGCAAAATTATTAATTTCATTCTCAGTATGTTCATTTATTTTCACATAAGTTTTAAATAATGTAGTTTTATCATTTAAATAAATTTTTATATAATCTTTATCTAATTCTAACAATATTAAAACTTCATCACCAGAATTAATACTAATTAATGAATCGTCATGATAAAAATTACTACATACAACATTTATTGAATATAAATTTGAATCTATTTCTTTTATATTCTGAATGAAATAGCCCGAATTACCACATCCAAAGGAATCCATTATTCTTATATGAACATTTGAAATGTATAAATCACCGCCTTGAATATTAAGATGATCAATCCAATAATACAAATCTTCATCAATTGTTTGTCTGGGAAATTTTTCTTTTAAATAATTAAGATTATTTGTATATAAACTTATTAATGTATTTTCATCAACGTACTTATTATC
>JAILKS010000033.1 GCA_024693715.1 Treponema sp. | reverse complement strand
ATTCCTTTTATTTTCTATAATTTCATCAAGTAAAACTTCTTTCCATTTTTTAGATTTCTCTTCAGAACATAAAACTTCATATAAACATTATAACTGATTGGAAAGATTTTCATTTATCTTCTGCTTAAGCTGGATGCGTTTTGTGATGGCGTTGTAGGTGTTTACGATTTTTTCTTGTTCTTTTAGGTCGGGAACTGGAAGTTTCATATCACAAAAATCTTCCCATGGCATACTTCCGCGAACACCACCTACTGCAATATATGAAGCTTCTCTATCAAACTCAGTTCGCATAAACCACATTGCAAGATAATCTGGTAAAACTTCGTTTGTATTTTTTATTCTGAAAATATAATAAGCAGGTGACATTATTGCTTCATCATAATCCTTAAGACAAGCAATTGGGATTTTACCATCACGACTCACCTGCATAAGAGAACATGCAAAATCATTTTTTCTGATTACTTGATACTTTGTAAGATCTGTTCCGATTGTATTAGCTACAGATTTGATAAAACATTTATCAATACTAACTCCTATCAAATTCTGAACTTTACAATCTTTATTTCGTTCATCAATGAGTTCTACAATATCACCTAGCTTCCGCATTTCTTTCATATACTTCTTTTCCATATGTTCCAAGCAATTCGGATGTTCCGACATGTTGTTTTTCTAGGAAGTAAAATTACTTCCTAGAAAACTTCCTAGGAAATTATTCCTCTTTATCCTTTAGAATTACCCATTCACCTTTTTTATCACTGCCAGTTCGATTTATATATCCAGCATTTTTTAATATAGAACAATGAGTTCTGACACTTCTATCCGAAATATTTAGGGCTGTTGCAATTTCCTGGTTTGTTGCCGCTGGATGCTCTTTTATATAATCAAAAGTTATTTCTGTCGTTTTTGGAAAAAAAGAAGGATTATTTTTTATTCTTTTAGAAAGCCGTTTTGATATATCTGCAAAATATTCACCTCTAAAAAACTGTGTTTTAAATTCTATATTTGAATCTACAAATTTTGGTGGATTTACTCTAGCATCAGCACAAGAAGTTCTAATTCGTCTTAATCCTGATCCCCATTCTTCCATAAGTCCAATTTTCTGGAACACCTTTGCAAGAACAGGATTTCGTAATTTTGAAACACCATCCAAGGCTTGTTCTAAGGTTAAATCATGAACAAGTGAACCAGGAGAAATAATATCTATACGATCTTCATAAATTGCAATTTGAACATGTTCTGGATATAGATAATTTCTATGAACAACAGCATTTACAATTGCTTCTCGAATAGCATCAGGAGGAAATTCGTATTTATTCTTTCCCTGAATTCCGTCTATTTCCATACCAACTTTAATATTCTTAATTACAAATTGAAAAGCATCTTCAATTTGTTTATATAGTGGGCCAGAGCAATCTAGTCTATCTAAAAATATGGATTTATCGGTTCCTTTGAATGCTGCGCATCTAACAACACTCTGTTGAAATGCAGGTAATTCAACACTCGAGAGAATACCAAATGCATTACTTGGCATTAAGTCAGAACCATTTCTAACCAATAAACCTAATGACTCCAGAGTATCTATTGTTACATCAGGAGAATATGCATCTACTTTTTTTATCATTGAACTTAGTTCATCACAAAGGGTTTTAATTTTTATTTCATTAAAAAATCGATCATTTGAATAAAGTTCGCGATTAGGAATTGAATCAAAGGAACTTCTTTTTCCAATTAGTTCCAGTTCATAGAGATTCTTTTCATCTGCAAGTCTGGATGTTGCGCCAACACGAATGAAAGAGCCATTTTCTTTTCCCAATGATTTTATGTAATATGGACAGTTATTGCTGCTAAAGATTTGAACCACAACAACAGATTTGCCATGTTTATTTGTTTCCACAGTAATCTTTGGAGATATTTGAGGTTCTATATTGTCAGAAATTGAATTTGTAATTGCATCTATAAGCTTTGACTGGTCATTTTCTGGAATGGGAATAATTTGTTTTGTTTTGTCGTCAACGCCAAAGACAATAAAACCACCAGAAGTATTGCTGAATGCACTTACTGTTTTTAAGAATTTATTTTTATCTTGAGCCCATTCTCGTTTTAATTCGAGATTTAAGCCTTCACCTTTTTGAATCAATCCAAAACTAAAATTCATACTCTTCCTCCTACAGTTTTATTTCGTATGTTAAATCACGGAATCGGAATTGCTAACGAAATTCCAAGCATAAATTATTTAAATATTTCCGTTAGGAAAATTTAATCCATGTGACACATTTTCTCCAAGTTTTTTATAATTCGCACTCATTTCAAAATCTCCCAGTGTCCGCCTTTTGGGGAGCCTTCGCGTTTTATATATCCTTTATCAACAAGTGAGGCAAGCTGCTTTTCTACGGCACGACTTGTTATTCCAATTTTTTCTGAAAGTTTTTTAGCAGAGAGTTTTGGATTTTCTTTTAAGAGTTCTAGAATTATCTCCGAACTTTTTTGATTATCTCCGAACTTTTTCTCCGAACTTTTTTCGTTTTCTCCGAACTTTTTGATGTATTCATCATAATCAATATGGGTGTAGCGGTTTTTAAGTTCATTATTTTCGCCAAGCAGGATATTTCTGAAAAACTTTTCCAGATATTCCGTATTCATATAAATGCCTTTCTGCATGTTTGTATAATTCGCGCGTACCAAGGCATTTCGGAAGTACCAACTATGTTTTTCAAAAGGCTCGTTGTTCACATTAAAGCCTAGCGAACGAAGATATTTGATTGTAAAAACGGCTGTTGTTCTTGTGTTACCCTCTCCAAATGGATGAATCTGCCACATGTTTGCAACAAATCGTGTAATATGCTTTACAGCATCTTCCTTTGAAAGATTGGAATAATCAAAGTTTTTTTCTGTTTCAAAGTCATATTTCAGAGTTTCGTTAATAAGATCGGCATTGGCATACAAAACTGTGTCACCGTTCAAAACCCATTCTTTTTTTGTGATATTGTAGTCACGAAATTCCCCGGCTTTTACTTTATAAAAAAGGCCTTTGAAAAGCCGTTCATGAATCGAAAGCAATTGATTAGGAGTAAAACTAAAAGATTTTTCAGAAAGTAATTCCGTAATTCTGGCAGAAACTTTATCTGCCTCTTCCTTGTCATCATCATCATCGGTGCGGGATGTTTTTGATTCATAATAGGAGTCTATAAGTTTTTTTGCTTCTTCAATTGAAATCTCGCCTTCAATATTCCGCTTTGCAGTTTCATACAAATAGGCTGACGGTGTAAGACCATCAACCTGCTGCAAGCCTGTAGCAATTGACCAGGCGATACTTTTTTCTTTTTTATCAGGTTCACCTTCGCGAATGTAGGAATCGAAATCTATTTCAAAAGAATTTTCTTTTTTCACAATTTGCTCCTACAGTTTAATTTCGTAGCCCAAATCTTTGAAAACACCAAGCAGTTCTTTTTTGCTTTCTTCTTCCTGTTTGAGAAGGTCTGTCAGTTCTGATTGAAGAGCCTTCATGGCTGAATCATAATCCTGAGTTTCATCACGGTTTACAAATTCAATGTAGCGGCTTGGAACAAGGTTGTAGCCTTTTTCTACAATTTCTTTTTTGTTTGCACTGTAGCAGAATTCCGGGATATCTTTGTAAGTTTCGTTTGCTCCGGCCTGCTGCCATGAGTGGAAAGTTGATGTTACTTTGTCGCGGTCTTCCTGAGTAAGCTCGATGTATTTTTTTTCAAAAGGACTTCCCATCTGGCGAAGATCCATAAAGAGAACTTCTTCTTCCCGGTTGCGGTAATTTTTGATTTTTCCGTTTTGTTCAACTGTGCGACTTTTTTTGTTTTTGTTTAAAATCCAGAGCGTTACGGAAATATCGGTTGTATAAAAAAGGTTTCTTGGAAGAATTACAATTGCTTCTACAAGATTGTTTTCTATGAGCTGCTTACGGATTTCTAATTCCTGTCCTTCACCGCTCAAAGCTCCGTTTGCAAGAAGAAAGCCTGCTGTTCCGTTTGTACTTAGTTTTGAAACCATGTGCAAAATCCAGCCATAGTTTGCGTTGCTTGTTGGCGGTACTGTATAGCCGTTCCAACGGGCATCGTTTACAAGTTCATTTTCTGCACGCCAGTCTTTCTGATTAAAAGGTGGATTAGCCATTATGTAATCAGCGCGTAAATCTTTATGAAGATCATTTGTAAAAGTGTTGGCAGCTTTTTCACCAAGGTCGCAGGGAATGCCACGAATTGCAAGATTCATCTTTGCAAGTTTATATGTTGTAGTTGTACCTTCCTGTCCATACACAGAAATATCTTTTGAGTTTCCTGCATGATTTTCTACAAACTTAAGCGACTGAACAAACATACCACCGGAACCACAACATGGGTCGTAGATTTTTCCCTTGTATGGTTCAATCATTTCTGCAATAAGATTTACAACAGATTTTGGAGTATAGAATTCTCCCTTACCTTTTCCTTCTTGAAGAGCAAACTTTGTAAGGAAGTATTCGTAAACACGGCCCATAATGTCGTTTTCTTTATCTGCATTTGTCTGAATGTTGTTTATTTCATCTAAAAGGGCTGCAAGCTTTGACACATCAATTCCAAGCCGGGAATAATAGTTATCTGGAAGTGCGCCCTTTAATGAAGGATTCTGTTTTTCTATAGTATTGAGCGCCGTGTCGATTTTGAGGGCAATATCGTTTTGCTTTGCATTCTGCATTATGAATGACCAGCGGCTTTCTTCCGGCACAAAGAAAACATTTTTCATTGTATAGAAAGACTGAACATCTATATATTTTTCTTTGCCTTCGTCCTTTAGTTCCTGACGGTGGGCATCAAATTTATCATTTACGAATTTTAAGAAGATAAGACTAAGTACAACGTGTTTATATTCTGCAGGTTCAACTGTTCCGCGAAGTTTATCGCATGCGCCCCAGAGAGCGTCTTCAAAGCTGACTTGTTTTTTTGCTTTAGCCATATTATATATAATACTCCATACTTATATTTTACAACATACCCTGTGTCAAATAATGATACAGCATATAAAATTAATCTTTTTTATTAATTACACAAACATCCCCAATATCACAATCCAAAGCCTTACAAATCTTAGCCAGACTTTCCATAGATACATATTCACCTTTGTTAAGCTTTGCAACGATATTAGTCGAGATATCCGCTAATTCAATAAGGTCAGTCTTATTCCTATAACCTTTTTCTTTATAGCGTTCCCAGAGTTTTGTGTAATCAGCTTGCATAGATAGAATATTATAACATGATTTATCAAATATATGTATAAAAAAATCACGATTTATCAAGAATTTAAGTACTCATTTTTATTCAATAGTCACATACCCCAAAATGCTGTAAATAAATCCTGAGTTTTAAATGCTTGAAGAATAATTTTAAAAAAAAGCAGGATTTATCTCCTGGTGCGGGGAAGATTATGCGGCCGAAAAATCAATAAATGGTCGCGATGTTGCAAATGAATCTTCAAAACTCTGGCAGGAAGGCTGGGGTTATATTTATCAGATGCTATATTTTTTTTTATACTCTCTTGACAAGTCTTTCAAAAATCAATATACTTAATATAACTTTTGCGGATGTCATATAACGGCTTATTATCTCAGCCTTCCAAGCTGATGACGAGGGTTCGACTCCCTTCATCCGCTCTCAAATTAAAGAGCTAAGTCCTTATAATACAATGACTTAGCTTTTTTTTATTTAACCGAATGACAGTAAAATGACAGTAACTCCACTGGTCTTTTTTTCTATCACTTCCCTTCTTCATCCGACGGGGCTTTTATAAAATATGTTAATGTCCATTCATAGCTCATTTCTTTGAATTCGGATTTGGGGTATTTTTCTATGCGTTTGTAGACTTCGAAGGGGCCGTGGCAGGTTAGTTCGGCGGTATGAGACTCTTCGTCGTAATTTATTGGGAGGGCATCTATGGTAATGGAGTTTCCTGATCCGTAACCTTGACCGTATAAATTGTGTAATTCCCGCTCGATTTCGTAACGTCTTATTTCTTCTTTACTTGGAAAAGGAACATAAATCTTGTAGTAGCCTTCAATTCTCTGATATCGTTTATAGTCCAGAATACAGAATACATTTTCGTCTTCTAAAAGTTTGTATAAAAGTTCACGAACTTCTGCATGGTTTGTTGATTTGAATTCCTTAACAACAGGTCTTTTCAGCTTTGAAAAAATCTCATCTATTGTTTCATCACGAGGCAACGGAAAAACTATCAATCCGTGATTTCTGTAGGTACGGTCATCTCTATTTATTTCAACATGTAAATAATCAGATTTATAGGTTATAACATTTTTGTCTATGACTCTATAAATTGCATCTGTTTCGTAATAGGACTCAGTTTCAAAACTTGCCCAAAGATATCCGCAAGTACGGATAGCTAAAGGAAATATCGGAAATGGGCTCAAAACCTTTCTCATTTCCTTTTTACCTTCGACATAATAGTACTGATTCTTCCATTTAATTAAATAGATTTGATCCTTACCGGTGGAAGTTTTAATTTCTTTTCCGGCAACGTCATATAGAGTTTCATCAGGATATTCTATTTTAGTAGAATCACAGTTTGTCAGAACTAAAACAAGTAAAAGAATCGGAATAATTATTAATAAATACTTTTTCATTTCATAAACCCCATTTTATTGTAACATATGATTACTCAAAATGCAAAAAAAAAAATATTTCATAATATTCATCAAATGAATTTTTCTTTTATCTCTCATTATCCTATTAACAAAAAACATGAAAACTATTATTATAAAATACGTTGTATTTAAACTAAACGAAAATAAAAATATATTCAATTATGTTAGGAGACTTTTATGTCAAAAATTACTATTATTGGTGCCGGACAGGTTGGCTCAACAGTTGCGTTTGCATTAACACTCAAACAGCTTGCTTCTGAAATTGTTTTAATTGATATTGCAAAGGATCGTGCAATGGGAGAAGCAATGGATATCCGGCAGGGAACTCCTTATATTGGTCCGGTATACATTCATGACGGTGATTACAATGATGCAAAGGATTCTGATATAGTTGTACTTACTTCAGGAGTTGCAAGAAAACCTGGACAGTCTCGTCTTGATCTCGCTCAAACAAATGTTGATATTACGAAAACAATTATTCCTCAGATTACAAAGGTTGCTCCAAACGCACTTTATGTTGTAGTTGCAAATCCTGTTGATATTCTTACATATCAGCTTGTAAAAACTTCAGGCATTCCGGCAAACAGAATTTTCGGTACAGGAACAATGCTTGATACTGCACGTTTCAGAGCACGCATCGCAGAAACATACAAGGTTGCTCAGGAAAATATTCATGGTTATGTTTTCGGTGAACATGGTGATTCATCTTTTGTTCCATGGTCACTTGCAAACATCAGTTCAATTCCTGTAGATCATTATGCCGGTTCATATAACGGTGAAAAGCTTGCTCAGTTCAACAAGGATGATGTTGAAGATTACATCAGAAAATCAGGTGGAGTTATTATTGCAGCTAAAAACTGTACTAATTATGCAATCGGTGTTACAACTGCAAAATTATGTGAAGCTTTGAACTATGATGTTGATTCAGTCCTTACAATTTCTTCTATGCTTGACGGTGAATATGGAATCAGTGATGTTTGTCTTTCAATTCCTGTTGTCGTAGGAAAAGGTGGAATTAAAGGAAAGATTGAAGTTCCTCTTTTAGATTCAGAAATCGCCTCATTAAGACACAGTGCAGACAGTCTCAAAGAAGTAATTAAACAGATTAAATTCTAATTTTAAGGATATTTATATGGAGTTTAAGATTGAACATGACTCGATGGGGGAAGTAAAAGTACCTGCTGACAAATACTGGGGTGCTCAGACTGAGCGCAGCCACGAAAACTTTGAAATCGGTGTTGGAATCGAAACAATGCCTCGAGAAATTACAAAAGCATTCGGCTATCTTAAAAAAGCTGCTGCTATGGCTAACAACGCCCTCAAACCTGAAAAGATGACTGATGAAAAATTAAAGGCAATCAGCCAGGCTTGTGATGAAGTAATTTCGGGCAGCTTGAATGACCACTTCCCGCTCGTTGTATGGCAGACTGGTTCTGGTACTCAGAGCAACATGAATGCAAACGAAGTTATTGCAAACCGTGCAAACGAAATTGCAGGTAAAAAGCTTTGTCATCCTAACGACGACATCAACATGTCTCAGTCTTCTAACGATACATTCCCGACTGCCCTCCACATTTCTGCTGTATGCGTAATCGAAGATAAACTTCTTCCTGCTATCGACACTCTCGCAGCAACTTTCAAACGCCTTGAAAAAGAAAACGAAGGAATCGTAAAATCAGGTCGTACTCACCTTCAGGATGCCGTTCCTATTTCTTTTGATCAGGAAATTTCCGGCTGGAGAACATCGCTGGAACGCGACCGTGAAATGCTCTGCTCATCCCTTCCTTACCTCAAGCAGCTTGCTCTTGGTGGAACTGCCGTAGGAACTGGTCTTAATGCACCTAAAGGCTTTGACACAAAGGTTGCTGAATGTGTTTCAAAATTAACCGGTAAAGATTTTATTACCGCTCCTAATAAATTCCATGCCCTTACATCTAAAGACGAACTTGTTTTTGCACACGGAGCAATCAAGGCTCTTGCCTGCGATATGATGAAGATTGCAAACGACGTACGCTGGCTCGCATCTGGTCCTCGTGACGGTCTTGGAGAAATCCACATTCCTGAAAATGAACCGGGCTCTTCTATCATGCCTGGAAAAGTAAACCCGACTCAGTGTGAAGCTGTAACAATGGTTGCAGTTCAGGTTATGGGTAACGACGCTGCCGTAAGCTTTGCAGCAAGTCAGGGTAACTTTGAATTAAACGTTTTCATGCCGGTTATCGCATACAACTTTATCCAGAGTGCACGTCTTCTTGCAGAAGCTATGGAAAGCTTTAACAAAAACTGCGCAGTAGGAATTACAGCCAACAAGGAAAAAATGCACCATAACCTCTACAACTCATTGATGCTCGTAACTGCATTAAATCCATACATCGGCTACGAAAATGCCGCTAAAACCGCCCACAAAGCCTTTGACGAAAACATCTCTCTCAAAGAAGCATGTGTAGGTTTAGGATTTTTGACTGCAGAAAAGTTTGACGAAGTATTTAAGCCGGAAGCAATGGCATATCCTGTGTAAGGCTGCTGGCAGCCGGTGTTTAATCGGAAACCGTTAAAAAAATTGCGCAGGCAATTTTTAGATTGTCCGCAATTTGTTTTAGACATAAAAAAAACTGATTAGACATACAAAAATGTTTAATCAGTTTTTTTTATTTAATCGGTTATTACTTCCCAAAGCCATAAAAGAAGTCCGCCGGCAACTACTACTTCAAGAAGCTTGTTATCCTTTTTTTCCTTCGTTTTAGGTTTCGTCTTCTGGTCCGGCTTTATCGGCTTTGGTCTTCGTTCTTTTGAAGGAACTCCATTTACAGATTTTTCAGGAAGCGCATCAGTTTTTTTAGGAGTCTGAATCTTTCTTGCCTTTCTCTTACGCTTCAATAACTCATCTTCGTCATCATCATATTCTTCATCAGATTCTTCGTCATCATAAGTTTCCCAGAAAATATCATCATTTTCTTCAAGAACTTCTTCATCAGAATCCTCTGTTATTTCTTCACTTTGATTTTGAACAGGGCTTAATGTTTTTGGTCCTGCAAAAACTGAACTAATCACAAAGAGAACTAAAAATACAATTGATGTAAATATCTTTTTTGTTTTTTTCATCTCGTTCACCTCCCTACAATTAGTTTTATCTTACAGGATAAATATAGTGTATATTAATTTCGGGTATTTGAGAATAAAATAAAGAAAAACTAAGAAAATTCTTATTTTTTAATTTTATAAATAATGATATTATGTTTATAATAGATCAGAGGTTGTATATGTCTAGAGTATTAATTGTAGAAGATGACAGAGGAATTTCAGATTTTGTTAAGCTGGAATTAGATCACGAAGGATATGAAACACAGACGGCTTTTACCGGCCGTGAAGCATTGGAAAAATATGAGTCATTTGATCCTGAATTGATTCTTCTGGATGTAATGCTTCCTGAATTAAGCGGACTTGAAGTTTTACGAAGGATACGAAAAGATTCCTTGGTACCCATCATCCTTGTTACTGCAAGAGCAGAAACCTATGACCGTGTTAATGGTCTTGATGCCGGAGCTGATGATTACATCACAAAGCCGTTCCAGATTGAAGAGCTGCTTGCAAGAATGCGTGCGGTTACAAGAAGATTTACGAATGAAGGCTCATCATCTGTACTTAAAAACAGAGAGCTTGAGATGGTTCCCGAAAGCATGAAGGTAACTCTCAAGGATGAAATTCTTAATCTTTCAAAAACAGAATTTTTAATGCTCAAGCTTTTCCTTGAAAATCAGGATCAGGTTTTAAACAGAGATTTTCTTATTGATAACATCTGGGGAAAAAATCACTTTATCGATGAAAACACAATTGACGTTTATGTCGGTTATCTTCGGTCAAAAATTGACAACAGCTGCAAGGAAGAATATATAAAAACTGTCAGGGGTGCCGGCTTTATGATGGTCAGCAAAAGTTCTAAATGATAGATGTAAAGCATTCGCTTACCGTAAAATTAGCTGCCAAGCTTACTGCCTTGTTTACTCTTACCTCAATAATCATAGTTTATATTTATACTGTGGTTCTATGGAATAATATCAAAAATCAAAAACAGGAAGAGCTTTTGAATGCAGTTTCAATCATCACAAAGTCTCTTGAAAACAATGATGTAAAGGACATAAAGGCAGGCTTTATTGAACTTCCCTACTACGTTGATTTTATAATTTACAAATATGACGAAAACAAAAATCCTTTGAATGAAGAAGTAATCAGAACAAATAATCCGTATCTTCCGCATCTTGATATTACAAATAATAAGCTTCAGCATCATAAGGAAAGGCTTTATTTTGGAGATTCTGATTTAAATATCTTTTATGCTTCATCGGTTTATGAATATCATTCAAATAAAATTATAATTCAGGTTTCCATAAACATGGATTCAGATTCTGCAACTAATATGTTCAGTCATCTTGCATGGATAATATTCATCACCTTGATTCCAATCATTATTTTTTCTTTCATCGGTTCTGCATTTTTAACGAAACGTACGACCGAACCGTTGAAACGTGAATTAAAAAGAGAAAGGCAGTTTACAAGCGATGTATCGCATGAGCTTCGTACACCGGTTGCGGTAATTTCAGGACAGGCTAATCTTTTACGAAGATGGGGAAAGGATGATAAGCTGCAGCTTGAAAAATCTCTTGCGATGATAATCAGTGAAGCAAACTCTATGGAGATGATTATTTCAAATCTTTTGCAGATGTCACGTCTTGAACGGGGTGCAATAGTTCCTGAAAAAGTCATTCTTCTTGTTGAACCGTTAATTGAACGTCTAAAAAAAGAGACACTTGTAATCAAACCGGATTGCACATTCAATTATACAGTTTCAAAGGATTTAAAGGTTTTTACGGATGAGGAGCTTTTTCATCAGGTTTTAACTGTTGTTATTTCAAATTCACTTAAATATTGTGATGATCCTATAGAAATAAGCATCAACTGTAAAAAAGATAAAGCCAAAAAGGTAATCATGACAATAAGTGATAACGGTAAAGGCTTTGATGAAAAAATCATAGAGCATGTTTTTGAACGTTTTTACCGTGGCGATGACTCTCATAACAGAAATGAAGGCGGCTGTGGACTTGGTCTTGCAATTGCACGTACAATTATCGAAGCAATGGGCGGTATTATATATGCTTCAAACGTTGAAAAAGGTCACGGTGCGGTTATTACAATAATTTTATAAATATTTCTTCTTTAATTGTATTAAATAATATTAACTAATTTTCAAAAATACGCTATAATTTTTCTAATATTTTAAAATAATGCTTATTATGTATTTATAGGAGCAAGTATGACATATTCATATTTCCCAGGATGTACGCTTAAAAACAAGGCTGTTGATCTTGATAAATATGCGCGTATTTCTGCGGAAGCATTAGGATTCACACTTGAAGAAATTCCTGACTGGCAGTGTTGTGGCGGCGAATATCCTATGGCAAAGGATGAATTTGCAACAAAGCTTTCATCAATTCGTGCACTAAGCAGCGCTAAAGATGCTGGTCATGAATTAGTTACTCTTTGTTCTGCATGCTACAACGTCATTAAACAGGTAAACAATGATGTTCAGACAGATGAATTAGTAGACTTCAAAGTAAACAATTATCTTAAAGAAGATGGAATTGAGTATCACGGCGAAACAAAAGTACTTCACTATCTTGAAGTTCTTCGTGATGTTGTAGGCTGGGATAAGGTTCGCGCAGCAGTAAAAAATCCTTTTACCGGAAAAAAAATCGGCGCTTACTACGGATGCCTTCTTCTTCGCCCGGCAAATGTTCTTCAATTCGATGACCCGGAAAATCCTCAGATTATTGAAGATTTTATCAAGGCTATCGGCGGCACTCCTGTCATTTATTCTCAGAGAAATGAATGCTGCGGTGCATATACAATGTTTGAAGATAAACAAATCCCTAAAGACAGAGCTTCTAAAATTTTAAGCAATGCACAGGATATGGGTACAGATTTCCTTGTGACTTCATGTCCTTTGTGTAAATATAATCTTCAGAAAAATAAGGGTGATTCAAAACTCGATGTAATTTATTTTACACAGCTTCTTGCTGAAGCATTAGGTCTTAAGGAGGAAAAATAAAATGCTTAGTCATGATATTGAGCAGATAAAAGAAGAAATCCTTCTTAAATCAGGAGTTAATCCTAAAAAATGTATGGTCTGTGGAAAATGCTCCGGAACATGTCCAAACTACGATGCAATGGAATATCATCCGCATCAGTTTGTTCAGATGGTAGAAAATGGAGAAATCGAAAAACTTCTTCAGACTAAATCAATTTATGCATGTTTAAGTTGTTTTGCCTGTCTTGAAAGATGTCCACGTCAGGTTGAACCGGCAAAATTAATTGATGCAGTACGTCAGGTTGTTGAAGGTGCCAGAGGCCCTCATCATTTAGATCCAAATCAGGTACCAGAACATTTAGATGACGATTTACCTCAGCAGGCAATCGTAAGTGCGTTCAGAAAGTACAAAAAATAGGAAATATAGATGGAACGAATTGGTGTTTTTGTATGTCACTGTGGTACTAATATTGCAGGAACAGTTGATGTAGAAAAAGTTGCAGAAGAGCTTGGAAAAGTACCGGGTGTTGTTTATTCAACAAACTATACTTACATGTGTTCTTCTGCCGGTCAGAAAATGATTGAAGATCACATTAAGGATGATAAACTCACTGGTGTAGTTCTTTGTTCATGTTCTCCACGAATGCATGAAAAAACATTCCGCGCCTGTGCACAAAGAGCGGGATTAAATGCATATAAGGTTGAAGTTGCAAATATCCGTGAACAGGATTCATGGGTATTAAAAGATAAAGAACAGGCAACCCAAAAAGCAATTGCACTTGGAAAGGCAGCAATTGCAAAAACAATTCTTGATACACCTCTTATTGAAGGTGAAACTCCGATGACAAAACGAGCACTTGTTATTGGTGGTGGAATTGCCGGTATTACAGCCGCACTCGATATTGCAGATGCAGGCTTCCCAGTTGATATTGTCGAAAAAGATTATACAGTCGGTGGTAAGATGGCAAAGCTCGATAAGACCTTCCCTACACTTGACTGTGCTTCATGTATCGTTACTCCAAAAATGACTGAAGTTAGTCAGAATGCAAATATCAGGATTCTTTCTTATTCAGAAATTAAAGATGTAAAGGGATATATCGGAAACTTTGAAGTTGAAATCAAACGTCATCCGCGTTTTGTAGATGAAGTAAAATGTACCGGATGCGGCGCATGTATCGAAAAATGTCCTAACGCAAAGGTACCAAACGCATTCAACTTAAATCTTGATAATTGTAAGGCTATAAATATTCCATTTGCACAGGCAGTTCCAAAGGTTGCTGCCATTAATCCTACATACTGTCTTCACATGAAGGCTCTTGAAAAAGGAAAAGATGGTGTCTGCGGATTTTGTGAAAAAGCATGTACAGCAGGTGCAATTGATTTTAATCAGAAAGAAACAACCCTTACAGAAAAATACGGCGCAATCATAGTTGCAACAGGATACAATCCTATAGATTTGAAGCAGTTCGATGAATTTGCATATAATCAGAGTCCTGATGTTGTTTCTTCACTTGAATTCGAAAGACTTTGCAATGCTTCAGGACCAACCAATGGTCATCTTTTACGACCATCTGACGGTAAAGAACCAAAGAATATTGTTTTCGTTCAGTGTGTCGGAAGCCGATGCTCTGCAGATTCTACAAAAGGACACGAATACTGTTCTAAAATCTGCTGTATGTATACTGCAAAACACGCAATACTTACCCGAGATCATTATCCTGATACAAACATTACTGTATTTTATATTGATGTAAGAACTCCTGGTAAAAACTTTGATGAATTCTACCGCCGTGCTGTTGAACAGTATGGAGTTCATTATATTAAAGGTATGGTTGGAAAAGTTACTCCACAAAGTGACGGTACACTTGATGTTCAGGGAAGTGAT
Organism: Treponema sp.; assembly: GCA_024693715.1. Taxonomy (GTDB): domain Bacteria; phylum Spirochaetota; class Spirochaetia; order Treponematales; family Treponemataceae; genus Treponema_D. The sequence goes on along the minus strand of JAILKS010000033.1, from coordinate 13,677 downwards.
TTGATTCTGAACAGACAGGTTCACATAAAGGCAGATATGGTTGTTCTTGCCGCAAGTATCGAGGCAGATAAATCTGCACGTCCTCTTGCAACAATGCTTACAACTTCTATGGACAACAATGACTTCTTCTTAGAGGCTCATGCAAAGCTTCGTCCTGTTGAATCTCCAACTGCCGGTATCTTCTTAGCAGGCTGCTGTCAGGGACCAAAGGATATTCCTGAAACTGTTGCTCAGTCTTCAGGTGCTGCTGCTAAAGCTATCTGTCTTCTTGTTAAAGATAAACTCAAGAACGACCCTTGTACCGCTCATCCTGATGAAAATGCATGTAACGGTTGTGGTGCTTGTAAAAATGTATGTCCTTACGGCGCTATTTCTTATGTTGATAAGGATTTCAGAGGACCAAACAGAACAACAATTACAAGAAGAGTTTCTCAGGTCAACACAGCTATGTGTCATGGTTGTGGAGCTTGTACAGTTGTCTGTCCTTCCGGTGCAATGGATCTTCACGGCTTTAGTAATAAACAAATCTTGGCGGAGGTAGATGCATGTCTGTAGAAAACAAAAACTGGGAACCAAAAATTATTGCATTCTGCTGTAACTGGTGTTCTTATGCAGGTGCAGATTTAGCCGGTAACAACCGATTGGAATATCCTGCAAATGTTAAAATCATCCGAATTCCGTGCTCTTGCCGCTTGAATCCTTTGTTTATCCTGCGTGCATTCCAGAGAGGCGCTGACGGTGTTATTTTATGTGGATGTCATCCTGGAGACTGTCACTATTCTACAGGTAATTATTTTGCAAGACGACGTATGACCTTGCTTTTCAGTATGCTTGATTTCCTTGGTATTGAAAAAGGACGAACACGAGTTGAATGGTGTTCTGCTGCAGAAGGTGTACGCTTTGCAGGAATTATGAATGACTTTGTAAAGCAGATTACTGCTCTTGGTGAATGCAAAAAACTGGAGGATGTAAGATGCAAGACAAATTAATCAAACGCGCAGAAGAATTACTGGCTGAAGGTAAAGTTCAAAAGGTTTTAGGCTGGAAAAAAGGACTCTTTGATGAAGACATAACACCTTATGTTTTTTCATCTATCGAAGAACTTAAAAAAGATTTTGTTTTCAATAAATATTGTGCAGCAAATCTTTCAAAATATCTTGTAGAAATTACACGTGAAATTGAAATTAAAAAATCAACTGCACGTATGAACAATACAATGGCTAAACAGAAGGATCCTTCTGCAACGGAAGCACCAATTCCATCACAAGTAGTTCTTGTTTTCTTAAAGCCTAATGATACTTATTCGTTCACTCAGCTTTTGAAAGAAAACAGAATCAGTAAGGATGATGTTTATGCTGTTGCTGTTCCTTGTCAGGATACACTTGACGGTGGAGAACCTTGCGATAACTGTAAAAACAAAAAGCCTGTTTCATGCGATGAATCAATAGGTTTTGATGAAGAAAAGCTTATGGGTGAATCAAAACGCATGGAAGAAGTTAAAAAGCTTGAAAAAATGACAGCAGATGAACGCAACGCTTTCTGGAAAAATGAATTCAGCCGTTGTATCAGATGTAATGCTTGCAGAAATGTTTGTCCTGCTTGTACTTGTGAAAAATGTGTATTTGATAACAATGCACTTTATACTTCACAGAAAGTTGCAGTTACATCATTTGAAGAAAGTCTTTTCCATATCATAAGAGCATGGCATGTTGCCGGACGTTGTACTGACTGCGGTGAATGTTCACGTGTTTGTCCACAGGGCATTCCTCTTCATCTTCTGAACAGAAAATTCATCAAGGATATAAATTCAATCTACGGTGAATATCAGGCTGGAGCAGATATGGAATCAAAACCTGTAATGTGGACATTTAAGGAAGATGACCCTGAAACTTCCATCATTACAGATAGACAGGAAGGAGGTAATGACTAATGTTATCAATCTCTTCTAATAAAATAAATGATTTTTTTGAAACAGTTGCATCTAAAATTGATTTATATATTCCTTCAGACACAACTGAAGGAAAAGCAGATTTTAAGAAATGGTCTAAAGATGTCAAGTTAACTGCACAGTTAAAGACAATCCGTTCTGCTAAAGATTTCTTTTTCCCTAAAACAGAGCATATGGTTTCGTACAAAGTAAACGGAACTGAAGTTTCTGTTGAAGATCCAAGAAAAGAACTCAAGGATTTCGTAGTTTTCGGAGTACGTGCCTGTGATGCAAAATCTTTTGAAGTAATCGACAATGTTTATCTTAACATGAATCCAGTTGATTCATATTATAAAAACAGACGCGAGCATGGAATTGTAATCACTTTAGCATGTAATGAACCTGCAAAAACCTGCTTCTGTTCAACTTATAATATCGATGCGGCTAATCCTGCCGGTGATGTAAGCTGCTGGTTTACCGATAATAAATATTTCTTTAATGCAAACACAGATAAAGGCAAATCTTTTCTTGATTCTGTAAAGAATGTTCTTTCTGATGAAAATGAAAAAGCAGTTGAAGCATGCAAAAAAGAAATAACAGATAAGATTTCGAAGCTTCCGTTTGCAAAGCTTGATTTATCAAAAACAGGCAATGTAAAGCCGGAACAGATGATGAAAATATTCAATTCAAAAATCTGGCAAAAGGTTGCAGAAGCTTGTCTTGGATGCGGAACCTGTACTTATGTCTGCCCTACCTGTATGTGTTTTGATGTACGTGATTTTGATAATGGCAAATCTGTTACACAGACCCGCTGCTGGGATTCGTGCATGTATTCAGACTTTACACAGATGGCAGCAGCAAATCCTCGTTTAACTCAGGTTGAACGAAGCCGACAGCGATTCATGCATAAACTTGTTTACTATCCGATGGCTCATGACGGTTTATACAGTTGTGTAGGCTGCGGACGTTGTCTTGAAAGTTGTCCTATTAATATGAACATTGTCAAAGTTATTAATTCGATTAATGAAAGCGATGATATTTAAGGATTAAAAGATGGAAACAAAAGAAAGCTTTATTCCTTACGTAGGAAAAATTATTGATATCAGACAGGAAACTCCGGATGTAAAAACATTCAGTGTAGTTGGACTTGACGGAAAAAAACTTTTTGAACATATTCCTGGTCAGTGTGCAATGCTCATTGTACCTGGAGTCGGTGAATCAATGATTTCCATTACATCTTCACCAACACTTCAGACTCACATGGAGTTTTCAATTAAAAAATGCGGATGCGTTACAGAATGGCTTCACAATGCAGAAATAGGACAGCAGATTTGTCTTAGAGGTCCGATTGGTAACGGCTTCCCTGTAGATACCAAGCTTAAAGGCAAGGATATTCTTGTAATTGCCGGTGGTATCGGTATTGCACCTGTACATTCAGTTGTTAATTATATGATGGATCACCGTTCAGATTACGGTAAGATTCAGGTTATCTACGGTTCACGCTCCATGGCTGATCTTGTACGTCTTGATGAAATGAAGAATGTATGGATGAAACAACCAAACTGTTCAATTGACCTTACAATTGACCGTGAAGAAGAAGGATGGGACGGACACGTTGGTTTTGTTCCACCTTACGTTACAGAGCTTAATCCGGATCCCGGAATGACAGTCATCATGTGCGGACCTCCAATCCTTATTCACCTTTCTCTTGATGCCCTGAAAAAACTTGGTTTTAAAGATGAACAGGTTTTCACTACAATGGAAATGAGAATGAAATGTGGTATTGGTAAATGCGGCCGCTGTAATATCGGTGATAAATTTGTCTGCAAGGACGGCCCTGTATTCAGCTTTGACCAGCTTGGAGAATTACCTCCTGAATATTAATTGTAAACCATTTTATAAGTAATTTAAGTTTACAATATAAATGCATTCTGTTATACTTTAACCATGAATAATAATTTGTTTAAAGTGTCTGTTATTGCACTTTTTGCTTCAATTATTTGCATTGGTTGTTTTATGAGAATCCCCATCGGGCCGGTTCCAATAGTATTACAGAATGCATTATGTATTTTAACCGCATGCATACTTGGAAATTTCTTAGCAGTTTTACCGGTATTAATTTTCATGACAGCAGGGCTCATAGGACTTCCGGTATTTTCCGGTGGAACAGGTGGAATTGCTGTATTTGCAGGACCAACCGGCGGATTTCTGGCAGGCTATGTTCTTGGTGCTCTTGTTTGCGGATTAATTTCAGGAAAACCATCAATATATGAAAAAAAACATCAGAAAGCAAAATTATTAAAAATCTCAATGGCAGTTATAATTGGGATGCTGATTATCTATATCCCGGGAATAATTCATTTTACTAATTGGGCAATAAAAACAAATAAAGTTCCATCATATATTTCTGCGTTTTCATTTACATTCAAAACATGTGTTTTACCGTATATTCCAGGCGATATTATCAAGATGATTATAATAATTCCGGTTGCGTTAAAAATCAGACCTTTAATTGCACATTATTTATATTCATCAGAAAAGAAAAATTATGATTAAAGTAAAGAATCTTAATAAATCATTTAAAACCTTTGACGGTACTCATCACATTCTAAAGAATATATCGTTAGAAATTAAAGCATCTTCTTTTACGGTTATTGCAGGCGAAAATGGTGCCGGAAAAAGCGTTTTGATGTCAATAATCGCCGGACTTGAAAAAGCTGACAGCGGATTAATTGAAACAAACGGTCAATGCGGACTTGTTTTTCAGGAGGCAGAAACTCAAATATTAGGAGAAACACCACGAGAGGATATCGCTTTTGGTCCAAAAAATTTAAAATGGCCTGATGATAAAATTAAGTCAGCAATAGAAAAGTCGCTGATTACATGCGGATTAAAGGAAAAAGCAGATTATCCTGCCCGCTTTTTATCAGGTGGTGAAAAAAGACGGCTTGCAGTTGGCTGTATGCTTGCAATGGATTTACCGGTGATAATTCTTGACGAACCGTATGCAAACCTTGATTACAAGGGTGTAAAACAACTAAATGATTTATTAAAACAATTAAAAAAGGAAAAAAAGACAATAATTGTTTTAACTCATGAAATTGAAAAATGTCTTGCACTTTGTGATTCCTTTTTTATTTTATATAAAGGCGAAAAAGTTTTTGACGGAACTGCAGAAGAAGGATTAAAAAAGCCTCTTGAAAACTGGAACATAAAAAATCCGCTTGTAAGTTACAGAAAGCTTTCAGATCTGGTGTGGTAAAATGGAAAATGGCTTTTTATCATACAAACAGGGAAATTCAATTTTTCATAAATGTCCTGCCTGGATAAAAATAATTTTTATACCTGTATTAAGCATATCAATTTTTTTACTTCCTTTCTGGTTTTCATTGGCTTTAATAATAATTCAATTTATCGTACAACTGTCACTAAAATTTTCTTTTAAAGATTATTATTATGATTTAAGACCGGTATTATTTTACGCCGTTTTATTATATATCACAAAAATTTTATCAGGCGGATTAAATTTCAATTTTAAAGATGAAAAGGAAACAATTGTTCTTCTGATGAAACTTTTCTGCATGCTCCAAAGCGCATCTATAATGTATAAAACCTCGACAACCCTTCAGATTAGAGAAGGCTTTGAAAAAATTGAATGCCCTGTAAAAAAAATCCTGAAATATAAATTTTCAATTTCAGAAGCACTTTCTATTTTTATGATATTCATTCCGATGATGAGCAAAATATGGTCACAATCAAAAAAAGCCTGGCTTATAAGAGGCGGTAAAAAAAACATCAGAATGTTCATTGTTCTTCTAACAATGCTTTTTACCGTGGGATTAAAAAAAGCATGGAATAATTCACGTGCAATTCAAATTAGAAGCTTATTGTTAATTAAATCAGTCTGAATGTAAAGTAACCTCACCGGAAAAAAGAATTTTAATAATATTATCTTCAAGCTGGACTACTAATGAAGCATTATTATCAATATCTTTAACAGTTGCAGTATAACTTTCCTTCTGTCCAATCACCGGATTTACTGTGATTTTTTTTCCGATTAAAAAAGACAATTGTCTGTATTCTTCAATAACCTTATCAGGCATCTCCTGCATAACTTTCAATAGATTTGAAATTACACAGAGCGTAAGTTTTGATCTGGCATTTTCAATATCAATATTCTGATTATCTGAAATAAGTGCACCTTGAATAGAACCTGCAACAGTTTTTATCTGTTCATCAATATTATCATAAAGATTTATTCCTATGCCAATTACGGCACTTTCAATTCTTCCTGTTTCAAAATCAGTCGAGCCTTCTGTAAGAATTCCGCATATTTTTTTTCCATTTGCATAAATATCATTTATCCATTTTACTTTTGTTTCAAGATTAAACAACTGTTTAATTGAACGACAAACTGCTACTGCACTAAAAGCGGTAATTTTTGCCGCATCCTGAATACCATTTTCAGGGCAATAAATAAATGAAAGATAAACACCATTATTGGCATTTGAACAAAAGGTTCTTCCAAGCCTACCCCTGCCATTTGTCTGTGAATTTGCAACAATAATCATATTGTTCAGCTTCGTACCGTTTTGTGTCAGATTTCCAAAAGAGTCACGAAGATTTCCTGCTTCACTCAAAAGCTTTTTTGCATAGGAATTCGTTGAATCGATTTCATCAAAAAATTCAAGACTTGAATTTTTAAGCTCGGGATAATCAGTTATAATCAGTTGATTTAAAATATCCTTATTAAATAAATCCTTACCTCTAAGAACATAACCGCCGTTTGTTGTACCTTCAATATTTATTCCATCTTTTCGAAGAGAATCAACAGCCTTCCATATTGCAGCACGACTCACATTACAAGAAGCTGCAAGACTTTGACCTGAAATTACATCCTTTTGAGCTTCGAGAATATTAAGTATTTTTTCTTTTGTTGTCATTTAATCCTGTAAACCGCGGGCCCATTCATAGGTACTTAAATAAGGGTCTGGTTTAATAGAACCAGGAGTTGCCCATATTTCATCGATAAGTCCTTTTTCATTAATCTTACCGATTCGTACCTGTTTATAAAGATGCTGGTTTAATCCGTCGATAGTTACAGTTCCTTCCGGGGCAGTAAAGCTCAAGCCCTTAGCGGCAATACGAACTTCTTCAACATCAAAACTGCCCGCTTTTTCACAAGCCATTGCCCACATATAAATTGCAATATAACCTGCTTCAATAGGATCTCCGGTTACACGTTCATTACCGTACTCAGTTTTATAATCAGATACAAACTTTTTGTTTTTGTCTGTCTGAGTAGTTTCATAATAATTCCATGAAACAAGAATATTTTTAAGATATTCAATACCTATCTGACTAACTTCCTCTTCTGAAATTGAAAAGCTCATGACAGGAATTTTATCTGCTGAAATTCCTGCTTCATACAGTTGTTTAAAGAACTCTATATTTGAGTCTCCATTTATTGAATTAATTATTACGTCCGGTTTTTCACGGATGATGTCATCAATAACTTCAGAAAAATCTACAGAGCCCATCGGAACATAAGCCTCACCTACACATTCACCGTTCATCTGTGCAAGCTGTGCCTTTATGATTCTGTTTGCAGTTCTTGGGAAAATATAATCGCTTTCTCCATCCTCTTCTACTGCAATAATTTTTTTACCAAGAACACCACCCGCTTCATTTATTTCCTTTATTGCAAGAAGTTCTGAATCTCTTACTGGAGTTTCACTGATAGCCATTGTTCCGGTTAAAGAATGTAAAAGTCCGATTTTTATATAATTCTGTTCCTTTTTCTTACATCCTGTCAGAAAAAAACTTAAACTTAATATAATTAACACTGTTAAATAATAAATTTTTTTCATAATATAAAACCTCCAGTATAATAAAAAAAATTAACAAAAAATTAATTTATATCATAAGTTGTCATTATTCCTTTACCTTTTACATTACATTCAATAGGTTTACTGAATTTTACGTAACTGTTCTGCATGTGCTCATAAACAGAATGAGAAACCCTTATGCTTCCAGGGTTTGCAAATGTCTCCATTCTGCTTACAACATTTACTGTATTTCCCCAGACATCATAAATGAACTTTGTTCTTCCAATAACACCGGCAGTAACAGGACCAGAGTTTAATTCAATTCTGATATTGAATTTAATTTTTGCTTCCTTATTATATTCCTTCAAATCTTCAAGCATTCCCTTTGCAAAATCAATCATTATCTGAGCATGATTTTCATTTACAGTCGGAAGTCCACAGGCTGCCATATAAGCATCACCGATAGTTTTGATTTTTTCAACACCGCATCGTTCAGCACGCTCATCAAATTTAGAGAAATGCTCATTCAAAGCATCTACAATTTCAGAAGCCGAATGACCGCTTGATGTTTTTGTAAATTCAACGATATCTGAAAAAAGAATTGTTACATCTTCATAATCACGACCAATAGAATGAATGCCGTCCATTAGCTCATCAGCAATTTCATGAGGAAGAATTGCACGTAAAAGATTATCTGATTTTGCTTTTTCAAGTGTTACTTCTGCAGTTCTCTGCCTGATGATATTTTCAAGACGGATGTTTTCCTTTTTCATCCTCAGCTGTTTTCGGTAGAAAATAAATCCTACAATACCGATAAACGAAAGTGCGATAAGAATCCAGAAAATCGGAAGCTGATAAATATATGGTTTTTGAACAAACAAGATGGCTTCTGCTCTTTCCGAATACAAACCGTCACCATTGATTGCATTTAATGAGAAAACGTGTTTACCGGGCTTTAAGTTCGTGTAAGACATCGTTCTGCCCTGTGTCAGATCACAAAAATCATCTTCGAAATTACTGAGTTTATAGGTAAACGAAACACGCTCCGGTGAATCAAAACTAAAGCCTGTATATTTTATTACAATACGCTTAGTTCCCGGCTTCAAGGTAATTACGGAAGAGTTACCCATGCTCAATGTATTATTATAAACAATGGAATTATCTACGTTTACAGTTTCAATCTGAACAAGCGGCATTACAGGATTTTCTTCTATTTTGATAGGATCATATATTGCAATACCGTCAACCATTGTAAACCAGACTCTTCCAAAACGGTCAATCATACTTTTGGCAGTTGAAGTTGGTCCGTTAGAATCAAGTCCGTCGTTTTTACTGTAGAATTTTATAGAAAGATTATTGGTTTTGTTAGCTGCTGCTTTAATAAATTCAAAAAAATCAACAGATGAAATACCATGATTACTTGTTATCCATAAGGTGTTGGTTGTATCTGCAAGAACCTGAAATACAGAATCAGTCTGGATTCCCTTTTCAGAATTAATGTTTTCAAAAACAGAAGGAATGCCTGTCTTACTGTCAAAATCTGGACAACGGGATATTCCGCTTCCTGTACAAATCCAGAAGGCACCGTCTACATCCTGTGTGATTTTAAAGATAACGTTTCCTGCAAGACCATTCTCAGATGTAATGTGAGAAAAAATCTTTTCATCTTTTAAAAGATAAATACCATCTCCATCTGTACCGACCCATACAATATTATTTGTATCTTCGTAAATAGCCATTACATATTCATTATCAAGACCATTATTCTGTTTAAAATTCTTTATTGTACCGTCTGCATGAATGATACTAAGACCGGTTGTAGTTCCTACATAAATTTCATCCTTCGCTGTTTCGATGGAAACTCTGACTTTATTGCCGGCTAGTCCGTCATCGGTTGTCCAGCTTTTTATCTTTTGACCATCATAAAGAAGCTGTCCCGGTTTTGTATAACAGCTGACAAGGACATTACCGGTACGCGTTGTAACCACATCACGAACTCTAATGCCCCTTGTATATTCAGTGAGCATATTATGGACTTCAGAATCCTTTTCAAAACATTTAACACCGTTATCAGTTGCAGCCCAGACTCTTCCGATTCGATCTTCAGCAATAAGCTTTTTCATCTTAAATTTACCGTGAGTGAGTTTTCCGATACCGTTTCTGTCAGTTGCAAACCAGATGTTATTTTCACGGTCACAGATTATCCTGTTGATTTTTGCGACAGAAAGCTCACCTACAGTATATTCATGAAAAATACCGTTTTCATATACAACAAGACCTTTTTCCGTTCCAAACCAGATAGTACCGTTTGGACTTGAATAAATTGATGTTGTAGGCACTGAATCAAGAATTGTATTTGTCGTGATTTTTTCTGCACTACCGTTTTTCATGCAGATAATACCGTCATCTCCAAGTCCAACCCAGAAAACACCCTTTAAATCCTGACAGATGGCAGTTGCAAAACATGTTCTAAATTTATCAATTTCAGGACGTGTTCTGAAAATATCTTCCGTATACAGAAAGATTCCCCTTTCATTGGCAGTTAAAAGCCACATCCTACCTGCTGTATCACAATAAAGAGATTTTGCTATTATACCTTTTGAAATAGTACCTGCCTCAAAATTACTGTTGATTAAATGTCCTTGAGGAGTTATGTAACAGACACCGGCTGCAGTAGCAATCCAGATATTTCCACGCTTATCTTCGGGAAGACAGCGGATGGAATTATTAGGAAGACCATTTTTAGTTGTATAAGTTTTAGAACCGTTTTTTGAAAGCTTTTGCAGACCTTCATCATTTGAACCAATCCACAAATCACCTCTTGAATCTTCAAGGATTGCCCTTACAGAAACAAATGATAAATCATTATCATTAGTCCGTTTATGAGTTGTAAATGAAATTCCATCAAAACGAGCAAGCCCTTCGTAGGTACCGATATTAATATATCCGTCTTTTGTCTGAAATATATCTGTCGTTGTAGTTCCATTCAAAGAACCAAAAGCATTCCAGAACTGATAGACATAATTATCAAAAAATGAATCCTGAGCGAAGGATGAAAAAATCAAAAAAGTAAAAATAAATAATGCTAATAAGTACCTTCTCATAGTAATATTATATTACTACTTTTTTTAAAATGCAAAAAAAATTCTTTAATTTAGAGTTTTTATATATTCCATAATATCTTAAAAAACATTATAATATTTTCTATATATTTATTTTTTAGGAGCAATATATAATATGGCTGACAAAGAAATGGCTACAATTTATATTTTTGGTAAAAAATATGATGTGCCGGCAGAATTAACAATTATGAATGCAATGGAATATGCCGGATATCAGTTAAAACGCGGATGCGGATGCAGAAACGGCTTTTGTGGTGCTTGTGCTACAATCTATCGTATTAAAGGACAGAATCAGTTACAGACATGTCTTGCATGTTCAAAGAAAGTTGAAAACGACATGTATATTGCAACTCTTCCTTTCTTCCCTCTTGTTAAACAGATTTATGATATAAACAAAGTAAAGCCAGAGCAGCAGATTATGATGCAGCTTTATCCTGAGATTTATTCTTGTGTAGGATGTAACGCTTGTACAAGAGCTTGTCCACAGGATTTAAAGACAATGCAGTATATTGCTTATGCACAGCGCGGTGACTTTGCAAAATGTGCAGATCTTTCTTTCGACTGTGTAATGTGCGGATGCTGTTCAAGCCGTTGTCCTGCAGGAATCAGTCATCCACAGGTAGCTGAACTTGCACGCCGTATCAACGGTAAATACATTCAGCCGGAAACACAGCATCTTCTTGACCGTGTTAAAGAAATCGAAGACGGAAAATGCGAAGAAGCAATCCAGAAATTCGTTGCCATGTCTACCGGCAACAAAGAAGAAATAAAGAATTTATACAATAATAGAGAAATAGAAAAATAAGGCGGAGGAAATATATGTACGGTAACTATTTAGATGATGCTGCAAAAATCATAGCAGAAAAACGTGAAGAAAACCTTAAATTTGAACATGCCCGTCTTACAGCAGAAGAAAAAGACGATTTACTTTTAAAATTCCATCCGGACCGCATTAAGGAACAGTTCACAGAACTCAAAATTGGTCCAAACAAAGGACAGAAGGCTCCTATTGAATTGGCACAAATGCTTCAGGCAAAACCACGCCTTGAACCGGAAAAAATCGACCTTAACCACATCGACTATGAATCTGATGTACTCGTAATTGGTGGTGGTGGAGCCGGTACTTCTGCTGCAATCATGGCTAGTGAAGCCGGAGCAAAGGTTCTTTTAGTAACAAAGCTCCGTGTAGGTGATGCAAATACAATGATGGCAGAAGGTGGTATTCAGGCTGCAGATAAGCCAAACGATTCACCAGCTCAGCACTACCTCGACGCTTTTGGTGGCGGTCACTTTGACGGAAAACCAGAGCTTGTATACACACTCGTAAACAAAGCTCCATCTGTAATCAAATGGCTCAATGATCTTGGTGTTGAATTCGATAAGATGCCTGACGGTACAATGGTAACAACTCACGGTGGTGGAACAAGCCGCAAGCGTATGCACGCATGTAAGGACTACTCTGGTGCTGAAATAATGCGTACACTCCGCGATGAAACTTTCAACCGCGCAGACCAGATTACAGTAGTAGACTTTACTGCTGCTATCGAAATCATTAAGAACGAAAAAGGCGAAGCTGCCGGTGCAGTTCTTATGAACATTGAAACTGGAGAAATCCGTATCGCTAAGGCTAAGGTTGTAATCATTGCAACTGGTGGTGCCGGACGTATGCACTATCAGGGCTTCCCAACTTCTAACCACTACGGTGCTACAGCAGACGGTCTTGTAATTGCATACCGCGCTGGTGCAAAACTCCTTTATCAGGATTCTTTGCAGTATCACCCAACTGGAGCTGCTTACCCAACACAGATTCTTGGTAAGCTTGTAACAGAAAAGGTTCGCTCACTTGGAGCTAAACTTATCAATAAAGACGGTGAAGTTTACATTCACCCTCTTGAAACACGCGACGTAAACGCTTCTGGTATTATCCGCGAAGTTCGCGAAGGCCGTGGTGTAAAGAATGATGTACAGGATGCTGTATGGCTCGATACTCCAATGATTGATATGATTCACGGAGAAGGAACAATCCTTAAGTCAATTCCTGCTATGTACAACATGTTCATTAAGTACGGAATCGATATCCGTAAGGAACCAATTCTTGTTTATCCAACCCTCCACTATCAGAACGGTGGTGTTGAAATTGACAAGACTTGTCACACTAATGTTGCTAACCTCCTCGTTGCAGGTGAAGCTTCGGGTGGTGTTCACGGTACAAACCGTCTTATGGGTAACTCACTCCTCGACGTAGTTGTATTCGGACGCGAAGCCGGAATCGAAGCTGGTAAGATGTTTAAGAAGATTAAGCTTTCTAAAGAGCTTTCTCTCCAGCACGTAAAGGACTTTGAAAAGGAAAGATCTGCTGCCAAGATTAAGGGCAACGCAGTTTCTCCAAAGGTACTTCCAACTTACCACCACGGAAATCCTGAATTCGAAAAGGAAATCCCTGGAGCTACATTATAATATGTTTTCAGACGGACAGGCTTCGCCTGCCGTCTAAAACGCCATGAACACGACAAAGTGCATCCGCACTTTGCGTGTCAAACCAATTTCGAGCTGACAAGCTTGCTTCGCTCGCTTGCAGTTCAAATCATAGAAAGCCACTTAGTTAGTGGCTTTTTTTGTTATTGTTGAAGTTATCGCTATTAATCACTATAATATAATTAGAGGTATAACAATGGTTCTTTTTGGTGGAATCTTATCAATTAAGACAATCAGTTTTTTAGTTTTCTGTGTATTCGTAATCGCCGGATTAGGATACCTGCTTGGTAGAATCACTATTAAAGGTGTTTCTTTGGGAACTGCG
>JAILKS010000008.1 GCA_024693715.1 Treponema sp. | reverse complement strand
TCTTCAGGTCCCTTTCCTTCAGGGAACACCTGAAGCGTTACCATGTTGTCATCTTCAATATCCTTAACGCTCGCAGAAAGTTCTACTTCTTCATTTTCATTGACACTTGCAGATGCCCATTTTACTGTTTCAAAGCCTGGTTCCTTCTTGTCCTTATCACGCTCTTTTTTATACTCATCATTGTTAAGCGGATTGATTATCGAAGGCATAGGAATTGATGCACCTATAGATACAATCGTCGAATTGTTCTGAGCTCCTACATCATTACATGTCGTAACCGTAGAACCTATTACAGCTGTTTCCTTACCGTTTATTTTTACCGATTTTATAGTTCCGCCGGTTACTTTTCCGTCCTTACTTGGATTTTTCTGGAATTTTATCGTACCCGGAAGCTGCATGTGATTTGAATCATTATGTTTTGCAACAGAATCCTTTGTTGCACACTGCTTGTTTCCTATCCTTACGTTATTTGAAAGTCCGTCCTTCATCTGTCCTATAAACGGATGAGGAAGCGGAACGTTTGCTGTTGAAGTTCCCGCCGGTACTACCATAATATGTGTATCAAAGCCTATGACCTTATCACCTTCAACTGCAAGCTGCTTCTTTTCTGCCGTTACTCCCTTCGAACCGGTCATCTTTATGTTCTTTCCTTTGAGTATCACCTTCTTGTCACTGTTTAACTCAAGTTTTCCCTGTGTCTTTACCTTTACGCATTCTTCCGTCTGTATGCTTATTTTCTTTGATTTAAGGTGAATCTCATCCTCTCCTTCTGTCTTAAAATTCCTGCATTTTATGTTTATATCACCAAGCTCGTTTTCTATCTGAATTCCGCCTTCCTTATTGAGGACAATCCTCATCTTTCCTTCTGCACTTTCCATGCGGATTTCTTCCTTTCCGTCTTCGTCTATTATCTCAAGCCTGTGTTTCTTCGACTGCCACAAAATGCTGTCACAGCAGTTTTCTGTTGAATGCTCAGGAGGAAGATGTTTCCTGTCATAGATAAAGCCCATGACATAGCCTTTCGAAAAGTCTGATGCTGTAAAAAGCACAAGTGCCTGTGTTCCAATTTCCGGAAGCACCCACCATCCGCTTTCCTTTTTCTTCCACTGTCCCGCTATCGGTATGAAAGGTGTCTGTGCTCCGGGTACTATCATGTCCATGCTTACCCTTACACGTCCAAGACAGTCAGGATCCTTGTTGTCAGTTACAGTTCCTAAAATCATAGGAAAATGAGCTTGATTCTTCTTCCGGGTAAAAAGCCATTTCCCAATCTGACCTTCCCGTGGATCAGGCGTTATTTCCTTTAGCTTCTGTATTTTTGACTCTACATCAAACATCTTTTCACTCTCCGCTGTTAGAACTGAATACCTTCAGTTCCCATTTTCTCTATATCTTGTGTAATTACTGTCGTTTTTCTTTTTTGTACCGAATGATTCTTAAAATACATATATCCTATTGAATTAACCGGCTTTTCTGTCTGAATAATTTTAAATAATCGTTTCACCAGATCCTTGTCCACATCCTCCAGATAAACCGGGAAATACACACTGAACAAATTTGCATCTGAATCTTTTTCTAAAATAGGTGATTCAATTGTTGATTCATATCCTATGTCTAATGCCTCGAACGGCAGTTTTCCTTCAATAATTTCCGGCTTTATACCGCTGATTAAATATAAAAGAGTTTTTAATCCTATTTTTGTTCCCCTGTATCTGTATAAAGGAATTGCAAACTGAAGGACCTTTCTTGTTATTTCTTCCGATCCTAATAATTCCGGATTAATTCCAAACCAGCCTGCTATTACCGGTAAGAATTTCGCATCTGCTTCCATCGGTCGGAAAAGATTATCAATATTATCCAATGTTATGGAGGTTTCATTCATCAAATGCTGGAAAATCATCAGATATTTTCTTAAAAATTCATTTTCCTGATACATTGACGGCAGATGTCTTATAGGATTATTCGAAGTAGCGGTAAGCTTTAATTTATTTTTCGATTTGTCATATTTGCAGTCTGTCACAATGAATCTTTGAGCATTAGATTCTACAAATTCCAGATCGATTTTATCTGAAAGAGAAGGATATAATAATTTTATTCTGTTTTTAGCTTTAAATACATTTAAGCCGATACAGATTTTCTTTAATTCCTTTTCAGACGCTACTTCCATCTTCTTACCGTTAGTTTCAGATTTTGCTGTAAATCCTGGGTTTCGTTAACAACGCTATACCCCATATTATGAACCTTGTCTAAAATTGTCTCGTAAGCATACTGACGGGTAATTTTATTCAAAATATCATCCTGCTTTTGCTGTGTAAATGTTTCTATTGCCCACCAGTCTGCTACGAATTCATAATTTTCATTCACCTTTCTAAGACCAATACTATATTTACAGCCTGTTTTGATTTCCATTATGCAGCCCTCTATCTCTTCATTTTTTCCATAACCATGTAATGTAAGAGTAGAATTTTCCTGTGCATCTGAAAATTTCATTTGCAAAGATTTAAGAGCCTTTTTCAGAAATCTCAAGTCTTTTATTTTTGTATCAATCTTAGAAATATGTGACATTTTATAACCTGTTATTGTTTATCTGCCTTTTTAATTCCAGTAGGCAACTGAACATATGAATTTTTTGGAATCTTATGTGTACTTGTTTCTAACTGCAGTCTTACAATTCCACCAGATCTTGATTTTTCTTTACATGTTGTAATTTCCTGTGTTCCTGCCATATCTGCAGTTACTTTTCCAATAACATCCCCATTTTCATCCCTTACTAAATGAGACAAAGCATCCTGATCAACTTTAATAAGAACATATTTCTGTACACCATTTTCTTCTGTTATTTCAAGAATCTTATAAGGAGTGTAAACATTTTCAACCTGTTCTTCTTCTACAATATTTGTGTCTGGAGCTTCAATAGATAATTCTGGAAGAACGAATGTTGTAGAGCCGCAGGAAACAAAAAATAAGCCCATCAATAAACTTATTAAACACAAAGTTATTTTTCTAATAGATTCCATACATATTCTCCTTCACGACCTTTAAAGATCTGGATTTTGTTGTTTTCAGTAAAAATATAAACATCATTTATATTATCTTTACTGTTTCTGTTAGGATTTCTAGTAATATTACTGGCATAACTGTCACCAGTATATATAGTAATCTTTCCTGTTTTTACAGGGATATTTTCCAACTTATTAGAACCTGCATACATATCATTTAAATAATAACTGCAATCTTTTTGAGCGAGGCTTGGAATAATAACATATTCTTCCGGAGACAGAAGTGTTTTACAAAAATCAGAAATACAAGCATAATTTATAGAAAACAATTCCTGAACAGAAAGAGTTTTTGATATGTAATTGAATGTTCCTACAGTTTCCCCGTTAGTTGTGTTTATTAAATAAATTTTTATAATATCGTACTTATTTGAAAGTATAACAGTTCCTTTTACAAGGTAATCTGCATGTTGCTTTAAATCCGTAGCATTTACATTGCTTCCTGTTGTTGTAATTATTTCCTTTAAAGGATTAATTAAAGAAGCATTAAATAAACCTGAAATCTGAGCCTGATAAGCAAGTAAATTACTATAAAAATCATCTGTTGTTTTTATTTCTATATCCAGTTGATTTGAATATGGTGTTGAAACAAAATCAAAAATGCCGGAATTCTGCTCTATCAATGTTGTACACTGAATATCAAAAGGAGCAAACACAACATGCGGTGCATTTAACTGCTTTTGAATGGTAAGCATTGATAAATCTTTTAGCGCCCATTTTACTGCATTATGTAATTCCATAGATGAATCAATAACTCTTACCGCACTAATCGGATACCCGTTTTTCGTTAAAGAATAAATGGATATATTAATAACGTATTTTTCTCCTATTCTATAAACACTGCTTTTACAAAGTCCATAGAAAAAAGAAGGAAGCTGATATCGTCCTAAATCACGTACAAGCTCAAAAATACTCTTTATTTTTTTATTTCCATAAGTTGCAGCAAGCCATTTATTAATTGCACCGGGTTTAAAATTTCCGTCAACAATCATGTTGTAAATTATTTCCTGAAACAATTCTTCCAGAAAAGCTTCATCTACTCCGGACGTACTTTCCGGCGGTAAAATTGCAACAACAGGAGTCGTTTCCGGTAATTCTGAATACAATGCAGCTAAATCCGGCTTAGTAAACAAAGATTTTAAATCAAACTTTGGTTTTCCCAGGGCAAAAAGAGTTCCTGTCAGAAAGAATAAAAGTATAGAGAATAATATTTTTTTATTTACATTATTTTTCATAGAAACTCCTTTACCCTGTTTTTTAAGAAGATTAAGCCCAAGCTGCATTTTCATAAACAATAGAAATAGTTTCCTGAGTTACACCTGTTTCTGCACTTCCAAGGTCACTTATAGTCCATGCACAAGGAACACAGTTGAACAAGTTTCTTCTCTGAATTTCTGTTGTACCATCGCGGTCCATAAATACGATAGAAACAGACTTCTGCTGTGGATTACCACGTTCTACAGTCTTCCACCATTCCTTTAATACTTTATCTCTTGGGTCACAGTTACGTGTTAATTTAACTGTATCATATTTTACTTTTCCAACAACTTTTCTTGGATTTTTATCCATTCCGCCCATGTCATCTGCAACTTCTGCAGTTGCGCCTAAACCTGAAACTGATACGAAGTTACCGTAATCGATTCCGTCGATTTCTACTTTAAAGTAGACTTTTGTAGTTGGTAAATAATTTGCCATTTAAATTCTCCTCTTAGCGTTTTTGTGCTAATTTTTTTATTTAAAAGAATAAAATCAATTATTCTTCTTCACCTAATACTTTTTGTGAAACTCTGAATACAACGAATTCAGCAGGTTTTGCAGGAGCTAAACCGATTTCACAAACTACATATCCGGCATCGATTGATTCCGGAGGGTTCAATTCATCATCACAACGAACATAGAAAGCTTCTTCCGGAGTATCTCCAAACAAAGCGCCTGAACGCCATGTATTTAATAAGAAAGCTGTAATATTTCGTGTAATCTTTTTCCATAAATCGCGGGTATTTGGTTCGAAAACTACCCAGTTTGTACCGTTCTGAAGCGCCTGTTCAACCATACAGAAAAGACGACGAACATTTATATAACGCCATTCAGGATTAGAACTGATTGTTCTTGCTCCCCAAACTCTTATTCCACGACCAGGAAAATCTCTGATACAGTTGATTCCTTTTGGATTAAGAAGCTCCTGTTCTGCATCTGTTAAATCATATTTCAAACCAATTGCAGTTCTGAAGATTTCATTAGCAGGTGCCTTATGAACTCCACGAGTTGCATCAACACGACTGTAAATACCGCAGATACCACCACTTGGAGGAGCATATACATTCTGATCCTGTACAGTATCGAACATTTGAATCCATGGGAAATAGTATGCACCCATATTTGAATCTCTAGGTTTTGGCATTGAATCAATACCGCCATTCAAGGTTTCCGGACTGTCTAATACAGCAAAACGGAAACGGTTCTTTTCACAATGTGAGAGAATTGCATCCTGTGCCGCAGGATCTGTAACGCCTGGTGCTGCAACCAAAGCAATATCCTGAATTGTATCAAAAAGGAAAAGACCTGATTTTTTACCGACACCTTCATCTTTTCCGATAATGAGTTTAGCGATATTGTCAGGATTTTTAATTTCAACTTTTTCTGTTGAAACCTCTTTCTTTTCTTGTGGTGCAGAAGCGTCATCTTTCTTCTCTGCTGTTTTTCCTTCTTTTTTTACAGCTTCGCAAAGATTGTTAATATAACATTTAGTACCGCCATTCTGGAAGAACTGATAAACTGCATGACCCAGCCAGCCGCCGGTATGCATACCTCCAAAGATTTTTGTGTACTGAGTCCAGTTTGTTACAAGAACAGCTTCGTTAACCGGACCTTTTTCTGCAACACCAAGAAAACCAACGATGTTTGTTGCGCCGGCTTCAATTGGTTTTGAACCGCTTTCTACTTCTTCTACGTAGACACCAGGGGTCTGATAATTTGGCATTTTTTTTATCTCCTCTTTTAATATATTTTATTACATTACATTGCTGTTAATGATTTTTTGTTCTACACGTTTAATTTCTCGTCCATGTTCAGAATTCAAAGCAAATCCTGTCCTGAACCTCAACTCCATTTTCATAAAATCCGAATAATCAACAGTTGCGTCAACCTTTAATGGACGGATTACCGGTTCTATATAAATCTTATCTGTCGGATTCTCATGCCAGTTCCATTCCTTAATGCTGATTGTATTATTATCCTTAAAGTGAACTGCGATTTTAGCATAGGAATCCAGTACTTTTTTAATATCACTGCCGGATATGGTGATGTTAAAACAAATATCAAAAAACGAAGGAACTTTATATTCTTTTTCATCAACAAAAAGACACTGTCCGCTTTTGTCCATCATTTCCTGACAAATATCAACAATTCCAAACTGAACAAAGCATTCTGTATTTTCCGTAAGCGAAAAGCTTTTACAGTTTTTTTCCAGTTGTACCAGAGATTCATTTATCTGATTATAAATACCGCTGATTATTTCCGTCTGCATTTTCAGTTCCTCTGGTCAATTATTGTTACAGAAGATAAAAATGGCAGTTCATCATCTGTTAACAGGAATTTATCCACCATAATATTTGCATCAATATCTTTAATCTCTGTTTGATTTACAGAAAGAATTGAATCTGTCTTTTCAAGCTGTTTAAGGATTGCTCCCTTAGTAACACTTTTTCCAAATTCCCATCCCTGGCCGTCATCACCAAGAAGAGAATGAAAATGAATTAAAAGAAGATCCTTTATTTTTTGCTTTTCCGCTTCTATATTGTAAACATTACTCTTAAACTCAAGAGAAAGCGTGATTTCAAATTCCCTGTAAACAGGCCCCTGTACTGTAATTGCTGTTCCGACAAGTTTTCTGTCCTCGAGATATTTTCTTACCCTTCTGATTAATTCTCTTGAAGGAACAAGCTTTGTATCATAAGACATGCCCGAAGAAAGCTCCGGAACAATGATTGTACAAATTTCACCCTTTTTGTTTTTATTTTTCAAACAATGTGCTCGTCCTACCGAAGAAGATGCTTCCTTTGCAATCCATTGAAAGTCTTCCGTTGTAACTGCACGATTCAAACTTTTGAAAACGCCGGCAGCCCTTGCCTTCAGGCTATCCACAGATTCCATGTTACATCCGCCTTCTGAAGCAAACGGATTATCACAACCGGCAATGTAAGGAATGCTTTGTGTCAAAAACTGTAATTTATGAGCAGCAATATTACCCGCTTCACCACCGCCGACCTTATATTCTTTTATCTTTATATTAAATTTACCTTTTGGCGGAGTAACTCCATGAATACCATCACCGAAAGATATTTTTCCTGTCGAATAATCAACTGTAAAATGTCTGGAAAAAGCATCTGAATTATAGAAATTCTGTACTTCCTTATATGTTACCCATACCTTATCATCTTCCTGCTGATAAGGCTCCTTTATTCCTTCATTTTTCATTTTTTCTATTTCATTGTTTGTAGGAATTGAGCCCTCATCAACAACAAGAGAAAGACCTGGAAGAACATCCGGATGAGCAATACTGTAAACCTGACCAGGCGCTCCCGTTCCTGAACCGATTGTTTCATTTGTATAAGTATTTTCATTGGAAGCATAAACGGCATTTGTAATTACAGCCTCTATGACAGGTAATTTTTCAAAACTTCCGTTAGTTTTTACAGCCCTAATCCAGAACAAATCCTTTCCATATAACAATAAGTCTGAAAAATCATCCTGAATATTAAAATCAATAAAGCCTGATTCAGTAAAATTCTGGGTAAAATCATTTATTTCAAGCAGCGACCATTGTTTGCCGTTCCAATATTCCCAGTCAATATTTATAAAATCAGTTTTTTTATCATCATCCTCTTCGCGTAAAAGAGACAGAAACGAAGAATCCTGAGTTCTTGATATTTTCTTTTTATTGGAATCATCCATTTTAAAATAAACAGAAAACTTACCCTTACTTATTTTATCTGAAAATCCAAGATATAAAGACGGCAAATGTTCATTGTTTATATCAAACAGAAGAATTTCCTTATCATCTTCATTTTCCGAACAAAGCTCTTTAATTTCATTCCATTTAAAATTACTGTGAATTACGACATTATCAGGATGCTGCTGTGGTGCGTTATAAGTAATTCTAATTTTACTTAAAAGTGGAGACTGTACCTTTGTCGTAAATTCCCAGTTCCATGTTCCTTTTTCATCCTGAACATAATTTCCACCGATAGAAAAATCCTTTGTAACAAGCCTGACTCTTATCCACAAATGTTCAATATTATTAACAGAAACTGCAGAAATATCATCAGGAACTTTAAAAGATACGACTCCGCTTTTTTTCAGATTAAATGTTCCGTCCTGGAATTCATTTTTATTTTTTGAAAGCCGTATCCAGTCTTTTCCATTCCAGTATTCAAAAGCAAATTCAGCATTTTCATTAGGTGTCTGCTGAACATATACTTCACTGAAAGTAAACGATAAGCTTACCTTAACTTTTTTATTTTTAAATATTTCATCAGCAGCAACATAAAATATTTCGTTATACGAAGGAGTTTCAGAAAATGGTCTGAAAGAATTATTCATATCAATATCTGTATAAGTATTATTTGAATTTGCAATGCATTGATCGGGAATAAAACCTTCACCTTCAAAAATGCTTCTGACTTTTAAACTTTTAATTTTAAATGTATTTTTATTCTCAGGGATGTCTGTTACAATCGCTCGTAAAAACAAACCTGTAGTTCCATTTATTTCAC
Source organism: Treponema sp. (assembly GCA_024693715.1). Taxonomy (GTDB): domain Bacteria; phylum Spirochaetota; class Spirochaetia; order Treponematales; family Treponemataceae; genus Treponema_D. The sequence continues at coordinate 4,196 of JAILKS010000008.1, read as the reverse complement.
ATGGCTGTAAATCAACAGGACCTTTTAAATAGATAACATCATCATTTTTCTTAAATCCGGGCAAAACAGGATAAACCGGAAGCTTTGACCATATTCTTCCATCCCAGTATTCCCAGAAAATATGATTTATAATTTCATCATTAACAGAAAGTATTTCAGACACAGGCTCAAAAGACACCTGAATACCGTGACCTTCCGTAAGATAATTAAAAACAGGAGAAGAAACATATAAATAATGTTCTATTGAATTTTCAGACTCAAAAATCGGAAACGGAGTGATTACATCCGGCGAATCACAGAATTCGGTATACTTTTCTTTATTTCTGTTTATGCAGCTTAGAAGATTTACATTTCTTACATAAAAATTTTGTTCTGTTTCAAAAATAATCGGTTGGGTATCTGCCGTAACGGAAGCAACCTTTGTACCCTTTCTGATAAGTATGTCTTTTTTTGTTCCGGCAACGGGAAAAAAATTAATGATTGTTCTTGAACTTTGAGGTGCGGTCAACGAAAGACCCATCAATTCGAGCATTGCAAGATATGTTTTTGAAGGAACTTTATTTAAGCGGTAAAGAGTCATTTCCGTCATCCATGAAAATAACTCTATTAACGTAATGCCCGGGTCTGACGCGTTATGATTAGTCCATTCAGGGCAATAGCGAGGTATTAATCTTATTGCTTCATTTTTTATGTCATCAAAAGTTCTATCATCTAAATTGACCGTTGGAATCACGTTCGCCTCTCTCTAAATAAAATGGATAAACCATATTAAAAAAAGTATTTACGGAACGTACTTCATAATCAATTTTAATGTTAATTAAACCTTGATTAAGATAATCTCTTTCTCCGGTAACTTTTTTTAATATAACCCTTGGTTCCCATTTTACTATAGCTTCTTTTATATAATGTTCTGCCAAAGAAATGACTTTTGATGAATCAGGAGAAAAAATGATGTCATTGATTTTACAGCCAAAATCTGGATGCATAACTCTCTCTCCTGGGGTTGTTCCCAGAATTATGCGGATAGACTCTTCGATACTTTTTTCATAACTCGAGAATGCGATATTTCCATGAACATCAGTTGTTACAGGAAATGCCCAGCCTCTACCCAATATATTCCTAGACATTTTTTTTCGACTTAATTACCCTCTTTTTATTTATGATTAATTATGCTTCCAACTATTTATAATGTCAACCCCTTATTTAATGTTATATTTTTGTTTTTTTTTCTTGACGTTTTTGAAATTCTATTATATAAAGTTAACATATTCATAATGAGTATTTAAAAAAAATACGGGGTTTATAGTTTATTGTGAAAAAAGTTAATTTATCTCTTGTTTTATTCTGTTTCTGTTTTTCCCTTCATGCAGTTGATTTCTCAAGTAATTTGCAGCTTAAAGGAACATTGTTTAATTATGACAATGAAACCAAATCTGTAGGATTATTTAAAATCAAAAATCAGAATTCAATGGATTTGATTTCTTTAAACCTCAGCCTTACTTCAGAAAATGCCGGCGGATCTTTTATTCTTCCGGAACTTACAAAAATTGCAGATAACTCTACAGAATGGAATGTATGGTTTAAACCTCTTGACTCACTTAAGATTTCTGCGGGAACAGTTTATAACAGCCTTAATAAAGAAACAAATGATGAAGACGAGCTTTCTTTAATTAATTACAACGATTTTGGTTATTCACTGACCTTTACTTACAATAAATTTAATCTTTCTGTAGCATTAACACCCGGCAACGACCAATACTGGTTTTATTCAGACTATTCATTAAAAACAAAAGCCGGCGAAAAAGCATATAAAAAAGCATACGATAAAGCCTATCAGTATATGTATGATAAAATTTATGTTGAAAAATATGCTGATTATTTATCTTCATCAACTGATACTCAAGTAACTGTTTCAACTGGTAATACAAATATAGGATTAAATGGTCAATTACATGATGGTACTCAATATTATTATTATACATATACACTTGACAATGGAAACCATACCCATACAGTTTCCATTAACGAAATAATAGAAAAAATAAACAAACAGAATGCACAGGCTTCTGAAAAAATACAACTGGAAGCCCGTAAATATGCAGAGAAAGAAGCGGAAGCCGCAAAGGCAAAAGCCATAACAGAAACAAAAATAACTGCTTTTTCAGGATTAAACGTATTCATGTCGTTAAAAACTTCTTTAGGAACCTTCTGCGCAATTATGAATGCAGAATCTGACTTTAATAATATATCTGTTGGTGCCGGTTTCAGAAAACAGTTTGGCGGAATTGCAATTTTTACAGACGTTGCCTACTATATAGTAAATAAAAAGCTGGTAAAATATAGTTTCGACTTTGACATAATCTATGTATTTGATTCAATAAACGCTCAGTTGTACGCCGTTTATTCTTCAGGAAATGAAATTGGTGCAATAGGAAAATTTTCATATAATATTGGATCTTCATGGATATACCTTTATTTAAAGGACATGGATATTCTTAATAAAGATATTCAGTTTTCTGTAAAACCCGGAATGAAAACTTCTTTCGGAATGCTTAATTTTGATTTTGCCGTAGATTTCTATTTCCAGAAAGAAAGATTTAATATTTCTGTTCCGTTTTCAGTAGGACTTCAGTTTAACTAGGGAGATGAAATGAAAAAGCTTATTCTTATTCTGACAGTTATTTCAACAGTTTTTCTTTTCAGCTGTGATGTTACAGCCCTTTCTACAGATATTATTGAAAAAGAATCAAAAACAAATGAATTAAAATATAAAATAAATCATATAAATTCAGATGAAGAAAATTCTGAATACCAGTTCCGTTTTGAAGATATTCCGCTTGAATACTGTAAAAACATTACCTTCGACTTTAATAATTTTCACGAAGCAGAAGGCCTGCACAGCACAAACGGAGAAATGGGCTTCTTCTTCAACCTCGAAAAAAGATTTGAAGAAGATGACGAACCTCAGGATAAAGATAAAAAATGCGATTTTTACCTTTTTACAATAAAAAAATATGTTAATTATGAAGAAGCTGAAACTCCCACAGTTTATAAAATGAATATATATAAATATAAAAACATTAATTATCCAAACCTTATAAATAAAAACATAATAGGTGATGCAAACGGTTTTGATATTAATGAAATATACTGCAATACAGAATGTACAGTTTCTGTTGAATATTCAGACACAATAAATATACAGGACTTTCAAAAAGTTTATTTCGATGATATCGATAAATCACTCAAAATTTACACCACAATTTCCTTTCCTGTTTCAGGAAATTTTAAAAATGTTTTTGGAGTATATTCAAAAATCAATCCGGAAAAAAAATTAAATGCCGTATGGCATTTTAAAAATAAATAATTTAATAAGGATGGTATTAAAATGAAAAAAACAAAAATTCTGCTTTCCTGTTTACTTGCAGGACTCTTTCTTGTAAGCTGCGGTGAAAAAACTCCGGGAAAAGACAAACCTTCAAATTCAAAAGTAATTAATGTTAACGAAAATGTAGTAACAATTAATTACGAAAATAATACAGAAGATACACAGAAATTCTTTGTTTATACAGATGAAAATTTAGGCTATAACTGGGAAGGAGAATTTGAGTTTTATGATATAGAAAAAAGTACCTATGACTTCGGTATCTTTTTTGATGCTTTTGAAAATGAAGAAGATGACACTACAATGACCGATTTAACCGTATTAAAGGCATCTGGTATGTTTTCTCATGATTCAAATACATATTTACAATATAAATGGTTTATGGCAAAAGGAATTGAAAGGCTTTCAAATTTAAAAAACACTGAATTTCCTAATTTAATACAAGACACAGTTAATTCTACTACTACAGACATTTTATATAATATAATTAATGATTCCAAAGCTACAATGAAAATCGAATTAGAAGAAGGTAGTAATAAAAGAGTAGACTTTGACTGCCCTGGCGGTACATTCAGAATGTTCGACAAAACTACTTCAACACAATGCAAATCAGGTTATTTTTTAAAAATTCCTGCAGGATCAAAGTGTCATTTAAAATTAACAATTTCACCATTAAACTAATGCTTTAATAACTATTGTAAAAAACCCCTTACCTGTAAAACTGGTAAGGGGTTTTTTAGCCTACACAATTGCAAATAAAATCCACATTAAAAAAGCAGGGCCAAAACGGGATACAGTTCTAAAAATGAAT
>JAILKS010000006.1 GCA_024693715.1 Treponema sp. | reverse complement strand
GTCCCATGCAGAATCCATCATAACTTTCTTCATCTTGTCGATTTCTGCCTGAGCCTTAGCTGCTTCATCTTTCTTACCCAGGTGATTCAGGATGCCAACGAAGTTTGGTCCAACATAAGTAAAGAGTGCTGCAACGAATACTGATTCAGCAACCTTTGAGTAGCCGCCTTCAGCCTTGAACTTAGGGTTTGTATAAGTCTGGAAGCTTTCGCCTGGTGTGTCTGAGAAACATGAAAGGTTGATACAGTCGTTCCAGTCTGCGCGCATTGCGAGTGGAAGTCCGTGTGGTCCCAGATTATTTACGATGTGGTAGAAGCTTACTGTAAGGTGGTCGAGCATTGATTTTGCTTTTGACTCATCGTTATCATAAGGAACTTTTGCGTCTAGGATTGACCAGTCGCCAGTTTCCTTGATATAAGCTGATACAGAAAGAATCATCCAGAGCGGGTCATCAGAGAAGTCTCCACCGATGTCTGCATTACCCTTCTTTGTAAGCGGCTGATACTGATGATAACATCCGCCGTCTTCGAGCTGAGTAGAAGCAATGTCGATAAGGCGTTCGCGTGCACGGTCCGGAATCTGGTGTACAAAGCCAAGAATATCCTGGTTAGAATCACGGAAGCCCATACCTCTACCAATTCCAGATTCGAAGTAGCTTGCAGAACGTGAAAGGTTGAATGTAACCATACACTGATACTGGTTCCAGATATTTACCATGCGGTTTACTTTGTCTTCCGGTGTATTTACGTTTAAGATACCAAGAAGCTTATCCCAGTAAGCGCGGAGCTCTTTCATACCTGCAGCAAACTTTTCCGGAGTGTTGTATTTTTCAATCATAGCAAGAGCTTTTTCCTTGTTGATGGTTTTTCCGTCTGCTTCGAATTTTTTGTCCTGAGGCATTTCTACGTAGCCGAGGATGAATACTAAAGTCTTTGATTCACCAGCCTTGAGTGTAATTTCTTTGTAGTGTGATGCGATTGGAGACCATCCGTCTGCAAGAGAGTTGCCGCACTTTCCGTCGAGAACCTGCTGAGGATTGTGGAAGCCGTTATAAAGACCGATGAATGTGTCGCGGTCTGTATCATAACCGTCAATCTTGTCGTTTACAGAATAGAATGCATAGTGATTGCGGCGGTCGCGGTATTCAGTTTTATGATAAATTACAGAATCTTTAATTTCTACGCGTCCTGTAGAAAAGTTTCTCTGGAAGTTTGTGCAGTCATCCTGTGCATCCCAAAGACACCATTCTGCAAATGACCAGAACTTAAAGGTCTTGTCAGAACCGCTTTCGTTAGTAAGAACTACCTGCTGAACTTCGCCATCATAATCCTGAGGAACAAAGAAAGTAACCTGTGCCTTAAGACCATTCTTTTTACCGGTGATGATTGTGTATCCCATACCGTGGCGGCATTCATAAGTGTCCAGCTCTGTCTTTACAGGAGACCAGCCCGGATTCCAGATAGTTCCATTATCATTTATATAAAAATAACGTCCGCCCATATCGATAGGTACGTTGTTGTAGCGGTAACGTGTGATGCGGCGAAGACGTGCGTCTTTATAAAAGCTGTAACCTCCTGCTGTATTTGAAATTAACGAGAAAAATCCCTGTGTTCCAAGATAGTTAATCCATGGATATGGTGTGCGGGGAGTTTCAATAACATACTCACGGTTTGAATCGTCAAAATGGCCAAATTTCATAAATTACCTCATGATAAGAATTTTGATTTTTTATCCGAAATCGTTGTAGGCAAAGTATATTGCAGAAATAATTTCCTGTAAAGGTTAAAATAGATTTATTCCATAAATAACTATTTTCATTCCAAAAAAAGCCTTGTTCACTGTTTAAAATATGTTATACTGATTATCAGTAAAACGTTTAACCGAAAAAGCCTTTGGAGGATATATAATGGACTTTGTAGTTGTTAATTGCAATAAGGAAGGCAGTAAAATCAGTCGTGATATTTACGGTCATTTTAGTGAACATTTAGGTCGTTGTATTTACGATGGTTTTTGGGTAGGAAAAGATTCTGAAATCCCGAATATTGACGGATATAGAAAGGATGTTGTAGAAGCATTTAAAGAAATAGATATTCCTAACTTAAGATGGCCGGGCGGATGCTTTGCTGATGAATATCACTGGAAGGACGGAATTGGTCCATATTCAAACCGTAAAAAAATGATAAATACTCACTGGGGTGGGGTAGTAGAAGATAACAGTTTTGGTACTCATGAATTTTTCGGACTTTGTGAGGTTCTGGGATGTAAGCCATATGTAAACGGCAACGTTGGTTCAGGAACTGTTCAGGAAATGTCTGAATGGGTTGAATATATTACATTTGACGGTGAATCTCCGATGAGTAAATTGAGGGAAGCTAACGGTCATAAGGATGCGTGGAAACTTCCATTGTTCTGTGTTGGAAATGAAAACTGGGGATGCGGCGGAAACATGCGTCCTGAATATTATGCAGATTTATACAGAAGATATCAGACTTATGTTCGTCAGTATGGTAATAATAAGATTTTTAAGATAGCGTGCGGTCCTAATGCCGGTGATTTTAACTGGACAGATGTTGTGATGAAAAATGCAGCTCAATTTATGGATGGTTTGTCTTTACATTATTATACAGTTGAACCTGGATGGAATGAAAGAACTCCTGCCGCAGAATTTGATGAAGACAGATGGTATTTATGTCTGAATAAAGCAAGCTGGATGAATTATCTTGTAGAAACACATGGAAAGATAATGGATAAATATGATCCTGAAAAACGAGTTGCACTTGTAGTCGATGAATGGGGAACCTGGCATGCAGTTGAAAAAGGAACAAATCCCGGCTTCTTATATCAGCAGAATACTATAAGAGATGCTCTTGCTGCCGGAATCACCCTGAATATTTTTAACAATTATTGTGACAGAGTTCGAATTGCAAATATCGCACAGGCTGTAAATGTCCTTCAGTCTCCGGTTTTGACAGAAGGCACAAAAATGATTAAAACTCCAACCTGGTATGTATTTCATATGTATAAAAATCATATGGATGCAGTTCATCTTGAAAGCTTTGTTTCTACTCAGCAGATAGGTCCTGATAATGCAAAGGTAAATGCAGTTACTGTATCTGCTTCTAAAAAAGATGGTAGTTATAATATAACCTTAACAAATGCAGATTTAAAGGAAAGCCGTAAAATTACAATTAAAATGGATGGTGTAGAAAAATTGTCATCGGCAAGTGCAAAATGTCTTTGCGGTAAAAAGATGAACAGTATGAATACATTTGATAATCCTGATGAAGTTGTAGAAAAAGAATGTGAAGTAACTGTAAACAATAATCTTGTAGAAATTACTTTGCCTGAACGTAGTGTAGTAAGCATTACCGTTAAATAAATATGGAAGAACCTTGTCCAGTTTGTCGTAATAAAGAAGATCTTGCCGCCATGCAGATGACGCCTGAACTTTTAGAAGAGATGGCGTCAGAGGAAAAAATTGCTGATTATTGCGGAAAGGATGAATATGAACGACGGATTAATATCTGCAAAAATTGTGATAAATTTATTTCAGAAATGACCTGTGCCCTGTGCGGATGTTTCGTCCAGTTCAGGGCAAGGCATTTAACTGCACATTGTGTTAGAGACAGATGGTAGTTGAAACTGTTTGATTTTTTTAATCAAATTTCCAGTCAAGCAGTTCTATATTTCCGCTCAAAACAAGATATAAATTATGAATGCCGGAAAGCTTTATATCTTTAATGTATGCAGTTGATTTTTTTTCGTTTACGGTAACATTTGCAATTTCAGTTCCATTTACCCAGTTGTCAATCATAAATTTAATGTTTCCTTTGCTCTTATCTGTTGCAGTTGCAGTAAGGACATTAAGGCCTTTGCTTAAATCAACATTCTTTATTAAAATCCATGCATCATCCTTTGTATTAATAACAGTCTGTTTGTTTGTAAAAGCAATGTTTGCAGAACTGCAGCATGTAGTTGCGTTTACCGTTTGATAAGGATTAAAAGAGCAGATTGGTGCAACACCTTCTTTTGTTCCTCTCTGCGGTTTTATTGAACCGTCTGCTTCTATTTTCAATTCATCTATAAAAAGATTTCTGTAGCCGCCTTTTTCAAAACCAATCATTTTTTCAGTTGTCTGAGCATGATATGCAATATACCATTTGTTTTTGAACTGGAAAATCCAATGATGATTGTTACCCGAACAGCCAAAATATGAACCAGGATTTTCCCAAAGATAACCCTGATATTTAAAAGGTCCAAGCGGTTTGTCAGAAGTCATGTATGCTATTACTGCAATCGGTGACATCTGTGGATCTGTTACACCTGTTCTGTCTTCCCAGTTTGAACAGTATGAATAATAATATTTCCCGTTTATCTTATTAATTCCAGAATCTTCAAAAAGCCACGGTGCATCAATTTCAATTAAATCTCCGTCCAAGGAAATCATATCATCACCAAGTTTAACGCATCGTGCAGAACAAGGATGAGCGGCATTATCTTTTACACCGCCACCGCAATATAAGTAACCGGTTCCATCATCATCAGTAAAAACTGCAGGATCGAAAAGCCAGTGAATGCCCTTTGTCTGAGGATTATCTCTTGTGATTAATCCTTTTCCAAGCGGATCAACAAAAGGTCCTGTAGGATTGTCAGAAGTAAGAACCCCGATACCGTTAGCGCTATCTGCAAAATAAAGGAAGAATTTATCTTTACCGTTGATTTTTTTTGTTGCAATTGCAGGTGCCCATGAATTGGTAGCCCATTTAGCAGCACCTTCAGGATTATTTTTTCCGGCTACAGCAATTTCACCGCAGTCAGTCCAGTTTACAAGATCTTTTGAGCAGAAAACATTGAGCGTATTGATTTTATTATATGCATTAGCCTCTTTTCCATTGGTGAATTCTGCCTGCTGTGCATCATTTGTTCCATAAATATAAATTGTATCCTCATATATCAATACACAAGGATCTGCTGTCAATTTGTGGATTGCAATAGGATTATTCTCGCAAGGTAATTTGATTGCTCTTTCGGAAAGTAACTTTTGTAATTTTGTAATATCTGCCATTTGCTGTAACTCCTGGAGTTCTGTTTTTTTCTTATTTCTGGTAGCACTGCAGCATAGTAAAATAAGCGCTGTAGAAAACAGAACAAATGATAATTTTTTCATTGTTCAATAATTATACCTCATATTAACGATATAGTAAAACGTTTTACGAGGGGTTTACCAAAAATAAGAAAAAACACTTATTATTTAGATTAAATATCTTTTAATTCTTCCTGGCTGATTAATTGAATGCCTGCTTTTTCCAGAATTTCCTCTGTTTTCGGAATGTCTGTTGTGCGGATAATCATGCAGGCAGAGTTTGTTTTTTTGCCTGTAAAACCGTACATGTATTCAACGTTTCTGCCGTTATCTGCCAAAAGCTTTAAGATTTTGTTAAGACTTCCCGCTTCATCAGGAATTTCAAGACCAATTACAGGAGTTGATTTTACGATATAGTGTGAGCGTTCGAGCGCACCCATAACCTGGTCCACGTTGTCTACAATAATTCTTGCAATACCAAAGTCGCTTGTATCTGCAATGCTCAAGGCACGGATGTTGATGTTATGTGTTGCAAGAACGTTTGTAAGTTCCGAAAGAGCGTTTTTTCTGTTTTCAATAAATATAGAAATCTGATTGATTGTCATTTTTTTCTCCTTTATATTTAGTCATGCAATTTACGTGTATCGATTACGCGTTTTGCTTTTCCTTCTGAACGGGCGATAGACTTTGGTGCAACTAATTTTACCTTAGCTTTTATCTGAAGTACAGACAAAAGTGCCGATTCAAGTGCTTTTTCCTGTCTGCTGATTTCTGATACAACGTCGCTGAATTTTTCCGGTACCATCTCTACTAAAATTTCAAATGTATCTGTGTTATTTTCACGACCAACATGAATTTCATAGTTTGGCGGATATCCGTTCTGGAGGAGTACCCCTTCAATCTGACTTGGGAATACATTTACACCGCGGATAATAAGCATGTCGTCTGTACGTCCCATTGGCTTACTCATTCTTACAAATGTTCGTCCACAGCCACAAGGAGCACGGTTTAATACGCCAATATCCTTTGTGCGGAAGCGCATGAGAGGGAAGGCCTGTTTTGTGATTGCAGTAAATACAAGTTCACCTTTTTCTCCGTCCGGGAGTCGTTTCCCTGTTTTTGGATCAATTGTTTCTATAATAAAGTGGTCTTCGTTTACGTGCATACCCTTTTGTTCAGAGCATTCGTATGCAACACCAGGGCCCATAACTTCTGTAAGACCGTAGATATCGTATGCTTTAAGACCAAGGGATTTTTCAATGTCGCGGCGCATTTCTTCTGTCCAAGGTTCTGCACCAAAGATTCCGGCTTTAAGATGGATGTCTGCAGGAGAAAGACCCATGTCCTTAAGTGTTTCACCAAGGTATGCGGCATAAGATGGAGTACAGAAAAGAATAGTTGATTTTAAATCCTGCATGAATGTAATCTGGCGCTGAGTGTTACCGCTTGAAATAGGGATAACCTGAATACCAAGCTTTGTAGCTCCACCGTGAACACCAAATCCACCGGTAAAAAGTCCGTAGCCGTAAGCATTCTGTGCAATGTCATTTTCATCACAGCCAATTGCAACAAGCTGACGTGCAGTACAATCATCCCAGATTTCAAGGTCTTCTTTTGTATAACCAACCACAATCTGTTTTCCTGTAGTACCGCTCGAAGCGTGGATTCGAACAACCTGGCTCATTGGAACTGCAAAAAGTCCGTAAGGGTAAGTTGCTCGTAAATCATCCTTGCATGTGAAAGGAATCTTATCAAGGTCTTCAAGTCCTTTGATATCGTCAGGTGTTACGCCTGCTTCCTGGCATCTTTTTCTATAATATTCTACATTTTCATAAACATGGCGGAAGTTTTCTGCCAGACGTTTGCCCTGAAGTTTTTTGAGTTCTTCAAGCGGCATGCATTCATATTCTTTCTGATAGTATTTTAAATTCATAATATTCCTCTTATAGGGGAGCAATGCATTACGATTCCTGCATCTTTCGAAGCTCCCTTGTAGTTTTATTTAATTTGCAATCTGATTTTATTACCGTGCACGGCAACAGGTGCTCATTGCACAAAAAAGATAGAGAAGTTCGCCCTTAGGCGAAAAAGGATGTAAAGACAAAAAAACGGCTCTTTAAAAGGCCTGATATTCTTAACATATAACTAATAATACTATATAAAGAAACATTTGTAAAGAAAAAAAATGAATTTTATTAATCAGTCTTTCAGAAAATTGAAATGTCAGTTATTCGCCGCGACCGAGTTTAAATGCTTTTTTGTTCATTTCGAGGAACTGAGGTTTTACAAGCTTTTCGATTGCAGCCATCCATGCAGTTTCAGGAAAATCCATGTAGCGGCTAAGGCGGCCCATTAAAACAATGTTAACGGATTTTGCAGTTCCGGCCTGTTCTGCAAGACTAAGGCAGTCCAAAGCATCAACTTTAATTCCTTTATCCTGCATCTGTTTTGCTAAATCAGAAGGGTATTCTGCAGCACCTGTGATTACAGGCATTGGATCTATCTGTTGTGTATTAACTACAATCTGACCGTCTTTTTTAAGATACTGAGTGTATCTGGCTGCTTCGAGCATTTCAAAGGAAACAATAAAATCAGCTTCGCCTTTGTCTACAATCGGAGAGTAAACTTTTTTTCCGTATCGGACATAGGTAACAACAGAACCGCCACGCTGACTCATACCGTGAACTTCACTTACCTTTACGTCGTATCCTGCGTCCAAAAGAACCTGTCCCAAAGTTTTAGAAGCAAGCAGAGCGCCCTGTCCGCCAACTCCAACAATCATAATATTTTTTACGTCATCCATTTTTTATGCTCCACGAGTATTATAGCAAAAAATAATAAAACAGTATATATTCACAATAATGATTAATTCGGAAGCAAAAACATTTTATAAGTCACTTACTCACGTTGTTGGCCCAATGGCTCTGCAGAATTTGATTTCGGCTGCAGTTTCTACAATTGATATTTTTATGCTCGGAAAGGTTGGCCAGACTGCAATTGCCGCATCATCTTTGGCCGGTAACATCGCTTTTATTTTGTTCATGATTTCAACGGGGCTTTCTTCCGGACTCATCATGCTCAGCGCACAGTACTGGGGAAAAAAGGATATAGATTCAATCAGAACTCTTTTGGGAATAGGATTAAGAATCTGCTGTTCTATAGAAATTTTTGTTGCTCTTGTTGCCGCAATCTACCCAAGAATCCTTATGCTCATTTTTACAAATGATGAAAATCTTATTGCAGAGGGCTGTAAATATCTTAGGGTAGTGAGTGTTTCGTATGCCTGTCTTTCTTTTTCACAGATGTTCGAGGCGGGATTTAAAAGTATAGAGAGAGTAAGTATTGTAACAATCAGCTCAACAACTGCCCTTGTTTTGAATGTATTATTGAATGCAGTTTTTATTTACGGCTGGTTCGGTGTTCCAAAAATGGGAATCATAGGTGTTGGAATTGCAACTTCAATTGCGCGCTTTGTTCAGATGATAATCTGCTTTGTTTACGCCCATATGCAAAAGGACGTTAAGTTTTCTGTGGCCTGTATTTTCAGAAAGAATAAATTATTAACAAAGGATTTCTTTAAGTATTCTTTGCCGGCAGTTGGAAACGAGCTTGTGTGGGGAGCAGCATTTTCTACATATTCAATAATTCTTGGGCACCTTGGAGAAGATATAGTTGCAGCTAATTCCATAGTAAGTACAATCAAGCAGCTTGGCTCAGTTTTATGCTTTGGAATGGCATACGGTGGAGCAATCGTTCTTGGAAAAACAATCGGAGCCGGAGACATGGACCTTGCAAAAAGAAACGCATCCCGTCTTGCAAGAAGCACAATCCTTTCGGGTGTTTTAGGTGCCGTTCTTATAATTTGTCTGTACCCGATTTTACCATACATGGCAGATCTTACTCCAACAGCTGCATATTATAGAAACATTTTGATTTTTATAAACGCATACTCTCTCATAGGCGCATCCGTAAACACAGTCTTAATCTGCGGAATCTTCCGTGCCGGAGGAGATTCAAGGTTCGGCTTTATCTGCGACACAATCAGCATGTGGGCAGTTTCCGTTCCCCTGGGCCTTCTTGCAGCCTTTGTATTTAAACTCCCGCCTTTGTGGGTATATTTTATCCTCTTCCTTGACGAGTTCGAAAAAATGCCTTTTGTAATCCGCCACTACAAAAAACGCGGCTGGCTCAAAAACATTACAAGAGACATGAATTCGCTTGAAGAGAGTGGGGAATAAAAGCGATTTTTTTTAGAGCAAAATCCGACATAGTATTAAACCTCCCCCGCAAAAAACGTACAGTATATACTGTACCTAGTGATTTACAAATCACTAGGTAGTAAAGATGTTTCTTTGCTGCTAAAACTTAGGAGGTTTTATGACAAAAGAAAGTTGCTTAAAAAAAGGTTTGGTTATGGCTGGCATTATTGCGGCTGTATTAAGTTTGGCTGGATGTCCGAAAGAGGCTGGAGGAAATGGTGGTGGTGACAATGAATTCAATATAGCTTCTGTTGAGGGGACATGGCTTTATTCTGGTACCAATTCAAATGAGTCAATAGTAATCACATCTAATTCAATTACCATTACTAAATATAATACATCATTAAGTATAGTCATGTTTTCTGGAGACATAGTAAAAACTCTTCAAAAGAATTCGTATAAGGGCATAATTGCGAAAGATAGTAGTAATAAATTTAGATTATACATTCTGAAAAACATTAAGAAAAATACTTCTATCGAAGTTGCAGATTTTGGCGATGAAGATTCCCTTAGTTTAACTGAACAGAATTTTGAGGATGCAACCGGTAGTGATGGATGGGCTAAACTTATTCAAGATAATTTAACCTATTACACATATATACGTCAATAAAACACTTTATTTATCAATCCCTTAAAGCAAACTGATATGTACCCCCTTTTCTGTTTGTCCAGAAAAGGGGGTACATATCAAACTCTTTAAGGGGATTTTTTTTCTTCATATCTCTTTACTACACATAAAAATATCCGAAAATTGTTGCGAGGGGCTTTGTTTTGTGCTACTATGAGTTTGATGAGCAGAGGGTTCATTTTTTTATTTTTAAAATAAATTCTCAGGAGTGCAACAAAATGAAAAAATTATGCGTTGGTTTCATTGCCATTATGCTTGCTTTAGTGGCAGGATGTAAAACTGAAGTTCCTGTTTATGTACAGAGTACTACACAAGATGTAACAATTGTAAAGTATTATAAACAGACTCTTTATAATTCTTATGAATTATACGACCAGGAAAACATTAATTTAAAAGCCGGAACTAAGCTTTCTGACATTACTAAAACCTATGACCATTATGTTCCAAAAGGTTTTTCTCAGAATGGAAAGGTTCTTTCTGTTTTCTTTGACCGCCAGACTTATACTTTGACTTTTAAGGCAGACGGTAAGGTTTTTAAAACTGTAAGCGGTATTTATGAAAGTGATGTCATTCTTACGGGACTTGGAGAGCCATACAGTTTAACAAGGCATTTTAACCGCTGGCTTGGACCTGACGGAAATGATGCAGTTTATCCAACAAGTTTTAGGGAAAATCTTGAATATAACGCAGAAATGCATGACGGTGTTCAGATTACAATTAATTATGCAGGGGATAACGTACCTGTCCTTCCTTCGACAAAAGTTTACTGTCATACAGGTTTGAGCCAGAATAATGTTCCTGTCCTCGATAATATTGTTTCATCAGAAACAGGAGAAGTAACTTCATATTTTAATGGATGGAGACTTGGCTCTGTAAATGGAGCTGTTATGTCAGAAGGTTCAAAGCTCAGTGGTGATGAAATTTCTGTTACCTTTTATGCAAAATGGTCAAGCCAGCAGTATATTGGTACAAAGGGACCGACAGAAACCCGTGCCGTAGGTGATATCATCTTTACAGACGGAAGTGCATGTCCATATACAGCGACTCTTACAGATGAACAGAAATTACAGGCAGTAGCAGTAATTTTTTATGCCGGAACAGAAAGTGAGCATTACTATAAGTATCTTGGAAATAAACCAAGAGGTGTTGCCCTGAATATTACTAAAGATGAATATTATAAAGCATTGAATTCTGCTGAGGGCTGGGACTTCTTAGCTAATAATTCTTATCTTGATTATTATTATGATGAAGCTAAAAAAGGACATTTAGAATATGTAGAGTCTAATAATTCAGATTTTTATGATGGATTAAAGGTACGTGATTATCTTAAAGAAAACTTTACGGATTATCCTTCTAGTTATCCTGCATGTGCTTATTGTGAAGAATACAATAAAAATGAAGCTGCTTATAATAAAGACTGGTATGTACCTTCGTTTGCAGAATTAGATTGTCTTTATGGTGCCAAAGAAATAGTCAATCAGGCATTCATAAGCCTTGGACGGGATACTATAGATACAATACTTAAAAAAGCATCTACGTATGAGTTTGTTTGGGATATAACGAATAACGCTGGAATTTATGTATTTTTAGAAAATCAATCAATTTGTCATAGTTCGTCTATTGATACAGAATTTTGTGTTGTCCCTATCCATCAGTTCTAATCTTATGAAACTATAAAAAATACTCCGTGTGGAATTTTGCATAATCTGCAGTTTTTCACACGGATTTATTTTTTATGCTGATTTAAAAAAAATTTTTTTTGTGCTACACTCATATCGTTATGGATGAACTAAAGGCTGGTTGCGGCAGACCGATGAGTCCTGGCGCAGTTATTACAGATTCAGGCGTTAATTTTTCAATATACAGTGCAGACGCTTCAAAAATTACATTGTGTCTTTTTGAAAGGGACGATTCAGAGCTTCCTTTTTGTACTTTTGATCTGGATTCTGAAAAAAATCGAACTGGAAATATCTGGCACATTTTTGTTTACGGTTTAAAGGAAGGCGCACTTTATTTATATAAGGCAGACGGTGAATATAATCCGCCTAAAGGACTTCGTTATAACTATCATAAATATCTTTTTGATCCTTATGCAAAAGCTTTTACAAAAGGCTCTGTTTTCCGTTCTTACAATAACTTAATGAAATCAGGACTTGCAGGTGTTCAGGAAGGCGAGTTGATAAATCTTTCTGATTTTCCAAAATGCGTCGTCACAGATGATTCCTTTGATTGGGAAGGGGACAGACCTCTTAATTATCCTTTGGAAAAATGCATCATTTATGAAACACATTTAAAGGGTTTTACTGCTTCAAAATCTTCTGAGCTTGAACCTGCTGTTGCGGGAACTTATGCCGGTTTTACAAAAAAAATCGATTATTTAAAAAAGCTTGGCATTACAAGTGTTGAACTTTTGCCGGTTTTTGAATTTGATGAGAATGAAAATGGCAATGTTAATCCTAAAACAGGCGAGTCTCTTGTAAACTACTGGGGTTATTCGACAATAGGTTTTTTTGCACCTAAAACCTCTTATGCTTCAGATAAATCTCCGGGTGGTTCGGTAAGAGAATTTAAACAGATGGTGAAGGAACTTCATAAGGCTGGAATAGAAGTTATTCTTGATGTTGTTTACAATCATACGGCTGAAGGCAACGAACACGGTTATACTTTTGAATGGCGTGGTCTTCAGAATGATGTTTACTATCAGCTGCCGGTAAACGAAAAACAATACTACATGAATTTCAGCGGTTGTGGAAATACCTTTAATTGCAATAATCCGATTGTAAGTGATTTTATTCTCTCGAGTTTGAGATACTGGGTTCTGGAAATGCACGTGGACGGTTTCCGTTTTGATCTTGCATCCATCTTAACAAGAGCTCAGAATGGAGCGCCGATAAACGATATGCCTTGTCTGACAGAGGCTATCAGTCTGGATCCTGTTCTTGCACACACAAAGATTATTGCAGAACCGTGGGATTGTGGAGGACTTTATCAGCTTGGTGGTTTTCCTGCGGGTGATAAAAACCGATGGTCAGAATGGAACGGACGTTTTCGTGATGATATAAGACGATTTATCAGAGGTGATGAAGATACTGCTACTGCGGCGGCAACAAGAGTTGCAGGAAGTTCAGATTGTTACAATCACAGCGGAAAAAAAGTTACTGCTTCTATTAATTTTATAACTGCTCATGATGGTTTTACTTTGAATGATCTTGTTTCATATAATTACAAGCATAATGAAGAAAATGGTGAAGATAATCGTGACGGTAGTGATGATAATTTAAGTTATAATCACGGCTTTGAGGGTGAATGCTCTAATTCGAAAATCAATGCGCTTCGTCTGCGAAAAATAAAGAATTTTTTAATATATCTTTTTGTATCGCAGGGTGTACCTATGATGCTCGGTGGTGATGAGATGCTTCGGACACAGAATGGAAACAACAATGCTTACTGTCAGGATAATGATTTAAGCTGGATAGACTGGGGCCTTGTTCAGAAAAATGCAGGGCTTGTTCGTTTTACATCCGGTTTGATTAAACTTCGAAAAGCTCATGAAATCTTTACGCGTACAAGATTTTTTCTTGGAAGCAGTGATAAGGGAACAATTCCTGAAATCAACTGGTACGATATGAATGCAAAGAATCCTGACTGGTCAAAGCAGAAACGTTTTCTTGCCTTCAAGCTTAATGGAAATCCGTCGGTTAATGATATTCATGACAATGATTTTTATATTGCAACAAATACAGATATTTATGATTTAACAATAACGCTGCCGTCTCTGGCAGATGATAAAAAATGGTATTTAGTTGCAGATTCTTCATTTGAATCACCTGAAGATATAATGGACGAAGGACAGGAAGAGCTTTTGAATGAACAGCGTCGTTATGTTTTAATTTCAGGGGCAACTGTTATTCTTATGAGTAAATAATTGAAAATAGCAATAAAGTGATGTAAAATTATACCTTAATTAGGAGTTTTTTTATGCAATTCAACAAAGAAGAATTTAAAGCAAATTTATCTGCCAGATTACGTCGTCAGTATGGAAAAGATATTTCACAGGCAAATAAACATGATCTTTTTGATGCAGTTTCAGCATCGGCTTTTGAACTTATAATGCCTAACTGGATGGCTACAAGAGCTGAATATGAAAAAAAACCGGTAAGACAGCTTTATTATCTTTCGGCTGAATTTTTAATGGGACGTGCTTTAAGCAACAATCTTATTAATGCGCAAATTAAGGATTCCGTAAAAGAAGTCCTTAAGGAAATGAACATAGATTTTGATATGATTGAAGATGAAGAGCCTGATGCTGCTTTAGGAAATGGCGGTCTTGGTCGTCTTGCAGCCTGCTTCCTCGATTCTCTTGCGACTCTTGATTATCCTGGTCATGGATACGGAATACGTTATGAATACGGTATGTTTGAACAGAAAATTGAAGACGGCTACCAGGTGGAATATCCTGACAACTGGCTTGCTCACCGCGATCCATGGGAAATCAAACGTTCGGATCTTGCAGTAACTGTAAAATTCGGAGGAAATATTTCTTACGGAAGAACACCTGATGGTCAGCCTCGGTTTTATATAGAAAATGCAGAAGAGGTAACGGCAACTCCTTATGATATGCCTGTTATCGGTTATGATACAAATACAGTAAATACTTTAAGATTATGGTCTGCTTCCAGCCCGAATGGATTTGATCTTACTCTTTTCAATAACATGGAATATAACCGTGCAGTTGAAAGACAGAACAGTGCCGAAAATATCAGCCGTGTTCTTTATCCTAATGATAACGGACCAAGCGGAAAGGCCTTGAGGTTAAAACAGCAGTATTTTTTCAGTTCAGCATCTTTACAGGATTTGGTAAGGCATTACGTTGCAGATTATGGAACAGATTTTTCACGTTTCGCAGAGCTTCATGTCATTCAGTTGAACGATACACATCCGGTTGTAGCAATTCCTGAATTGATGCGCATTTTAATAGATGATTATAATGTCGGTTGGGATGATGCATGGAATGTTGTAACTCATACCTTTGCCTATACAAATCATACTATTCTTGCAGAAGCATTGGAAAAATGGCCTATTGCAATTTTCCAGGGACTTTTACCGAGAATCTATCAGATTGTAGAAGAAATTAACCGTCGTCTTGTAATTGAATTGAGAAATAAATTTCCTAACGATTATTACAAGCATGAGCATATGGCAATCATCCATAATAATATGGTTTATATGGCATGGCTCGCTATTCATTCATGCTTCAGTGTAAATGGTGTAGCAGAGCTTCATACAGAGCTTTTAAAGACAGCAGAGCTTAAAGACTGGTATGCAATTTATCCTGAAAAGTTTAACAATAAAACAAACGGAATTACACAGCGACGATGGCTTTTAAATGCAAATCCTAAGCTTGCTTCGTTCATCACAAAAAGAATTGGTCACGGTTGGGAAAAGGATCTTACAAAATTAAAAGAACTTGAAAAATTCCTCGATGATGACGAAACCTTGAATGAGCTTATCAACATCAAGATTGAAAATAAACAGAATCTTGCAGATACATTAAAGCATACACAGAATGAATTCCTTGATCCTGAAAGTATTTTTGATGTTCAGGTAAAACGTCTTCATGAATATAAACGTCAGCTTTTGAATATTCTTCATGTTATGTATCTTTATAATCGTCTTGTTGATAATCCGTCTTTTGATCCACCGGCAAGAACTTTTATTTTTGGAGCAAAGGCTGCCAGTGGTTATCGTCGTGCAAAATCAATCATCAAGTTGATTAATACTGTTGCAGAACGCATAAACAATGACCGTCGTGTCCGCGGTAAGATTCGTGTTGTATTTGTTGAAAATTATCGTGTTTCAGTTGCAGAAAAGATTTTCCCTGCAGCAGATGTTTCTGAACAGATTTCAACAGCAGGTCTTGAAGCTTCCGGTACTTCAAACATGAAGTTCATGCTTAACGGAGCTTTAACTCTCGGAACAATGGATGGTGCAAACATAGAGATTTTTGAGGAAGCAGGAAAAGAAAACGGTTTTGTATTCGGTCTTAAAACAGAAGAAATTAAAAAGATGGAAGCAGAGCATTCTTATAATCCTCTGGAATATCTTGACTGCAATCCTGAACTTGCAAAGGTTGTTGAACAGCTTGTCGACGGAACTTACGATCCTTCAAGGCAGTTGTTCAAGGAATTGCATGATTCATTTATTTATGGTGTAGAAGGTCAACGTCCTGATGTTTATTATGTTCTTGCAGATTTTAATTCTTACTGTAAGGCACAGGAAAAGGTTGCAGAAGCTTACAAGAACAGAAAGAACTGGGCAAGAATGACTTTAAAAAATATTGCAAATTCAGGAAAATTCTCGTCTGACAGAACAATAGAAGATTATGTAAGAGATATCTGGAAGCTTGAAAAACTGGTGATTAAATAATGACTGCTAAAACAACTTCGTTTCTTGCATCTGTTGGTCTTATCCTTACAGCTGCGATTTGGGGATTTGCCTTCGTAGTTGTAAAGGATAGTCTGAATTATATTGGTGCAGTTTATATGATTGCGATACGGTATTCGATTGCCGCAGCAGCAATGGGACTGTTCTTTCTAAAGAAATGGAAATTAATCAATAGAAAAAATCTTTTTCATGGGCTTGTAACCGGTTGTTTTCTTTTTACAGCTTATTTGACACAGACAATCGGCTGTAAATATACAACAGCAGGAAAAAATGCTTTTTTAACTACAATCTACGTTATTTTAATTCCGCTTATTACATGGATTTTATATAAAAAACGTCCTGCCTGGTATGTATTTGCCGCTGCAATTTTATCTTTAACCGGAATCGGACTTCTTGCACTGGGAACCGGCGATACAAGAGGGATGAATCGTGGTGATATCCTTACTTTAATCTGCGGATTGTTCTATGCCCTTCATATAGTCTGGACTGCAAAATATAATGAAAAGGGTGATGATACGCTTTTATTGACACTTCTTCAATTTGCTTTTTGTGCTGTTTTTGGCTGGCTTCTGGCTCCTGTTCTTGACGGTAGATTTTCCTTACAGGTATTACAATCATCGAAAGTTGTAATTTCCATGCTTTATCTTGGACTTCTTTCTACAATGCTTTGTTTCAGCCTGCAGAATATAGGTTTAAAATATGTTCAGTCTTCACTGGCATCACTTTTTCTAAGCTTTGAATCTGTGTTCGGTGTGATTTTCAGCGTAATTTTCCTTCATGAACATCTTACGTTTAGAATGATAACCGGTTGTGTTTTGATTTTCTGTGCAGTTCTTCTGGCAGAACTTAAGAAGGAATGAGATAATTTTTGTAATAGATTAAATATATTTTTTTCTATATTATTAAAGTAATGAAGTTAGTATTGAAAATTTCAGTTATTTTCTTTTTTCTCACTTTTGTTTCCTGTTCTGTAAAGATGGATAAAGCCTCAGATGCTGAAACTAAAAATCCTGAATTTGTTTTTATTAATCCAGAGCTTACTCAATATGAAAATATGAAGAAAACCGCAAATATTACTTCAAAAACAATTGAGCAGTATAAGGATATTGATATCTCATATGTTGAGGGCGTTTCGTTCGAAACTTATAAAGATGATAAAATTGATACAAAAGGTTCCTGCGAATATCTGATTGCCGATACAAAGCAGGATTCATATGAGCTTTTTGATAAAATCAATATTTACAGTGAAGAACAGAAAGCCTCGTTTACCGCCAATTATCTTAAATATGATTCTAAAACCGAGCAGCTTGTTGGAAGCAGGACAGATAATGTTCATATAGAAAAAGACGGAATTGTAATTTATGGAAGCGGTTTTGCTGCGAGTGGCGTGACAGGAGAATATTCCTTTTCGGGAACAGTTTCCGGAGAAATTGAAACAGACAGTAATTCAGATTCAGTGGAGAGTGAAGTTCAATGAAAAAAAATCTGCTTTTAATATTTACAGTCTTTCTTTTTTGCAGTCATGTTTTTGCAGAGAAAATATTTTTTTCAGCAGGAAAAATGAGCGGGCAGTCAGGTAAAAAATCTTCGAAAACTGTTTTGAGCGGTAATGCTTTTATAAAAACAGATTCAATGGAAATATCTGCCGATTCAATTGAACTTTCCGGAGAGGATTACAAAATCATTGTAGCAAAGGGCAATGTTTCGGGAAAAAATCTTGAGACAAAAATGGATTTTACCTGTGAACAACTTGATTATAATCGTGATACAAAGCTTGCCGTTTTAAAGGGAAGTGTTTCATTAACAGATTTGGAAAATGATGTAAAGGCAAATGCTCAGATAATTGAATATGATCAGAATACAGAAATTGCAGTCCTTCAGATTCAGATAAAAATGATTCAAAAAGATAATATCTGTACTGGTGCCTATGCGGTTTATAAAAAAGGTCCTCAGATGCTTGAGCTTTCAGGTAATGCAGAGATTAAGCAGGGAGAAGATACTTTTCGTGCCCAGCAGATTACGCTTAATATGAAAACTCAGGATATCACTCTTAGTGGTAATGTAAAGGGGTCTGTAAAAGCAGAAAATAAACAGGAAGAAAATCCGCCGGAAGATAATAATCCTTCTAAAAATGAAGATGTTAATCAGCCGGAGCAGCCAGAAGGACAGGCAGAAGCTTTAAAAAAGCCGGAAGAGGAAAAAGAATGATTTCAGGAATTGCAAGAGATGAACTGTATGTTTCAAGTTTATATAAATCCTTTGGAAAAAAAGACGTTGTAAAGGGCGTCGATTTTAAAATGCATACAGGCGAGGTGCTTGGACTTTTGGGACCGAACGGTGCCGGAAAAACAACGACCTTTTACATGGTAGTCGGATTTTATAAGCCTACAGCAGGAGAAGTTTTTTTGAACCGCGAACGGATTACAGATTTACCGATGTACAAGCGTGCAAGAATGGGTATTTCTTATTTACCGCAGGAACCTTCTGTATTTAAAAAATTTACTGTTGAAGAAAATATCTGGTCAGTATTGGAAACTCGTAAAGATTTATCCAGGGATGAAAAAAAACGTCGTCTTGAATCACTTATCGAAGAATTTTCTATAGGTAGGATAAGAAAACAAAAAGCATATACTTTATCTGGAGGAGAGCGTCGTCGTACAGAAATTGCCCGCTCTTTAGCTATTGAACCAAAATTTTTATTACTTGATGAACCGTTTGCCGGTATAGATCCGATTGCTGTTGCAGATATTAAAAGTGTAATTAAGCTTCTTGCAGCACGTGGAATCGGGATTCTTATTACAGATCATAATGTCCGCGATACACTTGAGATTACAGACCGCGCAATCATTATTAATACCGGAACTATCATGCTTCAGGGAACAAAAGAAGAAATAATTAACAACGAACTTGCCAAAGAAATCTATCTGGGTAAAAATTTCAGCATGTAAAATTAAAATATTGTTTGACAGATGGGTTTTATTACGTTACAATTTTGGTGAACTATTCTAAACTTTTATAATAGGAGTGAACTATATGCCAACCTGGATTTGGTTTATAATTCTCCCTGTTGTTGGAATTGTTCTTGGATGGATTATTCGCTGGCTTTATGCCAGATTTCAATTATCTGCTTCAGAGCAGAAGGCAGAACGTGTAAAACAGGATGCTATACGAGAAGCTGAAGCACAGAAAAAAGAAATTTTGTTAAATGCAAAAGATGAGCTCATTCGGGAAAGAAATCAGCAGGAAAGGGAGAATCGGGAACGCCGTGCTGAAGTTCAGCGTTACGAAGCAAGGGTAAACAAGAAAGAAGAGCTGCTTGACCAGAAGGCCGCAGAATTTGAAAAGAGTGAAAAGGAACTTGCAGAAACTAAAGCTGCAATGTTGAAACGTGAAGAAGCACTTTCTAAACAGGAAGAACTGTATAGAACTGAGCTTGAAAAGATTTCTGGTTTGTCTGCACAGGAAGCAAAAGATCTTATAATCAAGAACCTTGAAAATGAAGCAAGGCATGATGCTCAGGCAATGATTAATAAGATTGAGCAGGAAGCACAGCTTACAGCAGAAAAGAAAGCAAAGGATATCTTAATCACTACAATTCAGAGAATTGCTCCTGAAACAACAAGTGATATTACTGTTACGACTGTTTCATTACCGAGCGATGAAATGAAAGGTAGAATTATCGGTCGTGAAGGAAGAAACATCCGTGCTCTGGAAACTTTAACTGGTGTTGATATCATCATTGATGATACTCCGGAAGCAGTTGTTATTTCATGTTTTGATCCTGTAAGAAAGGAAATTGCAAAAGAATCACTTGAACGACTCATTTCAGATGGTCGTATTCACCCGGCAAGAATCGAAGAAATTGTTCAGAAAGTTACTCATGAAGTACAGAACAAGATTTATGAAGAGGGTGAAAAGGCTTTGTTCGATTTGGGAATCCATAATATGAATACAGACGGTATTCGTGCTTTGGGAAGACTTTATTTTAGAACAAGTTACGGTCAGAATGTTCTTACACATTCAAAAGAAGTTGCAATGGCTGCAAGCATGATAGCTGCAGAAATTGGTGTAGACAGAGAGCTTGCAAAACGTGCTGCAATTTTACATGATATCGGTAAAGGTGCAGAAAATGACAGCGATCAGAATCACGCAGAAGTAGGTGCAGAAATGGCACGAAAGATGGGTGAGGATGCAAAAATAGTAAATGCAATTGGCGCTCATCATAATGATATTGAAGCAACAAGCATTGAAGCTGTTATTGTTCAGATTGCAGATGCAATTTCTGCGGCAAGACCTGGTGCCCGCCGTGAAACAATTGATAATTATGTAAAACGTCTTGAAAATCTTGAAGCAATTGCAGAAGGATTCAATGGTGTTGAAAAAGCATATGCAATTCAGGCAGGTCGTGAACTTCGAATTCTTGTAAATAATGAAAAGATTGCAGATGTTGAAGTTAAAGAACTTGCAAGAAGCATTGCAAAACAGATTGAAAATGATTTGCGTTATCCTGGAAGAATCAGACTTACGATGATAAGGGAAACAAGAATTGTTGATTATGCACGCTGATGTATTATATTTAATCTGATTTTTGTAAAGATGACCATTCGAAAGGGTGGTCATTTTTTATTTTAAAGTGACAAAAAAAAGTTCCACTCAAACATAAAGTCTGAATGGAACCTGTGGATTTATTTAATCTTTATGAAATTTAGTCGTTAAGATTTAATAAAGCACCAACGAAGAATACATGTGTTGCAAAATTAAGCAGCCATCCAAGGAAAGGATTGAAATCTGCTTTTATAAAATCATACAGTATAATTGCAATAATCCAGATTACAATAACAATAAGATTTAAAATATTATCAATTTTGCCGACTCTGTCACCAATGAAAAGTTCAAGAATTAAGAATACACCGGCAATCAGTTCAATAATTCCATAAATTATTTTTACGATTGTTAAAGCTTGTCCTGAGAAAACTTTACTGAATGCTGTAGCTCCGAAGTCTCCACCACCAGTAAAAGCGAAAATACCGCCAACAATAAGCATTGCTCCTAATGCAATCTGCACCAGAAGTTTTCCCAAAGAACTAGATGATTTTTTTGCCATATTTTCCTCCTAAAAAAATATGATAGTAAATTTATATTTTGCACTTTGTGCGAAATATCACTGGTAAATAACATTGAATTGTTGAAAAACAAGATTCATATCAGGTTCAAAATTAAAGCCCGAAATATGACCTTCCTCTTCTATATATTCACGCTGTTTATTTTTCCATTCATCGAGATTCTGGTCTTCACCTTCTTTTGAAGCCATTTCCCATGTAACTTCATTATAAGGCACAATTTGAACATTGGCAAATTCTATTATGCATTTTGGATGATTATTTTTATCTACAACTATATATAGTTCCCCATCAACCGGAAGCGGTTCCTGATTAATTGAAAAATATGCGAAGGGTGTAAAGAATGCAGTTTTTTTCCGGCAAAGAACTAATGTTAAAAGTTCATCGTTTATAAAACCTTTTGAATCAAAGCATAAATCACCGGAGCAGCGTTCTTCTTCATCTCTATTTGTATCTTTAAGGAATTTAAACCAATATTCATCAAGTTCAGACATAAAAATCTCTTATTTTTTCAGAAGTTTGAATATAAATGCAGCAATAAAGCAAAGTGAAGTAAGCACAGTAAAGATTAAAGTTATAAGAGGGATGCCGAAAACCATGACTGATACGTTGAAGATGCCTGTTTCACTTAACAAATCAAAAATCAAGGCAACGTAGGAAATAAGTATTCCTGCAATGACACACATCCATGAAGCAGCACGTGTTTTTGACATTATAAGAATTGCAAGAAATGCTGTAATTCCGCCCAGAATGATTTTGATTATGAATAATAAAATCTGTGGATTCATATAAGGCTCCTAAATTTTAAATGGATTATTTTTTAGTTTTGTGAACACACCTTTATCGGCTCCAAAAGGAACAATTGAAGGTTTGTTGTAATCAGGATTTATTATAATTTCACATTCAAGACAATGCATTATAAAATCATCATATCTGTTTTGACTGACTTTTGTAAAAAGATAAGGACCTTTGCGGTTAAAATATTTTGTCAGAATTGTATCATAAATAAACCAGTCTTTTTCCTCCCGCTCCTGCAGTGCTTTTATTAAATTGTAAATTGAACGGGCGATTGCATTTTCAAGAGCAAAAGGTATTTTTATGGAATTGATTTTATCTGCATCAGTTGGAACCGCTGCGATATAAATTGTATCTGTCCAGGGAAATGGAGGTGCAATGATTACACAATCTGTTTTTGACCAGTCAAGATTTTCCTGATTCCATGGCCTGTATAGGCTTGTATTGTCCGGTGAAATTTTAAGACATTCCTTGAGAGCTTCTGACTTGCTTGAAAAATAGAAAACATTTTTTTTAGAGTTTAACAAAAGATTTACCGCCTTGTTTACCCTGGAACTTTGTTCTGTTATAAAACTTCCGGTAAGGCCTTTTGAAAGCGTATTTTTAAGATAAGTAAACGCTTCGTTTCCTCTCCATCCTAAGATTGCACGACCGTCTTCCTGAAATAAATCTGTGAGTCTTATTGCTTTTTTTGTATATAAAAAACATTCGCGTGCGCGTGTGATAGTGCCATATTTTTTATAAATTTCATTTGCAAGATCATTAACAGTCATTGATAGAAGTATATCAAAAAAAAGGTAAAAGATACAGTAAAAAAAATAATGTATTATGCGTTTACTCTGGATATATGATTTAAAAAGAAAAAGCCGGATATGGCCTAAGGTGAACCTTTTAGGGTCGGCACTTAGGGAAGCGATACAGAGCAGACGAAGACTGCGACGAGCTTTCACCAGATGCCATCGGGTACTGTAATGGTAGTTCTCTTATTATTTTAACGTGAAGAATTATTTAAGCAATAAAAATAGAGGAAAAAACGATGTAGAAAAAAAGAGAACGAGAATGAAAGTGGCGGAGGGCAGCCTTGAAGGCGGAAGAAGTGATTAAGGATTGGAAGCGATACAGAGCAGACGAAGACTGCGACGAGCCTTCACCAGATGTCCTCAGACACTGTAATGGTAGTTCTCTTTTTTTCTATTTTCATTTTTTATTTAAAAAGAAGACGGCTGTTTATTGAAGGAGATCTAAACAGCCGTCAGGAGGTTAACGATGTATTAGTTGTATGTGATTATTTTTTTGCGGTTCTTCTTCGTTTTGAATATACGTCAAACAGTACGGCTGCAAGGAGTACTAACCCCTTTACTGCACGCTGCCAGTTCATGTCTACACCAAAAATAGACATACCGTTGTTCAATACACCCATAAAGATGGCACCTATTACTGCACCACCTACAGTACCTGTTCCACCGTATGCTGAAGCGCCACCAATAAAGCAGGAAGCGATTGCATCCATCTCGTAGTTCTGACCAGAAGTAGGTTGAGCAGAGTTCATTCGTGCAATTGTTACAAGTGCGGCAATTGCTGCAATAAAGCCCATGTTTGTATATGCAAAGAACATTACATTTTTTGTGTTTACACCAGAAAGGCGGGCTGCTTTTTCGTTACCACCAATTGCGTAAAGGTAGCGGCCTGGAACTGTGTTCTGTGTAAAGTAAGAGTAAGCTGCAATAATTACTCCAAGGAGGATCAAAACAACAGGAAGACCACGGTCACGGGCAAGGAACTGTCCGATTATAAAGATTACTACAGAAAGAACTATAAGCTTTGCAATAAATGAACCGCGTGACTGTACGGTATAGTTCTTCTTAATCTTGTTGCGGCGGCTGATTATTTCGAGTAAAACATAAGCAAGAATTGCAATGGCAGTTACAATCAGGGTAACAATAAGGGTATATTTGTCTACCCAGCGTCCAAGGAATTCAAATTCTCCCATTTTTTCTGCATTACCAGGCAGATAGCTTTCAAAGAGGTTCAGATATTTCTGCGGGAATGGGGCAATTGGCTTGCCGTCAAGTACGATTGTTGCAACACCACGCCACAAAAGCATACCTGCAAGGGTAGTGATGAACGGCGGAATGTGGATATATGCAATAAAGAAACCGTGGAAAGCACCAATTGCTGTACCAAGAATAAGACAGGCAATTACTGCAAGCCAGATTGGCCAGCCCCAGTTTACAATGAATACACCTGCAAGAGCACCAACAAGGGCTACTACAGAACCAACAGACAAATCGATGTTACCACCGGTAAGAATACAAAGCAGCATACCTGTTGCAAGAATTGCTACATAGGCATTCTGGCGGATAATATTTGTAACATTGGCAGGAGCAAAGAGGGAACCATGTCCTGTAATTCTGATTAAAACTTCAAACAGAATCATTACTCCAACAAGTACAAAAAGCATTGTGTTGCTTTTAAGTACGGCTTTTAATGTATCTGAAACATTAGATTTTTTGTCACTCATTTTTTTTACTCCTGTGTGTTCTCTGTATTAAGATCTAAGGTTTTTCCCGAATTAATAATTTCGGTCATGATTTTTTCCTGGGTGGCTTCTTTACCGTCCATTTCTGCAATCATCTTTCCTTCGTTCATTACATAAATGCGGTCT
>JAILKS010000001.1 GCA_024693715.1 Treponema sp. | reverse complement strand
TGAGGGCGTGCTCCCGGAACAGTTCATTCCAGCTGATACTTTGGCCGGTACAAACAACATGCAGCTTTTTGTTTACGGTAACGACGACCGCATTATGATAACAACCCGCTTTGATAATCTTGGAAAGGGTGCTTCAGGTGCAGCCGTTCAGTGTATGAATATCATGATGGGAATTGATGAGGCAACAGGACTCGATGTATAAGCTTGCAATTTTTGACATGGATGGAACAATCCTTAATACAATCGATGACCTGGCTGACAGCGCAAATGTAATCTGTAAACGCTACGGTTTTCCGGAACACACTGTTGACCAGGTAAAATACATGGTAGGCAACGGAATCCCAAAGCTTGTAAAGCGATTTTTACCGGTTGATGTAAGCGAGGATTTGTTCCAGAAGATTTTGAAAGAATATATTGTATATTATGAGGAACATTGTGCCATTAAAACAGCGCCTTATAAAGGTGTCGTAGATTGCATCAAAAATCTGCGCGCCGTTGGAGTAAAGGTAGCGGTGAATACAAATAAGGTTCAGTCTGCCGCAGAAGATTTGTGCGCAATGTATTTTCCTGATGCCTTTGACTGCATAAGCGGTAGCAGACCTGGAATCCCGCCAAAGCCGGATCCAACAGGATTGTATGAAATCTTAAAGGAGATCGGCTTGTCCAAAGAAGAAGCCTGCCAGCCTGGCGTTGCCTGCTTTATAGGCGACTCCGACGTAGACCTTAAAACAGGAAAAGATTCCGGTCTTGATTTTATAGGTGTAGATTGGGGCTTCCGTGGCCGCGACTTCCTGCTCGAAAATGGAGCTGATGTTGTGGTTATGGATCCGGAAGAATTAGAAAAACTGATATTAAAGAATTAATTTGATTTTTGGATTATAAAACATATAAGAACCAAGTATGAAAAAACTGCGGAGCGTGGGGTCTGGCTTTGCGGAGCGTTGAACGCTGGAAGTGCGGGGCTGCCTCAGGCAGGTCTGCACGGTAGAATAATTTCTATACAGCGTTCTCGGCGGAGTCAAAGCCAGGTTCCGCGCGGGAGCAGTTTTCATCATATGAACTACATATTTATAATCCAAAAATCTAAAAGGATATTTTTATGCCTGGTTTTTATGATTATTACGATGTTGCCGTTGTCGGTGCAGGTCACGCCGGTATTGAAGCCGCGCTCGCCAGTGCCCGCATGGGACTGAAAACAGTCTTGATTACTCAAACTCCAGATGCAATTGCACGAATGAGCTGCAATCCATCTATTGGTGGTATTGCCAAAGGAAATATTGTCCGCGAAATAGATGCTCTTGGCGGTGAAATGGCAAAGTTAATAGACCGTTCCATGATTCAATTCAGAATGCTTAATAAAAGTCGTGGACCTGCAGTTCAGGCTCCTCGTTCACAGGCAGATAAAATTACTTATTCAATGCTTGCCAGAAAGGTTTGTGAGCAGACTCCTGATTTATATACCCTGATGGATACGGTAATTGATATCCTTACAACTTCATCATCAACTCCACTGCCACCGGACAGTGATTCAGCTGCAGAAAAAGGTTCAATACCGGGTGAAAAACGAGGATACAGTAATTCAAATGTTTCTTTAAATGAATATGCTTCTGAAGCAGCACGAAGCGGTATGCGCCAGAAGGTTACCGGTGTCGTCACAGAACGTGGAAGAATCATCCCTGTCCGTTCAGTTGTATTAACGACAGGAACATTTTTAGGTGGAAGAATATTTATAGGTGAATATGATGCCCCTTGTGGTCGTGTAGGGGAACCTGCGGCCTATGGACTTACAGAAAGTCTTCATCGTCTGGGATTTACAACAGGTCGTTTAAAAACAGGAACTCCTCCGAGAATCTTGCGTAAAACAGTTGATTTTTCAAAGCTGGAAGAACAGCCTGGTGATGAGGAAGTAATTCCTTTCAGTTTTAGTGATGAAAAAGTTGAACGTCCTATGGTTCCATGTCATGTAGTTTTTACAAACGAAGAAACTCATAAAATAATTCGTGATAACATCGGTCGTTCACCGCTTTATTCTGGAAAAATCAGTGGCATCGGTCCTCGTTATTGTCCGTCGATTGAAGATAAGGTTATGCGTTTTAAGGAGCGTGATCGTCATCAGATTTTTGTTGAACCCGAAGGTCTTGAAACTGATGAAATTTATCTTAACGGACTTTCATCTTCTTTGCCTGAATGTGTACAGGATGCTTTTATGAGAACTATGACCGGTTTTGAAAATGCAGTTCAGTCACGTCCCGGTTATGCCGTAGAATATGATTTTGTTGAGCCTACACAGCTTTATCCTTCGCTTGAGACAAAACGTGTTGCAGGTCTTTTTAATGCGGGTCAGATAAACGGTACAAGTGGATATGAAGAAGCTGCAGGACAGGGAATTATTGCAGGAATAAATGCATCCTTATATGCAAGAGAGCATGTCAAAATGTGCGGACCTCTGCAGAAGCTTCCAGGCTCGATAAATGGTGTTCCATGCTCTATGTCTGATGGGGCGCTGAAGATGAAAAATGAAATGTCTCCTGAAGAAAAACATCGTTTTGCACAGATTAGTGAACAGAAAACAAAGGAACTTAATGAATATGAATCAAAGGTTCAGCTTGAAGCAGGCTTTAATCATTTTGGAGATATTCCGGAATATAAGCCTGTTATTTTAAGAAGGGATGAAGCATATATCGGTGTTCTTATTGATGATCTTGTAACGCTTGGTACAAAAGAACCTTACAGAATGTTTACTGCCAGGGCTGAATATAGATTAAAGCTTCGTCATGATACTGCTGACCGTCGTCTATCAAAATATGCGTTTGAATGCGGATTAAAATCACAGGCTGACTTTGATAAGATAAATGAAAGATATGCACGTCTCGAAGAAATTCAGGCAATGCTTTTGAAAAAACCGGATCTTAAAAATCCGGGATATCCTGAAAAAGACTGGAATGATGCACAAATTGAAGTTAAATATAAATATTACATTGAAAAACAGGATAAGAGGGTAGAAAAACTTCATCGCATGGAAAATACCAAGATTCCAGCAAATTTTGATTATGGAAAAATTCCTTCGCTTTCAAGTGAATCACGTAATAAGCTTGAAAAAATACGGCCTGTAACATTAGGTCAGGCAAATAGAATCAGCGGTATAAGAAATAGTGATATTATGCTCTTAATGGTTTATTTGAAAAGATAGCATATATAATTAACCGATAGAATAGAAACATTCAATAAATCAAGAGATTTTCTCTTTTTTTTTGAAATATCCTTTGTATATTTGAAATATAACAAAATTAAATATACAGAGGATTTTTTTTATGAATAATTTTACTTTTTATAGTCCAACAAAATTTGTTTTTGGAAAGGATACAGAAAATCAGGCAGGTTCGCTTGTAAAGGAATTTGGCGGAAGCAAGGTGCTGCTTCATTTTGGCGGTCAGTCGGCAGAAAAATCAGGCTTACTTGGTCGTGTACGTGCTTCATTAAAAGCAGCCGGTGTTGATTTTGTTGAGCTTGGCGGTGTTCATCCAAATCCGCTTGATGATTTAGTTTATGAAGGAATTGAACTTTGCAAACGTGAAGGCGTGGATTTTATTCTTGCAGCTGGAGGCGGTTCTGTAATTGATAGTGCTAAGGCAATTGCTCTTGGTGTATGCTATGATGGAGATTTCTGGGATTTTTACAGCTATGTTGCTCAGCCTAAGGCAGCGTTGCCGGTTGCAACAATCCTTACAATTGCCGCAGCCGGTTCGGAAGGTTCTCCGGACACTGTAATTACAAAAAAAGACGGAATGATTAAACGCGGCTTTGGAAACGATATGCTTCGTCCGAAATTTTCTATTTTGAATCCTGCTTTGACACAGACACTTCCTGCTTACCAGACAGCCTGTGGTGCAACTGATATTATGGCTCATGTCTGCGAGCGATATTTTACAAATACAAAGAACGTAGAAACAACAGACCGCCTTTGTGAAGGTGAACTTATGGCTATGATTCATGAAACTCCAAAAGTAATCGCAAATCCTGATGATTATGAAGCACGTGCAAATATTATGTGGGCCGGAATGGTTGCTCATAATAATATTGTTGGCGTTGGCCGTGACCAGGACTGGAACAGCCATGGAATTGAACACGAGCTTTCTGGCCTTTATGATTGCGCTCACGGTGCAGGTCTTGCAGTAATTATGCCTGCCTGGATGGAGTTTGTTTATAAGCATGATGTAATGCGCTTCTGCCAGTGGTCAACACGTGTCTGGGGCGTAAAAATGGATTTTGCAAACCCTGAAGCAACAGCTCTCGAAGGAATCCGCCGCTTCAGACAGTTCCTTCACAGCATTGGAATGCCGATTAATTTTGCAGAGCTAGGTGCTAAGGAAGAAGATATTCCTACCCTTGTTAAGAAGTTCGGACTTAAAGACGGACAGACTACAGGTGGATTTGTAAAACTCACATCTGCCGATATTGCAGAGATTTATAGAATTGCTGCAAAAGCAACTCTTTAGGAGTAATCATGAAAGCATTGTTCATTGGTGGAACGGGCACAATAAGCATGGCAATTTCAAAATTGCTTTTGAAGAAAGGTTGGGAACTTTACCTTATAAATCGTGGTAACCGTAATGATGATTTGGAGCTTAAGGGCGCAAAGTTTATAACTGTAGATATAAATGATGAAAAAGCCGTCGCAGAAAAACTTGAAGGCATGACCTTTGATGTTGCGTGTGACTTTATCGGTTTTGTACCGTCACAGCTGGAGCGCGACTACAGACTGCTTAAGGGTAAAGTTCATCAGTTTATGTACATCAGCTCTGCCTCTGCTTACCAGAAGCCATGCGGAAACTATATCATCAGTGAAAAAACACCGCTTTCAAATCCTTATTGGGAATACTCGCGCAACAAGATTGCCTGTGAGGATTATCTTATGAAGCTTTACCGCGAGGAGCAGTTCCCTGTAACAATTATCCGCCCAAGCCATACTTATGATGAACGTTCAGTTCCGCTTGGAGTTCACGGTGATAAAGGAAGCTTTCAGGTTGTAAAGCGCATCAAAGAAGGAAAGTCTGTTATCATTCATGGAGACGGAACAAGCCTTTGGACAATCACTCATAATTCCGACTTTGCAAAGGGCTTTGTTGGTCTTATGGGAAACATTCACGCAATCGGTGAAGCAGTTCAAATCATGAGTGATGAATCTCTAACCTGGAATCAGATTTATAAGTGCATTGCCGACAGCTTTGGTGTTGAGCTTAAACCTGTTTATGTTTCTTCGACCTATCTTGCGGCTCACAGTAATTATGATTTTACAGGAAGCCTGATCGGTGACAAAGCAAACTCTGTAGTTTTTGACTGCAGCAAGCTTAAAGTACTTGTCCCTGATTTTGTTGCAACAAAACGCGCAGACCAGGGAATCCGCGAAACAATAGAATATGTAATGTCACATCCTGAATGCCAGGTAGAAGACCCGGAGTTTGATAAGTGGTGTGATGGGATAATTGAACAAATGAAATGATTGGTGAAGGGGCCCTTCGACAAGCTCAGGGACCCCACAGGAGCAACAATGACAGACGTTAAAGGAAAATGGGCGCTTGTAACAGGCGCAAATAGAGGAATCGGCTATAGAATTGCAAAATTTATGGCAGGGAAGGGCTGCAACCTTATTCTGCACAGCCGATCGCTTGAACACACAAAATCAGTTCTTGAAGAAGTAAAGGCCATGGGTGTAGAAGCCTACGACATTGCTGCAGAATTAAGCGACTTGAATCAGGTTCAGGCAATGATCAAGGAAATTGAAAGCCGTGGTAAGCCTGTAGACATCCTCTTTAATGATGCAGCAGTTCAGATTGCATACCGCACAGATTACTGGAAAACTCCTGCAGAAGATTATTCAATAAGCTTTGTTATTAACACAATTGCACCTATGATGCTCTGCTACCACTTTATTCCAAAAATGATTGAACGCGGCTTTGGTCGTGTAATCAACACAACAAGCGGAATCCGTAACGAACCGGAACAGGCAGGTTACAGTGCAAGTAAGGCAGCGCTTGATAAGGTAACATGTGATCTTGCAGGAAAGTTAGATGGAACAGACGTCTGCTTAAATCTCACAGATCCCGGCTGGTGCCGAACAGATCTTGGTGGGCCGAATGCGCCTAATGATCCTGACAGTGTAATTCCGGGCATTGTTGTCGGAGCCTTTATCGATGATAAGAAAAGCGGGCGTTTGTTCGGTGCACAGGATTTTACAGGAATGTCTCTTGAAGATGCAGTAAAAAAAGCTCATCTGATGTTAAAGAAAGAAATATAGTGTTTTTTATTAATTATTTTTAAGTATATCTACGCAATGACTTCCAGCTCCGACAAGTTCGGGGCGTTCAGCGTTTGCAAGCTGGTATTTACAGAAGGCTTCAAATTCTTCTTCCGACATTTCATTTAATTCGCGTCTCATATAATCGGCGGCTCCGTCTGCGGAAATTATTTTTACTCTTTCGAGACCTGCTTTTTTGTTTAAACGGTTTATATCTTCAAGTCGAACATAATCATATAATTCATTTTCATCACATATTGTATGGAAGTCTTTTGTAAGTCCGCCTTTTTGTGATACTTCTTTCCAGTGATGTTCTTTAAAACAATACTGCAGTACGCTGTAATCATTCATTACATAGGCTACAAGAATATAACCGCCTTTTTTTGTAATGCGTTTTGCTTCATACATTGCTTTGAGTTTTTCTTCGTCACCATGAAGATGATAGAGGGGACCAAAGAGCAGAGTGATATCAAAGGTTGCATCTTCTAAAAAATGAAGATTACGTGCATCTCCCTGCCAGGTTTTTATGTTTTCGTGTTTATTTCTCAATATTTCAAGATTGTGTTTAACAAGTTCAACGGCAGTTACGTCAAATCCGCGGTGACACAATTCAACCGAATATCTTCCGGTTCCAGCTCCAATGTCTGCAATTTTCGGAACAAGGGGGACAACCTTATCTGTTTTTTTATATAAAGAATCAATTGTTTTTAAGATTGCATCAAGGGTAACGGTAAATTCAACCGTTCCGTGTCGTGTTTTTAAACGGTTTTCTTCATGAAATTTATTGTAATATTGTTCAAGCTTATTCATTTGGAAAAACTGAATCTACTTTTTCACACCACTTTGTCTTTTCTTCATCACTTAAGAAGCTGGTTGTAAAACTGTATTTAATCAACTCTTTGATTTCATCCATCGTAAATCCTACTTCTTCATGACAGACCCAAAGTTCATCCAAAAGTGTGGTTTTAAAGAAAACAGGATCATCTGTATTAATGCTTACAGGAATACCCCTGTCAAAATACATTTTTACAGGATGTTCACTGGCTTTTTGTATTATTGCCTTTGTAAAGGTATTGCTTGTTATACATATTTCAATAGGAATCTTTTTATCTGCCATTTCCTGCATAAGTTCTTCATCTTTAAATGCAGTAAGCCCGTGTCCGATTCTCATAGAATGGAGAAGGGTGATGGAATCTCTGATAGATTCAGGACCTACATCTTCACCGGCATGCGCAACTACTTTATATCCGTCATTGAAAGCCTGTTCAAAAACATCAGCATATTCTTTTGCAGGACCTTTGCTTTCTGCACCTCCAAGTCCGATTCCAATTATATCGTCACATGGATTTTCTTTTAAAAGATTATAGTTATGAAGGGCATTTTCCAATCCGAATGTTCTTGAAACATCCATGATTAATTTTATCGTTATGTTATGCTTTTCCTTGATTTCTTTTATGCGTTTTTCAAAGATTTCGACCATTTTTACATAATCAAAACCCTTTTTTAAAAAGGCTGTAGGTGCAAAAAATACTTCTGTGTAGACAATTCCATTTTGAACAAGATATGCTTCAAGATCATCAAAAACAAGATTAAAATCTTCAACACTTGTATACATATTCTGAATTTTTACAAAAGATTGAATAAAACCGTTTAAATCATCATACGTAAATAGTTCTGAAATTTCTTCATCAGATATTTCTTTTCCGTTGCATTTTGCATAGAGAGATTTTATTGTATTAATAGTAGGCACTGCTTCAATGTGAAGATGTAATTCTGCCTTTGGGACCTTTCGTATCAGTTCCAGAAATTTGTTCTTGTCCACATTATTCTCCCGAATAAAACGATTTTCTACTCTTTTAATATCGGTAGAAACAGATTAAATCTTTAGTGAAAAAATAAATAGAAAATTTGCCCACTTTAAATTTGTGTGATAAAATTATACTTATGGGTTCGATACTAAACGAAATTATTAAAGGCCGTAAAACTTTTTTTGTTGCTCCTGATAAATCTCTTTTTCCTGAAATATATCTTGAAGATTATCTTGCATTGGGATATGAGTGTTATTTTATTAATAATGACACAAATCATTCCTTTGAATCAAAGCTGGGATTAATTCTTACCGTTTTTAAAGATTCAATTCTATTTATAAATATTGATTATCCTATTCAGAATAC
Organism: Treponema sp.; assembly: GCA_024693715.1. Lineage (GTDB taxonomy): Bacteria > Spirochaetota > Spirochaetia > Treponematales > Treponemataceae > Treponema_D. The sequence continues at coordinate 2,740 of JAILKS010000001.1, read as the reverse complement.
AACCTGGGAAATTCTTATTAAAAAACTTGTTAAACGTTTTCCGGAAGCATATATTGGTGTAATTTATGCAAAAAAACAGAACATGGAAGACAGGGAAGCAATTGAACGTTATTATCTTTATCAGCTTGGATTAAGATGCGGATGTATTCAGCTTGAATATCAGAAAAAAAATAATTTCAGTATTTTCGAAAAAACACTTTTTGCGAATCAGGCAATGGGACGAAGAAAAAATGTACGTGCACTTTGTACCTCATCCTGTACCATGAAATTTCGCGATAAGGCTGATGTATTAAAAACTTATTCTTTGAGTGATATAAGTCTTTCTCATTTTACTATTGCAGTAGGATTTGCAGAGGCAGATAATTTTAAAGATTACGAAAAGATTCATGGAATTCAGTTTTATGTAAAAGGACTCCATTTTATTTCCGATGCAGTCCTTTTTACAACGCGTGAAATCGAATCAAATAAACTGTTAGTTTTTGCCTTCGAAAAAGGAAACGGGCAGGTCGGACTTGAAAATTTGAACCGGCAGCTTTTGATTCCAAAACTTTATCAGATTATGGAAGCAAACTGCAGGCAGGTTCTCGACAAGCTTTTCAATTCTACAGTCCAGTTAAGAGATCCATCTCAAAACTGAACAGCGTTTAATTAATCTTCTTCTGAAATTATAATAAATTCTTAAGCTGTTTAACGATTGTTCTGAAGGTGTCACAAGCTGCCTGAACAGGTTCAACTTTTTCCATATCTACTCCGGCAATTTTAAGGCTTTCTATAGGATAACGTGAACCGCCCGATTTTAAGAATTCAAAATAATCATTTTTTTCTTTTTCGCCACCATTTGTTACACGCTTTGCAAGTGCAAGTGCAGCAGAAATTCCTGTAGCATATTTGTAAACATAGAAGGCAGAATAAAAATGAGGTATTCTTAAACCTTCCATATCGCTGTTTGTTTCAAAATGCATCTCAGGACCAAAATAAAGCTCAAGCAGTTCACGATAGATTTTTCTTAAAAATTCCGGTGTCAGAGGATTTCCGTTTTCTACCGCTTCATGAGTTTTAAGTTCGAATTCTGCAAACATTGTCTGACGGAACAAAGTTGCAAGTATATCATCTGCACGCATCGCAAGAAGATATTTTTTCATATCATCAGAAGATGCATTTTTTAAAAGATATTCAAAGACAAGCTCCTCGTTAAATGTTGATGCAACTTCTGCTTCGAAAATCGTGTAGTCATAGCTCATAAAAGGATTATTATGTACCGAATACCAGCTGTGCATGCTGTGTCCACCTTCATGTGCCATTGTAAATACATCGCGGATATTATCTTCGTTATAATTCAAGAGAATGTACGGATTTCCTATATAGCATCCTGAACTGAAAGCCCCACTGCGTTTTCCAATATTTTCATAGCGGTCTGCCCATCCGTTTAAAAGTCCGTCGCATAATCTGTCTGTGTAATCTTTACCAAGTGGTGAAAGTGCGTTCCTGCAAATTTCAACGGCCTGTTCATAGGTTGTATGAGAATCAATGGAATGAACAAGTGGAACATAAACATCATAGTGTTTGAGTTCATCAAGCTTCAGAACTTTTTTTCTTAGCGCATAATAATCGTGAAGGATATCAAGATTTTTGTGAATGCAGTCAATAAGATTATGGTAAACTGTAACCGGCACCTTGTTCGAATAAAGTGCGTGTTCAAGACTTGTTTTATATCCTCTTGCCCTGGTGATAAAAACATCCTGATTTACGCTTCCTGCATATAATGCTGCAATTACGTTCTGATGCTCTTCAAATTTTGCGTAGAATTTTTTGTATGCTTCTTCACGAACTTTTCTGTCTTTGTTATGCATGAAAACGCCCCAGGTTGTTTCTGTAAGCTGATTTTCAACTCCCTGTATTGAGATTGAACCGAACGTTTTGTTCATATCAACATTTGTAAGGACGCTGAAGGCTGTTTCTGCAGTCTGAGAAGCCTGTGACTGAAGGGAAAGAATTCTTTCTTCTTTTTCCGAAAGAATATATGGTTTTAAGTACAATAATTTTTCTATATATATTCTGTAATCCATGAAATCCGGTTGTGATATCCATTCGCGGAGTATGGTTTCATCAAGTGCCTGAATTTCCGGTTCAAAAAAACTTAATTGAGCCTGCATGGTTGTATATGCCATTATTGCACGGCCTTCACGTTCAGCGGCTTTTGTATCATCTTCATCTGCTTCGTGCTGTAAAGAGGCATAATGATACACACATTCCATCTTAAGATTTGCTTTTTCCAAAGCCTTAAGGGCATTTAGAAAAGTATCTTTGTTTTCCGAAAGCTTTCCTTTGAAAGATAAAACTTCGTTTGTCAGGGAATCAAGCTGTTTTAATGCATTTTCCCATTCATCATCATTATTAAAAATCGAACTTAAATCCCATTTGTCTTTCTGAGGGACATCTTTTCTATGTGGTATAGTTTTCTTACTCATAATATTATTATAGAAAATTTATATAAATTTGAAAAGAAGGAGTTAACGTTAAAATCTGCCCATTTATTATAAATTCATTTATGTTGAATTATTATTTATTTTTGATAGAATAGGAAATGTTATGAAAAAAATTAGACCTTCTTTGAAGACAGTTATAAATGTAGTTATGTATGTTTCTATGATTGCCGTTATATGGTGTGGCGATTATGTTATGGATAAAATAAGAAAACATGAAGAGAAATTAAGAGGTAAATCAGAATTTTATCATTTGA
>JAILKS010000052.1 GCA_024693715.1 Treponema sp. | reverse complement strand
TATATATATGTCAATTAATTATTTATATTAACCCTTTTAAAAAGAATTCAAGAATGCTATAATGGAACTATGGTTGGAATCATTGATTTTAATGCAGGAAATATTACAAGTCTCGAACGTGCTCTGGAAATCTTAAACATTCCTTATGTCACTTCTAAAAAACCTGAAGAACTTTCAAAGTCAAACTGCGACCGCTTTATGTTCCCCGGCGACGGCGATGACGCTTATGCAATGAGTCAGCTTAAAAAAAGCGGCTTTGATGTTTTTGTTCGCGAACAGGTAGCGGCAGGCAAACTTCTTTTTGGAATCTGTGTTGGTTCACAGATTATTTTTGATCATTCCGAAGAAGGCGACACAGAATGTCTTGGTCTTGTAAAAGGCGAAATCAGACATTTTTATTCAATTAAGCCTGAACTCAAAAATCAGAACATGAAAGTTCCTCATATGGGCTGGAACAACCTTACCTTTGAAAACGGTGACTGCCCTATTCTCAAAGGAATCAAAAATGATTTTGATGTTTATTTTGTACATAGTTATGTAATCTGCCCGAACGATTCTGGCGTGATTAAAGCAAGTGCAGATTATGGGATTAAGGTTCCCGCTGTAATTCAAAGCGGAAACGTTTTTGCAACACAGTTCCACCCTGAAAAAAGCGGTGAAATGGGAATACAGATTATTAAGAATTTTTGTGAGATATAAATATGCTTAAAAAACGAATTATTATCTGTCTTGATGTAAAGGACGGACGCACAACAAAGGGCGTAAAATTTTTGAATAATATAGATATCGGTGACCCGGTAGAAATGGCTGCAGAATATTACCGCCAGGGTGTAGACGAGCTTGTTTTTTATGACATCATCGCTTCTGCACGCGGCCGTGGTCCTATCCTCGATTTGATTTCACGAGTTGCACAACAGGTATTCATTCCGTTTTGTGTCGGAGGGGGTATCGGTACAATAGAAGATATCCGTTCTACAATTTTGGCAGGTGCAGAAAAGGTTTCTCTCAACAGTCAGGCTGTAAAAAATCCTGGTCTGATTACAGAAGGTGCACGCGTGTTCGGTAACCAGAGTATTGTTCTTGGAATGGATGTCCGCCGGGATCCTACAAAACCAAGCGGCTTTGGAACAACGATAAACGGCGGCCGCGTAGACACAGGTCTTGATGCTCTTGAATGGGCAAAAAAAGGTGTGTCACTTGGAGCCGGTGAAATTGTTTTAAATTCGATGGATGCAGACGGTACAAAAAACGGCTATGATATTGAGCTTACAAGGCTGATTTCTGAAAACGTAAATGTTCCTGTAATTGCAAGCGGTGGCGGCGGAATTCCTGAACATCTTGCCGACGTACTTACACAAGGCAAAGCAGATGCAGCACTCATTGCAAGCATGGTACACAACGGTACTTATACAGTCGGTGAAATAAAAAAAGAGCTTTCAGAATCAGGCATCCCAGTGAGATTTTAAAATAAAATTATCAAAAGTAAGAACATAGTTTTTAACTTATTCAGGAGGTTCAGATGAACAAAAAAATTTTAAAGACAGCGCTATTCTTTCTTTCGATAGTTCCGCTTTTTGCACAAACATGGCTTGACAGTTCAGTTCCATCATTCAAAGAAGCATATGAAAACATTTTTGAAAATGTAGGCTTTGCCTGTGAATATGGAATCAAGGGATGGAGCGAAAAAGAACTTACAACACCAGAGGTACAAAAAGGACTTTCAAAACATGCCTCAACTATAACTATGGGAAATGAATTCAAACCTCAGTTCATAATGGCATGGTGGGGAAAAAATCCTCTGGTATCAAAAGAAACCTTTACGGCATCAAACAAGGTTACAATAAAAACACCTGTATTGAACGGTTTTGCTTCAATTGATGCAATTCTCGAAATATGCAGAAAAAACAACCTTAAAATGCGCGGACACGTTCTTGTATGGCATTCACAGACAGAGGAAGCTTTCTTTCATGTAGATTACAATACATCAAAGCCATATGTTTCAAAGGAAGAAATGACGGCAAGACAGGAATGGTACATAAAAACAATCCTTGAATATGTTTCTAAATGGGAAAAAACAAACAATAACGGAAAACATATTATCTGGGCATGGGATGTAGTGAATGAAGCTGTTGCAGACGGCTCATCGGAATTAAGAAAAGAATCATCCTGGTATAAAATTTATAAAAGCAATGAATTCATTATAAATGCATTCAGATTTGCAAATAAATACGCACCGTCAGATGTTCTTTTATGTTACAACGATTACAACTGTACAGATAACCTTAAACGAAAAGGAATATTGAATCTTATAACGCAAATCCAGAAAAACAACACCGGTGAACTTCCTGCAAGAATTGACGTAATGGGCATGCAGTCACACATATCTAAAAATACAAAAATTGCAGATATCGATAAGGCAATAAATGATTTTATATCAAAGGATGTTGATGTTCACATTACCGAGCTTGATATTGCAACAGAAGAAGCATATAAACCGGAAGAACTGTCGAAGGTTTACGGTAATGTTTTTAAAAATTACATTAAGAACAGAAAGACTCCGGCAAAAAAAGGCGTAAGCTGTGTTACTATCTGGGGATTAAATGATGAATCGACCTGGCTCAATTCTCCCGATCAGATTAAATGGCATCAGAACAAAAAACAGTTTCCTCTTCTGTTCGAACTCAAAAACAAAAAATATATACCAAAGCCTGCATTCTATTCTGTAATTGAAGCGGCATCTACCCTGTAACGGGCACGTGAAGTTTCTGTTTCAAAAACATCAACCGCAGAAAGATACGGTTCTTTTTTACCATGGGTGAAGGTCAAATCTTCACCCTGATTTTTTAACTCACTTATAATCCCGTCGTAGACAAACATCGCTATTCGTTCTGCACTCGGATTCTGTTCAAAAATTTCAAAATCATTAAGATTAGTGTGATCAAGCTTTTTGCACACTTTCCTCAAGGCATCCTTAAGCTTCGAGAAATCCATAAGCATTCCGCCCTCGTTGAGCTTTTCTCCACGCACATGAGCATAAACCTTATAATTGTGACCATGCAGATTTTCACACTTACCGTTATAATCCCGCAAAAAATGTGCTGCCGCAAAATCGGCTGTAACGCGTACTTCGAACATAATCCTTATTATATCACTTTTATATTTTTGAGCAAACAGTTATAATATCCTTATGACAAAACAACTATCACAGATTCTGCCGGCTTTTCAAAATGAAGTCGTAGCGGCAGATGGAACTAAGATTACAGATTTATCAGAAATCAATAATATACAAATTTCAAATCTCGTATTTGACTCACGCGAAGTTACAAGGGATTCACTTTTCTTCGCACTTCCAGGAACTCACACAGACGGTAATAATTTCATTGAACAGGCAATCCTCGCAGGTGCAAATGCCGTTGTTTTTCAGGGAGATTTTACATCGCAACAAAAAGAAAAAATATCGAAGGCTATCATAAAGCGGACTTTAGACAATGCAATTTCAAATGACCTTCCAAAATTTGCTCCGGCATTAATAAAGGTTTCAGATGCGCGTTTTGCAATGGCGCCTCTTTCATCACGCTTTTATGATAATCCGAGTGAAAGACTTATCATAATCGGAGTAACAGGAACTGAAGGAAAATCAAGCACGGTAAGCTTTATATGGCAGTTATTGAAGGCATGCGGTAAAAAAGCAGGCTTTATCTCTACCGTTGAATATTCCTTTGGCGATGAAGCACTTGCAAATCCGCAGCATCAGACAACTCCGGAAGCACCGATTATACAGCATCATCTGAATGAAATGCTTGAAAACGGTTGTGAATATGCAGTTATCGAAGCATCCTCTCATGGACTTTCATCTAAGCTGAACAGATGCGGAAACATTCTTTTTGACTGCGGTGTATTCATGAACGTTACGCTAGAGCATCTTGAATTCCACAAAAATTTTGAAACTTACAGAAATGATAAAGCCAATCTTTTCCGTGCACTTGATAAGCACAATCACATAAAAACAATCGCAGGTGAAAAACAGAAAGTCAATTCAATAGGTATTGTCAATCTTGAAGATATGTCTGCACAATATTTCATCGATTCAACGAAACATCCTGTATACGGTTTTACGACAGAAGGTAAGGCTGGAAAAGCTGCTGCAGAAACAGGCAGCAATGCTACTCCTCTTCCGCCGATTCCATCTAATCTGCGTTATATGACAGGTCACAACATCGCATCTGCAACATACGGTCTTTCCTTTGATATAGATGCCGACGGTGAAAATGCAGTTTATCCGGAAAACTATGATCCGGTTCAACCTCGTCCTCATACTCATCTTTCGGTAACTGCTTCACTTCCCGGTGCATTTAATTCATACAATCTCATGGCTGCAATTACGGCAGTCAGCAGTGTAACAGGCTTAAGTTTTGAAGAGGTTGCATCAAAAATACCTCAGCTTAATCCTATTAAAGGACGAATGACAGTTATTAATGAAGGACAGCCGTTTGAAGTTATTGTAGATTACGCTCATACCCCTTCAAGCTTTGAAACAATTTTTCCTCCTATAAGAAAAAGATGTAAAGGAAGAATGTTTGCAGTTTTCGGAAGCGGTGGTGAAAGAGACCTGACAAAACGTCCGCTACAGGGAGAGATTGCCGCACGGTTCTGTGATGTAATTGTTCTTGCAGATGAAGATCCTCGCGGTGAAGATCCTGTAGAACTTCTAAAAATGATTGCAGCAGGAGCCGAAAAAGAAGGTAAGGTCATGGGTGAAAGCCTCTTTATAATTCACGACAGACCAAAAGCAATACGTGAAGTTTTTAAAATGGCTCAAAAAGGAGACATTGTCCTTCTTCTTGGAAAATCTCATGAAAACAGTATAATTTACAAAGATTTCACAATGCCTTATGATGAAATATCAGAAGCAAAAAAAGCATTAGGAGAAATGAAATGAACATAGCAGTAATATATGGTGGTCGTTCTGGTGAACATGAAGTTAGTTTAATTTCAGCAGCAGCAATTGCTAACGGAATAAAAAAAGAACATAAAGTAATTTTAATAGGAATTACAAAAGCCGGAAAATGGTATCTTCAGGATGATTCTGAATATGAAAAAATTTGCAGTGATACAAAGGCTATCCTTACCATTAAGGAAGATGAATCGAAGGCTGTAACAATTGTTCCTGCAGGAAAGAAAAATGCATTTATCGCCGGGGGAAAACCCTTGGATATCGATGTTGTTTTCCCTGCCCTTCACGGAACATACGGAGAAGACGGAACCATTCAAGGACTTTTTGAAATGGCTGATATTCCATATGTGGGCTGTACTCCACTTGCTTCTTCACTTACGATGGATAAAGAAAAAACAAAGATGATTTGGCAAAGCGTAGGGCTTCCAGTTGTACCATATATCTGCATGAAACGAAGCGTTATCCTGGACAGCATCGTTTATGATTCAGTCATTGAAGGAGCAGAAAAAGAGCTTTGTTATCCTATGTTTGTAAAACCATGCTGTGCAGGAAGTTCAAACGGTGCATCAAAAGCAAATAACCGCAAGGAACTGAACTTTGCAATTATGGAAGCCTTTGAATGGGATGATAAAATATTAATAGAAAAATCACTTAATAACGCTCGTGAAATTGAATGCTCGGTTACCGGAAACTCTGTCACCTTCCCATCTGACAGTGAAACAGAACAGGTTACCGCATATATTCCTGGAGAAATTGTACCGAATCATGATTTTTATGATTTTGATGCTAAATACAATGATCCTGACGGTGCTAATCTTCTTATTCCTGCAGAACTCAATGAAAACGACCTTGAAAAAATCAGAAAAACTGCATGCGCCGCTTACAAGGTTTTAGATGCAACAGGACTTTCACGCGTTGATTTTTTCATTGACCGTGATACAAAGGCTGTTTATCTCAATGAAATAAATACACTTCCGGGCTTTACTCCAATCAGCATGTTTCCAAAAATGTGCGGAGCTGCCGGATTGGAATTTGAAAATCTGATTGAGCTTTTAATAAATGAAGCGATTGCAAGATACGAAGCCAAAACAAAATTAAATACAAGCAGATAAAAAAAATGCGATGGATAATATATAAAAAATCCATCGCATTTTTTATTTTTATAAAATCAAAATCAGCAGTTAATAACTCTTAAAATACTGCCGTTCAGAACAATAAGGATAAAATCAATAACCCACAAAACGTTCCATCCGAAGAACAGACGCAGAATTCCTGCGATAATTTTTCCTTCAGAAAATCTTGCAACTATTCCCATAATGGGACCAAGAAAAAGACAAAGTAAAATACTTACAACTCTTCCAAGTCCAAAGTAATCCTTCTTTCCTTTTGCCATAAATACGCTCCTAAAAAAAATATCGATAAATAAATTATACCCCATTTTTTCAAAAAATAAATAAATTTTTATTCCACGATATGCCCCTTGTGTAAATTGACTACAATGGTTTTCTGTGTTAGAATTATTTAATTATTTTAAATACATATAATAAGGATAAAAATATGAAAAAAGGTGTTCTTTACACAGTTGGTTCAATTATAATTTTAGTAATCAGCTTCATTGCATTTATTCTTCCATCATCTCTTGGCAGCGGCTCAGAAATGAATGGAACTGTATACGGAGAGTATAACGGCAGAAAAATCAGTACAAAACAAGGCTCTGATTTTACGCAGGCAATTGCAAATCATTACAATTCTGCAAAAAATAACGGCACGGAAACACAAACAGGAACAATCTACTACAGCGCATTCTATGATACAGTTACAAAATACGCTTATGAAGATTTCGTAAATGCATCCGGCTATAAAGTTCCGGAAGAAGCAATCAATCGTAAAATCCGTGAAGTATTTACAGATGAAAACGGAAAATATGACAAAAAGCTTGCACGCCAGGTTGATTCTTCTACTATCGCAGAATGGAAAAAACAGCTTTCAACTGATTTAATCTTTCAAAGATTTTCAGATGATGTTTTCGGTGAATCAAAAACTTTAGGAAAAGAAAGCATCTACGGTATTAAAACATCAGATGCAGAAACAGCTTTCCTTGAAAGTCTTGCAGCTGAAAAACGCGGATTTGATTATATCACTTATTCAAAATCAGATTATCCTGATGAAGAAGTAACAAAGTTCGCAGTATCAAATAAAGATAAATTCAGAAAATATGATTTATCTCTTATCGTTTGCAATGACAAAGCAGAAGCAGAAAAGATTTTAAACCGCATAACAAAAGAAGAAATCACATTTGAAGATGCAATTCCTGAATATTCAACAATGTATTACAGCAACACAGAAGGAAAGCTCCTCAATGACCTTGAATATCAGATTGAAAACATGCTTAAAAACAAAGAAGATTTGAATCAGCTTAAGGAAATTGCAACAGGGTCTCTTTCACTTCCATTGGAATCTTTAAACGATGAATTCATCATCTTCAAGAAAAATGCTGCTCCTGTTGATTGTGATATTACAAATGAAGAAACCTTCAAGACAATAAGACAGTATGTTTCAACTTATGAATCAGGACTTATCGAAGATTATTTCAGCGCTAAGGCAGTTCAGTTTACAACAAAAGCCTTAAACTCAGATTTCGATACTGCTTGTGAAGAATATGGACTTACAAAAAAATCAATTGAGCCTTTTGCCTTGAACTATGGAAATGTTTCGGTTTTAGGAGCATTTACTGCAGGCGATGATCTTGATGGTGCATATAAAAATGAAAACTTCTTAAAGACAGCCTTCTCTATGAAGATGGAAGAAATTTCATCACCGGTTGTTGTAGGAAATAATATTGTTGTCCTTAAATTTACAAAAACAGAAACTGCACAAAAAGATGAGACATCATATCTTTCTTTAAATGCACAGCTTACTGGATATGACAAATCATCTGCTAATCAGTCAATTCTGAAAAATCCTAAATTAAAGGATAACTTCCTCAATACATTCTATCAACAAATGTATGATGTTGAATAAACCTGAACTTGAACAGACAAACCAGGGTTTAACAGTATCTTATCAAAACCGTTTGCTTTATTCAAAATATAATCCATCGAAAGCAATAAAGCAGACGGTTTCAAATTTAAACTATCTTCCAAATACAATTTTTCTTTGTCTCTCCCCTGTTTTAGATTACGGCTTAAGTGAGCTTTTACAATCGATGAAGGAGGACAGCATTATTCTCTGCTGCGAGCTTGAACAGCCGCTTTATGATTTTGAAAGGCAGAATAACGATAAACTGAAATCAGATAAAATTGCTTTTTTAACAAAGGATGAAACCTTAAATCTTCCGTTTATCCTTCAAAAGAACAATTATATTTTTAACGATGGAACAAAACTAAAAAAGAGCGGAACTTATAAACGTGTTGTAAGAATAGACATGTCTGCAGGAGTACAATTTCATTCTGCTTTCTACGATGAACTTCATTCCTCGTGCGTAAATTCAATCCTTACTTTCTGGGCGAATCGTGTAACCCTTACAAAATTCGGAAGACGCTATTCACTCAACTTTTTCAGAAATTTAAAGCTTCTTCCCAACACAACTCCAATTGAAGCTTTTTTCAATTCAATTTCAAAACCGATTCTTGTATGCGGTGCAGGTCAAAGTCTTGATTCGACGATAAAGTCTATCCTTTCAAGAAGCGATGATTTTTACATTCTCTGCGCTGACACAGCCTTAAAACCGCTTTTAAAATATAATATTATTCCGGACGGTGTTTTTGTAGAAGAAACACAGCATATCATTTCAGAGGCGTTCATTGGTACGTTGAATAAAAAAATCCATCTGTTTGCATCGCTCTCCTCTCTTTCGCAGCTTCCTTCAATTTATGACAAGGACAAGGTTTCTTTTTTTACAACCCTTTATACACAATCTGAATTTTTAGAAAAGCTGATTGAAGGTAAAATGCTTCCTCCTGTAAATAATCCTTTTGGTTCTGTCGGATTGACTGCTGTCTGGTATGCACTGAAATTCAGAAAAAATGATGATGTATCAATTTTTGTTACCGGACTTGATTTTTCTTTTACAAAAGGTATGACTCATACAAAAAATGCACCTGCTGTAATAAATTCCCTGATTAAATGCAACAGATTAAAATCCTTGAATAATTACAATGCTTCATTCACACCCGGCTCTGAAAAAACAGCAGATAAAAACAACCGATTAACTTTCACTACACATACGCTTAAAACTTATGCAAATCTTTTTAATCAGCTTTTTGCAGATACAAAAAATCTATTTGATACAACTCAAACAGGACTGATGCTGAACATCGACCGGAAGGACATTTCTTTATGCACAAAAGAAACAACGGGGACAACCCTCCCTGATCAAAAAAAAGATGTTCTTCCTGCAGATAAAGATCAGTTAAAAAATTATTTTATTAATGAAACAAAAGCATTGCAGGAGCTTGCAGATTTATTGTCCAGTAAACAAGCGATGGATGAAAAACTGCGCTCTCAGAAAATAAAAGAGCTTGCAGAACCAAGGGAATATCTTTATCTTCATTTTCCGGACGGACACAGCTTTAACACAAGCCTTTCCTTTTTAAAAAGGATTAGAAGTGAAATTGATTTTTTCTTAAAATTTCTTAAAGACTGATTAATCGTCTGTTTCTTTTAATACAGCAAGGAATGCACTCTGAGGTAACTCTACATCACCGACCATCTTCATGCGTTTTTTACCTTCCTTTTGTTTTTCCAGAAGCTTTCGTTTTCGGGTAATATCACCACCGTAACATTTTGCAAGTACATCCTTTCTTACAGGATTAACAGTTTCTCTTGCAATAATCTGACCGCCGATGGCTCCCTGAATTGCAACTTTAAACTGCTGTCTTGCAATTTCACCCTTAAGTCGTTCACAAACTTTTCGTGACCTTTCAACTGCATTTGCTTTAAATGTCAAAAGAGAAAGAGCATCAACAGGTTTACTGTTTATAAGAATATCTACCTTAACAAGGTCGGTCGGCCGATAACCGGTAACCTCATAATCAAAAGAAGCATAGCCGCGGCTGTAGCTTTTTAATCTGTCGTAAAAATCAAAAAGAACTTCCGACAAAGGCATTTCATATGAAAGCTCAACACGCTTTGTATCCAGATACTGCATGTTTGTCTGAACACCGCGCTTTTCCGTGCACAACGCCATTATTGAACCAAGGTATTCTGCAGGAGTAATAATGCTTGCTTTTATGTAAGGCTCTTCGGCATCTTTTATTCTTCCCTGAGGATATTCAGATGGGTTATCAATGTACATATCTTCACCATTCTGAAGATGAAGAAGATAGCGGACGCTTGGAGCAGTAAATATTACCGACTGATTAAAATCACGCTCAAGACGTTCCTGAATTATTTCAAGATGAAGAAGTCCTAAAAATCCGCATCTAAAACCATTTCCAAGTGCAAGCGAATTGTCCTTTTCATAAATAAGACTTGCATCATTGAGTTTCAGTTTTTCCATCGAATCTTTTAATTCTTCATAATCATTTGAATCCATAGGATAAATAGAAGAATAAACTACAGGCTTAACCTCTTTAAAACCTGGAAGCGGTTTTTCAACAGGATTATCCATCGATGTAATTGTATCTCCAACCTTTACATCGCTGACGGTTTTTAATCCCGAAATGATATAACCGACATCGCCTGCTTCTAAGACACCTGTTTCTTCATAATTGATTTTAAAGATACCGCACTGCTCAACTTTATATTGAGTATTTGTGCTCATCATCTTGATTAAATCACCGGTTTTAAGGCGGCCTTCCATTACACGAACATGAACTACAACTCCACGGTAAACATCGTAATGACAGTCAAAAATTAAAGCAGCAAGATTTCCATCCGGATTTCCCTGAGGCGGCGGAAACTTAGTTACAATCGCTTCCATCAAATCGTCAATACCTTCACCTGTTTTTGCAGAAACACACATAGCCTCTGAAGAATCAAGACCAAGTTCACCGTCAATCTGTTTTTTACAGGATTCAATATCTGCAGAAGCAAGATCGATTTTGTTAATTACCGGAACCATTGTTAAATCATGTTCAAGCGCCATGTACATATTTGAAACGGTCTGACTTTCTACACCCTGAGTAGCATCTACTAAAAGAAGCGCGCCTTCACATGAAGCAATTGCACGAGAAACCTCATAAGAAAAATCAACATGTCCCGGAGTATCAACGAAATTAAGTTCATAATCATGACCGTCCTTCGCATGATAAGGAATAGTTACTGCCTGACTTTTAATAGTAATTCCTCGTTCACGTTCAATGTCCATATTATCGAGAATCTGATTCATCATCTTACGGTCATCAACAATTTTTGCCTTTTGAATAAGTCTGTCGGCAAGCGTAGATTTTCCATGATCAATATGTGCGACAATACAAAAATTGCGCTTATATTTCATTTCTGTCATTTAATACTCCAAAAATTAAAAATAGTTAAAACCGTCTAACGGAGCGGCAATTACCATTGAACAGTCTATGTATCCCTTCTGTTTTCTTTTAACATAAAGCTGGGCAAAAAAGCCTTCCTGTTTATAATCAAACTGAACTTTCTGAACAGTAACAGGATCCATTTCGGAAAGACTCATTTTATCGGCAATTGAACCTTTTATAACATCTGCTATTGTATAGGAATTTTTAAATGCTGTCGATGAATTCTGAAGCTTCATCCCAAAAATTGGAATAAAGGAATCTGCTATAAAATCACTTTCAAAAAAATTCTTCACAGGATATTTAGGACGCTTTTCAAGATAAATAACTGTCGATTTTATTTCTCCGTCTGCACTCAAATATTTACATGGAAGAATTGAAGACACCTCGTAATTCATAAGCAAAAGATGAAGATTCTTGAGTGTATCTGTTTTTTTGCCGTCAATTTCCTTTATGATGCAATCCTTGCGTAACTTCGAAAACTGTGCAACAGAACCCGGCATTACATAATAAAGTTCAACACCGCCAGCCTTATTTTTTTCTTTATAGGTGTGACCATAAGCACCTATCCAGCTGTGCTCTACCTTATCTCCCTTATAAAGCGATGGAAGAATCTGTTTTAGATATTCAACCGGAATTGCAAAATTCAAGCCCTGAAACTGAATCATTCCGGCAAAGACAATTGCCTGTACCCTGAAATTTTCATCAATTAACGGTCCGCCTGAATTTCCTGAATTTACTGCAGCATCAATCTGAAAGGCACTTAAAATTGTAGTAACATTTCTATCAACCGCAGACACAATTCCAGATGTAACTGTTCCTTCAAGACCAATAGGTGCGCCGATTACCGAGATTTTATCTCCAATATTCAAATCATCTGAAGAGCCAAGAGAAAAAACAAATTCGGGTTCAATCTCAACCTTCAACAGAGCCAGATCAAGAATTGAATCATAACCGACAACCTTTGCAGGAATCTTTGTTTCTGTGTCCGAAAGAAGTTTTATATAGACACGGCAATATCCTTCATACTTAGGATTAACGCTTGCTTCAATTACATGATAATTTGTAATAATATAGCCCCGTTTATCAATAAAGAAACCAGAACCTATTACGACATCCATCTTACCGCTGCCATTTTCTACTTTCATTCCTTTATCTACCCAGACGGTTACCGAAGCATTGATACAGTTCTGAATTGTTTTAGGAAGTTTTGTTTTATCTGTTGAAAAACCAGGCACATCCTTGTTTATATAATCATTTATTGTTTTTTCAAACTGGGCATTTTTATATCCGAAAGTCTGAAGTGATTTATAATATTTCTGTGCTTCAAAATATTTTTTCTGCTCAATTGCTTCCTGTGTCTTTTGAATTACAATTTTTTTGCATTCCTCCTTTAACTCTGAATCGTCAATAAAATAAGAACGATATAAAGCATAAAGAGGATTATCTTTCTGAAGCCCGGTTATTTTATTTTTTTCGATAGATGATATTTCTGCATCAGAATAATCAATAGGTTTTGCAACTACAGAAGGCTGTTTTATCGATTTACACCCGGATATTACAAGAAACAACGCAATCAAAAAAAGAACATTTATTTTTTTCATTTTTATTAATTATCCATCATATATTTGCAAAAATATCTATCGTTAACTTTTATTACAGTAAGGAATACTTTTCCGGCAGTTATGGAATACAATTTACCAGGAGTTAGATTTTTACCAAGCGATGTAAAGATTGCAGTTTCCATTTCCTCTGTACCCTTGCTGCCTATCCAGTATGTATCAAACGTTTTTCCGGGGATGACATCAACAGTTTTATCATTTGCAAGCTGAATCTTTTCAGGCTCTGAGTTTAAGTTAATCACGGTAACAATTCTTTCACCATTGTTATTGTAAAAAGAATATTCTTCTGTCAAAGGATCATTTTCTTTAAGAGGCTTTCGATAATAAACCTCGTCAAAACGACCGTCGCCGTTTACATCCCAGCGTGAATATTTACCGCCAAAGCCTAAATATTCCTCCTGAAAATCTATAATTGTATCTCTGTCACTGTCAATCTCGATTTTTTCAAGATAAATATTTTCTATTAATCGGGTATTTCCAAAAACCTTATTTATAAAAGCAGCATCATCCGTCGTATTAAAAATACCTTTAGAATCAAGATTATAAAACTCTGCAGTTTCAAACTGACCGTCACTGTCATTATCTACATAGCGGATAAAAGGAAAGCCACCCTGCATTTGAGCATAGGCATATTTTTCTCCATCAGCTGTAAAGGTAACTGCAACAGGTTTCCCCTTATAAATTGTATAATCAAGCAATGCGCCTGGTCTTTCATCAGATTTTATTTGTATACCTGATGCTTTTTTAAGAAGGAACTGAGCATCGGGAGCCGAAAAATCTGAAGCAATGAGAGGGATGTAAAAATCCACTCCTGCTTTCTTTAATGGAACAGAAACAGACATTTTGAACGGTGAATATACAAAATCATTGCCAAGATAATTAAACACAGATGAATTATTATTGAACAAAACCTGTTTTACACGCGGATAAATATCATAAGTTAAATCTGTATTAACGTTTTCAAATTTAATTGACTTTGGAACTCCAAAATCACAGTCAGAATTAATTTCTAAAAGCTCATCATTATTTTCATCATATAAAACGCTTACAGCCCTTCCTCGTTCATATTTAACGACAAGCTCTGTAAGAAGATCAAGATTTTCATCAATGAAAATTGTACCATTAAATGAATTGAGCGTATCATAAAGATTTTTCTTTAATTCCTTATCATTTATAAGATTTGCAAATGCTTCAAGAATTGTAAGATAATGTCCGCTCTCTGTAGTAGTAAAAAATATATTAAATGCCTTTTCTTCAGAAATAACGCCTGCTTTCAAAGCGGCATACGCATACAGGGTAAGATTATTTGTTTTTTCTCCAACTCCACGCAACAGACGCTGCTGAGGCTCTCCTGTTATAAACATAGAAGCCATAACTTCCATTTCTATATCTGTAGTTTTATAATCAGGAAAATGAAGAATATAATCCTTTGCAATTTCTAAAACATCCTGTGGAATTTTATAACTTACACCGGCTCTTTCTGCATTAATTAAAAATACAGATTCAAACATAAAAAATAATTTCGGAAAGCGCTCATCCTTAGAATAAATCTTCCTGCACTGATTTAACTTTGCACGAGCCTGAGCAATTGAATCCTTTGTACCGATTCTGTAATAATCTTTTATACGGATAAATTCAGCATCTGCAGAATAAATCAAAGGTTCTTCATTTAATACTTCCAGTGATTTTTCAAGATTCAAGGTATCGCACAAAACATCGGCATAAAGTATTCTGGCACTGTTTTTATTGTAATTTACCCAGTTATTATATGTAAATGCCTTTGAAATAGATTCAAGAATATCTGAACGTTTATAATTCAATTTACTCTGACAATTTGCCTTGATGTAATGCAAATCGGAAACAGATTCATCATAAGCAAGCCCTAATTCCGCATGATTATATGCACTTCTATATTCCTGTGCGAGAATACATTTTTCGGCAAGCTTTAAACATCGTTCTGCAGTTTTTCTGTTTGCCTGCAAGAGCTGACCAGACTGCGCAAAAAGCATTGAACCTGTGAAAATAAAAATATTCAAAATAAAAAGAAACTTAAACTTTTTCATACTATCCAATTATTAAACCCCAATTGCTTTCCTAAGATACAGAGTATTCTCTGCTCACTTGTATTAATTTCCTGAATAACAGGAATATACTGACGTTCAATTTCCGGAACATGCCAGTTACTATAAATATCGGCAATTTTCTTAAATTTCCCGTCCGCTGTCTGAATAAAATCATCCGGTAAATAATTTCTGACTATAACAGGCAGTTCGCAATGAAAATCAGAAGTCTCACCGTTTATAATAAAATCATTTTTTCCATCCTTCGTTAAAACACATTCAAGCCTTCCGAACGGAAAAAGATATTCTTTATTATCTTCTATTATATCAGAAAAAAACAAATCCGTATGTTCTTTTTCACTTTTTTTTACAAAAATATTTTCTTTTTTAATGATTATCTGAAAATCAGAAAATTGCTTGATACAGTCCTTGTCAAGATTTTTCATTACATCTTCAAGAAAAACAGTTGAGATTCTATGATTCATTCCCGCTAAATTGAATGCCTTAAGCAAAACTCGTTTTTTTATTCCAGAGGATGAGGCATCAAAAAACTTACGTTCAATTTTTACACAGTTTTTTTCAAGAACAACAGGAACTTCATTTACAGCATCCCTGATAATTTCAAGCTCTTCCTGCGATTTTTTTATTCCACCGAGAACTGATTTTTTCCATCCATCAAAATTCTTATCAAGAAACGGAATTAATTTATTTCGTATCCTGTTTCGCAAATATACTGTATTTTTATTTGTTGAATCATTCCGCCATTTAATCTTTTGTGATTTTAAATATTCTTCAATTTCTTTTCTTGTAAAAGATAAAAGCGGACGAATATATTTTTCACGCTTAAATGGAATTCCAACCGATGCCTGTTCAGAAGTTCCCTGTAAAAATCTCATTAAAACAGTTTCTATCTGATCATTTTGATTATGCGCAAGACATAAAAAATCAATTTTTTGTTCCGCAATAAACTGTTCAAAAATTTCATATCTTACTTTACGGGCAGCATCCTCTACTCCGCACTTTTCTGTTTTTGAAAGAGAATTAATTTTACCTCGTTCTACTGTCTTTACAAAGCATTCAACGTTTTTCCCCTGAGCTTTTAACGATTTACAATAATCCACGACAAATTGAACATCGCCGTTAGTTTCCTTTTGATTTCTGATATTATGATTTACCGTAATTACTTTTACCGGTCTTTCACCTGAAATATTTACTATGGAAGTTAAAAGAGCGATTGAATCTGCACCACCACTTACCGCAACAGCAATATTTTTAACAGTATCAAGATTTACATCACAAGAGAGAAGATTCTTCTTTACTAAAACTTCAAAAACAGATTTTTTCATAAAAAAAGACTGCCTTTTTCAAGCAGTCTTTATTATACAACAAAAGATAATTCTTTTCGATATACTAACGTGCTGGAGAAACTGTTACCAGCGGAAGTTCCATATCTGTAAGAATTTCAACCTTTTTGTCGAGATTTAAATCTTTAACACGCAATGCTTCACTGACATTGATTTTAGAAATATCTGCAACAATTGTTTCAGGAAGATCTGCAATACATGCCTTAATCTTGATTTTATTATTTCTTTCCTTTTTGAATCCACCACGAAGAACACCGACTGGAGTTCCTTCAAAGTGAACCTTAATAGACATAACCAATTTCTGGTCTGCATCAGGAACAAAGAAATCTGCATGTAAAGCCTTATCTGTACGGATATTGTATTCAACATCCTTAATCAAAGCTAATGATTCTTTTCCGTCAAGATTTAATGTAACAGAAGTTGTTGGAGTAATAGTTCTCCACACTTTGTTAAATTCCACTTCGCTTACATCGATTGATGTAGCCTCACCCTTTGCGTTATAAACAACAGCAGGGATACGTCCTTCTTTGCGAAGATTTTTAGCAGCTGTTTTACCAGTAACAGTACGTGTTTTAGCATTAATTGTCTGCTTACTCATTTTCTTAAAGCTCCTTATATCCTTTAAAATGATAATCTCTGCATTGCAGAGTATAATTCTCCACCCAGGATTCGAACCCGGACTCTAAGCACCAAAAGCTCGTGTGCTACCATTACACCAGCGGAGAAAGTCTATGTATTAATTTTTTAATTAGTCAGCTTCGCCGCCAACTTCTACATGACCTGCATTAAATTCTGCCAGAATCTTTTCCTGAAGCTCTGTTCTGAATTCAGGACTAATCGGATGTGCTACATCTTTGTATTCACCGTTAGCTGTTTTCCGGCTTGGCATGGCAATAAACAATCCGCTTTTACCTTCGATGATTTTAACATTGTGAACAACAAAGCAATTGTCAAATGTTACAGTTACATAAGCACGTAACTTGCCTTCATCTTCAACCTTTCTGATTCTTAATTCTGTAATTTGCATAGAAGACCTCCGCAAATAATTTTTGTACAACTATATTGTCTTAACGACAACACAATTCCAAATTTCAGCAAGCAAACTACAAGAGTTAATTGCCTGTTGCCTCAAAGTAAAAACACCAAATACCGTTGAACCAGATCCGGACATATCCGAAAACAAAGCTCCAGACTTTCTTAAATCCTCCAAGGCGCAGGATATCTGAGAATATTTCCTGCTCAATGGCAAAGTAAAAGTGTTTTTAAATACCCATTCTTCAACGTTTCTGCAATAAATTACTTCAAGCTCATCGAATACCGGATATTCTTCTTTATAATCCGAAAGATTCAGTTCCTTGAAGGATTCATCTACAAGTGAATATGCTTCTTTTGTAGAACTGCTGAACTTCGGAAATATCAACAACAAAAACAAATCATTTCGGGGATTAATTTTCTTTATTATCTGACCACGACCGGAAACCAGAGCAGCGCCCTTTCCTTCAGAATCGCAGTGCATGAAAAAGAAAACATCACTTCCAGTTTTATCAGCAATATAATCAAGCTGATTTTCTGATAATGATATCCCGCATATTTTCTGAAGCAATCTGACAAGAGCAGCAGCATCAGAAGAACCGCCGCCTAAACCGCCGCCAGAAGGAATTCCTTTTTTTAATTCAACATTAATACCAGGAACATCAACTTCAGCAACTTCACAGAAAGCATCATAAGCTGATGTAAGAGTATTTTTCAAAGGCAAAACGACAGACTCACATTGTACACTGCAGCCTTTTACCGGTTTTACTGTGACCGTCAATTCATCAAATAAATCGACAGTCTGAAAAATACTTTCAATGTTATGAAAACAGCTTTTTTCATCTTTAGGATAAACTTTTAAATTAAAATTTACCTTGGCATAAGCCCTTGCACAAAACTGTTCTTTCATCAACATTTATATTATACTGATTTTTCTAGGGTTGTCAAAGGGGAAATAAAAACTAGTTGAAAAAATCACGCGTTTATTATATATTAAATCCGAGAAACATTTATAAATATAAATGGGGTGTTGTATGTCTACTGATTCTGAATTAGAAGAATTCACAATGTCGTTTTCTTACGACGATGATTTCGATGAATTTGATGAAGATTTCGATGACGATTTTGATGACATCGAAGAAGACGATGAAATTCTTGATGATATGGATGATGATTCAGAATTATATTACGACGATGTCTTCAAGGAAGAAGAAGATATTGACGAACCATACGATGACGTAGAAGATGAAGACGGCTACAACAATTCATATAGTTCATCGGCTGGTGACGAACTTTTCGAAGATTACGAATAATCAGATATTTTCAGATTTCTATAACTCAATGATTTTACCTGCATGCCAGAGCTTTTCTAAATCATAAAATTCCCTTGCCTGCTGACTCATCATATGAATTACAATAGGACCTAAATCTACAAGATTCCAGTCATCACCGTCAGGGCTTTTTCTTTTCGTCAGATGAATCTCAAGATCATTGTTTTTAATGTAATCCTTTATCTGTTTATAAAGTCCCTGATTTTGTGTAGAACTTGAAACTGTGACAATTACAAAATAGTCTGTCCAGCTGTTCAAACCGCTGATATCAAGACAAACTACATCACTTCCCTTGCCATCTATCATTAACTGTGCAAGTTCTTTTGCTTTATCTTCTGTTGTTTTCATCCTAACCTCAATATTAATTTTTGTTAATTACATAATCACCATTATAATCAGCACCTAAAATAATAGTGAAATCTACAACTGCTTTTTTAGTAGATTCAATATTTGAAGCATCCGCCTGAATGATATTCGTACAATGGATTAACTCTCCGACATTCTTTGCCGCAGTTTCATTTCCAATATGATCTATGATAACTGTTTTTTCATAATCATTTCTGTCTGCATTCACTGAAGCAAGAACATCATAACTTGAATCCTTATATTTTTTTGCAGTTCTGCTTGCGATACCCTGCTTTGTAGTTCCATTCTGAATTTCAAGAACATACTGATGACTTGAAATTGTACCGTCAGTTGCAACAATCATACTAGTAGTTGATTTTACCGACGATTTGATTCGTTCACCGTTTTCATATGGGAACAGAAGTTTTTTATCTTCAACAGTTCGAGGCGAGCCTGTTACTGTCTGACGGATTATAGATTCTGCATCAATTTCCGAGAGGATTTTAAAAAGCGAACGTTCATCGATTTCCGAAAGATTTGAATTAATGCATGAAAGGAATCTTTTATAATTGTCATTTTTGAACATAATAAAGCTTTTGTCGTGAATACCTGTTAAAAAAGCAACTACAACGTTCTGATATCTGTCAAGAATATTTTCTTCAGATTCTTCTTCAACCCTATAAGTCATATAAACAGCAACCTTATCTCCATCAAGATTGACTGCACCGGACGGTAAAAGATATCTTTTGTTTTCTGCTTCCGAAAAATAATCAATTGGAGAAGGGATAAAAACCCTCATTCCGCCAAGCATATCTGACAATCTTACAAAATCCTGAAGTTTTATTGTTACAGTAAAAGGAATCTGAATGCCTAAAAGCTTTGAAACTTCCTGCTTATACACCACCATTCCTTTTTCATTATACACAGATTCAATTCCATCTGTTCTTCCAAGAGGCTCCCAGATTGCACCTACATTTGTCGGAATACTTATAGAAGCGGCCTTCTTTGTTTCAGGATCATACAGAAGCACCGTGGAAAACAATTCCTTATTTTCATCGTCTTCAACTACAAGAAGCATTCTCAAAAGCTTATCCTGCTCAAGAATATCACGGACTGTATCTGTTTTTAATGAATGAACAAAAAAAATTACAGCCCCCGCGATGATTGCAAAAATAACGGTCAGGAAGATAATACCTTTTTGTTTATCAGAAAGTTTTTCCATCTAGTTCCCCTCTTTTCCAGCTTTATCTATATAGTATTGTATCATTTTTTTTGTGTTTGGGTAAATTGAAAATCCTTTTTTTAAAAGAAATTCGTAATTTTCCTGAAGAACACTTGCTGTCATACCGTCAAGTGAAAGCTTCATCAGATTCTTTCGGTATTTTTTAGTTGACTGTGGCCGTTTTGGTTCACATTTATCGGCAAGAAAAAGAATCTTTGTATAATCACACATTCCAAGCATACCGGAAACGTGATTAGCGACAGCCTCCAGCAATTCATTGTCGGTAATAAAAAATTTTTCTTTCATTATAACGGCAGCCGCTCTTCCATGCAAAAGCATCGGAGTATTTCTTTCCTCCTCAGAAATATCGTTTCCGTCTCTTGATGCAGTTTTTATCATCTCATCATTTGAAAGATATTTACACATATCGTGCCCGATTCCGATAAGATATCCTTTTTTTTCATCAAGCCCATAACGACGGCAAAGCTTAACGCACATTTTTGCAACCCGTTTTGAATGCTCATATCTTGAAGGCTTTATATTTTCCTTTGTATATTTTCCGATTTCTTTTATCTTCTGTTTAATATCATCCATAGTAATACCTAAACATACAAATTATGTTTCTTTATGTATTTATAAACTGCAGCTGGAACAAGATACCGGAAGCTTTTATTTTCCTTTACCCTTGCCCTTATTTCTGTTGATGAAACCGGAAGAATCGGATTATTCATATACGTGCACGGATATTTAAAAGATTTTAAATCAAACTGAACGCAAAAATCTCCTTTATATTCTCCAGTCGGTTTATTATCGTAAACTGTTTTTTCAAGAGCCCGTAAATCCGGATAACGATGCGTGATGATTAAATCTGCAAGAGAAACTATTTTTTCAGGATTTCTCCATTTACAGAATTCAGCGGCAACTTCATCACCCATAACAAATGCAAGTTTTTCACCGTTGAGCTGTTTTTTATATTTTTGTGATAAAAATTCAAGAGTGTCAGAGGTATATGAAACACCGCCTCTGTCGATTTCACATGAATCAACATCAAAATGACCGTTTTTTTCAGATTTACAAAAATCTTTTATCATTTCATAACGCTGAGCGGCAGTAACAGTTCCTTCAATAATTTTATGGGGAGGAATATATGTCGGAACAAAAATAACCTTATCGTATCCAAGTTCCTTAATCACTGTATCAGCAAACATTGCATGACTTATATGAAGAGGATTAAAGCTTCCTCCAAAGACTGCTATTTTCATTTAGTTTTCACTCCCCGGATACTGAATTTCTTCATCATCAGAAAAAGCACGTGAAGACAGAAAATCATTTTTAGCTTCATTTACAACTGCCTGCTTTGTCCTTTCCTTCTGATATTCATTTATGAGTGAAACAATCTGATTTTTTGCATCATTCATTCCACGACCTGTCAAAACCGACACAGGAATTACACTTATAGATTTATCTTTTTTCTGAATCGTCCGTTGAATTTCAACAGCTCTGTCAAAAGCACCGTCAACATCAATTTTATTACACAAAACAATTCTTGGTTTTTCCATAAGTTCATCTGAATAATTACTGAGTTCACTGCATAAAGTATCGTAAGTTGAAAGACAATTTTCATCTGAACAGTCAATCATAAAAATAAGACAGGAAGTTCTTGTAATGTGCTTTAAGAAGGTATCTCCAAGACCAAGTCCTTCGCTGGCACCTTCGATAATTCCAGGAATATCTGCAATGATTATATCGCTTTCATCATCGATTCGAAGCACGCCTAAATTCGGAATGATTGTCGTAAAAGGATAAGGAGCGATTTTCGGTCTTGCATTCGTAAAATATGTAAGAAGGGAAGATTTTCCTGCATTTGGAAAACCGACAAGACCTGCATCAGCCATTATGGAAAGCTCAAGCTTCAAAAAACGACGTTCACCCTTTTGACCAGGATTTGCTTTTCTCGGAGCCTGATTCGTTGAACTTTTAAAATGAACGTTTCCCCATCCTCCGTTACCTCCCTTTAAGAAGGTAAAAGATTCATCTTCATTTACAGAAGTAAAATCATAAATAATTTCATCTGTTTCGGCATCCTTGATTGTAGTTCCGGGAGGCACCGGTATTACGACATCTTCACCATCAGAACCATATTTATTCCAGCCCTGACCATCACCGCCGTTTCTTGCTTTAAAACAAACACGCTGACGAAGCTTTGCAAGCGTACGAAGATTTCTTTTTACGACAAAAATTACATCGCCGCCTTTACCGCCGTCTCCACCGTTCGGACCACCATGAGGAACATATTTCTCTCTTCTGAAAGCGACACAACCGTTTCCACCGTTACCTGAGCGGACTTCAATTATTGCTTCGTCTGCAAATCCTATCATATATAAACCTTTACCCTTAGATAAACTCAGGGACCATAATAAAAAAAAGCCCGGTAGATTTTGGTCAGACCGGGCATTTATATTCAGCAAAAACTGAACTTATTTAGCAGCTTCTACAGAAACAATTTTATGATTATTTCTTTCACCGAAAACTACTTTTCCATCTGCTGTTGCAAACAAACTGTCATCACCAGCTTTCATTACATTGTTTCCAGGATAGAATTTTGTTCCTCTCTGTTTAATAATAATTGAACCTGCAGTAACAGTTTCTCCGGCATATCTTTTTACACCCAGGCTTTTTGGATTTGGATCGCGTCCGTTTTTAGCACCAGATCCACCACGTGTTCTTCCCATAGTATTCTCCTTTAAAATTCCACTTATGCAAGAGTGATTGAATCAACACGTACTTTTGTGTACTGCTGTCTGTGACCAATAAGACGATGATAATCTTTCTTTGATTTATATTTGAAAACCAAAACCTTCTTATCCTTGAAAGATTCTTCAACAACTACAGTTACTTTTGCACCTTTTACATAAGGTGTTCCAACGCTGATTTTGTCTTTATCGCTTACCAAAAGAACAGTATCAATGTCAATTTTTGTACCTTTTTCAGCATCAAGCTTGTCTACTGTAAGGACAGCGCCTTTTTCGGCTTTATACTGCTTGCCCTTAAATTCAATAGTTGCGTACATATAATACCTCTATTTATAAATTCATTTACTACGCCCGATGCAGTGGAAACAGGAAACAAAATCCAATCTGCAAAAGACTGGTAATTTAAACCGCATAATAAGTATAAAACGGGGATTAGATACCATTACGCCCAAAGTCTAAATACGTAACGATAATAATAATGATTTTTAAAAGAAAATTCAAGAGCCTGAACTCTCAATCTCTAAAACAAATCATCCCAAAGGTAAAGATTTCCCTTAGCAAGACGTCCTGATTTTATTGCAGAATCAAGCTTTTCAAGACTCTTTACAGTTCCAACTGCAAACCCTTCACGACTGCGTGCTGTATGAGTAAGCTCAATTGTATCTGCAGTACCGTCAAAGAAAACCTTATGAGTTCCGGGTACATTTCCACATCTTGTCGAACTTACATGAAGTTTTTCAGAAGCAGGACGCTCATGGAATGCATCTGTTTCAATTTCATTTTTATTTTTATAGGCAAGCTGAATTCTTCTTGCAATTTCAAACGCAGTTCCGCTCGGACTGTCTGCTTTCTGGTTATGATGCATTTCCCAGGTTGCTACATCATAATCATCATATTCAGACATGATTTTTGCAGCTTCTTCTACAATTTTATAGAACATATTTACGCCTATAGAAAAATTTCCCGCAGTCATAACTGTACCGCCGGTTTCTTTTGCCAGAGCCCTGATTTCTTCATACTTGTCATTCCAGCCTGTAGTTCCGACAACAAGTGGAAGTCCCAATGGAAGAAGTGCTTTTACATTATTCAAAACTGCTACAGGATGAGTAAATTCAATGACACCTTCAGCACCGCTTGATTTAACAGCACGTGCAACTGCATCTCCATTTCCCTGCTCTACTATAACCTTTGCATCCTCTGCAATAACATCTATAGTAGTAACTACCTCATGACCTGCCCGCTTTGCAGCCTGCTCAATCATATGTCCCATCTTTCCATAACCGACAATTGCAATTTTCATAACGGGTTTACCTCCTAACAAAAATATGCCTTATGCAGAATTCTTACAGTTTTATCTGCCTGTTCATCATCAACAATCACACTGATATTAACCTTGCTTGCACCCTGAGAAATCATCTGAACGTTTATTCCTTCCTTTGCCAGTGCTGAAAACCCGTCTGCCAGAATTGCAGAAGAATGAGAAGCGTCACAGATAATCGTAACAATTGCTTTATTTTTCTTAACCGTAACCTGACTTGCCTGTTCAAGATCTGAAATAAGGCCTGATAAATCTGCCTTTGTATTTACAGTAAGCGAAACAGAAACCTCAGAAGTTGCAATCACATCTATCGAAATATTCCATTTCAAGAAATTATTAAAAATGTGTGCCAGGAATCCGGCTGCACCAAGCATTCTTGAAGAAGTAATATCGATAAGCTGAATATTTTTTACTGTAGTAATTGCACAAACAGGAGGAATCATTCCTTCGTGCTTTTCAACAATAATCGAACCCGGACTTGAAATATTATATGAATTCTTTACACGTACCGGAGTGCCTGTTTTTCTTACAGGAAGCATTGAACGGGGATGAAGCACCTGCGAACCGAACATTGCAAGTTCCTGTGCTTCTTCATATGTAACTTCAGGAACAGGCTTTGCTTCTTTTACGACACGTGGATCTGTAGTCAGAATACCGTCAACATCTTTCCAGGTCTGAACTTCATCTGCCCGCATGGCTGCACCGATCATCGTAGCAGTTAAATCTGAACCGCCGCGACCAAGTGTTGTAATATTTCCTTTTTTATCCTTTGCAATAAATCCTGTTACAATAGGAATTGAATTTACATCTCCATTTTTATAAGCGCCAAGATATGATGGAATTGTTTCCCATACATCATCTAAAAGTTCTGCAGACATGTAATTACTGTCACTTACAAAACCGATATCCCATGCATCGTAAAACTGAGCTGCAATGCCCTGTGATTCAAGATATGCCGCCATCATTCTAACAGACATACGTTCACCAAAAGATACAAGATAATCTCTTGAACGCTTGCTTATTTCCTTGAGCATTGAAATACCGGTAAGAAGCTGTTTAAGCTCTGTTAAAAGCGCATTAATTGTATCTATATTGATTCCAAGCTCTTCCGCAGTATCTTCATGAAGCTTCGCAACACCGGCCACATCTACGACACCTTCAACTGCCTTATCTGCCGCTTCCAGAAGATGATCTGTCGTATCACCCATTGCAGATAAAACTACAACCGGTCGTTTTTCCTGATACGCCTTTATAATAGATGCAACATGCTTAATCCGTTCTGCATTTGCAACGGATGAACCGCCGAACTTCATTACTATCATCAAAAAACCTCTTTTTCCAATACTGTATTTTAGTTGAATTAAAATGAATTATAATAAATCCATACAGATTTGTCATTAGATTTACTTCACTTTTCTATTTACTTCGTTTATAATAATAACAATGTATTTGCGGGAATTTTCAAAGCCGCCTGCTAAAATCATAAGCAATGGAAAGGCGGCTTTTGGAACATATAATGATATTACTCAAAAGCTTGACATAAAAGGAATGAGGGCTCCTTATGCTGGACTTCCTGTTCCTGTTTTTATTTCCAAATTACGAATAAAAAGCCGGCTAGATTATATTTTTTCTACCGATAAAGTCATAGGTCTTGTAGAATTTTATGATTTTAAAATCTTCGGACTTGCTGAAATCATCTTCTGGAATATGCAGACCGGAAGAAAATATGTATATCACACCTTTACGGCAACCAGAAAAAGAATAATCCCGAAAAATACATCACAGGGAATTTGTGCAAGCTACAAAAAATCACGCTATATAAAAGTATCATGGGGAAGAAATCACAAGCACATGGCAATGAAATTCAATGTTAAAGGCGATAATGTTCGTCCAGGTGCAAAAGGATATATTTTTTCTCCGATGAATTCAAAAATGCACACAGATTTACTTTTTGTATGTCCGTCTCCCGGTCAGTCGAGATGTTCCGCAACCTGGTTTACAACGATGAAGATGCAGGGCAATATTTTTATTGATGACGAAAAGCTTGATTCGAGTGCAGGTCTTGCGGCAATGAGAATCAACAGGACATATTTCAGAACTCATACACGTTTTACACTTGCATGGGGAATAGGAAAAATACAATCTAAAAATATAATTTTTCAGTTAAAAAATTCAAATCTTGATGCGGCAGACCCGGACAAATACAATGAAAACCTTATAACTGTTGATGGAGATACTACTGCTCTTCCTTCTGTGCTGATGACACATCCTTTCGGAATAAAAAAAGACTGGATTATTCAGGATACCGAAAGCATGATTGATTTAACCTTTACACCGGTTTCTGACAATCACAGGATTTTGAATGTAATCGCAATCAGGACAGATTATAACGTAATATACGGCAATTATAACGGAGTGATACTTACAAAGGATGGAGAAAAACTTGTACTAAAGAATTTCCCCGGAATTATAAACAAAAGCACTTTAAGAATATAAACATAATATAAAAAGTAAAAAAAAGGAGATTATTATGGCTGAAGAGATAAACAAAACGGCAAACTGGGAACCAGGAACTCTTGAACAGACTCGAAAAAACATCGGTAATATCGATGAAAAAGAAGCGGCTGTAATGGCAAAAAAGCTTGGCGGTGAAGTAATGTACGAACGTTCAAGCAGCGGCAATGGAAACCATAATAACAGCGGAAGACTTGTCAGAACTACAACAAGTTCATCTTCATCATCAGGTTCCTCAAGCTCCTCAAAACCATCTGTAACTCCTGCCAGACGTCATATTCGTGAAGATTTACCGAACATTCCTAAAAAAGTAAATAACATGTTCGATAAGGTTATGATGTCGCCTGAATATAAAATCAAACCAAACTACGGATTTTTTAATTTCCTTCGTGCCCTTCAGAAAAACGGAACTGAAAAAATCAACTATTCGTTCTATGACTACACAATTAAAAAAGCAATTGAGCACATGGAAGCTTTTATCACCGTAACAAAAACTTTAATTCAGATTGCTCCGGCAACATACAAATCTAAAATCGTTAACGGTTCTGAAGCAAAATTTAAATTTTTAAGAATGATTGCTGAATGGGGAATGTCAGGCATCAAGACAGAATATATATCACTCAAACAGGTTCAGCAGCCAATGCTTCTTTGTGATCTGACACAACTTATGCGACTTGTATACAAGCCTTTGATGACTATCTACTATTACGGAAACAATAAGATTCCTAAGCTCATCAAGGAAATCTACAATGATGAGGTAAACTATCCGGACTCACCGAAAGAAAAGCTTTCTACAATGGCAAAACAGGCAATTACTGAATGGCTTTACATTGATACTGAAGTAATCAAAAAATTCTATCCTATTTTAATGAGGATGTGCTCTGATACTTATGAGGATTATCCTGATTTCTTCTCTGCAAAGGTTGCCGAAATCTTGAAATTTACCGGACTTCATAAATTCGATCTTCTTCTTCCGGATAAGGAAAAGGATGAATCGTCACAAAAAGAAGATAAAGCAAAGCCTGCTGCTCCGACAAAGGGTGCAAAAGATTCATCGGTAATAACAGGACTGAAGCTATTAAATCAAATGTTCCCTGAAGCAGGCTTTGACCGTCTTGATGAACACCCTGATTTATTTCCTTACTTCCAGCCTCTGTATAAATTTGCAGACGGCTTCAACTGTCTTTCACCGGAAAACCCTCTTCAAGTAGTGATAGTCCTTCAAAGAATTATCGAAGACTGCTTCCAGAGCTGTCGTAACATGAAATTTGCAAAGGCAGACGGTGCAAAAAATGATGCCGATACTATCCAGGATATTCTTGATGAATGGTCGGCATACAGAGAAGACACCTTTGAACGTCTTTACTGCCAGCCTCTGACAAACTTCACTAATTCAGTTTATTCACAGGCAGATTTTGAAAAATCAATGCTCGGTAAAAAAATACTCACTTCCCTTTTATGGCAGACAACCTATCACTTTTTGCCTAACTTCAAATTTGACCAGCTTCTTCTGGAACGTCCTTCAGATGAAAGTAAATACCGTCCGATGTTCCACCGCACAGATTTTGCAAGAAAATACCTTACGATTGTAGTTAAACAATGTGACCAGGCTGCAGCAACAAAAGGAACAGTACCCCTTCTTGAAAATCCATGGGATCATTATAAATTTGACATTCAGAATGAAGTTTCAAAACGACTTGATGTTCTTCTTGGAGCGCAGAATAAAACTGCGACGACAAATGCAACAAATGCAAATCTTCTGAAATATACCCTTTGCTTTGTATCAGTTTTAGACTGGTGGATAAACAATCCTGGAAGTCCTGCATATACAACTGATCCAATGAACATTTACAGAATATCGCCGAATGACGGTAAACCGATGTTCTCTGTTCCGGAACGAAGTGACCAGAACAGTCTTTTCGTAGAAGCAGTAAAGGCAAGCTACCAGAAAAAAGCTAACTGAAAATAAAATCCTTTTTAAAAATCATCTTCTGCCCTGAGACAGGATGCAAAAATTCAATTTCAGAGGCATGAAGCATGAGCCTTTGATTTTTTTCACACTTTCCATAAAGAGAATCTCCCATTATAGGAAGATTAAAACCGTGTGAATCTGCACTTGCAAGCCTGAGCTGATGTGTACGACCGGTCAGCGGTGTAAAAATGATTTTTGAACCCCTGATTTTTTTATTACCGTCAACAGTTACACAGGCAATTCCATCCTTCTGCCATAACGTAATCCCGTTTTTTCCGTCTTTTTCATCATAAATCTGATGCGGACGATTATTTACATCAAGCCGGAAAGGTAATTCAAATCTGCCGCTCTCAAGTGTTTTATATTTTTCATCTGTTCTTTCAAGAATCCCGTCAAGAACTGCAATGTATTTTTTCTTTACAAGTGAATTCATAAATTCAATGTTCAAGGCTCTATGAGCATCCTTTGTTCTTGCAAGCACCAGAAGTCCAGAAGTTTCCATATCAAGACGATGAACAGCACACTGCTCAATGCAATCCTTATAGATATTTATGATACGCTGTTCGACACAATCCTTTTGTTTTTTTCCACGCACAGACAGTAATCCGGACGGTTTATTTACAACAACAATTGCAGAATCCTGATAAACAATTTCGACGCCAAGAAGATATGGAAAAAGAATTCCACAGCGTTCATCGCATGGCTCAACAGATTCCATTTTCTTTTCTGAATCATAAAAGACCTGTGCCATACTGATTATTTCAAGATTTTTCTTAAATGCATAATTCAACAGCTTTGGCTCACAGCAATCTCCTGTTCCGGTTGGCACCAGAGCTTTTCTTTGCTTTATAATCTGATTCAAGGTGATTGTTTTTTTACCGGCACAATGAAATTTATAAAGTGAAAAAACTTTTTTTAATGATTCATCACATAATCTTTTCCGGATATTCATCAAACTGATTTTTTCTACATTTTTTTTCTGTACTGCTTCACAACTGTTGATTTTATCGGTGAGAAGATGAATCCTTCTGTCATTTTTTCGTAATGCGCGTGTTATTTTTTTTCCACTGGCAACCGGTTGTACAATAATATGTTTTATACCGTTTTTTACATAAACACTTTTTGATTTCTTTGTATAAATCTGCTTTGAGATTCCACTTACAGCATGAAGGACAATCCTCTTTTTACTGGAACTGTCCCAGCATACAAGAGAGCCTGTCATTATTCCCTGATTCATTCTTTCATAACTGATTCGTGATATCTGCTTAAGTATAAGCGCACCATTTTCAATATCATCAATCAAATCAAGACAATAATGACGTGCAAGTTCTTCACTAAACGGATTAAACATCTTACTTTAAATTTCTGATTTCAACTTTACCGTCTTCTTTTGCAATGAAAACAATTGGTTTATTTTTTGAAAAAAGACCGTTTTCAACTACACCGGCAATCGAATTAATTTTATCTTCCATCTGAACTGCATCTATCGGTGATTTCCATGTACAGTCAAGAATTTGATTTCCGTTGTCTGTAATAACAGGTCCACATTTTCTAACCCCTTCACGAAGAACACAATCGGCCCCAAGTGCGTTCAAGGCATTTGTTACAGGGACTCTTGCTTCACCGATAATTTCAACAGGAACAGGAAATTTCGTACCAAGTGTTTCTACAGCCTTAGAGGAATCTGCAACTACTACAAAAATCTTTGAATTATATTCAACTATTTTTTCACGGACATGAGCACCACCGCCGCCTTTAATGCAAAAACATTCAGGAGTTACCTCATCTGCACCGTCTATCGCAAGATCAAGTTGACCATTTATTATTTTATCATTCATAGAATAAACAGGAATACCGTAATCCTGACAGGCATTCTGTGTCTGAAAGCTGGTTACTACAGCCTTGATATCTTTTAAATCACCTTTATTAATATGTTCAGCAAGTCGTTTTACAGCAGGCATTGCAGTAGAACCTGTTCCAAGACCTATTTTCATTCCGCTGAAAATCAAGCCTTTTTCAATTAATGTATCAACTGCAGTATTTGCAGCAAGAATTTTCTGTTCAGTTTGATTCATAATTTATTCCCGTAAATAATTTAAATTGTTCATAAGCCTGATATTCAAGCATTTTATATCCATTACAAACCCTGCAACCGGCAAGCGATGCTCTCTTCATCAAAGGAGTTATTGCAGGTTTATAAATAAGATCAAAAAGTAATTCGGTGCCGTCAAAGCTATAAAAAGGAATCGGGTCTATTTCTTCAGAAACTGCATCAAAGTTCATTCCAACCGGAGTTGTCTGAATAATAAGATTTGAATATTCGTGAAGCTTTTCAATGCAATCTACATTAAGAGAACTGTACTTAAAATAAAATTTTTCTGCAATTGTGCGTGCATGCTCAACCGAACGATTAAAAATACATACCTTTGCGCCCATCTGCTTCAAAACATAACATACAGCCTTTGCCGCTCCACCCGCTCCTATAACTGCAACCTTTTTTTTATATTTTTTGACACCAATAAATTCTTCAAGAGCACGTTTAAAACCATAAGCATCTGTATTATAGGCAATCCATTTATTATCCTTTCTGATTACAGTATTGCAGGCGCCTATCTGTTGTACTTCCGGTGTCTGATTATTTACATAAAATAAAACTGATTCCTTATGTGGAGTCGTTACAGATAAACCTTTAATTCCGATTTTTTCTGAAAAATTCAACGCTTCTGAAACAAGCGGCGACCTTACAGGAATAAAAACACTGTCAAGATTATGATTTTTAAATCCTGAATTATGAATTTCAGGGCTTGATGTTTTTGCCATTGGCCAGCCGGTAATTCCATAAATGTCTGTTTCTTCAGAAATTGATTTAAAATTATAAAGATTATTTAATGTAATCGGATCTAAATGTCCAAGATTTGAAACATTCCCCTGCATTTCTTCAGGAGATGTATATGTCAGATAAGAATCAGACAAAGCAGAAAGAATTCTTGACGGCAGCCCTTCTGCACCCATTGCACAAAGAATATGATCATATTCCTTCATTGCCTGTCCTTCTGTAAATAGATTCAGAACATCCGAAAGCTTTCTCGGTTTAAAAGCAATTTTAGGAATCTCGTAGCCTGTTTTTCTCATCCTGTCGCATAATTCCTTAAGATTATAAACAGGTTCCTTCATATTATGATAACTTCTGATTATTTTTACACCGAATGCAAGTGCCGAATCCTGAATACTCGGAATATTAAAATCTTCTTCAAAATCTACGTAAGCAAAATTCTTGGCTCTATCCTGATTTGCAAAGGCAAGTGCCCTTCCAAAAAGATTTGTCCTCGCAAATTCACCGCCGTTAAAAAGTCCGCCGTCTATATCCCTTCGAATTGTCAGAATACAAGGGAGTCTTATCATCGATGGAAAACGCCTTACGATAAGCTGTTCATCTTCATCAAGATAATCAACACGTAATTCAACAACATCGATAAATTTCTCGTATTTTCTGACAATCTGAACATTCTCTGCAAGAGTATGTCCTGTCAAAGTCATACAAACAAGCGGCTGACTCATATTTATCCTACTATTTCTTTTTCTATTACACTATCATGTACTAAAAGCATGATTGTTGCTCCAGGAGGAAGTATATATGGAATAGTCAGGCTTCCACCAGGATGATTGAAAGAAAGCAATTCTGTTTCAGTTCCGTCAGATGCCTTAAAAACAAGCTTCATATCAACCGGAAAAGGATATTCCTCCAGTGTTCTGGAAAAAATACCATATCTGTTGTTTTCCTGTAATTCCTTTGGAAGTGCAAGTTCTACATCAACACGTGAATATTTATTAACAACTGAAGACGGCTTTACAGTCTGTGAAATAACTCTTCCAAATTCTTCATTTTCATTTGCAAAATGAGCAGAAACATTAAAAACAACATTTGACTGCTTTATTTCTTCAATAAGATCTGTAACTGTCATTCCTGTTACATCAGGCACCTGTGCTTTTTCTGCTTCAGGACCATAGCTTACAACTGTCATTAATTGAACAGGACTTGAGACTTTGTATCCGCTCCGGGGATATTGGGCAAGGATTGTACCTGCCGGCTTTGAATTAATTATATACTGAGGTTCTGCTTTAATGATGTTTTCAGTAGATTCAATCTGTTCATAAAGTTTTCCGACAACATCCTGCACAACTTCTTTTTCTGCTCCACGACTTATAACTAAATCAACATAACGGTTTGCTTTTACAAGAGAATCTGCCTTAGGATTCTGTTCCATTACTGTTCCTTTAGGAACTCCATCTTCGGAAAAACGAAGCGTGATGTTCGGATAAAGACGATTTACCTGCATTTCAATCAAGGCATCTTCAAGCTGCATTCCAACTACATTAGGAACAAGAACCTTTTCAGAGCCTTTAACCTTTGCAAAGAAAACTCCGCAGCAGAATACTATCATTACTAAAAAAGCAGAAAAACATACCCAGAATAATGCAGGTACATTTGACTGAACTTTTTCATAATTCTCTTCAATATTAATTCTTGAAAGCTTCTTTAATTTTCTTTCTTTCTTTTTGTTTTCATTAAATTTCATCATTTGCTCCTAAAACAGTACCAATAAAATCTCTGGCACCATTCATAAAGTCTTTATAATTCATAGCCTTTTTTCCCTGCTTCTGCAAGGTCAAAAGACTCAAAATCCCGTTTCCGGTTTTTACGAAGATTCCTTCACTTTTACTAAAAAGAAGAACTTTTCCCGAAGGTTCAGCTTCATAATCATCCGTAATGTTTTCAACAACCTTAGACTGATGAATTTTCAACGGCTGACCTTCATATATAGTCCAGCAGCATGGTTCAGAATAATATGCCCTGATTTTTGCTTCAATATCAACTGCACAATTATTCCAGTTAATACGTGCATCTTCTTTTGTTATTTGTACAGTATATGACGAATCGCCTTTTTGAGAAACCCCTTTTTCAAGCTTTCCCTTTACAGACGCTTCCCTGATAATATCTAAAATCAGCTGTGCACCTTCAACCGCCGCATCATGCAAAAGAGAATCTGCTGTTTCTGTCCCATTAAGAATTACCTTCTTCTGGGCAAGAATCTCTCCCTCATCCATTTTAAGCGAAAGTCTTTGCACTGTAAAACCGGTTTCTTTATCTCTATTCAAAATTGCTGCAGGAATTGGAGTACAACCACGATATTTCGGCAATAACGAAGGATGAAGATTAATACCGCCCATTTTAAACATCTCAAGAAATTTAGGTCCAAAAATATGACCATACGCAAAACAAACAAGTAAATCTGCACCGAGAGGTAAAATCTGTTCGCGTGCAGCTGAATCTAAATGTTCAAAAGTAAAAAGCGGAAGATTATTTTCCAGGGCAAGATTGGCAACAGGAGTATTAATCAATTCTTTATGCCGTCCCTGTGCCGACGGAGGATTAGATAAAACTCCGGCAACTTCAAAACCATATTTATTCTGATTTTCAATGAGAATCTGTAATGTTTCTTTCGCCGCCTCAGGGCTTCCTGCATATATAATTTTCATTTATTTTTATTTAGTTTTCTTTGCTTCTTTTGCCGCAATTTTAGCTGCAATCCTTTGAGCTTTCAGGGCCTTTTCTTTTTCCTTCTGCTTTGAACGTTCAAGACGTTTTTTAAATTGAGCAGTAGTCTTTTCTGCAAAATCTTTATCACCACGATCTATGTAAAGGATTCCTTCAAGATGATCATATTCATGCTGGATGATTCTTGCAAGAAGCCCGTCTGCATCAAGAGTAAAAACCTTTCCGTTTTCGTTCATTGCCTGAACAGTTACCTTAACCGGTCGTGTAATTGTTTCATACACCTGAGGAATACTAAGACAGCCTTCATCATAATCACTGACTTCACTTGAAGTTTTAATTATCTGCGGATTAATAAAAACACGTCTTACATCATCATCTGCAATAACAACAAACATTCTAAGACTTTTTCCAACCTGCGGACAGGCAAGCCCGACGCCATCATATTCAATCATGGTTTCGAACATATCCTGAGCGAGCTGACGAATTTCATCATTAACTTCCTGAACTGGCTGTGCAACTTGTCTTAAAATATCCTCACCAAGCTTAGAAACTCTTAAAATCATTTTTTTGCCTTCTTTTCCATTCTGATTCTTGCAGCATATGAATGACCGGCAAGTCCTTCTGCATCTCCTAAGAAGCCTGCAGCAGCGGCACTTCTCAAAGTTCCGGCAGCCCCTTCAACCGCATTAAGCTCTGTTACAGTTTTAAGGAACATTCTTACACTTAATCCACCTGTATAACGGGCAGCAGAAGATGTAGGTAAAGTATGATTAATTCCCGCAGCATAATCACCAAGGACCTCTGCACTGCTGCAGCCTGTAAATAAAGAACCATAATTATATAATTTTTTACTTACCGAATCTCTTTCTTTTCCTTCCTTCATTGCAAGCTCAAGATGTTCAGGAGCTTTTTTATTTGCCGCCTCAACTGCCTGCTCAAATGAATCAACGATAATGATTCTTCCATAATTATCAATGCTCTGTCGTGCGACAGTTTTTGTAGTTAAAGTTTCAAGCTGCTTTTCAATTTCAACACTTACCTTTTCAGCAAACTCTTCGCTCAAAGTTACAAGAACAGGCTGTGCAACAACATCATGCTCTGCCTGTGCAAGAAGATCTGCTGCTACCCATCGAGGATCGGCAGTTTCATCTGCAATTACCAGAACCTCTGTAGGACCTGCAATCATATCAATTCCTACTGTACCGAAAACTGCTTTTTTTGCAGAAGCAACAAATTTGTTTCCAGGTCCGACAATAACATCAACTTTAGGAATAGATTCAGTTCCATATGCCATTGCACCGATTGCCTGTGAACCTCCGATTGCATAAAGATGATTTACACCGCAAATATAAGCAGCAGCCATAATTCCTTCATCTGCATAAGGCTTACCGCCGACAAAAGCTTTTCCAACAACACCCTTAGCTGATTTTTCAGCTTCGATTCTATCATCAGGGTGAACTCTTGGCGGTGTACAAAGGATTACATTTTTTACACCGGCAGCAATCGCAGGAGTGACTGTCATTATTACAGTAGAAACCAAAGGGAAACGACCTGCAGGAACATAACAGCCGGCAGTCTGAACAGGAATCGTCTTCTGTGATGCGAAAAGACCGGGTGCAAGCTCTTCCGTAAAATCTTTAAATGATTTTCTCTGAAGCTTTGCAAAGGTCAACGCAAGGTCATGAGAATAAACTATTGCATCATAAACATCACGTTTTTCAAACTTAAGCTTTTCTGCTGCCGCTTTTAATTCTTCCTGCGGTACTTCAAAATTCTTTGGAACACTTACATCAAATTTATTACCGTAAAGTCTTAATGCGGCATCTCCACGCTTCTGAACTTCTTCCAAAACAGAATTAACCACATCGTTTGATTCACCGAATGTTCTTCCTACAAAGAACTCCGGTTCAACTTCATTATATTTCTGTATCTTAATCATTAATAATCTCCATTATTTCTACTTTTTATGACGCTTATCCAGTTCATCATAAACATCCTTCCAGGTAACACCTTCTTTATAAAGAAGAACATTTATAAAATACAATAAATCAGCAGCTTCCCAGATAACATCTTCCTTTGCTTCTGCTTCACATAATTCTTCCGCTTCTTCTTCAACCTTTTCACGAACACGCTTTGAATCAAGCGTTGCTGTATAACTTCCAGGCTTCGGATTTGCAAATCTGTCTGCAATTATATCATAAAGTCTTCCCATAGAAGATATTTCGTCCGGGTCTGAAGAAAAACACGTCCAGCTTCCGGTATGACATGACGGACCGACAGGAACAACAGTTGCAAGAACACAATCTCTGTCACAATCCGGTCGAAGTTTAACAACGTTCAAATAATTTCCGCTTGTTTCACCCTTTGTCCAAAGCTCATTTCTTGAACGGCTCCAGAAGGTAAGCTTTTTTGTTTCAAAAGTTTTTTCAAAGGCAGTCTTATTTGCAAAGCCCTGCATCAAAACCTGACCGTTAACGCTTTGTGCAATAACAGGAATCATATCACCCTTAGTAAAATTAAGACAAGCAATGAAAGAATCTTTAAGCGAAACCTTACCTGTATATAAAGCCATCCCAAGCTGAACGTCACAATGCAATTTTTCCAGAGCTGCAATTTCTTCAACCGATGAAACTCCACCTGCTGCAACCACACGGCATTTTACCGCATCTCTAAGCTGCTTTACATAATTCATATCTGTACCCTGCATGCAGCCTTCTTTTTCAACACATGTAAATAAAAGCTCTGAACAATATTTTTCTGCTTCTTTAGCACCTTCTACAAGAGAAATATCAACAGTTTCTGTCCATCCCTTAACTGCGATCTTACCGTTGATTGAATCTACACTTATTATGATTCTGTCTTTACCGACAGCCTCTACAAGCTCTTCAAGAAAATCTTTATTTAAAACAGAACCATTATCTGCGGGAGAAGGATTCCATGCAGCTGAACCGATTATAACCTTTTCTGCACCAAGAGAAATAAGCTCTTTTGCCCTTTTTACAGTTCTGATTCCACCGCCTGTTCTAACATTACCTTTTCTTAAAAGTGATTTTAACAAGGGTGTATTTACAGTATATCCTTTTGAATCAATATTTCCCTTTGCTGCATCAAGATCTATAACCGCCACTTCACCGTAAAAATCAAAATCTTTTATAAGGTCATCTGCGTCATCTCTTTGTAAAACAAGGTCTTTACCGTTTTTAAGCTGAACTACATGTCCGTTTTCTAAATCTATAGATGATATTACCATAACAGTAGTATACAAAATTTATGCGTTTTATACAAATAAAGTTGTGATTTAAAACAAATTACTCTTTGATTATTTAAGTATTCTTTTTATGCAATACCGGTAATCCTTCCAGCATGAACTTCTTGAATAAATTGAACATATTTGTAAACTGCTTTCGCTGATCGGCAGGAAGTTTTGCCATTGCAGAAACTACTTTTGTTCCTGTAGATACAAGATTTTTTACAAGTCCGTTAATACATATTTCTCCTGTAGCTTTAACGACTCCAAAAAAAGTATTGATGAACTTTTCTTTTTCTTCTACAGGTACTTGATTAATCCACTTATTTGAAACATCACTTATAACAACGCTCTGCTTTGCAAACTCCTGAGCTTTAACAAAAGTATTCTGCTCAATTTTCCATGAAAACGGATCGTGCTGCATAAAAGTATTATTCGTACTGCTGACAATTGTAAAAGTATCGTCATGATAAAAAAGTGAACCGATGATGCAGAACGACGGATAAAAAGTAAGGATTTTATCTTTAATCGAGTTAAATTCCTTTGAGCAGATAACATCAACCGAAAAACCGGGTCCGTCATAATTATATACATTTTTAATATCACCGAAGAACCATCGTTTTGAATTCATCGCACTGTAAACTGCAATATTTCCGCCCTTTGAATGCCCCGCAACTATAAACTCACCATGCAGACTTTTATATGCGTTTTCAAGATACTCAAGAGCATGAAGCTGCGACGGAATGACAGGCTTATATGCAAGATCAAAATCCTCTTTCCAGCCGGTCAAAGAATCATCAGTTCCGCGAAAAACAACAACACGTGTCTGCTTTTTATCATCAAGAATAAAAGTTAGTGCTGCAAACTGCTCTTCTTTTTCCTTATCAAATATTTCTCTATAACCACATACTTTAATCTGACTGAATCTTTTGGTAAGCGCACATACCTGTAAAAGACGTGCGGTATCCTTATTTATCATCGCACCAAGAAAAGAACGCTCGTTATAATCGCTGAGGTTTACAAATTCATTTGATACTTCTTCAAAAGTTTTTTTATTTTGAAAACTGTCGGCTAAAATACCGTCAAAATTCAAATAAACAACCGCACATAAAATAAGTCCGTCTACTTCATTGAAGGGAGAATTTTCAAAAGATAAATCTCCTCTCCATGAAAGGTAATCGAAAAAATTAAATTCTATTTTCTGCATTTTTTATCCCCGGATTAATCAACCTTAAATCTGTCTACATCGTCACTAATCTGTTTGATTGAATCTGAGAATGAAACCGAAACATCACGAAGCTTATTTGTACTGTCATTTACATAATTTGTACCATCATGAATTTCAGAAATTGCTGTTTCAATACTTGTCATACTTTCTTTAAGTGTTGAAACATCGTGCATAATTGCTTCACCACCGCGAGTCATTTCTGCAGCAGCTCCACGAACTTCCGCCGTACTATCATTCATATTCTGAAGTGCTTCAAGAATCTGATGAGAACCAGACTGCTGCTCTTCCATAGCGCTCTTGATTACAGAAATAATATTTCCAGTATCAGCAATACGTGCAGAAACTGCCTGGAAGGAACGTTCAGATTCAGAAGAAGCTTCAACCGCATCTGAAATACCATTCTGAATGCTTGTAAGTTCTTCACCGATTTTATTAGACTGCTCTGCTGATGTTTCTGCAAGCTTACGGATTTCATCGGCAACTACAGAGAAACCGCGTCCTGCTTCGCCCGCATGAGCAGCTTCAATTGCCGCATTCATAGCAAGAAGGTTTGTCTGTTCTGCAATATTCTGAATTGTTGTATTGGCATCTACCATTGAAGTAGACTGTTGTGCAATTCTTTGAATAAGATTATTAACTGATGTATTTTTTTCAATACCGTTTCTTGTATCAGATTCAAGAATACTGAATTCATCAACCATCTTTACTACAGATTTATCTACAGAATTGATGTTGCTTATCATCTCTTCTACCGCTGCAGATGCCTGAACTACAGAAGAAGCCTGTCCCTGGATCATTGCATCGAGCGATTCAATATTTCTTGTAATTTCTGTAATTGCACTTGCTGAACTTTCAACCGACTGTGTCTGATTTTTTACCTGTTCATTTACAAGACCGATGTTATTTGCCATCTGTGAAATTGTAGATGTTGTAGTCGATATTTCTTCAAGAAGCGTTGTTCCGCCTTCCGAAAGATTTTTTTCAGAATCTTTAATATTTATCATGATTGAATGGAACTTTTCGAGGAAGGCATTAACGGATGCAATAAGTGCACCGATTTCATCATTGCGGTTAATCTTAAGACGAACTGTAAGGTCAGCATCACCGGTAGAAAGCTTTTCAACAAGCCTATTAACCTTATTTAATCTTCCAATGATAGTGAAGATAATCATTTCAATAAGAATACAAACAATAATTGCAATTACTACAGAAGCAATTACTACTATATTACGAAGCATTGTAGTTACAGTATTAATCTGACGTGAAGAAACTATAAAACAGGTTGTCATTTCAGGACCATCTACGTGAGATACGAAAGCTTCACATTCTACCTGATCAATTACAATTTTTGTCCTGTCAGTTTTCTGTTCAAGAGCAAGAGTTTTAACTTCAGGATAAAGATCTATGCTTTCCATAATCATTTTTTCATCACGGTGTGCAACGAACTGTCCTGCCCTGTCACAAAGACAGAAATAACCTTCTTCACCAATCTTAAATTCTGCAATTTCTTTTCCGATTGCACCTACACCGAGCATTCCGACAAAATATCCGAAAACCTTTCCGTTTCTGTCTTTTGCAGGACGTGCAATTGGAAGTACATATTGACCAGATGTTTTTGAAAGAACCATCTTTCCGACAAACACATCCTTTCCTT
This sequence comes from Treponema sp., assembly GCA_024693715.1. GTDB lineage: Bacteria > Spirochaetota > Spirochaetia > Treponematales > Treponemataceae > Treponema_D. The sequence continues at coordinate 54,654 of JAILKS010000052.1, read as the reverse complement.
CAAGCATCATAGCCTTATGATAATCACGCTCAAGCAGGGCTCCCTTATTTCCTATAAGACCTGTATCACGATAAGAAGTTCCGTCAGGGGTACAGAAAAACATATAATCATAATCAGGATTTCTTAAATTCGTATGATTATGAAGCCATTCTATTACGGCATTTGCATCACCAGTTTTTACAACATCAGATTCCGAATAAATCCTTAAATCATTTTCATAATTCGAAATCCATTTTTTAATTTCCTGCGAACGTCCGTTTACAAGCTCTTCAGACATATCATAATAAGAAGCTGTAGAATACTTCTGAACACCCCAGGTAACTACAGTAAGAAGAATACCCATAAGAGCGAAAACCGCAAGAATTGTAAGTAAACCATATTTTCTTCCAAGACTTCTCCGCTTAGAAGGTTTTGTAACGCTGATTGTAGAAGCTGAATCTGACATAAATACCCCTTATAAGTACTATAGTATAATTAACATTATATCAGTTTTATTTCATTTGTCCATAAAATAAAAATCTATCATATTTTTTTTTAAACTTATTTTTTTAATTGAAAAATCAGAAAACAGATGTATAATAAATTCAATGCTATGATGTACCAGAAAAATAAAATAAAAAAAGTAATGATAATACTTTCTGTGTTCTTCGGTATTGCTTCCTTAGGAACAATCGGTTGGAGTATTTATTTAAAAAATGTAATGCACCGTTCCATGACCTTTTCTCAGGATTCATTAAGAAAACCTGTTAATTCAACAAATATAATCAATGTCTCTGTAAAGAGAACAAATACATGGGTTGAAGAAGATAAATCTATTGTAACCGCTTATGACGTAATTTTTATTAACACAAAAGATTTTGATTTTTCAAACTGGGAAATAAAACTTCAGATTCCAAAAGGTTCTTTTCTTGAAAACACCTGGAATTGTAATGCAGAAATTCAAAAGGATGAACTTTTCATCACACCAAAAGAAAAACGAAATGAAATCATAAAGCCGAACTCACAGGAAACCTTCGGTTTTATAATTCATTCAAAGGCTTTTTTTGAATTTGATTGTGCAGAAGTAAGCGGAACAGAAATTCATCATATTTCAAAAAACTTTGTATTCAATATCTGCTGCCTTATTATGCTGATTTTAACTTCCATGCTAGTAATTTCAATCATCATTTACCATTCAATGCTTTCACAAATAAAAAAGCATGAACAGGAAATGCTTCACGACAGCATACTTATTGAACAGACGATGAAAACGTTTACAACCTTCATCGATAACAAGGATCCATACACACGCGGTCATTCCACAAGAGTTGCAGCTTATACAAAAGAAATTGCACGGCGCATGGGATTTAATGAAACTGAAACAAGAAACATGTATTATGCAGGACTCATGCACGATATAGGAAAAATTACGATTTCTGATGAAATATTAAACAAAACCTCGCATCTTTCGGACAATGAATGGGGACTTATCAAGCAGCATACTGCAAATGGTGCCGAGCTTTTAAAGAACTTTACGATTCTTCCTGTAATTAATGATGCAGTTCTTTATCATCACGAAAGATATGACGGAAACGGCTATATTAACCGGTTAAAGGGAGATGACATTCCTATTGTAGCAAGAATAGTCTGTGTTGCAGATTCGTATGATGCAATGTCTGCAAACCGCTGCTACAGATTAAAATTCAGCGAAGAGAGAATTATCATGGAGCTTCAAAGATGCGCAGGCAAGCAGTTCGATCCATCTGTCGTAGAAATTATAATAGAAATCATAAAGGATGGAACTGTATATAAACTGTAATTTATTTTCTATGCAAATGGAAATAAATATATAATTTATATCTACAAAAGGAGTAATCATATGGATTTGATTTACGGAATCAAAGACAAGCCAAAGCTCGGCAAAGTTGTATTGTTCGCATTACAACAGCTTCTGGCAATTATGGCTGCTACTATCGCAGTCCCTGCCATTATCGGACACGGATTATCAGCATCAGCAGCATTATTCGGAGCCGGTATCGGAACAATCATTTATCTGCTGTTTACAAAAAGTTCAAGCCCTGTTTTCTTAGGCAGTTCTTTTGCCTTCATTGGTTCAATGTTTTCTGCATTCAGTGGAGCAGCAACATTAGGTCTTGCAGAGCAGGCTGGTTACTGGGGACTTATCATCGGTGCTGTCATGGCAGGTCTTGTTTATGTAATCATTGCAGTGGTAATAAAATTCTTCGGTGTACAATGGATAAACAAATTAATGCCACCAGTTATTATTGGTCCGACAGTTGCAATCATTGGATTAAGCCTTTCAGGAAATGCTGTAGGTGATTTGATGAAATCAAACATCGACGGAGGAAGCACTTATGTTGCACTTATCTGCGGACTTGTTACTCTTGCTGTTACAATGCTTTGTTCTACATACGGCAAAAAGGCAGGAAGATTAATTCCTTTTATTATCGGTATTCTTGCAGGCTATATCGTTGCTTCTATCTTCGCATTAATCGGTTATGCAACTAAAAACACTTCGTTAATCGTCATCAATTACAGTGCATTAACATCATTAAATTTCAAATCATTAAGCGGCTGGATTTCTCTTCCAAAATTCACATTCCTTCTTGGAGGAACTGCAGGATTAAAAGCTGTTTCAGCTAAATATATCCTTACTTTGTTCTCTGCTTATGTTCCTGTTGCATTTGTAGTTTTTGCAGAACACCTTGCCGATCATAAAAACCTTTCAACAATCGTCGGAAAAGATCTTACAGAAGATCCAGGCCTTACACGAACACTTCTCGGTGATGGAATCGGTTCTATGGCAGGTGCATTCTTCGGCGGTTGTCCAAATACAACTTACGGTGAATCTATCGGTTGTGTTGCAATTACAAGAAACGCATCTACAATTTCTATCTGGGGATGTGCTTTCATCTGTATAATCTTCTCTTTACTCACACCGCTTGTTGCCTTCCTTGAAACTATTCCTTCATGTGTAATGGGTGGAGTCTGCATCGCACTTTACGGCTTTATTGCAGTTTCGGGTTTCAAGATGTTCCAGCAGGTAGATTTAAACAAAAACAGAAATCTTTTTGTTGCATCAGTAATCTTTATTACAGGTGTAGGCGGAATGGTTTTGAACTTCGGCGCTGTAGAAATCAGAACTGTTGCCTGTGCATTAATTCTTGGAATCCTTACAAACTTAATGCTCAGTAAAGAACAATAATTTTTTCAAAGCTTAAGATTAAAAAAAAACGGCAGAATCAATTCAATAAAGATTCTGCCGTTTTCATTTTCCCGATATAAAATCAGTTCATAACTTCAATTTTTTCTTTTACCCTGCTGCCCATATCTGTCGTTGATAAAATCATCTTTTTATCACAGCTGCCGGCAATATCTGCACAGCGATAACCGTCATCAAGAACACTGTTTACTGCATTTTCAATTGCAGCCGCTTCTTTCTCAAGATTAAAATCATAACGAAGCATCATCGCTGCACTCAAAATCGTAGCAAGAGGATTTGCAATATTTTTTCCTGCAATATCAGGAGCGCTGCCATGAATCGGCTCATAAATACCAGGCCCTGATTTATTACCGATGGATGCAGACGCCAGCATTCCTATAGACCCTGCAATCTGCGCCGCTTCATCAGAAAGAATATCACCGAACATATTGCTTGTAACAATTACATCAAACTGGCACGGATTTTTTACAAGCTGCATTGCGGCATTATCAATATATAGATATGAAACATCAACTTCAGGATACTGCCCTTTTACAGATTCAAGAACCTTTCGCCACAACCGGCTGGACCACATGATATTTGCCTTATCTACAAGACAAAGCTTTTTTCTTCGTTTCATTGCAGCTTCAAAACCGACACGAAGGATACGATCAATTTCTTCCCATGAATATTTTTCAGTATCCCAGTAAGTTTTACCATCCTCAGATTCACCGCGATCCCCAAAGTATATTCCGCCGGTAAGCTCACGGACAATCAGAATATCAACCCCATCCTTAACAATTGAATCTTTTAACGGACATGCTTCCTTTAGCTGCCTGTACATTACGGATGGACGAAGATTCGCATACGCTTTTAATCCGCCTCGAAGAGCTAAAAGTGCTTTTTCAGGACGCTTTGAATATTCAACATTATCCCACTTTGGTCCGCCTACTGCACCAAGAAGAACAGAATCTGCTTTTTTACATATTTCAAGCTGATCATCAGGCAGAGGATTATCAAAAAGATCAATTGCCCTTCCACCTGCAATAACTTCTTTATAAATAAAGTGATGATTATATTTTTCTGCAACAGCGTCCAGCACCTTTACCGCTTCATTTACGACATCAGGACCAATGCCATCACCTTTTATCAGCGCAATTGTTTTTTCCATAAAACTCCCTATTCGACAATAACTTCTTCAAAACCTGCAGTCAAGAATATCTGTGTGATTATTTCCTTTGCATAATTTCTTGCGTTTAAAAGAAGTCCGTCGGTAAGAAGGTCATCCTGTGCACGCATTTTATCTTCTTCAATCTTATCAAAAATTTCCTGTGTTTTTACAGACATGAAAATATTCTTCTGCTCGTCGAAAACCTCCTGAGAAGAAATCTCATTTCCTAAAATCTCTGCTTCAGGAAGCTTTATTTCAAGCTTTTTTCCGTCTTCAGAAATTTTAATTTCTGCTTCAGTAATATCTGCAATTCCGGCTCTAATAACTCCGGAATATTTTACGATTGTATATGCAGAAAAAATCCTTCCCGTTTTCTTTATTGTACAGATATTGCTGTAACGATATTTGAAGGTTACGAATTCCTGCCAGTATGAAAGCTGATCTTTTATAAGTGCAGATGTTACTTCTGTTTTAGGAGGAGGAGCAATGATATTTGTGATTGGATTATCAGGTTTATTTTTCAAGAACAAAAAATATACTGCAAAAAGAATTACTATGAATAATGCAAGAATAATTATAATCCTGTTAAACACCCTTACAAGGATACTTTTTTTTGTACGCACCTTCTTCTCGGGCTTTGGATAATTGCTTTCTATCTTGTTTAAAAGACCATGTTTTTCATTTTCCATAAAATTTTCCTCTTTTATAAATTATACACTACTTTTAACGAATTCTGTTGTTTTTTTACATCTTTTTTAATATCTTTAAAAAATACTATTTAATAAAAACCACTAAAGTGGAATTTATTCAGGAGGAATGATGAAAAATAACGGTGGCAAACTGAAAAAACTGGGGAAAATTTCTTTTTTCTGGATAGTCGTGCTTGCTCTGATAATAATTGCTGGAATCAGCGGATTTTATCTTATTGATACCACTGAACAGGCTGTTATTACACGATTCGGCAAATTCGTGCGGACAGAAGAACAGGCTGGAGTTCATTTCAAATTACCTTTCGGTATAGAAAAGAATTACAATGTTCCTGTTACAACTCTTCTTACAAAACAATACGGCTTCAGAACAGTAAAAGCCGGAAGAAACAGCGAATATAAAAACGGTATCCTTGAAGAATCAACAATGCTTACGGGCGATTTAAATCTTGTTGATGTTGAATGGACAATTCAGTACAAAATCACAGATCCTATGAAATGGCTGTTCAGTATTCAGGAAAGGGAAAATACTATTGATGATGTTTCTCGCTCTGCAATAAATACATTGATTGGTGATTATGCAATTCTTGATGTTATAGGTTCTGCACGTACTCCTATTCAGGAAGCAGCAATTAAAATGATGAACGATACTTTTAATGACCTTCAGCTTGGAATTACAGTATGCGGTGTAATTTTCCAGAACATTCAGGCACCGGAAAATGTTCGTGAAGCCTTTGAAGATGTAAACAAGGCAGACCAGGACATGAAACGCTTTATCAATGAAGGAAAAGAAGCATACAACACAGAAATTCCTAAGGCAAAGGGTGAAGCTGACCGTCAGATTCAGATTGCTGAAGGATATGCAACAGAACGTATTAACAAGGCAAAAGGTGATGTTGCAAGATTCAATGCAGTTTATGAAGAATATAAGCGTGCTCCAAAGGTAACAAAGGAACGTCTTTATCTTGAAACTATGGAAGAAATATTATCAGGAGAAAACAAGCCTGAACTTATTGACAGTGAACTTGAAAACGTTCTTCCAATAAAAACTTTGAAGGGAGGAAACTAATATGGCAGCAAAATTCAAAAAAGCATTATTCTTACTTTGCGCTTTAATAATAGTAGTTGTAGTTGCAATCGCTGCAAAGCCTTTTTACATTGTTAACGAAGGTGAACAGGTTGTAGTAACCAGAATCAAAAAAATCGTTGCAACACATACTGAAGCAGGTGCTTACTTTAAGATTCCTTTCATTGACATCGTAACGACATTTCCAAAGAAAACCTTGTCTATAGATGGTGATTTACAGGAAATTCAAACAAAAGAAAACAGACTTATTGTATTTGATGTTTCTGCAAGATGGAGAATCACAGATCCTGTAAAATTCTATCAGAGATTCCAGAAGCTGGACAAAGGATACAATGACATAAGCGACATCATTGATAATGCCTGTAGAACAATCATCACACAAAACAGATTAAGTGAAATAGTCCGCTCAACTAACATCATAAATGAACGAATTGTTTCAGATGGAATTGAAAGTGAAAAAAATCAGACTGAAGAAAATGCTGAAAATGAAGAAGCATCTTCAGATACAACTTCAATCAACGAAAATGAAAATGAAATAATCTCTATCGGACGAAAAGAAATCTGTAAACTTATGCTCAAGGAAGCAAGCAAGAACATTTCTGATTTTGGAATTGAAATCATTGACATTGTTCCAAGAAAAATCATGTTCAACGACAAGCTTACCGAAGATGTCTACAGCCGTATGATTAAAGACAGAAATCAGGTTGCACAGCAGTACCGCTCAACCGGTGAAGGTGAAAAAGCGAAACTCCTTGGTAAACTTGAAAATGACAAGCGCACAATTGAATCTGAAGCTTACAGAAAAGCAGAAGAAATAAAAGGTGCGGCAGATGCGGAAGCAGCAAAAATCTATGCAGAAGCTTACAATAAAGATCCTGAATTCTTTGCCTTCTGGAAAAGTATGGAATCATACAAGAAAACACTCAAGGATTTTGATGCAACCTACAGCACAAGCATGGATTACTTTGACTATTTATACAGTTCGGACGGTAAAAGATAATGAGTTTGATTTCAATAGAAAAAGATACAATAAAATTAAACAGCAGACTTGACGAATATATTTTCGGAAAAACAAAATACAATGATATTGTAACTGAAAAAGGAATTTTTGCGGTAAGCGACTATTCCTCCAACGGACAATTCAATTTCAATTTTTCAGATTGGTCTTTTTCTGAAATCAAATCTTTTAACGTTGAAGGAAGACAGGAGCGCATTGTTTTTTACTGCGGAGAAAACTGTCTTTCTTCAAAAGCCGAAACGCTTTTACAACTGATACAAAAAAACAACAAACAGACAAAAGATGCTTATTATGCACTCTGCTGTCTTTTAACACAGGCTGCAAAAGAAAATGTTTCTTTACCGATGAATGGTCCCGGCGGAACTATAATTGATTTTTCAGATAACAAGGTTTCAATCCTTCTTATACCGGAAAATCTTTTTTCTTATGCGGCAAATTCACTTAATGCCAGCGAATATTCAGAAGAAAAGGGGTTTTATTTAAACCCGACTCTTAATGGACTTTCTGCAATATGTTTTCAAAGAAGTGTTTACGCCTACTCTCTTTTATGTAATCGTCTTCCGTTTACAAACCCGAAGCAGATAGAACGCAATGCCGATTACCTGGACCGTAACTTTATTCCTGTAGAAATGATTGTAGACAACCTTGATAAAGAACTCAGTTCTGCGATAAACAAAGGATTAATATTAAATTCAAATATCGTAAAGGTTCCGGGCAAAAAAAGAAAAGGAAAGGATGTTGAAGATTTAAAGCCTGTTCCTGATTTTCCTCTTGAGCTTTTATTCAGCGAAAAAGATGTACTTCATCCTGAAATTTTCTCAGAAGATATAGAAGAAAAATGCAGTACATATCTTAAAACAAAAGCAGCAAGAATAAAAACAAAAAGAACAATTAGACGTAATACACAGCGTATTCTTGTAATGACAGCAATCTTTATAGGAATCTTCATCACAATAAAATCCTTTACTTCAAGTCATCTTGATGACTATTGTTCAGTAGGATTAACGGCAGAACAAACGATTGAAGCATTCTTCGACGGTGTGAACAGAAAAGACGTTACATTTCTTGATGCGATTGCAAAGGGTAAAACCGTTTCAAAATATATAGACACAATAGGAAACATTTTTGTACTCGGAAAACAAAGGGAAGCATATTCACAGGGAAAAGGCTTTGTTTCACCGTCAGAATATTTGTGCTATGTTACCGACATTTCTTTAAACACGTATGCGGGACTTTACGGAATTACAAATCTGAAAATAGATGGCAAGCTTACAGAAACAGAATACAAGCTTCATAAAAGAAAGGAAAAATATCCTGCCCTGAATATCAGCGAAGGAACGGAAGAAAAACATAAAATTTCTTATTATCTTCTTATGACTCTTGATGAAGAAAATGACATTCAAGTTCAATTAAATGAAGCAACAGTTACTCTTGTTTTCAAAAAAGACTGCTGGATAATCACTGATATAGCTTATTCGCTTGAAAAAGACATGAATGTAAACAGCAAGCTTTTTAAGGCTGATTATTTTAATGCAATAATCGATACAAACAAGGATATTTTAAAGTCAGTTCAAAGCATAAGGGAAAAATATGAATGGCTGCCTGGTGATGAAAAAATACAAAAACAGCTTAATGCAATTGAATATCAGATTATGCATCCTCTGGAATCGCCTGATTTCTAGTCATTTATTACAAATGCAGCCTGAACTGTAAAATTCATTTTGTTTTTAGTTTCACGACGATTTGAACCGAAAAGCTCGTTACAGCAGGTGCAGTCTGTGCATACCGAAATATTTTCATCAAGGACACCTGCTCTTTTTAGAAGCTCAAGATTTGCTTTTAATAACGAAAGATGAAAAAGTTTTCCTTCTCCTGCATCCCAGTCCGGCTTATAATCCTTCGAAACAGGACGAATACATTCAGGATTAAAATTCATTGCAAAATATTCAGCACGTTCTTCGTTTACTACATAACAGCAGTCATTAATGTGAGGACCTATTACAACACAAAAATCTTCCGGTTTTGCGCCATATTTCTGTCCGGCAAGTTCAATAGCATCTACTGCAATACCGGTTCCCTTCCAGCCCGAATGAACTATACCAAAAACTCCGGTAGTTCTGTCAAAAAGATATACAGGCATACAGTCAGCAACTGTAACAATAGGTACAAGTTTTTTATTTGTCGTAATAATTCCATCACCCTGTTTTCTATATGTATCTGTCGGATGATTTATATCAAAAACTATGTGCGAATGAATCAACTCGATTGGGACTGGAGTAAACTGATTTTCACAGATACTTGAAATAGTCCTGTCACGCAGCATATTTACTTCCGACCATCTGAAGCGCATACTTCCCGCCGCACGTAAAGTCATACCGCACTTTGGCGCATTAACAAGAGCAACACCATTTTTTGAGAAAGGAAATTCTACAATTCTGTCGTCTTCGGTCAATTCACCGGTAATAGAAAAATAATTCATTACTCCGTCGCCATATCAATAGGTTCAAGTTCTGCAATATAAAACATCGATTTTCTGAGCAAATCTCTTATTTCCTTAAGTCTGTCCCTGAACGCATGATTATCATGCCCTTTAATTGTAGACATGTTCTGAAGCGTTTCATGAATACCATCCTTCGATTCATCAAAGAAGCCATGGAATATTCTTTCAATAGTTCTGGCCCCTTTTCCGAACAGCTTGATTGTATCCTTTATGCTGCTTTCTATATCTACCATCATTGCATTTATCTGACTTTGAATCTGAAGAGTAGTAACCTTGTTTTCTGCAAATTCAGCAAATACATGTCCATATTCACCATTTGGGGAAAGTTTCAAAAGAAGACTTCTCATATTTGCATTTGCATTCGAAAAAGTATTTAATCCTTCTGAATATTCCGTTCTGTTTTCACTTCTGATAAAGATTCCTTCCATCATTACTTCATTTAACGGAAGGCTTATTTCATCATATTTTTCTGTAGCAAACCAGGACAAGAATCCACCTGTAAGTTCACATGAAAAAGAAACAGGATTCCATAAAGCAAGCCAAGGTCTATACTGCATTACAGGAAATTCAGTAAGATTAAAATCAATGCGTAAATTTTCACTTAAAGTCTGCTTTTTCTGTTCACGCATCCATTCATTCCATCGTATGTCAAGGATTTTTCTCCATTGATTTCTGAAAAGCGAAAACCAGTTTTCTGCACCAGTCATTGGTTCTGCCTGATAATCATAATCATTGTTCACAACCTTGCTTAATTTATGGATCGAAACACCAGCGTAAAATTCCTGAATGGTTGAAATATAAGATTTTGCCTTTGTAAGAAATTCCCTCAAGGCTTTTTCAATATCTTTATCCTGTACGTTTTCATTAAAATTCTTCTTCTGCGAAAAAAGATAAACTGATTCAAGAATCTCATTTTGAACAGGAACAATATTACTGAAAACTTTTACAAACTGATTAAAATCTGTCGTTGCATTTATATACGGACAGGTATAAACACTACCGGCGATATTCGTAAACTGTGCAACAAAATGAATAAATGGAAGTGATACAAAATTCTGAAGCCAGTTCACGCTGATTACACTGGAATAAATGGATTTTTTAGAAAGAGAATCCATATTATTAAGAATTTTATCAAGCTTACGTGCTAAATCTGTACGGACATCAGGTCCAACCTCTTTTGTAAATGGAAGAATATACGGATCCGCTTCTGCATTAACCTGTTCTGCAAGCTGAGGCGCAACAAAAGAACTCATGAATACATAAAAATCACCGGGATTTTCGTTAATAAAAAGAAAATACGGTTTGAAAAAATCTGAAGCTTCCTTCAAGGCCAGAAGTCTTTCATAAAAAAGATAATCAAGCGATTTTATCTTATGATTTACAACCCCGGGATGATTTTTATTGATTTTTCTTGCAAGGCTGGCCATTAAATCATCATTATAAATATCTTCTTTGCTGCTTTGTTTAAATAACGAACGGATATAAAGAAATATGCGGTAAAGAAGAGATTCAGTTTCAAGCTTGGCAGATAAAGTCACATTTTTATCGGGAATATCTGTTTCTTCTTCAATAGTCTGTACCGCTGAGGATGTAGTCTGATTAATTCTATTGAGCATTGCAAGGCGATCTTCTGCATTAAGACCTGCAACAAGCTTATCAAATGAGCTCTTTTGATTTTTTTCCATATACTTTTTAAATATCGGTATAACATTTTATATTCTTTATTAACCATTTAAAAAAAATATTACCCGGGCTTGCCCGGGTAATTACAGCTGATACTTATTTATTCTGAATAAGAGCTACTTTATACTTCGGCATACACGGAAACCAAGCATTCTATCCTTTGCATTTTTGTAGCAATGAAAACTGTTATCATAATAGAATCTGAAGCATACAGTCGTAATATCATCAAAGCCCCAGCCACCACCTCGTTCAACCTTACAATCTTCTAATCCGCTTTCCGGACCGACCGGATTAACAACATTTCCTGTAAGATCTTTAAACTCAACAGCCCAGTCATAACACCATTCAAAAACATTTCCTGTCATATCATAAATACCAAGTCTGTTTTGTTTCTTCAAACCAGTCTGATGTGTTTTATCATCAGAATTTCCCCCATACCAGGCAACCTCTGAAATATCATTACTTCCGCTGTAAGCATAATTCCAGTCTGCTTTTGATACATCACCACCCCTTGCTGCAAATTCCCACTCTGCTTCTGTAGGAAGGCGATATCCGTTTGCACCAGGAACCAATGTTATTACATATTCATTTCCTTCTTTATCTATGTTATAAGCTTTTGTAAGACCTTCTTTTTCAGAAAGCTTATTACAAAATATTACTGCCTCATCCCATGAAACCTGTTCAACAGGTCTTAATTCCTGTTTTTCAGTATCATCAGGATCAGAAGTAAAATAACTAGGAGTTGAGAAGAACCCTTCTTCTCCTTCCATTACAGCTTCATATAATTCCTGTGTAACTTCATATCTTCCCATTACAAAAGGACTTAAAGTTACTGTTCTTCCTTCTACCAGAACACCTTTATCTTTATCTTGAGTATGTTCATCGATAAAATCTGGTGTTGCACCTGTAATCGTAACCTGTTTTGGAATTACGCAGACTTCACTGGTATTTGCAAGTAATTTTCCATTTATTTTAATTCCCTTCTTTACGACATCTCCCTGACTGAAAGCTTCTTTATCATGACCGCAGGAAATCAAACACAAAACAAGAATACTTAAAACGACAGTTCCAAGACATTTTGTTATTTTTTTCATTTTTATTATGCCTCCATAAAAATCACAAAATAATATATATACTTAATTCTAAAATTACATTATTACGAAGTCAACAAAAATTTATGGAAAAACAATTTTCTTTTCTGAACCGCTTACAATTCTTCTGTTAATTATTTTTCCATTTTTCCATTCAAAGTCAAGCACAACTCCCCCTTTTAACCTCACGCCTTTTACACATCCATTCTGCCACTGTTTATCTTCCGGTAAAGCTGGGAGTAATTTTACGACAAAAATTCCGTCTTCTTTTACAGAAGATTGTACTAACATCCGGATAATAGCAGCAAGTGAACCAAAATTTCCGTCAATTTGAAAAGGAGGATGATTATCTAAAAGATTAGGAAGCGTTGAACGGCTCAATACATTTTTTAACGAAGAAAGAACCATATCTCCCATTCCAAGCTCTGCATAAAAATTCATTATCCACGCAAGACTCCAGCCTGTATGTCCCCCTCCATTTTTCAGACGGTTGTTCAAAGTTTTTCTGCACGCATCTGCAAGGATTTTATCATCAGTTTTTATAGTACATCCCGGAAATAGTCCGTAAAGATGAGATATATGCCTGTGTCCTTTTTCAACCTCTTTTACAATCGTATTCCATTCCATAAGAGAGCCGTCTTTATTTAACGAAGGAGCTTTCAGATGCTTAAGAATATATTCAAAAGATTCAAAATCCGTTGGTTTATAACATTTACCGTTTTTACTGCAGGCATTTTTCTGTAATACTTTTTTTGCAGAAAGACAACTTTTAAAAAGATGCTCAAGAATCATATTATCCATTTCGCATCCTTCACATAACGCTCCCTGCTCGTTAGTTTTTGTTATATAGGAATTTTCAGGTGATAAGGAAGGATTAATGACAAGATAAGGCTTTCCATCAGAAGCTTTTATTTCAGACGGAACAAGATAGTCAACAAAGAAAATACATGCTTCGTGAATAAGATAATAATATCTTTTTAAAAACTCAACATCCTGTGTGTATTCATAATGCTCCCATATATGAGTTGCAAGCCATGCCGCTCCAAGCACCCAATAGGTTCCTGGTAACCATGCATCCTGAGGTGCGGCATCTCCCCAATAATCTGTATTATGATGAAGAACATATCCCCTGCAACCGTACATTTTTTGTGAAGCTTCACATCCATTTTTGTAGGCTCGTTCAAGAAGTTCAAAAAGAGGCAGCTCACATTCACAAAGACCACTCATATTCACAGGCCAGTAATTCATCTGCGCATTTATATTGATTGTATATTTACTTCCCCATGGCGGTGCCATATAACAGTTCCAGATTCCCTGAAGATTTGCAGGAAGGATTCCAGGAACCCTCGATGAACTTATTAAAAGATAGCGTGAAAAATTAGCATAAAGATTTACAAGTTCAGATGAGGCTTCTTCAGATTTTTTTAAAAGCTCAGAAACAGTTTTTTGTTTTTCATTTTCCTTTCCAATCTGCAGATAAAATCTATTCCAGTAAGATTGATATTCATTTACATGCCATTCAAAAATCTCTTCTACCGCTTTTTTTATGGAAGAATTTAAAATTGTTTTCCGCATCTGTAAAAGATTTTTTTTACATCTTGAAGACCATGTATTTTTTAAAGTCAGCTTTCTGTAATTTTTTTCTGTAATTTTTTTATTCCATTTGAAGGCCTGAATATCTATAAAAAAAAGAACTTCATCACATTTTTTACCGGTAAGACAAACTCCTTTTGTTTCAATTGTCCCGCCCTTATTTACTGCTCCGATTCCGACACAAAAAGGAATCCCATGAGAATCTTCAAGAAAAATAAAATTATCTTCGCAAAATATTTTATCTGAATCATTACCGCGGTCAAGAAATCCACAGAAATTAATTTTTCCCTTTTTGTCTGCAGTGACAAGCATGAAAATCATATCATCAACTGCACTAATCCATGTTTTTCTGTTAAATGTCGTGCCTTCTTCATCTTTATAAACTACCTGTGTGCAGGCGCTCGAAAGATTAAGTGATGATTCATAGGTTTTATATGCCTGTTTGTCGGGTTTATGCTGCAAAGGCCAACCGCATGCAAGCCCTGCATTTTTTTCAGAATAAAAATCTATTTTAAAATCACCTGCTGTCTGATAAACCCTTTCGTTAACCGAGGTTCCACTGAGAGTTTGAAAAGCAAGCTCCTGTGCCTGAAGCACCTTACCTTCCTTTACAAGTGAACGTATATTTTCAATATATTTTTTTGAATCAGGATTAATTCTATTTTGAGGACCTCCGGACCAGATTCCTTCTTCATTAAGCTGAAGAATTTCACTGCAGGGGTCTGTTTTTACCATGGCACCAAGACGGCCATTTCCTAGCGGGAGATAATGTTCCCAGGTCGAAGGAACATCATTAAAAATCAAAACATCATTCATTATTTTTTATTTTCACGCTGATCCAAAATCTTTCTGAAAGCACTATCCGGTTTATTAAGTTCTTTTGAACCGCGTGTTATTTTACAAAGGGACATCCCATACTTTTGAGCAATAATTCTTTGAGGAACTCCGTTATTTATCTCTTTAACCAAAAGCCATCGGTTCACAAGATCTTTTATCTCTATAGGCGTAAAAATGCATTCACAAAATTCTAAAAGTAACTTCGGATCTAAAGATGAGGCAATTTCAATAAGTTCTTTTTTTGTTGCTTCAACTAACTCTGGTGTAACTGCCGGGCTATTGTTTTTCATCAAACATTCCTCCTGAGTTAATTATATACTTTTATTACCAAAAAAACAAATAACTTTTTAATTTTTAAAGATTAAATTCTTAACAAGGGGGACAAGCAAAACAAAAAGGATTTCTATAACAAGGGCTGGTAAAAAATTTGCCGTCTTGATTTTTTTTAATCCCAAAAGATTAATTCCTATCATTATGATTATTGCCCCACCGCAGGCAGATATTTCTGACAAAAGTAAATCTGATACATACGGCTGTAAAAAACTTGAAAGCAAAGTAAGAGCACCCTGATAAATTAAAATAATTAAAACTGAAAAAACTGTACCGATTCCCATTGCAGCAGTAAAACTGATTGCCATAAAACCGTCCAGTATTGATTTTGTAAAGATGATTGTATAATCTTTTTCGACTCCTGCCTTAAATGAACCGACAATTGACATTGCACCTACGCAAAATAAAACCGATGCGTTCAAAAAAGCATATGAGAAATTTTTACGACTGTCTTCCTGTGTTATTTCAGAGGATTTTCGTCTTGTCAATCTTTCAAGCTTTGAGCCAAGCTTTAGGATTGCCCCATCAATATTAATCAGGTATCCGAGCATTCCACCGATAATAAGTGAAAGTGTAAGATAAACAATGCTGTCATATTTAAATGCCATTTGTATTCCGATAACAACTGTTACAACGCCGGCAGCAGTCTGAATCATATCTGAAAGTTCATCTGTAAATTTTTTTGAAAACAAAAGTCCGATAAAAGAACCTGCTATAACTGCAATACAATTAACTAAAACAGCAATCATTTTTTACCTCAGAAAATGCCGCCTGAAAACAACATTTTTTATAAAATGAATAAAAAAAAAGAGTTGCCTGGCAACTCTAATTTTTTGCGGAGGAGCCGACTTGAACGGCCACGACTTGCGCCACAAGCACCTCAAGCTTGCGTGTCTACCAATTCCACCACCCCCGCGGAAGTAAAATGATAGTAGCATTTTTATTATTTTATGTCAACATCATATCAAGTTAATTAGAAAATCAGAAAACTTCCATGTCAGTGTAACGAGGACATCTCGTGAAGGCTCGACGCAGGCTTTGCCTGCTTTGTATCTTTTCAAAATCCCTTCTGACGCCTTCAAGGCTGTCCTCTTCCCACCAAGTTAAATAAAAAAAACAGAAAACTTCCATGCTATTTTAACAAAGACATAGAAATTTTCTGTTTTTACTTAGATTCAAAAAAGACTAGAAATGTCCGCTTGAATGCGATGAGCCATGATGGGAAATTGTTGTTCCGCCATGGTAAGATCTGGAACTGCTCGAGGACTCCGTGACTATTCTTTCTGTATGAGTAGAAGAATGTGAATATGTATCACTTCTTACACTGAAAACAATCTGTGAACCAAGAACATAACTATTTGCATTTGTCGCTTTTTTAACATTACTTAAGGCATTCTTATGTTTCTTTAAATTTGCTAATGCAATGAGGATTGACGATATAAGTCCAACTGCACCATCAGAAGCAGGATGAGGTCCTTCCTCTTCTCTTGAACTCTTTGAAACATCAATCGGATTACCTTCCATCTGATGATCAATATATCGCGGGAGTTGTTTTATAAAGGATTCAAATGCCAGATAATAATCATTCTTTGAAAGATAATGCAATACATAATCACTAATAAGAATATCCTTTCCATAATCCGTAAATGCTGAATTACATAAATCTCCATGGGCAAAAAACTCATAACTTCTGTCTGCCATTGAAAGACATAAATTAACAGCTTCTCCTGAACCTTCCCAGCCTGGAGCAAAATTGTCATACCAGTATTCAGTAAAATCTTCTATATTTGAATATCCGTATTCTCCCATATCGCGAACTATTGTAATGTAAACACCAATTCTATATTTTTCAGAAACTTCAAGGGCCTGTGTTTTTAATAATTCAACTTCTTCAGAAGAAAGCAGTTTTTCTTCATCATAAACCTCTGCAACCTGAGCAGATGCAAAACCGAATATCGAACACAAAAATATTACTGCAAGAAAAAGCTTTTTTATCTGTTTTTGTACATTATCCATAATTTCACACCCCAATAACATGCAACAGCAACAACTGTACCGACTGAAAGTACAATACCGATAAATCTGCGCCAGTATTTTCCTTTATCCATTGGTAAATCGCCAACAAGTTTCCCTGTCTGCCCGTTCATTGCAAAAAGATAATTATTATTCTTCCATTTTGTACTTAAAAGCCATACCGGGAGAAAGGCATAATTGATTTTATTTACGTGCATATCTACATTACAGCTCTTCATAGTAACCGAAGAGTATCCTGTTACCGAAGCATAAAGACGCTGTACTGCACTCTGTTCAACTCTTTCTTTAAGACGATCTGAACAGTTTTTTGAATCATCATCATAGGCCTCTGCAAAATATCCAGGAAGATAAGACGGCGAAAATGTTTTAAGATCCTTGAAATCAAAAGGCTCAAGGGAATCCATCTGCGCATTATCCATTTTGATGGAAGCATCTACAGGTACCTTTTCAAAAGGAATATTTGCTTCACGCTGAACATCGTAATATTTTGTAGTAGTCGTTCTATATTCACCGCTTACCGACGATGTCGTATTTGAACCTTCAAAGCTTGCACTTACATCCATGTCACCATCATAAAGCCAGAACGGAATATAAACACCTTTTACTTCTTCTATATGATTCTGCTTTGAAAAAACCTTAGGAAGAAGTTTTTTATTACCATAAAAATTTTTAAGGGCATTTACGGCAGCTTCCTTATCAAGCTTAAACGGAATAATATAATTAGGCATACCATCCTGCTTGAACTTTCCCGGAATAATTGTAGGATTTCCACAATAAGGACAGCTTGTTGAAACTGTAATCGGTTCACAAATTAATTCAGCACCACATGAAGAACAGTTATAAGCCTTCATATTTGAGCTTGCCCAGGATCCGCCTGTCTGAACCTGAGCCTCACCATCTATATTAAATGAAGTCTGTTCTTCTTTTTCTGCTGCTTTTGCACCTTCTTCCGCTGCCTGTTCCACCTTTCCTGAATAAAGCTTATCAACTTCTTCTATCGAAAAAGAGGAACCGCAGTAATCACACTCAAGTCTCTGCGATGAACTTGAAAAATGCATTGGCCCGTTACACGAAGGACATTTATAAGTTGTTACTTTAGGCATATAAGCTCCAGATGAGAAAAATTATTCAGGTTTCTTTGCACCACATTCTGAACAGAACTTTCCTGTATTCTTTACTCCACAGGAACAAGTCCATTCTCCAGAGGCAGGCTTAGGATTTCCACATTCAGGACAGAATTTTCCTGTTGCAGTTGTTCCACATGAACAAATCCATGTACCAGATCCGCCTGCAGCTTGAGTTCCATTATTTGAAGATCCGCCTGCAGCAGCACCCATTCCAAACAAGGCCTGAGAATTCATACCGCCCATAGCTCCTGCCATGCCCATTCCCATAAATGCACCTGCAGAACCGTTTGGATTATTTGCAGCAGCCTTCATTGCATCTGCCTGAGCGCCAACGATATTTGCAGCGGCACGTGTCGGATCCATAAATGCTGTATTTTTCTGAAGATCCTTGAGCATCTGAGCATCTTTTTCATCTGCAGAAATTGTTGAAACTCCAAAGGCAGCAATTTCAATGCCTCTAAAATCCTTCCATTTCTTTGTTAATTCTTCTTTTAAATATTCAGCAAGCTCTTCTGTATGAGCAGGAACCTGTGAGTATCTGTATCCTTTTTCAGAAAGCTTTGCAAATGCAGGCTGCAATGCAGTTAAAAGTTCACTCTTCAACTGAGAATCAATTGCATCGCGTGTATAATTCTCTGTTACGTTACCAGAAACATTTGTATAAAAAAGAATCGGATCTACAACCTTGTAGCTGTATTCACCAAAGCATTTTACATCAATATCTATATCAATTCCTGCACGGGCATCCACAACTCTGAATGGAACCGGTGTTGGAGTACCATATTTATTTCCCGGAATTTCCTTTGTATTGAAATAGTAAACCCTCTGATCCTTTGGAGCTTCTCCACCAAAAGTAAAACGTTTACCGATATTTTTAAATGTATCTATAAGATTTTTTCCGAATTTTCCGGCAAAAACTGAAGGTTCAGTTGAATTATCCCAAACAAATTCACCAGGCTCTGCACAAACTTCAACAACCTTTCCCTGCTCTACGATGAGCATACACTGTCCGTCTGCAACTGCAACTACAGAACCATTTGAAATAATATTTTCATCGCCCTTTGTATTACTTGAACGTTTTGTTACTTTTTTCTGACCTTTTGTACAAATTACATCTGCACTCATTGCTTCACAATAGAAAAACTCTTTCCACTGATCAGCAAGAACACCACCGGCAGCACCGGCAATTGCTTTGATTAATCCCATATCACTTAATCTCCCGTGTAAATTAAATAGTATGGGATTATTGTATCATATAATTTTAAAAAATGATAATAATTTTTTTAAATTACGGAACAAATTTTATGCTCTTAACCTTAATGATTACTGTGTCATCACCTGTATTGCTGCCGTCACCGTTTCCTTCCCACTGCCATGAATTAGAAACAATTCCTATACGAAGTGCTTTTCCAGATTTTCCTTTAAGGCTGATTGATTTTTTTACAGTTCCTTTTGGAGATTCTGCATCGATCCAGTCAAGAGCCTGACCACCGTTAAAGAATGTTGCACCTGCACCCCAGTATTTTACACCGAATTTAGGCATAACCGAAGGTTTTTCCCATGCACCTGTTTCATAGTCAAATTCAATTTCAAGCGTTGAATAATCTTTGAGGTTAATTCCTGTTTTTCCATTGATGTTGAAAGTGTATCCGCCACCACCATATTTATACATAGCAGTAAAGGTTACAGAACCATCAGTACCATAAACACCATCTGCAAAAGTTGCATCAGTTCCCCAGAGATTTGCTTCTGAAAGAACAACCTTAACAGGTTCTACAGCACTTTTTGCAAATACTGCAGAAATGAATGTAACTAATACAAGACCAGTTAAAACACCTTTTAATTTTCTCATAACAACTCCTTTAAAATCGTATTAACGATATTGTTTTGTTTATACTCAATTATAAAACAAACAAAAAAGAAGGCAATTTTTTAAAAGGTTTAACTAAAAAATATACAGAAAATCTCTTAATCGGTAAAACTACCTATGTGATATTAAAAATTATTCAAGCCGCCGGCCTTTATCTGAAAATGGCTGAATTCCATGCTGAAGCTTGCCCTTCCCTGTGTTGCAGAACGAAGATTTGTCGTAAAACCAAACATATTTGCCATAGGAGCAGTCGCATGTATAATTTCACCGGTTGTCTTTGAATCCTGTCCCATAATATTACCGCCGCGCTGTGAAAGCTGACTTGACGCAGGACCGACAAATTCTTTAGGACATGAAATATCAACATTCATAACAGGCTCAAGAATCTGAGGATCTGCCTGACTGCAAGCCTTATCAAAAACCTGTGCGGCACATGCCTCAAAAGCAAATGTTGTTGATGTTGCTTCATCATATTTTATATCTGTTACTTTTACGCCGACATCCGTACAAGGATATCCGTATTTAATTCCCGAAGCGAGGGCAGATTCAAAGCCTGTCTTAACTGCATCATAAATTTCTTCAGGGATGCTGTTATTTCTTACAGTACATTCATAACTGTTACCGCTGCCCTGTTCTCGTGGAGAAACTTCAATTGTAAGTCCTGCATTATTTTCTTTTCCACCAAGAACCTTTGAATAATCCTCAGAAGCAGACGCAGTCATAGTTATTGATTCACGATATGTAACCTGAGGAGCACCTACATTACACTTTACGCCAAAATCATCACGCATACGGGTTACAAGAACGTCAAGATGAAGCTCACCCATTCCGCTTATAATAAGCTGTCCGGTTTCTTCATCTTCATGAGAGGTAAACGTAGGATCTTCACGACTCAAAATTTCGAGCGTTTCATTCATCTTGTCTTTTTCAGACATACTTTCCGGTTCAAGTGCAACAGAAATTACAGGCTGCGGGAATACAGGCTGTTCAAGAAGAACATTAAATGCTTCTGTTCCGATTGTATCTCCGGTCTGTGCCAGTTTTAATCCTATGAAAACTGCAATATCGCCGGCTGTCAAAGAATCCATTGCTTCAGATTTATCGGCATGCATTCTTAAGATTCTGTTTACACGTTCACGCTTCTTTTTATTAACGTTAAAAATTTGAGTACCTGCCTGAATCTTTCCGGAATACATGCGGACATAACACAAAGGTCCCATTTCACGGTCATACTGAATTTTAAAAACAAGACCGCACGGCATTTTTGAAACATCACATGGGATTTCTACTTCTTCCTGCTCATCCTTTTTAATCTTCAATCCTTTTGCGGCAGGAACATCTGAAGGACATGGAAGAAAATCAACGATTGCATCAATTAAAGGCTGAACTCCCTGATTATGACGCGCACTTCCCATTACAAACGGAACAAAAATTCTTTCTATAGTTCCTTTTCTTATTGCATTCTTAAGCTGCTCTAAAGATATTTCCTTACCGTCAAGATAAAGCTCCATCAAAGCGTCATCACTGGCGGCAACCATTTCAACAAGCTTATCACGATACTCTTTCGCCTGCTCAAGACGTGACGCATCTATTTCTGATTCAACAACCTTTTCACCTTCATCTCCCTCAAACCTGAGTTCCTTCATGGAAAGAAGATCTATTACTCCTTCAAAATCCTGTCCCTGTCCGATTGGAATCTGAAGGGCAAGACAGTCAACGCCGAACTTCTCGTGAACATCTTCCATCGAAGCATAAAAATCAGCGCCTATTCTGTCCATTTTATTCATAAAGCACAAACGCGGAACTTTAAATTCATCTGCCTGTTTCCAGACAGTTTCCGTCTGAGGCTGTACTCCATCAACTGCACAAATAACTGCAACCGCTCCATCAAGAACACGAAGAGAACGTTCTACTTCTGCCGTAAAATCTACGTGACCAGGAGTATCAATGATATTAATCTGATATCCCTTCCATTGAGTCGTAGTTGCAGCAGAACATATTGTAATTCCACGCTCCTGTTCCTGAGTCATCCAGTCCATCGTTGCCTGACCGTCATCAATTTCGCCGATTTTATGAATCTTTCCTGTATAAAAAAGGATTCGCTCTGTAGTTGTAGTCTTTCCGGCATCAATGTGAGCCATAATACCGATGTTACGCATTTTGTCCAGTGACATATTTTACCTCAATTGTTTGTACAGCTTTTAGAAGTTAAATTTATAACCTGCACCGATTTTTGGCGCTGTATAGAACTTATGGATTCCAGAACCCTTGTTTTCAGAAAGCTCTTCTGTGTAAAAAAGCCATGTTAAAGGTAAAGCGGCATTAACATATATTTCTTTTGTAAGATAATAAGTAACATCTGCTTCTACACTAATACCGAAATTTCTATAGCTGCCTGATACAGTAACATTATTAACTCTGTCTTTACATGTATAATTCTGGAAAATAAATCCTGGTATTACAGCAATGAAAAGTTCTCTTGTATTATAAACATTGATTACACAGCCTGCAAAAATATTAATTGCACTGATTCCGTTATACCATTTTGTAAGATCCCATTTATTGAGTAATGTTGCGGTATATCCATAACCGGTATCAATAACTCCACTCAATTCAGGTATATCTGCAGCTCTACAGGTTTCTTTATGCTCAAGAGGAAACAGTAAATCAAAACTTAACTGTGCACCAAACATTTTGGTAAACATCATTTTTCCTGTAACATCAAAACCGAATCCTGTTTCTGAATGTGAAGATCTTATAGGATCATTTTCCCGCCATTTAGTAACAGGAACAATAACATTACCGTCTACAGTTAATTCCAAAGCCGAAACTGCTCCACACAAACATAAAGCAGCAATAATGATTAAAAATATTTTTTTCATATTTTACCCCAAAAAGAAAGTTTATTATTTATTGTAACAACTCTTTAAAAAAAATAAAAGCACTCAAAATACAATATTTCAAGTGCTTTATAAAAAATTATCAGAAATCGGACTTATTTCTAGAATCTATATCCTACACCAATCTTTGGTTTAATGCACCAGTAACTTATATCTTCAGTTTTGTGGTCACCATCTTTCATACTGTATAACCATACAACAGGAACTGAAAGATTAGCATAAATATTTCCGCTTACTGTATAAGTTGCATCTATTTCGCCGCCAAAACCCCAGTATGTAATAGTTCCGTCTAAAGCCCCTTCTTTTACTGCCCATGACTGGAATAAAAATCCCGGAGTAATTCCGACAGTATAACTTCTCTGATTTATCAAATTAATTTTTGGACCGAAGAAAATTGAAAATCTGAAATTCTTTTCCCAATCCCTGTAATCTTGATTTATTTTAGTCTCAATCGGACCTACAGTAATAGTTCCTTTGTTTGTCTGAGGAAATTCAAAGCCAACATCAACCTTAGCACCTAATCTGTCTGTAAGCATTAAACTAATGCCAGTATCAATTCCCATTCCGAACTGGAAAGAATCCGATGTAGAAATATCTGTTTCACTGTGCTGAAAAATCATTGGAAGCGCATAATTTACATCAATGCTGAGATCTAATGATGTCGATGATTTTTTTGAACTTCGAGCACTTAAACCACTTACAAGCACTCCTGCCATCAAAACTGATAAAATGATTTTCTTCATAAGGTACCTCACTCATTAAATGATAACTGTTTTACAACTTTATTTCAATCTTTTTTTTTACTTTATAATTCACTTACAGTTACAAACTCAAAGCCTGAATCTACAAGAGCGCAGATTAAAATATCCAGATATTTATAGAGCGGTTCAGTTCTGTTTCCATTAGAATAACCTGTCGTAACAGGAACAATTCCTGAATCTACCCTTTTAAGTAAATCACAGTATTCATATATGATGGACTGTGGCTTTGTCTCTTTATCTAGAAGAGGAGTATCTGTATTTATAAAAAGCGTATTTACATATTCATAGCCTGCTTTTTTTGCATGATTAATTATCTTATTGTTTACAGAATAATATGGTGCATGCCAGTAAAGCGTAAGCTCTTTTCCCGTACACTGATAATATTCATCCTCGTTTCGTGCAAGTCCACGTACAATAAAATCCTCATCAACTATAAAAGAATTATTTACAAGATCTGTCGTAGAAAAAAACATCGAAGCTGTCTCATATCCGCTCAGCTGAATCTGTCTTGTTTCCATAGGATAACGACGAATAAACTCTCCGTTCAAAAAGAAAGTCGCTTTTACCCTGTATTTTTGAAGCACGTAAAGAATATCGGTGAGTCCATCGGCGTTATCGTATGCGTCAAAAACAAGCGCCACTTTTTTAGGAACTGATGTTCTTACAGTACTTTCCCGACACATTGGTTTTGTAATTGCCTTACGGCTGAGTGTTCTTATGTAGAGAGCATTTTCATATTTTTTATTTTGAGTTGTACCGGTAAAAAGTCTGTATCGGCCGTTTTCCATTGAATTCATAACTTCAACTTCTCGATTTTTTACCCAGATTCCTTTTTCAGAAAGATATCTGTAAAAATAATTTCCCTGAGTTTTTGCGAGAATTGAATTATCAGATTTACTCCAGTAACCGCCTTTTACAGAAGTTATCATAAATGAATCTGTAGTATTAGACAAAAGATTCCATTTTTTTATTGTAGCTTCACTTCCTACATAAAGACTGTTGTTATTTATCCATACAAAGCTTATAACCTTTTCACCTGACAATTCTGCAAGACGCTGCCAGCTGTTTACATCATAAATATAAATGAATGAACCTGCAGCATAGGCAACTTTTTTACCGTCCGGAGATGGAACTGGACAGCCTGAATCCGCAATTTCTAGAATTTTTACTGCACTGTCAGATATTCTATAAATTAATGCCTTTTCCTTTGCCCCGTAATAAGGCAAGGTTTCAAGCCATAAAACCGGTTTATTATTGCTGTCCCAGAAAATAAAAGAATCTATTAACGAACTGCCTGAATCAATAAAAGGTCTGGAATATACTACATCCATAAAATCACAGGAAGCAGAACGGAATTTCAAGTAAGAAAAAAGCGATTTATTCTGTACAAGAAGGATTGAAGACATGCCTGGATCTACACTGAATTTATCTGTAAGATGATTAAAACGATATGGTAAACGTCCGATTGTTTTTCCCTGACCGATGATTCCTGAATACAAACCAATTGTATAAAGCTCCTTCGAATTGATTTTATAGACAAGATAATCATCAATATAAATCAAAGTTTTTTGAGTTGCCCAATTGATGCTGTTTATAGTACCTTTTCCAATCTTTCGGTATTTTTCATCCATCTCTACCTTTGTAAGCACTGCTTTTGGATTACAAAAATAAAGTGAATCATATTTTTCATAAATAAGAATAGAACTGTCAGGAGCCCATTTTACCGGAACGCTGTCATAACTCTGTCTCGTATCATCACAAAGAACAAATTTCCTGCCGCTTTGAACATCCTCTAAAATCAATGCACCGCTGCTTATTGTCTCTCTCTGAATATAGCACACATAATTTCCATCAGGACTTGCTTCATAAGGATTTACTGGAAGCGATTTTTCAGGGATTGTATCAACTGTTTCAAGATATGAAAATGTTTCTGTTTTTGAATTATACTGAGCTCTACCAAAACGGTTTCTTATCTGAAGGATGGACTTTCCGTCAAGAAGCTCCATTTTTTCAGGATAACAGGTAAGCAGTTGAGGTTTACCTTTACTTTCACCGCTAACGATTGTTGTCTTAAAAAGAGACTGAATTGACTGAACACCGATAATATCCTGATTTACAGTGTAAAGCACTTCATCTGCATCATTTATATCTGCCGGACCAAAGGATATTCCCGCATAGACTGAACTCAAGCATAAAAATAATCCGGTAAAAAAAACATGTTTTTTCATTTATGCATCTCCGTACTCAACACAAGCACAGAAAGCTCCTTTTCCATTTCATCAAGCTGTTTTTCCATATCTGACAACTGACGGCGGCGAATTTCCCTGTGCATCTGTTCATATTTGTTAAACAAAACATCCAGAGAATCACTTTCATGTGACACTCTGGAAAAACCGCACCATGGACAGTATATAAATTCCTTATCTATTGTCCGCCCGCACCCTGTACAAACTGCGTTCATAGTCTTATACACCCCGCATATATTATTTTTTCTTCAGAACCGTCATCGGATCTACAAGCTTACCGTTTTTATAAACTGTAAAATGAAGATGAGGACCTGTTGAATATCCAGTTGAGCCTACGGCACCAATCTTTACCTTCTGATCTACCCATTGACCTTTCTTAACATAAATCTTTGAAAGATGAGCATATAAAGTCTGATATCCGCCGGTATGCTTTATAATTATGTAATTTCCAAATACACTTGAAACACCAGTAAACGATACTGTACCGCTCAAGGCTGCATAAACAGAAGTTCCGGTAGGACAAGCCATATCTGTTCCTGTATGGAAAGATTTTACCTTTTTGATAGGGTCTATTCTGTTTCCATATGGTGAACTCCATCTAAAGCTTGCTCTGATAGGAAGCTTCCATAAATCGCCCATTACTTCTGCAAGAGCAGTTTTATCCATTCCTACTCCGGCAAGGAACAATTCCTGTCCTTTTGTCAAGGAATCTGTAGTAAGTTCATTTACATCAAGAATAGTTTCAACCTTGATTTTATATTTATCTGCAATTTTACTTAATGTGTCACCTGCAGAAACCTTATAAACAATACCGTCCATATTAGGAATCTTAAGCTTCTGACCTTCTACAAGATGGCGTACATTTGTAATATTGTTTACCGAAATAAGTGATGAAATATTTTTAAGACCAAATTTTCCCGCAATACCGCTGATTGTATCACCACCGCGAACCTTATAAGTCTGATATGAAATAGGCTGAATAAGAAGATTAGGATTGATTTTTACCGATGTATCTTCTGTTAATTCCTTGCTTTCAAGAGATTCAAGACTTCCTTCCATTGCAAACAATTCCATGAATTTGGCAAGGTTTTCTTCATCAAGCGAATCATCCTGCTGGAAAGATAAAGGACCAGTATGATTTATTTTATATAAAGCAAGTTTAATGGAAAAAACAACAGCAGTAATTACAGCACCTGTTATTAAAAGACCAATGAAGAAGGTCTTAAGATTACGTCTTATTTTATTTGCGACAACCGATATAAAATGTCCTATTGAACTGAGAACTGTTCCAAAATTAAACTCACGGCTTACAGCACCAGCCCTGAAAGTCTGTTTTTCCTGCGGGAAATTAAATGCATAAGAAACATCTTCCTTTTCCTGATATTTCTTTTCTTTTTTCTTTAAAGAAACTGAACCTAAAGTTGACTTAAAAAATCCTGTTGCCCTTGTAGGCTGTGGTTCGTCACAAATAAAACTAATTATTTCCATATTTTTTCTATCGACAGAAAATAAAATGGGGTTTAGAATATTTTATAAGAAAAAAATCATATAAAACAATGAAAACCCTTCAGGTTACAAAAATAAATGAAAAAAATCAGCAGGAAGATTCTCTTGGCAAACTTCAAAAACGAAGTGAAAAAATGCTTACACTGATTATTCTTGCATTATTCTGCGCTTTCTTCTTAAAATTTTTCGTTATCGATTATCTTAAGATTTCAGGAAATTCAATGGAGCCGGGCATTAAAGACAAACAGGTTGTTTTAATCAACAGGCTTGCATACGGATTTTCAAAACCTTTTACCGATACATATTTTGTTCAATGGAAGAAACCTGTCAGAAATGATGTAGTTCTTTTTCTTCATGACAACAAAATTGTAGTTAAAAGATGCGTTCTTACCGGCGGCGACTATCTAGAAATTCTGTCCGATTCAGAGTATGATAAATATTATTTATTAATAGATAACAAACACATACCGCTGAATCAAAGACAGTACAACTGGCTTAAAGATATTAATAAGGTTCCGGACAATTTTATTTTTGTTCTTGGAGATAATTTTAATAACTCGGTTGACTCCAGAGATTACGGTTTTGTTTCCTGTAGAAACATTACGGGAAAGGTAATCGGGAAGGATTGATGAACACTTTTTTTAAGAAAAAACGCGTATTTTTCTGTTTTCTTATATGCGGAGTTCTTCTAATTTTTACGCTTTTCTCATATCTGAAGCTTGCCTTAAAAACAGTTAAATCATCTTCTCAAAGTAATAATTTTACTGAACGAGGTTCCATCTTTGACCGTTCAGGCTCTCCTCTTGCAGTACAGACAAATTTCTACAGAATCGGCTTAAATACCAGAGATATAAAAAACAAAGAAAACTTCTGCAAGGTTATGGCTCAGTTTTTCGGAATGACCGAAAGTGAGCTTGAAGAAAAAACCGATAAGAAACGTGAATACATCATCTTAAAAAAGAAAGCAACTCAAAATGAATACGATGAAATAAGTTCCGTAGCAAATGATTACGGCTTTACTTTTATAAACTATGAAAAACTGCCTGGAAGAATTTATCCTAATTATTCTCTCGCCTCTCAATTAATCGGTTATATGGGTGATGAAGGAAAGGGACTCGCAGGAATAGAGTTTTCACAGCAGGATGTTCTTTCTCCTGATTATGATTATGAAGCGAATGCTCCTCGTCCAAGTAAGAATATTTTTTTAACAATTGATGCAAATCTTCAGTATAAACTCGAACAGCTTTCTCTAAAAGCAATGAATGATACAAAGGCAGAAAGCATAATGCTTCTTGCAGCGAACTGTAAAACCGGTGAGATTCTTTCATACGTAAGTCTTCCTTCTGCAGATTTAAATGATTATGGTGCGAGTGATGCTAATGCAAAAATCAACAGACCTGCAATAAATGCCTATGAGCCTGGTTCTGTTTTTAAGATTTTTACTGTGGGCATAGCTTATGATGAAAAGGTAATCTCTCCAAACGACAGTTTTTTATGTGACGGTGCATATGAAAGAAAAATCCCGAGAGGTGAAACTGTAAAAATAAAATGTCTTGATAAGCACGGATGGCTTACTCCACGAGAAGCACTTAAATATTCATGCAATGATGTTTTAGGTCAGATAAGTGATAAAATCAGTGAAGAAAGATTCATAGAAAGAATAAAGCTTTTAGGCTTCGGCTCAAAAACAGGAATAGAACTTTCCGGTGAAACGACAGGCTTTGTAAAGGATTCGTCAAATAAAAGCTGGTCGGCTCGTTCAAAACCGACGATTGCAATAGGACAGGAAATAAGTGTTTCCGCACTTCAGATGGTTCAGGCTGCTTCTACAATCGGAAACGGAGGAATTCCCGTACAGCTTACAGTTATAAAAAAAATTACGAATATGGATGGAACTGTTTTTTATGAACACCTTCCTGAATATAAAGAAAGAGCCTTAAGTAAAGCATCTGCCGATTATATTTTAAGCTGCATGGAAACTACAGCAACAACAGGAACCGGTTCAAAGGCAAATATCGGTGATGTGGCAATCGGTGTAAAAACCGGTACAGCACAAATGGCAGATAAAGTAAACGGCGGCTACAGCGAAACAGACTTTCTTTCCAACTGTATCGCATTATTCCCGGTAGAAGATCCTCAGATTTGTCTTTATATCGTAATTGAAAAAGCAAAAGGTGAAACTTACGCCGGACGAATCGTTGCTCCTGTAATCGGAGAAGCTGCTGATATAATCATTGATCATCTTGGAATGAGCCGTGCCGGAGCATCTTCTGTTGAACACAATGGAGTTATTAATCTTCCGTCAAAGAAGACAATCAAAATAGGTGCTTCTTTACCAGACTTTACAGGAAGCTCAAAAAAAGAACTGCTTCCTCTGCTTGAAATAAAGGATATTAAACTAAGCATAAACGGCAGCGGTTGGGTTGTAAATCAATCACCGGAACCTGGAACGCCAGTAACAAAGGATATGGTAATTGAACTCTATATGGAATAAAAATCTTAATGCATTTAAAAAAAGATTCCCTGCCCTGTATGATATTTATTCAAATCAGATTCAGGAGTTTGAACAAAAATATTCAGAAAATATAGAAGATAATCCTTTCTATAAAATCACCAGAGCTAAGAACGGAGAAATTACTGCAAGCGATAACAACATTCTCTTACATTCATCATATAATCCGTCACGCGAAGCACAGGCAGTAACCGGTGAAACGAAGGATGTTAAAAATATAATTTTTCTTGGGTTTGGCTTAGGTTACCAGGTAAATGCAGTCTGCGAGGAAATTAAAAAAACTCAACGCCTGATACTAATCGAAAATGACATAAATTATTTTTTAACTGCAATTTGTGTTCTTGACTGGCAGAAGGTTTTTGAAGTTGAAAATTTAATAATTACAATCAGCTGTCCTCTTGATCAGATAATTGCACTTATTGAAGAACAGAATGAAATAGGATTAAACGTAAACGGAGTTTCAAATTCATTTATAATCAATCTGAAACCTTTTACACAACATGCAGAAAAATATTTTAATCAAGTAATTGAGATAATAGAAAGAAACAAAAGAAAAAATGAAATTAACAGTTCTACACTGAAAAGATTTGCAAAGCTATGGATAAGAAACAGCACAAATAATTTAGAGCAGATTACTTTAAGACAAACCGTTAATAATTTTCTTAAAAATAATGATAATTGTAAAAACTGCCTTGTAGTTGCGGCAGGTCCTTCACTTCAATCACTTCTAGAACCGCTGAAAACGTTGCAGCATACAAATACAATAATCTGTGTTGAAACAGCACTTCATGCATTGTTAAGAAACAATATTACTCCTGATTTTATTATAATCACAGATCCGCAGTTTTACGCTTACAGACATCTTATGTTTCTGAAAGCACCACAAAGCATACTTATTGCACCAATCAGTGTACATCCGGCAGTATTCAGATTCAAAGCAAAGGATATTCTTTTATGTTCAGATCAGATTCCTGTCAGTAATTATTTTGAAAGTGTTCTTGGAGAATTCGGAAATCTTGGGGCAGGAGGTTCAGTTGCTTCCTGTGCCTGGATGCTTGCTAAAAAACTTGGTGCAAAAAACATTTATCTTGCAGGACTGGATCTTGCATATCCTCTGAAAGAAACTCATATAAAAGGAAGTAATGCAGAAAAACAATGGAATACTATTAACAGCAGATTAAAAACAATAGAACAGATGAGTTTTAATTCAATGATAAATTCAAATCTTATAAAAGATAAAAACTATAAAAATGAAATTGTTTTTACAGACAGCAAATTAAAAATGTTTGCCTGGTGGTTTGAAAGTCAGATACAAAAAAATCCGGATATAAAAACTTATACTCTTAGTGAACAGAGTCTTAAAATTCCATGCGTTTTAACGAAGGATGTAAAAGAACTTTGCAAGGAACAGCTGGGGGCAAAATGCACCTTTATTACCGGAAAACCTGATGTTAATGAAGAATTATTCAAAAAAACAAAAGAAACTTTCCGTAAAGATATATTGCCTGCCCTGCTAAAACGCACGGAAAAATAAATTTTTACTGATTACAATAAAAACTTTTATCTTCTACAACTTCTATACACGCCCTATTATATCTGCAATTATGTTTTTCTTTTCCAGTAATAATGTCATCAATTGTTATATTATCTGGTAATGATTTATTTAAATGAGCAAATCTTAATTGTTTATTTTCATCATCAGTAATCAATGAAGTCCCTGCAATTGATCTTATTATATCTACTAATCTAGAATTATTTATATCAGAAAAGGATAATGAAAGAAAATAATCAACAGCAAGATTTATAGGAACAGTATGTTCTATAGTAATACCTTTACAAGGAATGCTTTTAGTCTTTCTTGGAACAGGAATGTCCTTAATTCCGTTTTCTTTAAGAATCTTTAAAGCTTCTTTTGATATATATCTATATCGTTTACAAACATACAAACCACCAACTATAAAAGAAAGTACTTCTCTATATGTTTTTTTGGATTTAATATCCACTGAATATGATATTAAGAATTGTTTCAAAAACTCTGTTTTTTCTTCAAAAGATACATCTAAAAAATTCACAGCCCAAGCCATTTTATAATTCCTTTGCGTAAAATATATTTAAATAATTTATAAATTAATACTTATATGATTTTTTTTACTGTCTGGCAAGGGTTATTACACCCATATAGGATAAAGTAGTAAAAGTACTATTTGCAGTAAAAAAATAAAGAGTTGATTGAATATTTTGAACTTCCTGATAAACAGTTATTTCTCTACCACTTTCTTTCCATTTTAAATTTAAAGTCGAAAAATCAGTCCCATTTACCCTTCCACTTACTGTTTTATTGGAATTAAATGTAAATACATAACTATAACCATCAGCAAAATACTTGTATGTACCACCAGATACAGATGAATACACTCTGTTGTCTAAATTACCATTACAATCAACTAAAGTATAAAAAATCGTAAAAAACGAAAGAAATAATACAATTTTAAATAATTTCTTCATATTCATACCTCCTAAAAAGTTTTCCACTTTCTACAAACTTTTACTTTACCATCAGGATAGAATTCTAAAATTTTTTATATGGTACGAAAATATTTACAACTTTTCATTTTACCATTTGAATAAAACTCATATTCAAAAAACCATTCTGTTCCATCTGATTTTCTTGTATGAATATTAAAACCTTTTGAATCATATTCATACCACCATTCTTTTCCATCAGAGTATTTTGTATGAACACATTTTCCTTTTGAATTATACTCATACCACCATTCTAGCCCTTTAGAATTTTTTCCATGTATCTCTTTCCCTTCTGAATTGTATTCATGCCAAAAATCTATATTATTGGAATTCTTCTCATGAATCATATTACCCTTAGAATCATACTCCTTCCAATATTCTAAACCTTTAGAATTTTTTCCATGTATCTCTTTTCCATTAGAGTCATATTCATACCACCATTCTTCTTCGTCTTTAGAAGATTTAGAATGAATTAAATTTCCATTAACATCATATTCATACCACCAATCAGTCTTGATGGTAGTCTTAGCTGTTATTCCAGTTTCATATTTACTTTTATAGACTTTTTCTTCAAACGTAAGTTTATGTATTATTTTTTCATCTGAATTATATTCATTTAATGTTTCATATAATAGCCATTTAAATAATTTTTCACCATTAACTTCAACTTCCTTATAAACCTTATCACCAATATTTTGAGCAAATATATTAAAGCTGCATAACAAAAAAAAAAACAAAAAACAACCTTCTTCATAATTATGCCTCCTGGACAATATTATACCATACATCTTAACATATTCATAATAAGTTAATTAATTTTTCTAAAAGCGTGATAAATAATAAAAAAAAATCAAAAACTATTGCAAAAATTAAATTTTAGACTATACTTTGTGTATAAAATAAAAGTTTGAAGTTTCCCGTATGGGAGGCTTATGTTTATTTTACGACAATCGTTATGAGAGTCATATTAAGGAGTTTTTTTTATGAAAAAAATTACCAAAAAATTATTAACAGTTTTTGCTGCAGCTTTTCTCGTACTATCTTTCTCTTCATGTGATTTATTCAACTGGGTAAAAGACTTAACAGCATTTGAATTTTACAGTGATGTTGATGTAACATCTGAAGAAGATGTTCCTAATGTTACTGCTGCCTTAGCACGTGTTTCTCTTTGTGCATCATACACATTAAAAAGAAATGATGGCTCAAATATGTACGACATATATACAGGAGTTTGTATAAGAAACAAAGATACACTCACTGTAACAGATGTTAAATTGATTTCAGGTGAAAGAGCTATAGCAGAACAAAATAATGTTGAAAACGTAGATTATGCTTCATTCCCTTCATATGACGGAACACTTACAATTGTTCTTAATGATAAGAAAGGAACTGCAAAAGTTACTTTAACAGGAAAGGGAACAAAAACATTACGTATCCAGGATACTACTGGTATCGAAGCATGGAATAAATCTTTTGAATACGAATAATTAATTCCAATCCTGTGAATTATTTAAGACCGTTCTTCATAGAACGGTCTTTTTTATTCTATTCAGAAATCCACATGACCTGTCAGCCTTAAAGCAATCTTGATTCTTCTGTTCACTCTAATTATAATGTTTTTTCATGAAACCACAGATTATTGATTCCTTAAAAGATTATAATCCAAAAAAATTTTTAAATGATTTAATTGCCGGTATTATTGTCGGCATTGTAGCCCTTCCCCTTGCAATCGCTTTTGCAATAGCATCAGGTGTTAATCCTGCATCTGGTCTTTTTACTGCAATTATTGCAGGTTTTTTCATAAGCGTATTAGGTGGAAGCAAAGTTCAAATCGGCGGACCGACAGGTGCTTTTGCCGTCATTGTTTATTCAGTTGTTTCACAATACGGAATGAATGGTCTTGCAACTGCAACCGTAATGGCCGGTATAATTTTAATCCTGCTTGGTATATTCAAAATGGGTGGTCTTGTAAAATTCATCCCCTACACTATCGTAACCGGTTTTACAGCAGGAATTGCAGTTACAATAGCAGCAGGTCAATTGGGTGATTTTTTCGGACTTTCACCTGATTTTTCTGTACCGATGACAATCCTTGGTGAAGAATATTCAAAAATGCCGGGCGACTTTTTACCAAAGCTTATTGTATACATAAAAAGTGCTGCAACCGTAAACTGGTATTCCTTTGCAATGGCTGCCATTTGTCTTGCTTTTATTTTTATCTGGTCAAAATTTATTAAAAAGATTCCGGGTTCATTTATAGTAATAATTCTTGCAACCATAATAAACATCATTTTAGAAAAACACTGTAATCTTCATACAGACACTATAGGAAAATTTGCAAACGGCTCACAGCATTTTATTATTCCATCTAAATTGCCGGTACCACAGCTTCCGGATTTCAGCCTCAAAACAATAATCACTCTGTTTCCTACCGCAGTTTCTATCGCTGTTCTTGCCGCAATTGAATCCCTTTTAAGTGCAGTTGTCGCAGATGGTATGATAGGCTCAAAGCATGATTCAAACATGGAATTAATTGCACAAGGTACTGCTAACATTTTCAGTCCTGTTTTCGGAGGAATTCCTGCAACCGGCGCAATTGCAAGAACTGCAACAAATATAAAAAATGGCGGTAAAACACCTGTAGCAGGAATAATACATGCGCTTACATTACTCGTAATTTTACTTTTTGCAGGAAAATATGCTTCTTACATTCCGATGCCTGCTCTTGCAGCTGTTTTAATAAACGTTGCCTGGAATATGGCTGGTTTTTCTGCAATTAAAGCATTAATTAAGGGACAAAAATCTGATATATGTGTTTTCCTCGTAACCTTCTTAATCACTGTCTTTGTAGATTTAACTGTAGCTATAGAAGTTGGACTTGGTTTTGCCGCTTTCTTCTTCATTAAAAAGATGATTGATTTAAGTGAAGTTCAAAATCAGCGTGAAACTTTAACCGGAGGAATTAAAACTGATCAGCCGGCAGAAAATCTTGACATTCCGAAACAATGCTTTGTATACGAAATTGAAGGTCCTCTTTTCTTTGGAACTGTCAGAAAATTTGAACTTGCTACAGAACGTGCACAGGCAAACTGCAAGGTTTTAATCCTCAGAATGAGAAATACTATTTATCTTGATGCGGGTGGAATCAAAGCACTTGAACAGGCAAAAGCAGCCTGCGACAGAAAAGGAATTACGATTGTCATAAGTGGAATTCACACACAGCCATATCTTCTTATTGAAAAAACAGGAATGGCTGACAAGCTCGGCAGAAACAATATTTATGATAACATCAATTCAGCTTTAGAACACGCACGAGAAATTCTTAATAATAATTAATTTTAGTATTATCAAATGCTTTTCTCAAAAACTATCTTACTGTATACTTGAGTTATGGAAAACGACAACACAGTATACATTTTAGATAGTTATGGTTTAATCTTTCGTGCGTATTTTGCATTCATATCACGACCGCTCACGAATTCAAAAGGACAGAATGTTTCGGCGGTATTCGGATTTTTCAGAAATTTACACTGGATTTTACAGCACTATAATCCAAAATATCTTTTTGCCGCAATGGATTCAAAAACAAAAACTTTCAGACACGAAATGTATACTGAATACAAGGCAACCAGAAATAAAACACCTGATGATCTTCATGCCCAAATACCATGGATTGAAGATATACTTCATGCCCTTGGAATTCCTGTTCTTCAATGCGACGGATACGAAGCTGATGATGTAATTGCTACCGTTGCAAAAAAATGCGAAGAACAGAAAAGAGAATGCAGAATTCTCTCAGGTGATAAAGATTTAATGCAGCTGGTAAATGATAACTGTAAAATCCTTAAGCCGGAAACAGGAGGCAGTACCTGGAAAATAACCGATGCTGCCGGTGTTGAAGCCGAATGGGGTGTTCGTCCTGAAAAGCTGCTTGATCTTCTTTCACTTTACGGTGATACCGCAGACAATGTCCCTGGTGTACATGGAGTCGGAGTAAAAACTGCTGCAAAGCTTCTGTCTGATTATAATGATTTAAATGGAATCTACGAACACATAGATGAAATAAAAGGTGCGATGCAGCAGAAATTAATTGACGGAAAAGAAAATGCCTTCTTCAGCCAGAAATTAATAAAACTTTGTAATACAGTCCCATGCAGTGAAATAGATGCCGCATTGAATTCAAAACCTTATACATATAATTACAACGCTGCTGCCGAAAAATTAAAGTTCTTCGAAGCATTTGCCGTGGCAAAATCATACGCAGAACTTGCAGTTGAAACTTCCGGCTTAAAAACTTCTTCGGTAATCGCAAACGATTTTTCAATTCCGGAATCAGAAGAAATATTAAATGTTAAACAAAACGATACTTCAAACTACAGGGCAATTACTTCACTTAACGAATTGGAAAAATACATCGATTCATATCTTTGCAAAGTAAAAGAAACTCCAATCGCCTACGACAGTGAAACCACATCTCTTGATACCTTTAACTGCAGCCTGCTTGGTTTTAGTCTTTGTTATGAAAAAGGAAAAGCAGTTTACATTCCTCTTATGCAAAACCAGGCTCAGGATTTATTTTCTGAAAACAATTACATTTCAAAAGACGATGCCTTTGTGCAGTTAAGAAGACTTTTTTCAAATTCTGATGTTGATTTAATCATGCACAATGCAAAATTCGATCTTAAGGTATTAATCAACAATAATTTTATCAGTGATAAAAGCGATGTTTTCAGTTCTATCAAATGCCGTATTCTTGATACAATGATTATTTCCTGGCTTTTGAATCCTGAACGTCTTGGTAAAGGTTCATTTTCCCTTGAATATCTTTCAGAAACAATTCTCGGACTCAAGGGCATTGAATTCTCTGATATCGTAGAAAAAGGACAATCCTTTGCAGATGTTCCTCTTGAACAGGCATACAGATATGCAAGTGAAGATGCTGATTTTACACTTCAGCTTTATTTAAAACTTATTGAAAATAAAAAATACGAAAAAATCACAAAATCTATTGAAGACAATTCCCTTTTTACCGGTGATGATTTTTCATCTCTCTATGAAATGGAAATGAAAGTTCTTCCAATCCTGACTCAGATGGAATTAAACGGAATTCATCTTGAGAGAAAAACCCTGAAAGATTACAGCAAGGAACTTTCTGAAAAAATATTACAGATTGAACAGGCGATTTACAGGGAAGTCGGACATGAATTTTTAATTGCATCTCCAAAACAATTACAGACTGTTTTATTTGAAGAACGTCATTTAAAGCCCGGCAAAAAAACAAAAACCGGTTATTCAACAGATACCAGTGTTCTCGAAGAGCTTGCAAAGGATGATGTTGTTCCAAAAATGATTCTGGAATATCGCGAGCTTGCTAAACTTTTATCAACCTATGTTCAGACCTTACCCGAAATGTGTGACAAAGACGAAAGAATTCATACAGATTTTATTCAGACAGGAACTGCTACCGGCCGACTTTCCTGCCGCGAGCCTAATCTTCAAAACATTCCGGTAAAAACAGAAGAAGGTCGAAAAATCAGGACAGCCTTTACTGCACCAGACGGAAAGGTTCTTATTTCTGCAGATTATTCACAGATTGAGCTTGTCGTTCTTGCACATCTGAGCAATGATAAAAACATGAGCAGTGCCTTCATTAACGGAACAGATGTTCACAAGATGACCGCTTCATTAATCTATAATGTCGGAATTGATGAAGTAACTACACAAATGCGACGAACTGCAAAAACAATCAACTTTGGTGTAATTTACGGAATGTCCGCTTTCAGACTTGCACAGGATCTGGAAATATCAAGAACTCAGGCTCAGCAGTTCATAACGAATTATTTTAACCAGTATTCAGGGGTAAATAATTTTATAAATGAAACGGTTCAAAAAGCAAAAGAAAATGGCTTTGTTGAAACGATTTTAAAAAGAGAACGCCCTGTTTTAAACATCAATAGTAAAAATAAAATCGAACAGGCTGCGGCAGAAAGAATCGCTGTAAATTCACCGGTTCAGGGAAGTGCAGCAGATATTGTAAAAATTGCAATGATAAAAGTAAACAAAGCATTAAAGGAATCAAATCTTAATGTCAGGCTTCTTCTTCAGGTTCATGATGAACTGATTTTTGAAGCACCGGATGACAAGGATGTAATTGAAAAAGCTGTTTCAATCATCAGGGAAAATATGGAAAAAGCAGTTACTCTTCGTGTACCGCTTAAGGTTAGCATTGAGTATGGAAAAAACTGGGGTGAATTCCACGGATAATATGAAGAATACAGAAAAACAATTGATTGCAGTTACAGGACCGATGGCAAGCGGTAAAAATTTTGTCTGTTCAATTTTCGAAAACGACGGATGGAAAAGCATAGATGCAGATCTTCTTGTGCATGACGCAATTAATGAACTTGCTCCGACAATCTATGCTACTTTCAAAAAGGATGCAGAAAAACAGAACATTAACATCCTTTTAAATGATGATGAAAAAAATCCGGAAATCAACAGAAAATCTCTTGGTCAGCTTTTATTTTCAAATCCTGCTCTTCTTAAAAAACAGGAAATGCTTGTCTATCCTTATGTAATAAAAAAGACAAACGAATTTATTGATAAAAACAAAAAGGCAATCATCAATGCGACAGTTCTTTACAAAACGCCTGAGTTATTGAATAGATGTCAGAAAATCTATTATGTAAAAGCACCGCTTATTAAAAGACTTATAAGGGCAAAAAAAAGAGACGGTCTTTCCATCATCCAGATTCTTAAACGATTTAAAAGTCAAAAAAATCTTCTAAGAGAATATAAAAAATTTTCAATTCCGATTTTTATATGGAACAATTAGATTTTAAATAAAATTTAAATTGTTCTAAACTTATTATTCCACAATCCGATATTTTTAATAAGGTGGCCGGCATAAATTTACAACCGGTGAAAAGAGGAAATTATGGAACAGAAAAAAACATTATGGATTATTGCTGCGGCAGGTGTATTTTTATTAGTAGTTATTGGTTTTGGAATGATATTTTTCAAACCGGCAGATACTTATGCTAAAAAAGATAATCTTAGAAGACCTGCTGAAGATACATATATTGCATCTACAGTAGAAACTCCATCTGTAACAAATAAAACATCATCGGTAAACGAAGGATTCGATGGTACACAAAGCGTGAATGATCTTGTAATCGTTTCAAACAATACAAGCTTTTATGATATGACACCAAGTGATGGTAAAACGATTGATCTTAAGGCATTACGTTCAGAAAACATTGTTTCAAATACAGAAGAACCTGTAATCACAAATACAGAAACACAGCCTGTAATTACAACTGAAGAAAGAACTGAAGCTGTTGCAAAAGTTTCTGCAGCAGAAGCTGAAAAAAAAGAAAAGGCAGCCTCTGTAAAACAGACTTCTCCATCTGTTACAAAAGCAGATATAAAGCCAAAAACAGCTGCAACTTCAACTGCAAAAGCAGAACCTAAAGTTCAGGCTTCTAAAAAAGAAACACAGAAAGCTGTTACACCGGCAAAAGCAATCACTCGCTATTGGGTACAGGTTGCTTCATATACAAACAAGAAAACTGCAGAAAATGCACGTTCAACCCTTGATTCAAACAAAATTCTTGCAGATATATTTACATTCGAAGATGCAAACAGCAGACTTTTCTATCGTGTAAGAGTTGGTCCATATACTACAAAAAGTGAAGCAGAATACTGGATGGCAAAGATTAATCAGATTAAAGATTTTTCTAAGGCCGGAAGTTACGTAACAAGCACAAAAAATTAAAAATATTAAAAAAAATCGTCAAAAAACTTCCTTTTTTTGTAAATCTAAGCAATTAACTATATATGAAGAAAATAATATGGTTAATTGCTTTTATTTTTAACACAGTTTTGTTTTTAAACAATGCATATTGTCTGGGAAAACTATCAAACTCAGTAACTATCAACTGCTCTGAAAAAGCAGATTCCGTGCTGTATGACTTTAATCTTGATTTAGATTTAATTAAAGTCTATTCAACCTTTAAAGATGATGCCTGTAATTTCTCAACCTTCTTTAATTTCAAAAATAAAGAGCTTCCATGGAGCGTACAATTTAAAACAGGAAATCTT
Source organism: Treponema sp. (assembly GCA_024693715.1). Taxonomy (GTDB): domain Bacteria; phylum Spirochaetota; class Spirochaetia; order Treponematales; family Treponemataceae; genus Treponema_D. The sequence goes on along the minus strand of JAILKS010000052.1, from coordinate 13,853 downwards.
TCAAATTACGGAGTTTTTTCAAAACTGAACAGTCCTGTTCTTTCAAATACAGTTTCACCCTTCTCTACCGCCGAAACCTCCTGTCTTTCCCTTAAATCATCACATGCAGATTCAGCGTTTTCTGCACCTCTTTCTATGTTTACACAAATAGAATATTCAGACAAATCAAAAAAAATCTACCGTGCAGGAAATCAAATTCTTATGATTTATGCTGATTTAAATAAGGATTATGAACATCTGCCGGTTTATGCAATGAATAACTATGCAGATTTTATGTTCAAGCAGTCATCTTTATCATTTTCTGTTTATACAGGATTATTTCCCTATTATCACAAAAAACAGACATCTTGGTTCAATGAACCTTATTATTCAGACAATTACAGTCTTGATTCTCTTTTTCAAACCGCTTTTTCAAATAAAAATTTTTCGTCAGTTTTTTCTGCATTTATTTATACTAATCCGATTGCACAAATAGAAACAGCATTTAAAAGCGAAAATTCTTTTTCAATCAAAAATATGCTTTTTAATTTAAGCGGCTTTATAATTCCCGGCAATAAAATATTTACAAGTGCCTCTAAAAATTATGAATCACAAATTCAACTCAAGACTAACTTTCAGGCAAAGCAGATTCTTCCTCATCTTTCGACAGGCTCTACAACCTTTTGTAAAATAGATCTATATGATAGGGAACATTATCTGAAAAATTCGACAGGAATCAAAATCCTTAAAAATAATTTTCAGCTTAATTGTTCAATAAATACAAAACTTGTTTTTTCAAAAACTGATTCAAATCAATATGAAATTCTTTTTACAGATTTTGATGTTATTTCAAAACTCCAGTTTATTTTGAATTTCTGTACGATTACACTTAATTCAAACATTTATTGTGATTTTACAAAAAATTATAAAAGCTGTAATACGACAGAAAAAATAAATGCACAGATAGATTTTAATTTTATGGACAATAATGAAAAACTAAAATTTTCAGCAGATACAACAGTGGAACTCAAGCAGTATCCTGACAAACAGAATAAAGCAAAAATCAATTCAGAGTTTAAGGCAGAATATCTGCTGAACAGTTTTTATTCCTTTTCTTTTAAAATCCTGATTTCTTCCCTGTAGCCTTCTTTATCATTCGGAGTTTCAAGGATAAACGGAAGATTTTTTAATGCAGCATGTCTTGTAACACGACTCAAGGCATCCAGCCCAATTTTACCTTTTCCGATTTTCTCATGACGGTCCTTATGCGATCCAAGCTCATTCATGCTGTCGTTCAAATGAATTGCATGAAGATTTTTTAATCCAATGATTTTATCAAAGCTTGTAATCACATCATCAAGATTATTTACAATGTCATAACCTGCGTCCCAGATATGACAGGTATCCAGACAAACCCCAAGCTTATTCTCAAGAGATGCACCGTATTTTTCATTTGCCAGATCCATAATCTGTTTTACTTCTTCAAAGGTTCGACCTATTTCCGAGCCTTTGCCAGACATTGTTTCAATAAGAAGAACAGTATGAAGATTACCGGCCTGTTTTTCTGCAAGTGAAATTGCATCTGCGATTAACGAGGATGTCAAAGCAATGCCTGCTTCACTACCCTGCCCTGTATGACTGCCTGGATGAAAGTTATAAAAACAGCCAGGAATATATTCAAGGTGAAGAAAATCTTCTGTCATCATCTGAAGTGCAAATTGTCTTAATCCCTCGTTTGCAGAACATGGATTCATAGTATAAGGAGCATGAGCTACAGGAGGTGCAAAATTATTATCTTTCATAAACGCATTTAATCTGTCGGCATCTTCTTTATCGATTGCTTTTGCCTGTCCCCCGCGTGGATTTCTCGTAAAAAATGCAAAAGTATCAGCGCCGACACTTAAAGCTTCCGTTCCAAGACAATATAATCCGTCACTTGTAGATTCATGATATCCGATGTGCATAAATAATTCCTCTTAAAAAAAATTATAACAAAAACCTTACTGCAAGGCAAATACATAATATGGTTTCTTCTACTTCACTTTTTACCTGTTTTCATTTATAATAAATACGGGTGGAAAAATGGCTTACGTAAAAAATCTTTTTGATTCAAATTTTATTCAATATGCTAGTTATGTAATCAGGGATCGTGCTATTCCGGAAATAACAGACGGATTCAAACCCGTTCAAAGAAGAATCATTCATACTCTTATTAAAAATGATGACGGTCGTTTTGTAAAGGTTGCAAATGTTGTCGGAAAAGTAATGGCTTATCATCCTCATGGAGATTCTTCCATTTATACTGCGCTTGTAAATCTTGCAAATAAAGATCTTTTCATAGATAAACAGGGAAACTTTGGTAACATGCTTACAGGAGACGGCGCATCTGCAGGACGTTATATTGAATGTCGTCTTAGAAGCATTACAAAGGATGTTTTAAATACAAATCCAAAGATAACTCCATATGTAGAAACTTATGACAGCCGAGATGTAGAACCTGTAACCTTCAGTGCAAAGCTTCCATTGGTTTTAATACTTGGTGCAGAAGGTATAGCCGTCGGAATGAGCACTTATATTTTAAGTCATAATATTCATGAAGTAATTGAAGCAGAAAGAAAATGCCTGCGCGGTGAAAAATTCCAGCTCTTTCCTGATTTTCCTACAGGCGGTCTTATTGATGTAAGTGATTATCAGGACGGTCTTGGAAAAATTATTACTCGTGCAAAAATGGATACAAGTGATGATAAAAAGATAGTCATCACGGAACTTCCTTACGGCTCTACTACCGAAAGTCTTTGTGATTCAGTTGAAAAAGCGGCAAAAAACGGTAAAGTAAAAATATCTTCCATTCAGGATTACACTTCAGATAAAGTCAATATCGAAATAAAGCTTGCACGTGGTGTTTATACAAAGGATGTTGTAGATTCACTTTACGCCTTTACTGAATGTGAACAGACTATTTACTGCAATCTTCTTGTAATTAAAGACAACATGCCGGTTCAAATGACCTGTACACAGGTAATTGAATATCATTCAAAACAGTTGACCGGCATCCTTAAAAAAGAGCTTGAACTTGAAAAAGCAGAATTAATGGATAAACTCCATTTAAGGACTCTTGAAAGAATATTCGTTGAAGAAAGAATATATAAAAAGATCGAACAGCAGAAAACTGAAGAAGGCGTTGTTCAGGCAGTAAAAACTGGTTTTGTTCCTTTTAAGGCAGAGCTTATCCGTGCCATTACTGATGAAGATGTTGATCACCTTCTTAAAATTCCAATCCGTAGAATTTCTTTGTATGATATGAACAAGAACAAACAGGAAGTTGAAGCAATAAATGCAAGAATTAAAGAAATAAATAAACTTCTTAAAAATCTTGTCGCTTATGCAATTTCATGGCTTGATGGAATTGAAAAGAAGCTCAACGGTGAAGATTTACAGCGAAAGACCCAGATTACAAACATCAACACTGTCGATGTAAAATCTGTAACAAAAAGAGATACTCCTCTCAGATATGATGAAAAATCAGGATATCTTGGAATTGAAGTTCCAGGCGGTGAAGAACAGTTCAAGGTTTCACAGTTTGATAAAATCCTTTATGTCAGAAAAAGCGGTATTTTCTCTGTTTCTGAATGTCCTAAAAAACTGTTCACAGGACCAGGCTTAAGATACTGCGGTTTTGCAGACAAGGAAAGTCTTTCAAAGGTTTTGTTCACTGTATTGTATCGCGATCCGCAGACACAGTTTGTTTATATAAAACGCTGTAAGATTGCCGGTTATATTATGAACAGGGATTATTTCTTTGCCCCGGACGGTTGTGAAGTTCTTCATATAGATACAAGAAAGGAATTTGAATTTTCATTAAACTATGTTAAAAAACCAAGGCTTAAAGTTTTAACAGAAAAATTCAAATCACAGGAATATGAAGAAAAATCACTTAAAGCAAAAGGTGTAAGGGTTGCAGCTAAAGAAGTTCAAACAATAACCGTTCTGTAATTTAGATGGAAGTATTAACTGCAAAGGTTGAATTTGAAGAAAAAATAAAAGGTTCGCGTTTTCTTTCTGAACTGATTCCTGTTGAATCACAAAATGATGCAAGAGAAATAATCAAAGCACAAAAAGCAAAATATGCAGATTCGACACATGTTGTTCATGCTTTTATAATCGGTAATGAAGCGCAAATCATGGGAATGAGTGATGATGGGGAACCCTCTGGCACAGCAGGACGTCCTGTGCTTGATATTCTAAAGGGAAGGAAATGTACCAACGTAATTCTGACAGTTACACGATGGTTTGGCGGAACTTTACTTGGAACAGGCGGTCTTGTAAAGGCATATTCAGGCGGTGCAAAGCAGGTCATAGAAAAAGCAGACAGTCTAAAGGCCTTTAGTGAACTCATTGAAAAAAAAGAATTTTCTTTTGACTGCGACTATTCAGGCTATAAGCTCATAAAAAATAATTTTGAAAATTTCGAACTTTTTGAGCTTAAAGAACAATTTGAAACACAGATAAAAATTACCGGCCGTATACGGGCAGAACAATTCGATGATTTTTCGACAATGCTCCAGAATCTTTCCAACGGAAAAATAAAGCTCAATAACAATTAAGCGTCAATTTCTGCTGCAAGGTGATGAACAATAAAATCCTTTCTTTCAGGTGTATTTTTACCCATATAAAATTTCAATACTTCAGGAACATTCTTCAAGGTTTGAATGCTTACTGGAGTCAGATGCATTCCTTTATCTTCAGATTCACCTTCTTTTCTTGGAAAAATAAACTGACCGAATTCAGACGGATTAATTTCTCCTAATCCCTTAAATCGTGTTACTTCTGCACCGCGCATATTTGCCAGTTCTTTATCACGGCTTTCTTCTGAATAACAATAAACGGTCTTCTGCTTGTTTCTTACCCTGAACAACGGTGTTTCAAGAATATAAACATGACCAGTCAGAATCAACTCTTCAAAATAAAGCAAAAGATATGTCATAATAAGATTTCGTATATGATAACCATCGTTATCGGCATCGGTTGCAATAATAATTTTATCATATCTTAAATCTTCAATATCCTTTTGAACGCCAAGACTAAAGGTAAGATTCTTCAATTCTTCATTTTCAAAAAGAGCCGATTTTTTTCTTCCATACATATTTTCAGGTTTTCCACGCAAACTGAATATTGCCTGATAAGAAACATCACGTGCATGAGTCATTGTACCGGTTGCAGAATCTCCCTCGGTAATAAAAATCATTGAGTTTGCGCCCTTCTCACCGTCCTGAACATGATAACGGCAATCCTTTAATTTAGGGATTTTCATCATTACAGATTTTGCTGCTTCACGAATCTGTTTTTCCGTAACATTATTAATTTCTGCTCTAGCCTTCTGATTTTTAAGAATCTTTTCCTCAAGAATTCCGGCAATATCAGGATTATGACGCAGAAAATCATCAACGGCAATCTGCACTTCCTTTATGATAGGAGCACGAATTTCAACGTTTCCAAGCTTATTCTTTGTCTGCGAAGTAAACATCGGATTATCAAGACCAATTTTAAGTGCAACATAAAGACCGCTTGTTACATCACGAATATCATATTCTTTTTTGAAAAAATCATTTACACCCTTTGTAAAACCGTCAAGGAAAGAAGTAACATGCGTACCACCATCTTCCGTGCTCTGACCATTAACAAAAGAATAAACAAATTTATCAAGACTTGCTCCATGAGTTAAAACAAATTCAAGATTCTGTCCCTTGTAATTAAAAAGATTATAAAGAGCCTTATCTGCACCGCCCATTTCATTTTGAAGCAAATCCTGAATTCCGTTTTTACTAAGATATTCCTTACCATTGCATCTTAAACTTAAACCAGGATTTAAATAAGCATAATTCCAAAGACGCTTTTCAACATATTCCATATTGAACTGATATTTTTTAAATAATTCACTGTCAGGTTCAAATTCAAGATAAGTTCCGTTTGGAGTTCCAGGCTTTGCATTACCGGTTTTTGAACTGATTTTTTCACCCTTTTTATATTCAACGACAGCCATTTTTCCGTCACGAACCGAAGCCGCACGGAAATATGAAGAAAGGGCATTAGTTGCCTTAATTCCAACACCGTTCATACCTATTGCCTGTTTAAATACAGAGTTGTTATATTTTGCACCGGTATTTACATTAGAAACACAATCCTCGAGCTTTCCAAGAGGGATTCCCCGTCCATAATCACGGATTTTTACACGGCCGTCTTTTATCTCAATATCAATTTTTTTACCGAATCCCTGAGAAAATTCATCTACCGAATTATCAATACCTTCCTTTAAGAGAATATAAATACCATCATTTTCATTGCTTCCGTCTCCCAAAGAACCAATATACATACCTGGTCTTAAACGGATATGCTCAAGTCCTTCAAGATGCTGAATACTGCTTTCATCATAAACAGCAGATTTTGATGATTTAGTTGAAGAAGTTGTTTTTGCAGATGAAACTTTTTTTGCATCTGCAGTAGATTTTACTGCCATTTTTCCCACCCCAGAAAAAGATACATATAATTATATAGCAGTTTATGCTTTTTTACAACAGATGCAGGTAATCAGAATAACCCTAAATGTATTTAAACTAAAGTTTAAACAAAACACCGAATTTCGGGATGCAATACAAAGCTGTGTCATAGTTCATTATACCGTCATATTTTGTTTCGTTTTTTGCACCACCGCTAACAATTTTATATTTGTAACCGAAATTAATTTTATTGTATAAAACAGGAATTTCAAAATAAGCATCCATTTTATTAGACAAGGAAAGTTTAAATTCTACAGTTGCACCAAAAGTCAAAAATCCTCGTGAATAAGAAACACTGTTATCAGCATCAGTTACATTTTTACTCTGATTAAAAGTCAAACCGAAGGTAGGCCCAACCGTAATAAGTGTCTTTGAATTATTAAACTTATAAAACGGTGTAAATAAAATCCCCTCTGCTAAATCACTGTATTTCTGCTCTGTATCTGAACTGCTATAAAAATCAAGTGTTGTAAAATCAAAAATAGCACCGATACCAAATTTTTCCCATTCGAAATCTGCCTTTAAAGTATAAGTTGGAGAAGCAATAAGAACTCTTGTATTATTATACTGCTCTATACAGGCTCCGATACCGCCACCCAAAGAAGTTTTTGCTTTCTGCGCAAATGCGTAACAGGAAAGACTGATTAAACTTACCACAGAAATTAAAAGCTTTATATTTTTTTTCATCTTTTGACTCCTTAATTCTCAAATGAATAATCATTCTATTTTTCTGTTAAAGAATTACAAAAAACATAAAAAAAATCAATACAGTTATATTTCCGAAATATGTGATATTAAAAATATAAATCTAATGTTTTATAAATTGTGAGTTTAACTCTGTATATTTTTTTTAATGTACGAAACATAATAAATTATAAAACAAATTTTCAGGAGTTATAGTTATGAAATTATCAAAAAAAATCCTTGCAATATCTGCAATCCTGTTTGCTATGGGAACATCTGTTTTTGCTGTAGACACATTTGGCAGTGCAAATGTTACTTTTCCAACTAATATTGTGAATTTAAAATCTGATGGTATTAATGCAACAGATTCATTTCATAATATTGGTGCTGGAGTTACAATGAAAGTAGGCTTACTTTATGCAAGCATTGATTGTTCCTTTACAACACAAATCAATTCTAAAAATACTGAAGGTACAAAAAGTACAGTTACTTTACAGGATATGAAGGATAATGAAAGATTAATCTTTAATTTGAATTTCCTGGTTGGTCCAGGCTTTTCTGTTATTGAAAATGAAAAAATTCAGCTTGTTCTTGCACCCGGAGTTCATTACACATATATTTCAGATAAAGGCTGGATAACTGCAAAATATTACACCTTTGGAATTGGCGCTGAAGCAGAATTTAATTATTTCTTCAATGAAACATATGGAATTACAGCAAGCGTTCAACTTGCATATGATTTCTTCGGTTATTCTAATTTAGATGAACTTGCTGCATATTCAGGAAAAAAATTACACTGGTCAACTTTTACAATTATTCCTAGAATTGGAATTGTAAAAGCAATGTAAAAAAATATTCTGATTATAAATCTGAAATATTTAATTGTTCTAACCCGCCTAAAATCGAGAAACCGTTAAAAAAGGAAGCTCCGCTTCCTTTTAGGTTTATCCAAAAAAACGGCGTACAAAATCTGCTGTGCTGATTTTGTCAGGCGAGCTGAGTTTATGAAGTGAGCCGCTAGTATAAAAAGAACAATTAAATACTTCATAAAAAAAAAGACTTCTGAAAACCAGAAGTCTTTTTTGTAATACTAATTAATTACTTAGCAATTTTCGCTGAAGTATTTAATTGTTCTAACCATCTGTGAAGTATAAGAGTTTTCGTTGTCGTACCAAGAAACTACTTCTACCTGATATGTATCATCATCAATTTTTGAAACCATTGTCTGTGTAGCATCAAAAAGTGAACCATAGCGCATACCGATAATATCGCTTGATACAATCTGATCTTCGTTATATCCGAAGCTTTCTGTTACTGCTTTTTTCATTGCAGCATTTACAGAATCTTTTGTAATATCCTTACCTTTTACTACAGCGAAAAGCATTGTTGTAGATCCTGTAGGTGTTGGAACACGCTGTGCAGAACCAATCAATTTTCCATTCAATTCAGGAATTACAAGACCGATAGCCTTTGCAGCACCTGTTGAGTTAGGAACGATGTTAGCAGCACCAGCACGAGCACGGCGGAGATCTCCTTTGCGGTGTGGACCGTCGAGAATCATCTGATCACCTGTGTAAGCATGGATTGTTGACATAATTCCAGACTGGATTGGATAAGCATCATTCAAAGCCTTAGCCATTGGAGCAAGACAGTTTGTTGTACAAGAAGCAGCAGAAATGATGTTATCATTCTTTGTAAGAGTTTTGTGGTTTACATTGTAAACAATTGTAGGAAGGTCATTTCCTGCAGGAGCAGAAATTACAACTTTTCTTGCACCAGCATCGATATGAGCCTGAGATAATTCTTTAGAACAGTAGAAACCTGTACATTCAAGAACAACGTCTACTTTAAGTTCACCCCAAGGGCAGTTCTTTGCATCTTTTTCAGCATAAATCTTAAGAACTTTTCCATCTACTGTGATAGTTCCTTTTTCATCATCTGCAGAAACTGTATGAAGATTTTCACCGATAATTCCACAATATCCGCCCTGAGCTGTATCATATTTCAAAAGATGAGCAAGCATAGAAGGTTTTGTCAAATCATTAATTGCAACTACTTCATATCCTTTTGCGCCAAACATCTGACGGAAAGCCAAACGACCAATACGGCCGAAACCATTAATAGCAACTTTTACATCTGCCATAGTATATCTCCTAAAAAATAAATTATTATTTTATGTAACTATAAAATACAAGATTTCTTAAAAATAGTAAATATAGTTACTGTAATAATAACAAATGCAATAAAAAAATCTGAAACCGATGCTTTTGGATTAAAATGATTTCTTTATGCAATGATTGACAAGAATTGATTTTTTTAAGATTATTATATGATACTAGCCGCAACTGGAGTTTTTAAATGGATTATTCAAATCTTTACATTATTATTCCCTCGTATAATCCTTCGGAAAAACTCATTGGATTGACGCAAGACCTCAAAAAATATTTCCAGAACATCATTGTCATCAACGATGGAAGTAAACCGGATTACGATTACATCTATAAAAAAGCAGAAGAAAACAAATGCACAATCCTCAAAAACGATTCAAATCTCGGTAAAGGTCAGTCTATTAAAGATGGAATCAAGGAAGCGCTGAATCGAAACAATAAAAATCTAAAGGGATTCATCACAGTTGATTCAGACGGCCAGTATTCTGCAGATGATGTAAAGAATGTAGCAGATGAACTTTTAAATAATTCTCAATCCCTCGTACTAGGAATACGTGATTTTTCAAAAATAAAGCTTTCTGCAAAACAAAAATTCAGAAACAGCATTTCCACTCTTCTTTTTAAACTTTCAACAGGAAAAAAATGCAAGGATACTCAAACCGGTCTTCGCGGAATCCCTTTAAATCTTCTTGAAATGGCTTTAGATGAAAGCGGAAAACGATATGAATATGAAATGAATTTTCTGATGGATGCAATGCTTGCTGTAGACACAAAAACAGTTTCCGTTCAAACTGATTCAACCGGAAATGACAGAGCTTCAAATTATCACGTTTTTTCAGATACACTCAGGGTTTTTGCAAGATTCATCACCTATACGTTTTCTTCGCTCTCGTCTTATCTTCTTGATGTAATTTTATTTGCAGTATTAAATCAGCATTTAATTCCAAGAATAATCACAAATGATGTTGCATGTGTATGGATTTCATCATCTATCGGTAAAATTGCAGCGGCTGTTTTAAATTATATAATAAACAAAAAACTCAGCTTCAAATCTAAAGCACCGGGAACAGTTGAATTTTTAAAATATCTGATTGTATTTTTAATCAAGCTTACAGGAAGCGGAGTTTTCGTAAATCTGTTAAAATCATATATTCCGATTCCTATTACTTTACTAAGATGTATTGTTGATACGCTTATTTTCTTTGTATGCTACAGACTGCAGAAAGTATGGGTTTTCAAAAAGACAGCAAAAGAAACTGTATAATTTTACATGCTTGTAGAGACTTTATGTCTCGAATCAAAATATCCGCCGTCTTCAAGATAACGTCTTCTTGTCATTATAAGATTTATTAATTCCTGATACATATTAAAATCAACCTGAATTGCCATCGGAAGAAGGAAAAATTCAGTTTCATCACAATAACGCTCTATAAATTCAGGATCAGTAACATAACCAAGCGATATCATGTTTGAAATTCTATCTGCACATTTTAATATTTTTGCCTTCTGACTTCCGGTATCAAGAATACGATGAAGGAACTGCTTTTTATTTTCATCCTCACGGCGTGTAACTTCAAGAACCAGATCAAGCACTTCCTTTCCCTCATCATCTGCATTTATTATCAGTTCTTTATCAAAATCAGGGATATCTTCTACAGTATCATGAATAATGGAAGCTTTAAGTAAAACAGAATCGATATAACCGTAATCTATAAGGATAGCCAGAGTATCCATCTGATGACGGAACATATTTCCACCCGCATGACGTGCCTTTCCAATTAAACCGGTTGCAAGCTGCATATATGGCGCAAATCTGATGTCTGAAAGCTGCATCATGTTTTTGTCATCCATCTTAAGAGAACGTTCTGTTTTCATTTCATAATGAAGTCTTGCCATAAAATTACAGTGATTATATCACAAAGAAAAAAATGTTTAAATGCTATTTTAAAACACCAAGAACAATTCCTGCTATAACAACAGATGCACACAAAAGCTTCCAGCCGATTCCGGTTTCCTTAAAGATAAACTTTCCGCCTAAAATTGTGACAATGCAGGCACTTTGCTTAATAAGTGTCATCACAGATATTTTGCTTTCAGGATTCGCATTTGCGATAAACAGACATTTATCACCGATTACAAAAAGAATTGCAAGCACCCATACCCATACATTTTTTAATACCGAAAGACTGAGTTTTTCTCTTTTAATAAGGATGTAAAGCATATAATAAAAAACAATAAAAAGCATATACCAGAATTGAAGCTGTGAACTGGTAATGTCTTTCATAAGAATTTTATCCATAAAACCGGAGATTGAATTCATTATGCAGGATATAAAGGCAATTATTACATATATTGTAATATTTTCTTTTACCAAAGGATTCAAACTTTCAGTGACAAGGGGGACAACCCTGTCTGTTTTATTGGCATCGGGTTTAAATTTCAACATCAATAATCCCGTACATACCAGGATAAGCCCCGTAATCTGAAGGATGCTCATAGTTTCATGAAGCACAAGGACTCCGAGCATAGTTGCAAATAAAACTCTTGACAGGGAAAGAATTCCAAAAAGACTCACGGGTAATTTTTTAAGGGAATTGAAACTGCATATCCACGCGATGAACATACACAAGGATTTGAAAGCAATAAAAAAATAATATTTTAATTCTAGTCCGCCAGCATCCTTTGCCTGTGGAACAACCATCGCTAAAGACAGCACAGTATAGGCGACAAGCACTTCCATTACGGAATTTTTGTCCATCGCCTTTTTTTTAGCAATTTCACGTCCACCCTTAAAAAGCCCGTAAACTAAAACAAGAAAAATCCAGCTCATCTTAAAAGTTAATAACTACTGCAATTCCTTAAGATAACCTTTAAGTGTTTCTATCTTGCGCTGACTTTCTGCAAGACGTTCTCGTTCTTCCTGAATAAGGTTTTCCGGAGCGTGCTGTGCAAAGTTGCCGTTGAGCTTGTTTTCGCTCATGCGTGCATAGCCTTCTTCCTTTTCAAGGGTCTTCTGGAAACGAGTGATGAGCTGTTCCTTATTGATATTTTCATCAACAAGAATGAATGACTCAAAGCCTTTTCCAACTGTACCGATTGAAGATTCAGGCTTAGACTCTACAAAGTCAATCTTTGCAATACCTGCAAGAAGCTGAATCATTTCTACCTTTTCACGGCAAACTTCTGCTTCACTGCCCTTTTCTATGCGAATTGCAATATTGATTTTATTTGCAGGATCAATACCACAGTCTACGCGGAGTGCACGGGTTTTAGTGATGAGCTCTTTAAGAACTTCAAAGCGTGCTTCAATCTGTGCATTCTGACGAGCTTCTGTGAATTCCGGATACGGAGCATTTATAAGCATGCCGTTATAGGTTGATGTAGTAATAATCTTATTAGAAGAATTACGTGTTGCAACAAGTTCAGTGAGAGGCAATTTTCCATAAATCTCTTCTGTAACAAACGGAAGATACGGATGAAGCATGCGGATACTTTCTTCGAGGATATCCATCAAAACTGTTGCCTGACGGTCCTTTTCCTTTTCATCACCATTCTTAAAGTTAATCTTTGTAGCTTCAACATACCAGTCGCAGAATTCATTCCAGAAGAATTCCATAAGGGCGCTGGCAGCATCATTGTAGCGGTAGGTTTCCAGAGCTTCGCAGGCAATCTTAACTGCCTTGTTCAGGCGGCTGTAAATCCACTTGTCAAGCTCTGTAAGGTCTGCATCTGTAACCGGAACCAGGTTGCGTCCTTCAAGGTTACCCAGGAGGTAGCGGCTTGCATTCCAAACTTTGTTACAGAAGCGTGAACCAAGCTTAAAGCTGTCTTTATCTATAAGAACATCCTGTCCCTGAGCACACATAAAGCCGAGTGTGAACTTAAGTGCGTCGGCACCATACATGTCAATAATTTCAAGAGGGTCCATTCCGTTTCCAAGAGACTTAGACATCTTGCGGCCCTGCTTATCGCGAACAAGTCCGTGCATGTAGATATCATGGAATGGAGCTTTACCTGTAAACTCAAGACCAGCCATAATCATACGTGCAACCCAGAAGAAGATAATATCGTATGCAGTTACGAGAGCTGTAGTAGGATAGAACATTTCGAGGTCTTTTGTCTTCTCAGGCCAGCCGAGAGTTGAGAATGGCCAGAGCCATGAAGAGAACCATGTATCAAGAACGTCTTCATCCTGCTTGAGGTCAGCAGCACCACAACCACATTTTGGACACTTGTCTGGATCTGTGCGGCTAACGATTACTTCACCACACTTCTGGCAGTACCATACAGGAATTCTGTGTCCCCACCATATCTGGCGGCTTACACACCAGTCACGGATATTTACGAGCCACTGCTCATATGTATTTTCCCATTTCTGTGGGAAGAACTGAATTTCTCCATTTTTCCATGCAGCAAGAGCCTTATCTGCCATCGGCTTCATTTTTACAAACCACTGATCGCTCAAATA
>JAILKS010000048.1 GCA_024693715.1 Treponema sp. | reverse complement strand
GGCCCTGTAGAATACGAAGCTGTTCGCGGTATGGAAGGCGTTAAATCTGCCGAAGTTGACCTTGGCGGAACAAAGGTACGCATTGCAGTAGTACATCAGATTAAGAATGTAGACGCTGTTGTAGAACAGATTCGTGCTGACCTGGCTGCCGGTAAAGAACCAACCTGGCACTTTATAGAAGTTATGGCTTGCCGCGGTGGTTGTATTGGTGGTGGAGGACAGCCTTATGGTGTTACAGACGAGGTTCGTGCTGCACGTACAAAGGCTTTGTACACAGATGATGAAAAGTGTACAATCCGTCAGTCACATAACAACCCTGAAATTACAGCAATTTACAAGGATTTCCTTGGCGAGCCGCTTGGACACAAGTCTCACGAACTCTTGCATACATCTTATGTTGAATTAAAACCTTATCGATAAGAAAATAATTTATAGTTAAACTAAAAATGCAGTATTATGAATCTTTTGAAACATGATACTGCATTTTTTATTTTAAAAGACTGTTTTTTTACGGCAGCTTTCTCATTGCAAACATCTTGTTTTTATATTTCAAAACATCATCTTCCGTATAAAGAATTTCATAACGACTGTATTTTGTAATAAAACTGATTAAATCTGTACAGTCGAAAAGTTCGAAAATCTGACGGGAATGTTTTTTTATGGAGGAAAGCGACATATTTAGATCATCTGCTATCTGTTCATATTTTTCACCATTAAATATTTTTTTAATGAAGAGCTTATCCTTTTCTGAAAGCTGAGGATATTCTGTCAGATTCAGAAAATGAAATTTGCGGTCTCCCATGAGCTGCCTGATATAAATGCTCATAATATAAGCAGAAGAAAGATAGATGAATGTCATCGGAAGATGAATCAGCATCGCTTTAGGAAATTTGTCCGGGTTAAGAATAAGGCAGGAGAAAAGAAGAACGGCATAATAGACAACAGTAATGATGATTTTGATTTTTTTGTGCTTTCTGTAAAATCCTCTTGTCGAAAGGCTGTGTGTTCCGATGGAGAAAATCGGTAGAGCAAGAGGATCTGTCGGATGAAATAAGAAGATGTAAGTGCTTACGAGAAAAGCAGCAATTGAAAGAAGCATGAGTTTGTCACGGAAGATTGAAAGACTTAAAATCAGCAGTGCAGAGATAAGCAGAACACCAAAGGGAATATAATCTTTAAGGCAGAAAAATTGGATGGAGCTTGCAATTATAAGAACTGCAGATGTGATTATTATACAATTTTCAAAAATCTTCTTTCTCATGATTAACCTTCGTTGATTTTTATTATACCACTTGTAGCTGATAAATGTAATTTTACATCACCTGTACCAAGAACATCAGGTCCTTTAGATGTTTCTTCAAGTTTAAGCTTGTTGTTGTAAATGCCGCTTGTAACAGTGTGATAAATGCTCAAATTTGATTCTTCAGGAATCTTGAGCTTTATTATTCCAGAGGTTGTATAAAGTGAACTTTCTCTCGTCAAAGGTTCATTTAAAGTGAGCTTTGTAACACCGGAAGATGAATTTGAATGAATTTCATTGATTTTTGCATTTCCTTGAATTACGCCGCTTGATATTTCACTCTGGAATAAATCGATTTTGCAGTCAGCAAGATAGATGGAACCGCTTGAAATATTTGCATTGATTTTTCCGATAGTATAATCCTTTGGTATATAAATAACGATTTTGCGCTGTTTGCTTGAACCACCTGGTTTGTGAATGTTTTTGCTTTTGATAGAATATTTTGTTCCATCAAGTGATGTAACTGGCTTTCTGTCTTCATTACAATAAAATTCAATTGTAATTTTATCATCCTCAGAAGTTTCAAAGAAAATAGCTTCACTTGTAAGATTAATTTCAAATTCTGTAATCTGTTCCTTCGTATAACTTTCATCGGAATATAAATCATAATTACCGGCAAGTGATTTCGAGGGATGGTTTGAATTGAATCTGAAATGAAACATTCCGTCATTTTTTATAAATGAAACAAAAAGAAATATTAAAACTGCGGCAATTGCAAGCCAGATAAAAGCAAGAATTTTTTCAATTTTCATGTTTTTCTCCTTTAGTTATCAAATTCTTTTAATTCTTCTTCGTTTGTATTGAGGAAGAGTAAAACAGCATTTTTAATTGCAGAAGCGATTATCCAGATTAACCAGGTAATTCCCCATCTTCCTGTAGAGAAAGAAACAATAAGATAAATTGCAAGAACTAAAGCCCAGTAAAGCTTTAAGAATGCAGCGATAAATCGTTTTGTTTTTGAATTACCATTGTATTCATAGCGCAAGGTATGAGTTTTATGAATATATTGCGAAACATCCTGTGGTATGCTCATGTGTGTGTATACCAGAAGTCCGGTTGCAATTGCGACAAAAATAAACATTATTATAAGACCGACGATTCCGAACTTATCTTCATCTCCAAGATTGAAAATTTCAGCAATGCCTGGTAATCCAATCATGATTGTTACACCGATTATATAAAGAATTATGCTTATAGATGTGTATTTTGCTCTTTTTGTCTTATATAAATCGATTTTTGATTTAAGTTCCTTTTCTGGTTCAAGATTCTTTAAAAGCTCATCAACATCACCTAAATCTGCAAGAGATTCTGTATATGCCTGATTTTCAGATTTACCTTCTTTTATGTGCGCTTCAAAGTGCTCGTTCAGATTAGACAGAATTTCTTCCTTTAATTCCTTTGCTTTTTGTGTGTTAGGGATTCCTTTGAATAAAACATCTACATAGTTTTTAATTTTTGAATTCATTGTTCAGCCTCCTAAATATTGCTTTTAATCAATTAATTTTGACATCATTTTTTGAATTTCTTTCCAATCATTTTTGTTTTCCATAAACTCAGATTTTCCCTGCTCGGTGATGGAGTAGTATCTTCTTCTGGCTCCGGAATTTTCATCTCCCCAGTAGGACGAGATAAGACCATTTTCTTCAAGACGTCTGAATGAAGTGTACAGCGTTGCTTCCTTGAGCTCTAAGGTTTTGTCGCTTACTTCACTGATTGTCTTGTTAATCTGGTAACCATAACTGTCACCCTGGTTTAATTGAGCTAAAATGATTGTGTCGGTTAAACCGCGTAAAATATCTGAAGAATTCAGCATATTTACCTCCAAATCATCTCTACTGATATAAGTTATAATACAAGATACCTCATCTGTCAAGGTATATCAGAAAAATAAGAAAAGTCTTAGAAAAGGAAAACAAAAGAATTGATAAGATTTTTTAAACAAAAAAAAGCCCTCCTTTGCGGAGAGCTTTCTATTACTAAGCAGCAGTTTGATTAGCGAAGCAATGAGAGTACATTCTGGCTCTGCTGATTTGCCTGTGCGAGCATTGCTGTACCAGCCTGAGAAAGAACCTGATCTCTTGTGAATTCAACCATTTCCTTAGCCATGTTAGTATCACGGATGCGTGATTCAGAAGCCTGGAGGTTTTCAGCACCGATGTCAAGACCAGTGATTGTCTTTTCAAGACGGTTCTGATAAGCACCGAGGTCTGCTCTCTGTTTGTTAATCTTTTTGATTGCTTCATCCAAAGTACCAATTGCGCGGTTAGCTTCGTCTGGAGTTTCCAAAGTCATGATTGATTCGTCGCCAACGTTGCGTAAGCCAAGAGCCATAGCAGACATTGTACCGATGTAAACCTGAGTTCTCTGGTCCATGTTAGCACCAATGTGGAACCACATAGAACCTGTAACCACGTTTTCACCTGTTGGACGTGCGAAACGACCTGTAAGCATGTTCATACCGTTGAACTGAGCTGCAGATGCAATACGATCAACTTCTGCAATCAAAGATGAAACTTCAACCTGAATCTGCATACGGTCTTCAGAAGAGTAAATACCGTTCGAAGCCTGAACTGCTAATTCACGGATACGCTGAATAATATCTGTTGTTTCCTGTAAGTAACCTTCAGTAGTTTGAATGAAAGAAATACCATTAGCTGCGTTGGTAGAAGCCTGATTCAAACCACGAATCTGTGAACGCATTTTTTCAGAAACAGCAAGTCCTGAAGCATCATCGCCAGCACGGTTGATTTTTTCACCAGAAGAAAGTTTTTCCATACTCTTCTGTGATCTCAAATCCTGAATTCCCTGGGCACGCTGAGCAAACATTGCACTCATATTGTGATTAATAACCATAATAATCTCCTTATTTTTTGGTTTGTTAGGATAAACACATGGTGGTCTCATTAAACCACAACGTGGTTTATCTCACGGGTTTCCACCACCCTTTACTTGATTGTCGGGAACTGGAAAAAAAAGTTTAGAAAAAAAGTAAAAAATTTACAAAAAATTGTGAGTTTAACTCTGTATTTTTATCTGACTATCAATTCTATAATAAGGTAAAAGATAAAAAATCTTTATCATTCTAACAATTTTAAAGGAGTTTTAGTTGTATATGAAAAAACTTTTTAAAGGCTTTATTGCATCTGCAATACTTCTAAGTATCGTAGGACTTACAGGCTGTCCGGGAACTGTTACCCCTGGACCTAATCCAAATCCACAGAATAACACTGTTGATCCAGACAATGAATTACCTCTTTTACCACCTGGACATATTTCTGGTGGAACAAGCAGCGCAGGACTTTATGTTTCAACTTATATAAAGCTTAATGAATATTGTGCCGGTGCACCTGTTTCTTTCAGAAATAATGTAGGTTATGTTTATGACTATAATTATGAAACGGGTGAATTATCATCTTCCAGTATGAGTGAATCTTATTTCACATCCGGGGAATGGAAAAAATGGAACAAACAGACAGAATCATGGGATACAATTGATCATGTTGCCGGTCAGGCAGATTATAGAATAACAATTTATGCTGAAAAAGGTGTAAATTATTACTGCTATATTTATACACATGACTCAAAAAATTATGTTTCTCCTGTAATTACAATTGAATGTGGAACAAATAAAACAAAAACTATAGGAAATTTTGTTTACAGAGATGGATCTTATTCAGCTGAATATAACAGCGAAAAAGAATTTGTCGGTTTTGTAGCGGATGTAAATGACTGGGGTTATCCAACTTTAATTTTATATAAAGACATTAATAATGATTCTGCAAATAATAATTCAAAATCTTCTGTACAAAATGCCGGATCTACATTAAGTGCACAGTTTACAAATACAAAAGATTTCTATTGGAGTTTACCTTCTTTACCTGAATTCCAGCAGGTTTTTGCAAATTCTACATTAATTAATAAAAAGATAGCTGATAATAATCTTGAATTAAATCAACTTATCCGTGACGGTGATAATAATAAATATTTCTTAGGTGATGACTATCGAAATGGAACATACAAATTTATAAGTAAAACAAATAGTTCTACCGATAAGAACTTCAATTATTTCTTTGTTTCTAATTTTAATATTGGAAAAGAAGTAAACGATAAAGCCTTACAAGGAAAATGGTATACCAAAAAAAGTACTGCTAACCAATGGGAATCATTTAATATTTTTGATGGAAACATTGGTACAACTGTAGAATTTTCTCCAACTGAAAATAAATTTAATGAAACAACAGGGTCTTATCCTGTAACATTATCCATAAAGGATTGTACACATTGTGATTATACAGTAACTTTCCCAACAAGTTTTACTATAGACAGCTGGACTAATTATAAAATCGAAAATGGAACTCTGGAATGGGCAGATAAAACCTATTATAGAAGTATTGGAAAAGCACCGACTAAATATGCCGGAACATGGGATAATGTTGATACTCAATATCCTGCAACAAAACAGATAAAAATAGACAGTACAGGACAGTTTGCTGACGAAATTAAATCTGATAACAGCATAAAACACTGTGTATTCTTTGTAACCGAAAACAGATTGAAATTTTCTGATGGACAAGTCTATTGTATTTCTTTTACAGAAGATTCAAACTTTTACTATATGAATTTCTATTTAATCAATTCAGGTAATGAGGAAATGGCTTATCTGGAATATCCAAATTTCCAGTTCAAAAAAGCTAAATAATTAATATATTATTCAGTTTACTTCAGCCCTGGTTTTTATAACCGGGGCATTTTTTTAGAAAAGATATATAAACCTTTCTGATTTTTATTTGATTTTATGCCGATAGTATTTATATGTACTATTTAATAATGGCAATTTCAATATGTATAATCATTGCTCTTCTTGTCGGGATATATAAATATTTTAAAACACAGAAACAGTCTTTATCCCGAAAAAAAAACATGAAACCTGTAAAATGCCCGGTCTGTTCTTCAAGTCTGTTTGTCGGTGAAAATCTTATTTCAAAAGTTTATCGTCCTATGAAAGTTCCAGATCAGCTTATGACAATTCAAGGTTGTCCTCATTGTTTTCCACGCTGTGAACCGGGTGTAAAAAGAATATGTCCTGTATGTCATAAAGAAGTTGAACAGACAGAATATCTTACTGCCCGCTTATTCAACAAATCCGTAGGGAAAAAACATGTTCACATAATAGGCTGTTCAAAGTGTCACAAGCCTCGTGCTGATTAAAAAACAGAATCAATCTTTACATATTCCATTTTTTCTGATTTTTCGATATTATATCATCATGAATATAATTGTCGTTGGAAGTGGTGGTCGTGAACATGCAATCTGCTGGAAATTAAGTCAGAGTTCACTTGTAGATAAAATTATTGTTGTTCCAGGAAACGGTGGAACTGCAATTGAAAATAAATGTGTTAATATTAATCCTGCTGATTGTGATTATATTAAAGACGGTGAAAACCCATATGTTGCAATAGCAAAGCATGAAAAATGCCGTATGGCCGTAATAGGACCTGAAGATCCATTGGCAGATGGAATTGCAGACGCTTTTTGGGAAGGTGAGATTCCATGTGTAGGTCCAAAAAAAGCAGGCGCTCAACTCGAAGCAAGTAAGGATCTTTCAAAGGCATTTATGAAAAAATATGGAGTTGCCTGTCCTTCAAGCGAAACTTTTGTAAATGAAGAAGAAGCAGTTGCTTATATCAAAAAACATGGCGCTCCAATTGTAGTTAAAGCAGACGGACTTGCAGCAGGTAAAGGCGTTGTTGTTGCTGCAACAGTTGATGAAGCAGTTACTGCAGTAAAAGAAATGATGGAAGACGGCAGAGTTGGTGATGCCGGTAAAAAGCTCGTTATAGAAGATTATCTTGAAGGTGTTGAAATTTCTGTTCTTGCAGCAGTTTCTGTAACTCCTGAATATGCCTTGAATGAAACAGCCGCTATTGTTCCTTTTTTACCGGCTCGTGATCATAAACGATTGATGGACGGAGCAAAAGGTCCTAATACCGGCGGAATGGGTGCTGTTTGTCCGCTTGATGATGTTACAGAAAAAACAATGGAACAGTTCAAAAAAGACATTCTTGAGCCTACTTTAAATGGTCTTATCAAGGAAAAATATGATTACCGCGGATTTATTTTCTTTGGAGTAATGCTTACAAAGCAGGGACCAAAGCTTCTTGAATATAATGTACGTCTTGGCGATCCGGAAACACAGGCTGTTCTTCCGTTGATGGATTTTGATTTTGCCGCAATGTGTTCTGCAATTCTAAATGGAACTTTAAAACAGTTTGAATTTAAATGGAAAAAAGGATATCAGGTGGCTCCTGTTGTTGTAAGCGGAGGATATCCTGGAGCATATAAGAAAGGCTGTGAAATTACAATTAATAAAACAATTCTTGAACATAGTGAAGCAAAAATCTTTATCGCAGGAGCAGTTTCCGGTAGAAGATGCGGATGTATAGATAATCTTCTTACAAGCGGTGGACGTGTTCTTGCATGCAGTGCTTATGGAGATACCTTCAAGGAAGCCTGGTCAAAAGCATATCAGGGATTATCAAGCGTAAAATTCGATGGTGCTTTTTACAGAAAGGATATTGGACTTCCTGGTGCTGCTGAAAGCGGAAAATTATAATAATTTGAATTATTGCGTATAAAAAGACAGGATTTATCAGAATGAAAATTAGAACTAAAAATATTATTTTGGGTTTGTCGTTTTTATTCATATCTTCTGTCTTTTTTTTATCCTGTCAGACTTTATCAGTTTCTTCCAGAGCATTTTTAGAGCATGAAGGAAAACCCTTGCAATTAACTGATTGCAGGGATGATGTTAATATAAACGGAAAATTTCCTGATGAAATTGTCATAAAAACAATGACTCAAACCTTTGGTTTTGAATATGAGTTTTGTCTTGATGATGGAAAAATCTGGTATAAGAAAAGTGGAACTTCAAAAAATGAATGGCAGCTTTATTTACAGACAGGGCTTCCTTTTTCAAAAAACAACAAATTTAAAAACGTTGAACGCATTGTAGAAATTGCCGCAGATGCAGATTGTCTTTATGCATTTTCAAGCGATGGAAAGTTATATAGAAGTTATCTGAAAAAAATCACAAGTTATCCGCCGTTTGAATGGGTAGATTATTTTGGATGGCCTAAAAAAATTCAGCTTTATCAGAACAGTTCGGTAAAAAATAAAAAGGGATGGGCGGTAGGCTCAAGTCGTCTTGATGTAGAATATTATACAGACATAAACGGTAATGAACATAATTATGGTCCGCTTGGTGTTGAATCAATTACATTTTTATGTGAAGACGGAAAGCATATCCGTTATTCAGACCCTGCCTGTCCGAGTGATTTCAGTCATTCGTTCAAAATGCCACAGGATGAAAATTTTACTGCTGAAAATATAAGTGAAAGTGCATCAACAATTTTTTTAATAGGAAACGACGGAACACTTTATACACGCCTTGTTGATTATAACACTGTTGGTTCTGATCCTATGCTTTATGAATATACTTATGAAAATGTAAAAACTAAATATAATGGAAAAAATAAAAAATCGAATACGACAAAATGGGCTTTACCGAATGAAGACTGGACAAAGCAGCCGCGATTACCAAAGGATGCAAGAATTACAAAATATATTACAATCATTCAGAATGGAAAAGGAAATGATGCAAGGGAATTAAGGGTCGCTGCCAGAAATTCAAAAGGGAAAACAGGATATTTTTATAAAGCAATAAAAGATACTGAATGGAAATTCCGTGAGATTGAATTAAATTTAAGCGAAAGTGCATTTTTACAGAATCAAAAATCAGTTAATCAGCAAGAAGTAAAAGTAAAATATAGTGGTGGAATCTGGATAAACGGTTCACGACTTGAAATGAATGAATGCTTTGTTCAGGATTTTAATTTTGCCGAAGGTCCTTTTACTCTGGAAATTGATACCTGGCTTTTAGATGGTGTTTTCAGAAAATCAAAAAAGATTTATATCAGTGAAATATGGACTCCTTTTTTGCGATTAAAACCAGGTTATGAAGCAGAACCAGTACGTTATTTTGGAACTGAACAAAACGGTAAAATTCACGAATACTATATCGAAGCCGGTCCGTCGTATCTTTATATCGAGAAAAATGATAAAAAAACCGGAAAAATTCAATGTTATCTGACAAGTGATGCAAAAATCTTCGGGAATTTTAGTATTGATAAAGACATTGTAAGAAAAAATGAACAGTTGCGCGAAAGATTGAATCAGATTATGGATGATTATCAGAAGGAATTTGGCAGTGATTATGCAAAGATTCTTGAATTTGAAAATAAATTGAATAAAAACAAAAAAAATACGTCATCGGCCTTGAAAAACGGAATAGGAACTGCGCGTGTAATTGCATATTGTCTTTTATTGAATGTGTGGTCTAAAAAAGTTGGAATTATCTGTGATTATAGCGATGAAATCTGTAAATATAATAAGGATTTTTATACAAACAATTATGAATTGAATAAAAAATATTTGAAATATATGTTTGATTATCTGCAGAATAATCCTGATGAAAAAGATAAATCTGCACTTACATTGTTAAAACAGACTTTTGCAGATAAAACCGGTGATTTTGATATCATTTATTTTGAAGATTTTGAATATCTTCCGATGTTTGCTGTTGTTAATAAAGGAAAAACCTGTTATAGAATCTGTGAAATTGATGGCGGATATTCAAAGCTTGCTTCTAATGAGAGCTTTTCAGTGATTGTTACCGAGCAATATCAGACAGTTAAAGGTCTGAAAGAGAAAAAATATTCTGTAAAAAATCTTGAGGATATATTTAATTTTTAAGAAGCAGTTACTGAACGCTGTAAAGTAAATCCTCATAGCTTGGATAGGGTTTAAATTCCTGTCCCAAAAGCGGTTCAATCTGATCTGCAATCTGTCGTACGGCTTCCATCTGAGGAATGACTTTTTTTGCATAGCCGTGTGCTTTTTCCATCATTGAAGGAAGCTGCTTTATTTCTTCATGAATGGCAGTTAAAAGCTCTGTGTTTTTAGAAAGCTCATTTACAAGATCATTGAGTTTTTTCATCATATTTAAACCGGCATCGCAAAGGTTTGAAACACGCTGTATCTTGAATTCTGTGTCTGCAAGAAGATTCATGTATTTAAAAGCAGAAGGAATAAGGTCTTTGTAAACCATTTCTTTCATAGTTTCAACTTCTATATTCAGAACCTGGCAGTATTTTTCAAGCTTGATGTCACTATGACTTTGCATTTCTTCTTTTGTATAAATTCCAAGTCCTTCGAACAAATCAATATTTTTTTGGTCGAGATAGTGTTCTATTGCTTTTGGAGTTGTGCGGTAATTTTTGAGACCGCGTTTTTCGGCTTCTTCTATCCATTCTTTACCGTAACCGTTTCCGTTAAAGAGAATTCGCCAGTGTTCTGTAATTTCACGTTTGATTAATTTTTGTAAATCATTATTAAAATCATCAGATTTTTCAAGTTCATTTGCAAATTTTTTAAGAGTATCTGCAAGAATGGCATTTAAGATAGTATTTGGACCGCTGATTGAAAGTGCACTTCCGACAGAACGGAATTCGAAGCGGTTTCCTGTAAAGGCAAAAGGTGATGTTCTGTTTCTGTCAGTTGAATCCTTTGGAATCGGAGGAAGAACATCTGCACCAATAGTCATTTTTCCGCCTTTTGTACCATCATAAGTAGTTCCGTTTTTAATGGCTTCGAGGATTGCATCAAGTTCGTCGCCTACATAAATCGACATGATTGCAGGAGGAGCTTCGTTTGCACCAAGACGGTGGTCGTTTCCGGCAGATGCGACAGAATATCGCAGTAAATCCTGATTATCGTCTACCGCTTTGATTACTGCAGTCAGAAAAAGAAGAAATTGAGCATTATCGCGTGGAGTTTTTCCCGGGCTAAATAGATTTTCGCCGGTATCTGTTGCAACTGACCAGTTGTTGTGCTTTCCGCTTCCATTTACTCCTTCAAAAGGTTTTTCGTGCAAAAGACAAATAAGACCGTGCTTTCGGGCAACCTTTTTCATTATTTCCATAGTAAGCTGATTCTGATCCGCGGCAAGATTTGAGGTTGTAAAAATAGGAGCCATTTCGTGTTGTGCGGGAGCGGCTTCGTTATGTTCGGTTTTTGCATAAATCCCAAGCTTCCATAGCTCGTTATTAAGCTCTTCCATGTATTTAATGACACGAGGTTTTATTGCGGCAAAGTACTGATCATCCATTTCCTGGCCTTTTACAGGCTTTGCACCAAGAAGAGTACGTCCGCACATTTTCAAATCTTTTCGTTTCTGATAAAGCTTTTCGTCAACTAAAAAATATTCCTGTTCAGGGCCCATCGTTGTAGTGACATGCTTTGCTTCGTTTCCAAAAAGCTTGAGTATTCTTAAAGACTGTTCATTCAAAGCTTCCATTGAGCGAAGAAGAGGTGTTTTTTTATCAAGAGCTTCGCCGGTATAGGAACAAAATGCTGTCGGTATGCAAAGAGTATGATCTTTAATAAAAGGATAAGAGGTCGGATCCCATACCGTGTAACCTCGTGCTTCAAAGGTAGAACGTTTTCCACCGCTTGGAAAAGAAGATGCGTCGGGTTCACCCTTGATGAGTTCTTTACCACTGAAGGACATGATGATTTTTCCTTCTTCAACAGGAGTTAAAAAAGAATCATGCTTTTCGGCAGTTATACCTGAAAGTGGCTGGAACCAGTGAGAATAATGAGTTGCGCCTTTAGAAACAGCCCAGTTTTTCATTGCATCTGCTATTTGATTTGCTGAATGAATATCCAGAGGAGTTCCATTTTCCATAGTAAGCTTGAGTGCTTTGTAAATCTTTGACGGAAGCATCTGTTTCATAACAGACTGATTGAATACAAGGCTTCCGAATAATTCAGGTACGTTTGTCATATTAATATTATAGTGAATAAAACATCACAGGGCAATAAAGAGAAAGTTTAATCATATTTTGCGAAGAAGTTTATAGAATCTTTTTAAGAGGTTTTCCAACCAGAGAAATTACAGGACCAAGAAGAATTGACATTGCAATAGAACCGATTACAGAACCTTCGATTCCTCCGCTGAGTTTTCCTGCAAGCACTCCAGCTCCAACCGCCGCAAAATCAAACAGAATCCTTATAATAAAAAACGGAACCTCTGGCAGCCATCTGCTTATGATATTCGGGATTGCATCATAAGGAGCAACACCTATTTGTGAATTAATATAGATTGATGCAACAATCACAAAAAGGAAAAGAGTTATTATAAAAAGAATGAGCGTTACAGGAAAGGATGCCTGAGTAATGAAATTTGAAAAACCGGTTTTGTTCCATAAAATCCGGCATAAATCAACTACATAGCCGATTAATATCATATTTGCAAGAGTTCCAAAGCCAATCATATCGGATCCAAAAATTAATGTAAAAACGAGCATAATTCCATAAACGAGCACTTCAGTATTTCCAAGATTCCAGCCGATTGCTTTTGCAATATTTAGATTCATAAAACTTGCAGGATCTGTTCCCCATCCGATTTCTATAAGAATGGAAACAAAAACACCCATCAGAATTACAGCGGGAATCATAAAAGCAAGACGTTTTTTTAAATTTGGAACGATAAAATGAACGATAAACTGATCAATTGAAAACCGCATGAGTGTATTCTATACTAAGTTTTTTATTGATTCTAGAGGGTTTGATTGTTAAAAACTAGTAATGATAGACATTCCCTCTCACTGGGAATCATTGTGTGGTATAATTAATTGAATTTAAAGTTAGCAAAGGAGGCAAATATGTACGGAGCAATTTTAGGAGATATAATCGGACAGCCCTATGAGTTTGATATAGAAATTAAATCAAAAAAATTTCCTTTATTCAGAAAAAGCTCTCATTTTACGGATGATACTGTTATGACAATTGCAGTATGTGAAGGGATTTTGAACGCGGGACTTTCGGCAGGGGAAGAGGAAATGAAGGCCAGTATTGTTAAAAGTATGGAAATTTGGGGAAAGAAATATCCTTTTGCCGGTTATGGAGGGATGTTTGGAAGATGGATTATGCAGGAAAATAAAGAGCCGTATAAAAGTTATGGAAACGGTTCTGCAATGCGTGTCAGTTCGGTTGGCTGGCTTTTTGACACACTTGAGCGTACACGTGAAGTTGCCCGATGGTCCAGCGAAGTTACTCATAATCATATTGAAGGAATCAAAGGGGCAGAATCAACAGCCAGTGTAATCTTTTTGGCAAGAACAGGAAAATCAAAAGAAGAGATAAAAGCTTTTATTCAAAAAGAGTTCGGATATGATTTGTCCAGAACCTGTGACCAGATTCGTCCGTTATATCTTTTTGATTCAAGCTGTCAGGGAACGTGTCCGGAAGCAATTACATGTTTTATTGAAGGCACAGATTTTGAAGATGTTATAAGAAATGCAGTTTCTCTTGGAGGTGACAGCGACACTTTGGCCGCAATTGCAGGCAGCATGGCAGAAGCGTTTTTTGAAATCCCTGAAAGTTTAAAGAAAGAGGCCCTTAAACGTACAACAAAAGATATGCATGAAGTGATTGAGCGGTTTGAAAAAGTGCGTTAAATGGCAGTTAAGGGGGTAAATTTTGTATTTTTGTTAAAAGTTACCCCTCAATGGAATACACAAAACTTCCAGACATTTATTGAATATGCTAAGAAAGCAGGGCTTGATATCCAGCCTATAAAATAAAGTCTAACACTTAGGATGATACTGTCGTTTTCCCTTAACTTGGGAATAACATGCATATATATTTTTTCCTGTCGGATACATGTCCGAAAGGAGAAAACTATGGATAATAAGAAAGAATTCGATGAACGACTTTTTAAGAATCTTAAGAGAAGTCAGGAATGGTCATATCCAGAAAGAGAATATGAAAATGTCGAAGTATACATCAGTCAGCTTGGAAAATCATACCGCTACTACATGACGAATAATGCACGATGCCTTATGAAAAAACTTTCAGAACGTAATTACGCAATGCCTGATTTTGGCGACTTCAAGAAAAATTCGTTTTTAGCACAAGAAGTTAGAAAAAAGATGATTGAACTTGCTGTAAGTTATTCTTTCGAAGATGACCAGGGGCATATTATAAATTATTTTGCTCCATGGAGTGAGCCTTTAATCTGTCGTTTGAGGTAAGAAAAAGACGGAAATCGACGTATTTAAATCTTCATCTTATTAATTCTTTCGCGCTTTTGTTTCCAATCCTCCACCAGCTCTTTTGGCTCAATTGGCCAGGCTTCATCGGCCCATTTCCAGACCCATGTCCAGATAGCTTCACGTTGATTGCTTCTAAAGCTTAAAATTATGCCGTCATTCTTTGGGCCTGGATGTTTTGTATCTTTTTCAATTGTCTGATTTTCGCCCCAGACACTTTTTTTAGCATAGCGTGCAGGATAACCATGAAGATGGATTTTGTAGTTTTCAAAATTTTTATCATAAAGGCAACCAAAAGAGCCTCTTGTCATCTTTCGAAAATCATAATCTTTAGGTAAGATAAAAACATCATTCATTAATTGAAGATTTTTAATTTCGCTTAACGTATATCGGCGGCGGTCATTTTTGACGACATCCAGACCGTGAAGATTCCAGTTACCGTTATCAAAAATCAGCTGCCAGGGTTGAACCCGACGATGCTTAGGTTTGTCATCTGTAAGAGACTGATAATCAAAGGTTATTACAAGGTTTGATTTAAGCGCATTGTCGATTATTCGCCAGGTTTCAGCGGGGATTTCCTTATTTGGCGCCCCGACAAAAATAATTCTATCATTATCAGGTTTTTTATTTATCTTTATATTTTCAATCGACAAATCATGATTTTCAATCGAGAGGGATTCAAAAACTTCCTGTGCTTCCTTGTACATAGGATTTCCCTTTACCATATCCATAAGTGTTTTTATTAGCTTGGCCGCTTTTGCAGCGTTTTCATCCGTATATAATCTTGGCAGCCTGTACAAAGGATCTGTATAAAAGTAGCCATTATTTTCAGAGTCAACATCAATCGGTGCATTGTACTTTTCGGCTAAATCATTTATATCGCGGAAAAAAGTGTTTCTACTCGTTTTGAGATCGTATTTATTTTGCAGCTCTGAAATAATCTCATTCCATTTGAGCTTTCGTCCGGAAGCAATCAGTTCATCAATTGCCTGATAGCGTTTTGCTTTTTCTGTAAAGTCGATGGCCATATTTATATCCTGTTATTTCATCATATTGTTATTCTATTCCCGTACATTGGGAATAACCATCGCTTATATTTTATATCATAAGACCAAAAAGTCAACTTTTATGTAATATAGTTTCAAACTATGTATCTAAAAATATAACATATAAGTAATATAAATGCTTGATTATATAACCTATATGTTATACAATATAATTATAAAATTAACTCATAGGTTATATAATATGAATGCAAGAGTTTTACAAATCAGGGCTTTAGACAAAAAAACTTCTGAATTAAAGTCTGCAAAAAACATAGTTCCTCGTGGTTCTGGCTGGATAAATACTGTACGCGAAGCAATAGGGATGACAGCCTGTCAACTTGCTGTTCGTCTTGGTGTAACACAACCTAGAATTACAAAGATGGAAACAAATGAATATAATTTAAAACTCTCAACCTTGAAAAAAGCTGCTGAAGCAATGAACTGCGAATTTGTCTATTACTTCAAGCCTAAAACAACTTTTCAGAATCTTGTTGAAGAACAGGCTCAAAAAAAAGCTGCAGAAGTATTAAAGACAGTAAATGTAAATATGGCTCTGGAAGACCAGGAGATTTCAGCAGATGAATCTGTAAAAGATTTTGCAAGTGATTTGATAAATACAAAAATAAAGCAGATTTGGGACTAATGAATTATGGATATTTTCGCAGCAGATGATAATTCAACCCCTCTTACAACTGAAGAAAAGAATGGACTCAAATTAAAGTGGATAACACTGCGTTCAGAACTTAATGAAGCCGAAGCAAGAAATATTGCACAGGCACAACTCTGGCTTGCTAGTAACAAGAAAAAGGATGTATGCTCTGATTTTTTCTTAAGAAATCTTCATAAGAAAATGTTTGGCGATGTATGGGTATGGGCTGGAGAATATCGAACAACAGAAAGAAATATAGGTGTTGCTCCATATCAGATCTTAATAAAAATTATGCAGCTTTTTGATGATTTAAAATTCTGGATAGACAATAAAACATATTCAAATCATGAGATTGCAGTTCGCCTTCATCACAGGCTTGTTCAGATTCATCCATTCCCAAATGGCAATGGTCGTGTTTCCCGTCTTATGGCAGATTTAGTACTGCAAAAGCTAAACGGAACATCTTTGTACTGGGGCGATACAAATCTTGTAAATGTTTCCGAAGTTCGCAGCCAATATATTGATGCACTTAGAAAAGCAGATGCTGGTGATTATACTGATTTATTAGATTTTACAATGCAAAAATAAGTCTTGCTGGTTTTAAGATGATATTTATTTCATTAATTGCCTGATAGCGTTTTGCTTTTTCTGTAAAGTCGATGGCCATATTTGTTTTCCTAATAATCAATTTTTGCTGTTTTATAACGTATATCAAACGGGACTTTTGAATTATCTTCTAGCAATAAATCGATAGAACAATCTTTTGGAAGAGCAGATTTTAAACCAGTTTTAGTTAATAGGTCATCTTCCTCAACTGTTATTAACGCTATTCCTCTAATAATAGTTAGTAACTGTAAAAGTTTTTTTTCTTGCAGGTTTTTTGTTTCTTTTAGTTTTAAAAGATAGTCTGTAACACAAGATACGGGGATTGTGTGCTCAAGTATTAATCCGTATTTTTTCTTATAAGATTTAGAAGTGTTTAACTTCTCAATATTATTTTTTTTAAGAATTTCATTTGCTTTTTTCGAAATGATTCTAAAATCATCAGTAATCATAATACTGCCTATTATATAGTGTAAAACATTTTTATAAGCATCTGATAAATTCTTCGGATGATTGATATTATTCAAATAAGATAATAAAAAATCACAACATTCATTATTATTTAGTTTTTTAAAAGTTCCTGGAGCCCATGACATAAATTTACCTCCTTATTTATGAATACTATATTTATATTCCCGTGCATTGGGAATAACCATCACTTATATTTTATATCATCGGGGAGAATTGTCAAATTAAAAGTGGTAAACCTGAAAACGGTTTGCTATTTGTTACTGGCCATAAGTGGCCTTACTCAGGAGGAGCCATGAATACAAATGAACTTTTATTCCTTTATGCTAATCAAAAATCATTTGATATTCCATCAAAGATTCAAAGTGGGTTGAGGGAAAAAATCAGAAATTCGGATTTTCTTATAACGGATGATTCCGGCACACATAGAATAATAGGGATTAAATATAATCACAAATTAAATGAGGCTCCTTTTATTACCTGTGTGTGTATGAGGCATGAAATGTCAGTTGCGAAACAAATTGCTTTTGAATATGGTAAAAAGCTTTTTTATTATTCAAAAGCATCCGCACTGATTTTTACATATCAGGAAGGAGAATTTGTTCATGATAATGATAAGATAATTCTGGTTTTGTTATATGATAAATTTTATTCTTCAATGCGGAGTAATGGAATATTCATAAACTTAGATGGGAAATTTTATATAAAAAATCACCGTCTGCCTCCTTATTATAAACTGTCTTATTTAATAAATATATTGGGTGAGCCGGATGAAAAAAGAAAAGGAATATACAAACAAAAATACTATATTTGGTACAAATATGGGATTAAGGCAGTTACATTTTCAGGGCATAAAGGTTATGTGAGTCAAATTTGTATTTATGTAAAAGCGTGGGAATACAATTATTTATATGAGAAAATAGATATCTATTTAGGCTTGGATAAAATTGAGAATGCAGCATCTTTTGCAAGTTTTAGAAAATATGGGAATCATTTTGTTGGAATAATAACTGAAGATAAAAATGGACGCTTTGATTGCAGGGAAGGTGAAATTGCCAGGGTTCAAATTTTTTATGGATTTTTCCCATGTAAGATTTTAGAGGCAATTATTGAAAATGATAAAGAAGAAGTTCTTTCACTTATAAAAAAAGGATTTGATATTAATCGTAGAACCGGATTTTTTTTTGAAACACCATTAATGTTTGCAGTTAGGCGAAAGATGTTTGATTATGTAGAATTACTTTTAGAGAACGGAGCAAATCCTGATATTCCGGATGCATTCGGAATTACCCCAAAACAAATCTTAATGGATAAAAATCAGTTAAAAAATTAAAAATTCTATTCCCTTAACTTGGGAATGAAAGGATTATATATTTCTTGTAGATTGAATGCGGAATTGTCTGCATCAATTATTATTAGATTTTTTAGGAGGACGTCTATGAAAAAGAATGTAATCTTTTTCGCAATTTGTATGGTCGGTGCCTTTTCTCTTTCTGCTTGTGCAAGTGCACCAAAGGTAAAGGATATTTCCGGTCCTACGGAAATAATTGAACATAAAGGAACTGTCTTTGGCGTTGCACAGCCTGAATGGGTAAGCATGGTTCTTATAACTCCGAATCAGAAGCAGCTTCAGAAAAGTCTTGGAATTAAGAAGCATGTATGGGTTGTAACAAAAAGTGGTCCGGATCTTGATTTTATTAAAACATGGGCAGATCAGGTTGAAGCGCGTGCAGAAATTGGTGCTTCAATTAAACAGGGAATTGCAGATTTTGTTGGTGCAAGAATGACCGGTGATACAGGTGCTGTGGAGGAAGTAATAGAACGTTATTCTGCAAGAGCGTCTGCAATAAGTGTCAGCGGCTTGAATAAAGAGACTGACTGGTGGGTAAAAGGCATCTCAAAAAGCGACAAGAAAAATGAACTTGAGCCTAAATATACTTACATTGTAGTTTTTTCGATTGATGAAGATTTTTATACAAAACAGATAAAAAAAGCTTTTGCAGATGAAAATGATCCGATAGCAGCAGAGCTTATTGATTATTTGATTAATTATACGGTTGTCGGAGCAAAGGATTAAGTTAAAAACAGAGGGTAGCATATGAAAAAAAACATTTTGTTTATATTTTTGATAATTAACTGCTGCTCTCTGTTTTCTTTATCTCCAGATTGGATTTTGAACCGGGAAAAACAGTTTCCAAAAGATAAATATATCAGTTCAATTGGAGAAGGAAGTTCCAGAGAATCGGCAAAGTATTATGCTCTGGCTGAATTGGCAGCTTTTTTTACTCAGAAGGTAGAAAGCTCCATAAAATCAGATTCATTATTAATCAATTACAATGATGAGTTATTAAAAAAAGAAAGTCTTGAAAAATCAATAACAGTTACTTCTGTAGCAGAGCTTCTTTGTGTGGAATACACAGATTATTTTTTCAACAAACGTGAAAAAAAATGGTTTGTTTGTGCTTACATTAATCGCAGTGAGCTTTGGACAATACTTTCAAAGCGTCTGGAATTATTAGAGGCATCTTTCGTTCAAATTAATCAGCTTATGGTTAAAGAAAAAGAACCTTTTAAAAAAATAATACTTTTAAAAGAATATCTTAACTTTACCGCTGATTTTGAATCGTTTTATTATATGGCGCTTGTGATTAATCCGGAAGGCTGCGGTAAATATTTAAATGTATTTTTAAGAAAAAATGAATTAAAGCAGGAATTAAAAAATCTTAAACAGCACACAGGGATTCATATCAGGATGAATAATGAAAATATGGATGAAATTAAGATAAAGCTTCAGTCTATTCTTGCTGCGGAAGGTTTTTTATCTGTTCAAAAGGGAGCCCGTTATTTTCTTGATGTGAAGATTAATCTTAATCAGACTTTCTTCAATGGAATTTATTCCTGCATCCCTCAGTTGACTGTTAATTTTATTGGACCGGATGGAATTATAAATTCTTTTTCCTGGGTGCTTGATAAAATTTCTTCTTATAACGAAATGACGCTGCGAAGAATTTATATTGATGCGTTGGAAAATCTTTTGGATGAAAGATTTTTATCTGAATGTATATACGGAGGAAAAAATGAATAAACGGATTTTGTTATTGTTATTGTCTTTATTGTTTTTGAATGGATTTGTTTTTGCAGATAAATCCTTTGATAATGCGTTAAGGTCTGCAAGTGATGATATCGCACAAAAATGTGATGTAAATGATATCATTGTCATAAACGATTTTTCGTCGCCTTCTGTTCAGATGACTATTTATATTCGAGAACAGCTTGGTGATTTGATTTATGCAAAGGAAAGTCTTATTAAAATTGTAACCCGTGATAAATTTACCCAGCAGTTTACCGAGCATGAAAGAAAATATCAGAATTCTGGTGCGGTAGATGAAAAGACAATTTTATCTGTTGCAAAAAAGCTTGGAGCAAAATTGATTGTATTCGGAACCTTTGAAGAACTGAATAATATGTACATGCTTCGGGTAAGAATGCTTTCTGTCGAAACAGATTCTTATATTTTCAGAAAAACTTATGAGTTTGAACGGTCATCTAAAACAGAACAGCTTTTAGGACGTTCAAATGTTTATTACAAGGCTTCTTCAGGAATTCTGGTAGAGGTTAATAAAAATTCTTTTGATTTTCTTGCTCCCGGATGTGGTTTTTGTATTGATTATGCTTTGACCAGGAAATTTGCTGTTGGTGGAAAGTTTCTTGTAACTTATGATTTTTACAAAAATGAAACAAAAATGCTTCTTGCAGATGCACTTGGAACTATAAGAATTTATTTAGTTTCTCCATCCGGTGAACCGCTCACAGGATTTTTCATTGAAGGAAATGGTGGAGTAAGCCTTATCTTCCTAAAAAATGATTTTGAATATTCAGAGAGTTATGGAGGCGGATTCGGCTTCAGGTTTGCTTTCAGGAGTCTTTATTTTGAACCTGTTGTCAGAATCGGATATCCATACATGTTTGGTGCCGGAGTTACTGTCGGCTTCAGGTTTTAGTTAATGATTGAATGAAAATCAGGAGGAATAATATGAATTTTATCAAAAGATTTATTGTATTGTTTATAGTTTTGATGGTTGTTTGCAGCATTTCCTGCGAAAATCCTTTTTTAATAGAAATTACAGATATGTATACTGTAAGCTTTGAAACAGATTGCCCACAGACAATTGAATCGTACAGGACAAAATGTGTCGAAAAAATTCAGGCTGTTCAAAAAACCGGAGCAACTTTTGAGGGATGGTATACGAATGCATCTTTTACCGGTGCTTGTGTGTCTTTTCCCTATGAGGTAAAAAAAGATACAACGTTCTATGCTAAATGGTCAAAGCGCTATTAACAAGAAGGGGGCCGTTAAAGCCCCCCGTTTTGTTAGAATCTTGCTGAAATACTTATATTAAAATTTTGATTCCATATATCATCCGGTTTTATTCCATTGTTTGGATTTAAACCTGTTGATATATCAAGTCTTACTGCAGTTCCTATTATGAAAGAAAAACCTGCGTAGAATGTACTGAAAAATAATCCTGTTTCTGTGTCTGCATCCTTGTGGAAGATTATAGACGGAAGAGAAAGCTGTACACCGGTTTCAAAAAAGAGTTTATTTGGTTTGATTATATAAGAAAGTCCGTTTGAAACTGTAAAAGCAAGCTCTGTATCTGTCGAGATTTCATCTCCGGCTGTGATTGTAACAGGCATAGCGGCATATAATCCGTAAGTAAGATTATTATTTATCAGATACAAAAGTTTTGCACCACATGTTATAACGTTCTGACTGTAATTTGATTTTGTCTCTGTACTACCGGTAGTTGCTTTTCTTGCTGCAAAATCTCCTTCATAATCTAAAAATAATTTTGAAGAAAGATTCTTTTCTTCTTTAAGCGTATAAAACAGAGTTGTTCCTGCAGTAAAATCCAAATAATTGATATCTGTTGTATTAATCTGTCCTGTTATATTTGAAATACCAAAAGCAAAACGTAAAGAAACATTTTTGTTAATTAAAGTTCCAAATTCTGCATTTCCGCCAAGATTTTTATAATCGGTACAGATGTTTGAATCTAAATACCACGAAGGGCTCATGTATTCAGTAAAATTCAAAGCAAGTGCACTTTTATTCCAACCGTAAAATCCTGTTATTGAGTTATAGGATGTTTCTGACCATAAGTTTCCTTCCCATCCCAGTCCCATTACATTTTTGTTCTTTGTATGGAAAACAGCGGCAAGATTTCCAGAGCTTGTTGAATTGATGTTTGAAAAAATAAAAGTTTTTTCAAATTTAAGGTCTTTCCAGCTTATAACATTTAATAATGTATAGGCTTCATCTTCAATGGTTCCCGCAGTACTTTCATATGCTGCTGAATTAAGGGCGGCAAGATTAAAGACAATCGACAGTGTAATTAGCAAAATTGCTGCAATTTTTTTCATTTTTAAACCTCTTTTTAATTATTTTTTATTTAAAGCTGATAATTCCTGTTGCTCCGTGGACAGAATTTGGCTGTTCTCCTGTTGGCATGGAATTATTCTTATTTTTAAATGAATATTTACCTGTGCTGCCTAAAATGGCGTTTATAAAGAATCTTACCTTACTGTTTGTAAAATTATTGCCTGTACAGGTAACTCGGCTTTTTGTTTCATCCTCGTTCTTAATTGTAAAAATAGAATCATTTGAACCTACATTGCTTCTGGTATCTTTAATGGTATTGTTAGAGAAAACAAAGTTTGTAATACGATCGTGTGTTACCACGGTTGTATTATCTGAAGCTAAGGCTTTCTGTCTGTTTTTTAATAAGACAATACATCTTCCTACAGCTTTACTTGAGCGTTCAAAAGTATTCTGATGAATTACAATATTATCCATACAGATTTTTTGTAAATCGTTTTCACCTGTATTAAAGTAAAGGTTACTTGAATAAGGTGCATAATCATTAAATAAATATAAATCACAGAAGCCTGGATTTTTGAATGTACAGTCAGTGATATTAATAATGATATCAGCTTCAAGCAATTGTAAGTTTATAAAGTTATTTTCAAGAAGATTGTTTGCAAAGTTTACCATACCGCAGCCTTCAAGAATAATACCGCATCCGCATTCTCTAAGTGTGTTTAAATTGCTGTCTGTAAAGGTTGAATCTGATACAGCAGGAACTGAAAGGTTAGGCATACAGTTTGTAAATCTGCAGCCGAAGATATCAAAATCAGATGCATAGATTACATAAAGACCTGTTACGCAGGAATCAAAAGTTGTGTTCTGAATTTTTTCAATAAAACCTGAAACTGCCCTTAAGCCCTGAGTAAATCCTTCTATTCTGCAGTTATAAACAGCTGCAATTGAACCAGTTGACCATTCAAGAGTTTTTAATCCAAAGGTATAGCCCGAAGTTGGAACAGCTGTTGCAGTTTTATATTTTGAAACATTTCCAGTAAGACGGATTCCGTAAAGGTTTATGCTGGATATAACTTCAATAAGAGAAAACTCTCCGTTTGTATAAAAACCGTTAGAAGGAACGTAAGAATCTTCTGAATATGTTTTTTTACAAAGAGATTCATTCCAGTCAGGGCTTCTTAAGTTTACTGCTCTCGTTACTGAAATTTTTGAACTGACAGGATAGTAACCGTCTACAATCAAAGTGTCTCCCATGCAGTTTAAAACCTGTGTAATAATTGAATTATTTTTTTTATTTGTTTTTTCTTCGTTTAAATCTGTAGTTGCACCAAACCACGAAAGATTGACTGTTTTATTTAACAGTGTTCCCGCAAAGCTGACATTCTTAAATTTTACTTTTCCATCAAGATAAGTGTTGCTAAACGTAACAGTTCCATTTATGATTTTTCCATTGTCCCCAAAAACAAGAATTGAACTATCCGGGATTGTGACAGAACCGGCATTTAAATCAAATTCATCATTAATGATATAAATCATCTTTGCCATAGAAACGGCAGTTATAAAATTATCTGTCGGTTCAAGTGTTTTATATCCGAGACAATGCTCAGTAGGTGCCTTGTCCACATATATTGGAGTTGGTTCTTCTACCTGGTTGCATGAAAAAGAAAATGCTGCTAAGCATAAAATTAAGACAGTTTGTAAAAAATAAAATATTTTTTTCATTTTGTATTCTCCATTTTTATTCACTAAGGTTTAATACAGAAGCAGCGCCGCTTGTTTGTGTGATGCTCAGAACGTCATAATCGTTATCCCTTGATGTAATATTAAATACTCCTGTACTTGAGTTTACAACGTTATAGATAGACTCGGCTTCTGTGCTATAAAAGGAATTTCCTTTGACTGTATAATTTGTTCCACTTGAAGAAGTATTGTAAATATCAAAAATATGTTTTTCATAAACGACATCAATTGTTTTATCAACTTCCATGTTGTCGGAAATAATGTTATTTGTGATTTCTACAGTTGAACCTCTGTTTCCAATATCACAGATATAAAAAATTCCAAAGCCTGAATGACTTGTCTGTTCCTCCACATCGCATCTTGCTCCTCGTGCAAAGGTACATGAATTAATCTTAACATTTGAAAAAGCAGGATTTGATGAAGAATAAGAGCCCGAACCCTGGTTGTTTATCATAACCTGTGCAAGAGTTCCTGTATCAAAAATTGCATTATGAATATTTACATTTTTATTTGCGTTATCTAAAATTGCATGAATAAAATTGAATTCAAAACGACAGTTGATGATTTCGACATTAGTACAGTTGTTAAGATAAAGTCCGCCACCAAGCTTTGAGATGTCTGCAGCATCAGTTTCTGTTGTAGGAGTTGTCTGATTTGGTTTTGGATCATTTAATGATTTTTCGTAAAAGTGGAAATTCAAAAGATTTGTATTTAAACGGCAGCCGCGTAATTCAAAATTAGAGCTGTCCTTTGCCCAGAATCCGAATCTGTTTGAGCTCATATAAGAGTTTTTAATCAAACCGATTGAGCCTTCTATACAGCGAATACCGTAAGTGAATCCTACAAAGCTTGAATCATGGATTTCTGTAATCTTTCCGCCTTTTTTTACATCAATTCCGCAAAGTGTAAGTGGAGATGAAATTGTATTTCCGTTCGGATAGTGTTTTTCGTAAATATTTCCACTGATATAAAGGCTTACATTACCAACAACCGAAAGCCCCTGAACAGAAATATCTCCGCCTGTTTCAACAACAAACGCTGAATTGTTCATCACAGTAAAAAAACCGTATTCCATATTCTGGATAACTCTGGTTGCATAAATGCCTTCACTTTTATCATAGCCCTTTATGCTGATTTTTTTAGAAATTTTTAAAGCCTTTCTGATACAGTAGATTCCGTTTATATTTAAAACAGCCCCCGATTTACAACAGTTAATAATCTGCTGGATTTTGTCTGCATCGTGACTTTTGAAAGATCTTGAACCGTATGAATGAGTTTTTCCGTCTTCAACATAAAACCATCCAAGCTCTACTTCTGAGTTTGCAAGGCTTCCTGCATAAGAACAATTATAAAATACCGGCATGATTTCTCCGCCAATACTTGTGATTGTAGTCTGATTAAAACTGATTGTTCCGTTGTAGATTGTTCCTCCTAAGAATTTTAAACCACAATTTGAAGGAATAGAAACCTGGGCATTTTTTAAATCAAAGCCATCACGAATTACATAAATCTTTCCTGATTCGGTTACCTGACTTTCAAAGGTTTTGTTTGGATCAAGAACTATTTCACCTTCTATCGGCTTGTATGAATCCTTTGTGATAATTTTTGTCTGCAGATTATTCTGACAGGCCGATAGAATGAAGATAAACACTCCGGTTAAAAAAACAAGTTTTTTCATTTTTTTCCTCTTTATATGTATATATATTTTATTCACAAACAATTACATTTGAACTGTTGTTATTTATTTTTGATTCTGAAACATTTGACGGATATTTGTTTTCACTGTTTACAAAGGTGAATTTTCCATAACTGTCATTCATAAGGCTTGCAAAATAATTTGCTTTTGATGATGCAAAATTATTGTTGTTGCAGTTTATCTTGCTTTGTGTTTCTTTTTTATTTGAAACTATAAACAAGGCCTCGTCTTCAGGAACAACAACTCTTGCATCTGTAATTTTATTGTTTGCAAATATAAGATTTGTTATTCTGTCGCTTTCTATAAAACCATGGTTGTACAGAGAGTGGTAACCGTTTGTAAACATGACAATGCTTTTTCCAAGTGCATTTTTGTTTCTTGTAAAATTATTTTCAGTTATTACAACATTGTCTATGCAGATTCTGTGATTATCTTCATAGCCGGTTGTAAAATAGAAAGGTCCGCGTACATATGTATAATCGTTGTAGACATAAATATCGTTGAAAACAGGATTAATAAAATCACAGTTAGAAATATTTATGATTATCGCAACTTCATTGATTATAAGATTGATAAAGTTGTTTTCAAAAAGACAGTTTGCACAGTTTACCATACCGCAGCCTTCTATCATAAAGCCACAGCCAATCTGTCTTAATGAAGAAACATCCGGGAGCTTTGTGAATTTGTAATTCGGCAAGCAGTTTGTAAATTTACAGCTGAATACTTCAAAGTCAGAGGCATAGATAGCGTAAAATCCAAGTTCACAGGCATTAAAGGTTGTGTTCTGAAGCTTTTCAATAAAGCCGCCTAAAGATCGTATTCCCTGAGTAAAGCCTTCAAATTTACAGTTATATACTGCCGCGAGTGAACCACCCCATGGAAGAAAAACACCGCATGTCAGCTTTGAATCATCTGTCTCATAATTTGTTGCATTTAAATATTTTTCAGGATTTCCCTTAAGATAAATTCCAAACATATTCATGCTACCCTTTACCTTGTCTTTTCCGTTTTCATCCTGATATTGATAAAATTTAAATATTGAATTGTTTCCGTCTGTCGAATAAAAGCCATTTGAAGGTTCATACGAGTTATCGTAGGTTTTTGTACATAAATTTTCATTCCAGTCAGGGCTTCTTAAATTGATTGATTTTTTAATGTTGATTATAGAACTTACAGGATAAAATCCGTCTACTATCAGAGTGTCGCCCATACAGTCAAGAACTTCGCCAATAATAACTGCATTTTTTCTTGCAGCAGCTTTTTCTTCTGCCCGGTCTTTATTTACTCCAAACCATGAAAGATTTACCGTTTTGTTTAATAAATTTCCAGCAAAGGATGTGTTTTTGAAATTTATATTTCCTTCCAGAAAGGTATTGTTGAAAGTTATTGTACCGTTTATTATACTTCCGTTTTTTGTAAATTTAAGGATAGAACCGGAGCCTACAGAAACAGAGGCATTGTTAAGATCAAAGGCTGAATCAACAATGTAAATATAATTTGCATCAGAAACCTGTGAGCCAAAACTTTGACCTGCTTTAAGGGTTTTGTAACCCATAGAAGAATTTTCAGGTGATTTATCTGTATAAACTATGTCTTTATTTTCATTTACGAGAATATTGCAGCTTATTACAGACAGTAATCCCAAAGATAATAATAGTGATTTAATTAAACTTTTTTTCATTTTATTTCTCCACAACAGTTAAAACAGAGCTTACACCTGATTTGAAGTTTTTATTTCCGTAATCGTTTCCATAATCATTTATTCTGAATTCTCCAGAACTTCCGGAAATAATGTTAAAGATGTTTTCTGCTTCTGAACTATAAAAAGAATTTCCTTTAAGATTTACTACACATGGATTTGTAGAAGATGTGTTGTAAATGTCAAAAACATTTTTTTCATAATGAACACGAGAATTGAGGGAAGAATCAACTTCCATATCATCTGAAACAATTATGTTTTTTAAATTGATGACAGTTCCTCTGTTTCCTGAATCTGCAACGTAGAAGATTCCAAAGCCAGGAACACTTTGTTCATCTTGAATATCACATCTGGCTCCACGAGCAAGTGTACATGAACTGAAGGTCAGATTGTCTATTGTACGGCTTGAATTAGCAGCGGCAGTTCCCTGATTTATAACTGCGATGTGGCATAGTGTCGCAGTGTCCATAATGCAGTTATGAACCGTAACATTTTTTGCAGAACTGTCTATGATTGTCTGAATAAAGTTGAACTCAAAACGGCTGTTAATGATTTTTACATTTTCACAGTTTGAAAGATAAACACCGCCACCCATTTTTGCTATCTGGTCGGCATCTGTTTCATGCAAAGGTTCCCAGTCAGTTTTAGGACCAATATAATTGAGATTTTTTTCATGAAAACGGAAATTAAGCTCATTTGAATTGAAACGACAGCCACGGCATTCAAAATCATTTGTATCTTTTGCCCAGAATCCAAAACGATTTATACTGAAGTAGGAATTTCTTATATATCCAATTGAACCACCGTCACAACGGATGCCATAAGTAAATGCAACAAAGCTTGAATCGTGAACTTCGTTTATTCTTCCGCCGCGTTTTACATCGATTCCGCTGAGAGAATAAGGAGCAGGAAGCGGATTACCGTTTCCATAACATTTTTCCCAAAGTTGACCGCCCATGTAAAGACTTGTATAGCCGACAAAGGAAAGTCCCTGAACAGATATTTCTCCACCGGCTTCAACAATAAAAAGTGAATTGATTCCGCCGCAGTTATTAAAGCCATATTCCATATTCAAAATTATTCTGTCGGCATAGATTCCTTCACTTCTGTCATAACCTTTTAAGTAGATTTTTTT
Organism: Treponema sp.; assembly: GCA_024693715.1. Lineage (GTDB taxonomy): Bacteria > Spirochaetota > Spirochaetia > Treponematales > Treponemataceae > Treponema_D. The sequence continues at coordinate 58,807 of JAILKS010000048.1, read as the reverse complement.
AGTAATTGTAACAGGTTTTTTTATACCATATACCTTATCGATGTTGAGTTGTGCGCCAGATTTGCAACAGTTTATTATCTGCTGCAATTTTGTAACATCATAAGTAGGTATTTCAATAGTAATGTATTTTCTATCAACCTCTTGTGTGAAAGAGAATTTGCCGCCATCTTCAAAATGGAACCATCCAAGCTCCACGACATCATTGGAAAACTGGCCCTTGTAGCTGCAGTTTGAAAAATTTGCATAACCGGAGATTTTTGTATTGTTAAAAATCACGGTTCCGTTATTAATACTGCCGCCGGCAAATTCAATAATACAATCATCTGGAATGGAAAGCTCATTGCCTTGTAAATCGAAGGTGTCACGAATAACATAGATGCAGTTCTTTTCTTTCATCTGGTCTGAAAGACCGTAAACCGATTTAAGAATTTTTGTGGAAAGATTCACCCGGACGCAGGAAGACAGGCACAATAGTGCTGCTAGAGTAAAAAATACTTTTCTCATGGTTACCCCACTTTATTTAATAACTTTACGGCAATGTATTAATATTTTATAAAAAATGATAATTAAATTCTAGTGTTGATTATATATTTTATATTATTTAAATTCTTTTTTGATGATTTCAATAAATTTTACCGGTGAAAAATCGAAGGCTTCTTTTCCGTATTTTTTGAAATCAATGCATGAGATTCGCACGCTGTTATACTTGCATCTAAAGCGTTGTATCCCTGTGAAAGAAGAGAACCTGTCATTCCGCAAAGAACATCTCCGCTGCCACCTTTTGCAAGATTTTGTGTGCCGTCCGTAATGATGTAGATTTTTCCTTTACAGGCGATGAAAGTATCTGCACTTTTCATTATAAGTGCTGCGTTTGGGAAAATTCTGTTTATTTCTTTTCCGACACGGATTCTTGCTTCAGGGAGCGATGAAAGGTTTTCTACGTTGACATCATCCTTTGTATAACTGACATCGGGATAAAGTTCTTTAACAATTTTACAGAATCTGCTTAATTCATAAAGATGAGGAGTAAATACAATTTCATTTCCATCTGTTTTTGAATATTGTTCAATTTTTTTTATGAGTTCCTTCTGATCAAAAACGCCTGCATCAAAAACCGCAGTATGTTTTTCTGCCCCGTCATTAAAATATTCTTCAATTATCTGATTTGCAGACGGATTAAAGTGTGAAACTCCCGGTCCAAGAATTATACAGGTTGTTTTTTTGGGAAGAGAAGAAGAAAGGATGAGCTCCGGCGAGATTTTAAATTTTTTAAGCTCTGATTCGGGTTGTTCGATAATGGTTGTTAATCCGCTTCCAGAATATAATGCCGCTTCTGCCGCAAGAATTGAGGCTCCTCCCTTATCACCTGATAAAACTGCAGTATGTCCGAATTTTCCTTTATGAACATTCGGATATATTCTGTATGGAAGTTTTATGTCATCCTTTTCAATTTTAAAAGCAGCAGGTTCATTTTCTCCATAAAAAGCATTTTCCGGAATTCCAAGATTTTTAATGATAATTTTTCCACAGACAGCCTTTGCAGAATCTGAATAAAAACAAAGCTTGTCGCATCCCATAGAAACAGTAGCATCAGCATTAAAAGCATTCTTACATACAGAACCGTTGGCATGAAGTCCTGATGGAATGTCGCACGCTAATTTATAGCATTCAGTTTTGTTTACCGCCTGCAGAATTTCAGTGACATCATCAGAAAAATCACCTTTAAAACCTGTTCCAAAAATACAGTCAAGAACCAAAAGATTTTTGCTTTTTTCAGGATTTAAAATTTCATTAAGAGCTTTTTTTTCTATAAATTTTACCCGAAAAGCTTTTGAAAGTTCTTCGCACATTTTGTATTGAGCTTTTGCTTCAACTGTAGAAGGAGATGCCAGACTTAAAACATAAAAGTCGGCGGTAAAGGATTTTTCTAAAAGAAGTCGAACAAGCGCATATCCATCGGCACCGTTATTTCCTTTTCCCGCAAGAACAAGAATAGAAGAAACAGATTTGTAATTGTTAATAATGTAGTCTGCCATTCCCATCGCTGCATGTTCCATCATCAGAAAGTCGGGAATGGAAAATCTTTGTTTTGCGTCTTTTTCTATTTTGTCAGGATTAGAAAAAATCTTCTTCATTTTATGATGCTCTGGTTATTAAAGAAAAATCAATCCTAAAATTCCAGCCGGGATTAAATATGCTGCAAACCAGGCAAGCTTTCCGTGTTTTATTAATTTCATAAGACCGGCAAGTGCAAGAAAACCTACAATAAAGGCGCTTATACAGCCTGCAATAACCGGAGCAGCACCGATAGATTCAGAAACATCTCCAAGGTCCTTAAGTTCAAGAATAAAAGCACCAAGAATAGCCGGGATTGAAACCAGGAAAGAATATTCACCGGCAGCTTTTCGTTCGAGTTTACCAAAAAGTGCGCCTGAAATTGTTGAACCGCTTCTACTGATTCCCGGTAAAGTTCCGATTCCCTGCATGAATCCGATTAAAACCGATTGTTTAACGCTCACTCCTTCCTGTTTTTTTTCTATTGTTTTTTCATTTTTACTGTTAATGATTTTAGAAATGATTAATAAGGCAGCTGTGATTAAAAATCCTATGCAGACAAATTTTACAGGCATTTCCGGAATAAGTTTACTTGTTACGATTCCGATTGCTCCTGTAATTACAGTTGAAATTATTAATGCAATAATCGTTCTTCTACCGGCGATGTCAGTTCCGCAAAGGATGTCATTAGCATCAGGCGGATTTTTATTTTCTTTTTTTGTAATCCATCTTCCAAGACATTTTAAAAGTGCCGCGATTTTTTTCCAGAAGAAAAGACATACAGCAAGAAGAGTTGCAAGGTGAAGAAATACATCAAACAAAAGAGGGATATTTTCAAGACCGAATAATTTCTGTGCTATCTGAAGATGCCCTGAGGATGAAACCGGCAGAAATTCGGTAACTCCCTGTAAAATTCCAAGTAAAATTCCTTGAATAACGCTCATTTTTATCTCCAAAAGAAATATTGTTGTAAATAAACTATAGCAGATAAAAAAAAGTTTTTCCATAATTTGCTTATTTGTGGTATAATAACGAATTATGAGTGTCTATGGAACTTTTATTGGTATTCTAGCACCTGTTACATATATTTGTGTGCTTTTTCTTCGATGGTTCGCACTTGAATTTATTTATAACGAACCTCAGTCAATGTGGAGCGGTAGTTTCTTAACAATTGCGGTTGCAACAATACTTATCATTTTGCTTAGTATTATTGCATTTTTCATTTCCCGTCCGTTTGATAATCTTGTTCGGAAAATCAGACAGGAGGATTATGTTGCCACAAAGGATGATATTGAAATTGGCTGCCGTTGTTACAAGCATCTGATTAATCTGACAATGATAGGTAACTTTGTCGGTTTTTTTGTAGGACAGGTAATTTTAGTTTATCTTGGAATTGCGCAGGGAAGGGTAGTTCCTATTCCGATAAGAATGTTCCTTATTATTGCACAGGCAATGGGTTTTGGATTTATCTCGTTTACTGCAACTGCAAACGGACTCGACCTTGGCCTCACAAAATACAGAGCACTTTTAAAAATTCAGGATTTTCATACATTTAAAAAATATAAATCAATGGATATTTCCGGCTCAATTATTTTTACGGTAATATCATGTACATATTTTTTCTCTATCAATATGATAGCAGCTCCTTATGGACTTTTACAGAATCTTGAAGAAGGACTTATTACTGGATTTACAACAAAACAGATGCTTCTTAGGGTTTTAAGTTGTGTCTTGCAATCACTTCTTCTTTGTTCATATCCGTTCTTTAAGGCAGTTACCGGACTTTCTTCACGAATCAGAACGACTAGCACTTTAATAGAAGATATTGCAGTTAAAGGTGATTTAACGACACGAATTGATATTACATTAACTGATGATTTTGGAATGCTTACGTCTTCTATTAATACGATGATTTCTAAGCTTTCGTATATGATAATGGAATTGAGAAAAGGAACCGGAAATGTATCTGATTCTGCAAATGTAATCGTTGAATCTGCAGGTTCTGCATCAAGTGCACTTGTGAACATGGCATCAAAGCTTGAAAAAATTGCACAGAATAGTACAAATCAGACTTCTTTGATTTATGAAGCAGATGAAAGCATTTCGACTTTAGTTGCAAATGTTGAAAATGTAAAACAGCATATTGCCGCTCAAACAGAAGCGATGAGTGCGATTTCTTCTTCAATTACAGAAATGTCGGCAAGTATAAACTCTGTTGCTGAAATATCTACAAAGGCACAGTCAGTTTCGCAGGAATTAACTGCATCAAGTCATAAGGGAACGGCTGTTGTAGAGCTTGCTGTAAAAACAATGAAAGAAATAAAAGATGCCTTTGAGGATGTTCAGACATCTATTGCAGTTATTCAGGATATTTCTGAAAAAACAGACCTTCTTTCAATGAATGCTGCAATTGAAGCGGCACATGCCGGTGATGTAGGAAAAGGCTTTGCTGTTGTTGCAGATGAAGTTAATACACTTGCCGCTTCTTCTTCAGAAAGTGCTTCTATGATTCAGACAAAAATTGATGAAATGCTTTTGAAAATTTCTGCAGGAGTTGAGGCAATTTCATCTGCAGGAGAATTGTTTGCGGTAATTGCTAATCGTGTAGATCAGAACGAGCAGCTTGTAAAGAGCATTTATGAAGCGATGGAAGAGCAGAGAGTCGGTGCTATGGAAACAAGAGATGCGGCGGAAGAAATTATGTCATCGGTTCAGGAAGTAAAAGAGCTTACAGTTGTAGAAAATGAACAGGCAGAAAGTCTTCGGGAATTTATGCTTACAGTAGTAAATGCATCTACCGAAACAGAAGAAGCGGTTCAGGAAAGTTTGAGCGCTACAGAGGATTTACAGAATACAATTAAACTTGTTGATGAATCGGCAACCGGAAATCAATCTTTTGTAAATACAATATCTGATCAGGTTAATCAGTTTCACGTTGATGAAGAATAGTTAATTAATCAGTTTTACGCAGCCGTAGTCTGAATCCTTGTATGACAGAAAATCCTTGATGATTTGTTTTGCAGATACAGAGATGTCAGACAGGCGTGAATTTTTTTCTTCGCCTTTTACTAGAGGATTAATATATCTTTGTTTAACATTGAGTTTCACACAAAAATGATTTTTCAGCGGATGTGAAGTATGCCTGATTTTTTTCATATTTATGAAGGTTTTATAATATTTTTTCAGTAGCAGGGAATTCTCTGTTTTCTGATGCTTTGAATTAAGGAAATCATCAATTTTTTCAAATATCTGTTTTTCGCTTAAAGACATAAAATCTTTTTCTGTAAGTATGTTTTCTTTTTCAGAAAGATTCATAATCTGTCCTAAAAGTTCAAGGGTAAGCTTATTTTCGTTCAACTGAAGAATATGACCAATCATACAAAAATGCTTGCAGTAAAGTTCGGCAATTTCTTTTGTTTTAAATCCTAGTTCGTCAGTCTTGTTTTCGTTTTTTAATATGATGATATCGTTGTAGCAGCGTTTAATTTCATCCATCGTCCAGCTTCCATCGAGAGCCATTCCTGAAGGAAACATGTATTCAAGTCTGTCGGCACTTAGATTTGGAATTTCATTATCTGCAACAGGATATATATGATAATCTTCAATCTGTGATACGCTGAGCTCGTCCTGTTTTAATAATTCTTCAAGCTTCTTTGAGCTTTGTAAAATTTTTGCAGTAGGTTCTTCAGTTGCTGTTTGAGTTAATGCATCACCTTTTCTGAAATCTGATACATGTGAAAAAACAGGTGTTGCAATATCGTGAAAAAGTCCTGCAAGCGTTTGTTTTTTATCATGCGTAAAATGCCAGATTATAAGTGCAACTCCAAAGCTGTGATTAAAACGGGAATAATAAAATCGGTTTTTATAAAGAGATGTCCAGTCTGTACCGCATAAAAGTCCGATTCCTTTAAGCCGCTGTAAAATATCAAGAGAAAGATATTTGTCAATAAAAGCAGGATAATCATCCTTCGGACACAGAATTTCAAAATATTCAGAAAGACTATAGTTATACGAGGGATGAGAGTTCATCATTTTTTTCCAGTTGTACGGCTCAAAGTAATTCATGAAATAATCATAGAAGAAATAAGAGCTAATGTACAGTAAAAGAAGTATTTTGGACAAATGATGATCCGGAACAATATACTCTTTCTATGCTTCGAAAATATACTGAATTACAAAATCTTTCTATTGTATTGCTTTTTGTAATTCTTCAGCCTTGTCGGTTTTTTCCCAAGGGAATTCGTCGCGGCCAAAATGACCGTAGCTTGCTGTTTTTGAATAAATCGGCGCTTTAAGACCAAGTGTCTTTGTGATTCCAGAAGGTGTGCAGTCGAAAACCTTTTTTACCGCTGCTTCAATTTTTGATTTTTCTGCTTTTTCTGTGCCAAAGGTTTCAACCATAATTGAAACGGGAAATGGAACTCCGATTGCATAGGCAAGCTCAACCTCTGCTCTTTCTGCCAAATTTGATGCGACAATGTTTTTTGCAATATAGCGTGCCATGTAAGCGGCTGAACGGTCTACCTTACTTGGATCTTTACCGCTGAAAGCACCGCCTCCATGACGGCCCATTCCACCATAGGTATCAACAATTATTTTTCGTCCGGTTAAACCTGAATCACCGTCAGGTCCGCCCTTTACAAATTTTCCGGTAGGATTGATGTAATATTTTGTGTTTTCGTCTAAAAGTCCTGTCGGCTCAAGTACCGGCTTTATGATTTTTTCAATAATTGTCCGTTCAATTTCATCATGCTTAATATTATCATCATGCTGGTGTGAAACTACAACGGCATCAATTCTTACAGGCTTATAGTTGTCGTATTCAACCGTAACCTGAGATTTTGCATCAGGTCTAAGCCAGCTGATTTTTCCTGTTTTTCTTAATTCGGCTGCTTTTTTTAAAATCTGATGTGAATAAAAAATTGGAGCGGGCATTAAGGAAGGCGTTTCATTGCAGGCAAAGCCAAACATCATCCCCTGGTCACCGGCACCCTGTTGTCCTTCATATATTTTTAATCCTGTACCGTCAACGCCCTGACTGATATCTTCTGACTGTGCATGAAGTCTGTTCATAAATTCAAAGGTTTTATAATCAAGTCCTTTGTTTTCATCATCATAGCCGATATTTTTGACTACATCTCGTGCTATTTTTTCAACATCTTTTTTAAAGGCTTCAAGCTCAATTTCTTTTCGGGTAAATTTAATTTCTCCGCCAACAAGAACAAAATTTGTTGTAGCAAAGGTCTCGCAGGCAACGTGAGCATCCTTGTCCAGAGAAAGACTGTAATCTAGAATAGCGTCGGAAATCTGATCGCATAATTTATCGGGATGACCTTCACCGACAGATTCAGATGTAAATAAATAGTGATTTTTGTTTAAGACAGCGTCCATTATGGACCTCCTCTTTAGCAAGATTTATCGATACTGGAAGTACCGAATTCCGTTCTGCAATTTGGATAAATCAACGGAATAATTATTAAGTTAAATATAATGAATATGAAAAAAATCTTCAATAAAGTAACAGAAATTTAAATTAAAAAATGTATTGAATTATTCAGCAAAAAGGTCTATTTTATTGATATAAGGTTTTCTTAGTGGCGAGGGATGGAGATATAAATGGCTTTAAAAAAATCTTTTTCGAAAGATGGTAAAAAATGTAATGTAACTTTTACTGTTACTGCAGAAGCTGCACAGAATGCCAAAACAATTAATATTGCCGGAGATTTTAACAGCTGGAGCAGCACAGATACTCCGTTGAAAAAAGCAGCAGACGGATCGTTTTCTGTTAAGATTGAACTGGAAGCCGGTAAAGAGTATCAGTTCAGATACTTACTGGACGGATCAAGATGGGAAAACGACTGGAAGGCAGACAAATATATTCCTGCTCCGTATAGTAATGCAGACAACTCTGTTGTTGTTACAAGAAAAGAATAATCTTAAATATCATAAGTTTTTGCAGTAAAGTTTCTTTTAACCTTGTTTGACGGTGTCATTTCCAAAGGTTCTTTAAGCATAGTGATTTTTGAAATCTGTTCATACGACTGCAAGGTTTTGTTAATTTTAGAGACATTCTTCTTAATCTCTTCATAAACTTCAGGTTGCATAGTTTCAGGATTTCTTTCTAATCCGAGTCGTTTGTATAAATCATCACTTGCGTAAATTAAAACTTCAATTTCTTCTGCAGTTTTTTCTTCATCTGTATAATAACCGCGGCAGGTTATCTGATTAATATCATCACATAACTGGAACGCATCTTCAATTTCTTCCGGATAAACATTTTTACCGCCGCTTGTAACGATAAGATTTTTTGCACGTCCGCACAATCTGATGTAATGCTCGTCGTCCATCCATCCTAAATCGCCGGTTTTAAGGAATCCGTCGTCGGTAAACATTTCTGCTGTTTCTTTCGGCATTTTGTAGTATCCCTGCATAACCATAGGACCTTTTACTGCAATTTCACCAACCGGATGTTCGTCTTTTGTAGAATCTGCATTGATGATTTTGATTTCTTCATATGGGGAGAAGTCGCGTCCGACACTGTCCAGTTTAAAATGTTCTACAGGATTAAGTGCAATAATAGGAGATGTTTCTGTTAATCCGTAGCCCTGAATAAAATCTAGTCCCATTGCCTGATACTGTTTGAATACACTTGGAGCCAAAGGACCGCCACCACAAATAGCAACACGTAAAGTATAGATATTTGCTTTTTGTAAAACAGGTTTAAATATTTTCTTTCCAATGTTGATTTTGAAAAGCTTTTTGCATGTAAAGGAAACTCCTCTCAGGAATGCCATTAATCCTGCAACAATAAATCCTTTTTCCTTGATTCCCTTTCGAATACCTGCAAGAAGCTTGTTATATAAAAGAGGAACTCCAAGCATGATAGTTATTTTTCCGTCATGCAGTTCTTTCATAAGCTTGCTTACTGCCATTGTTTTTCCGAAGACAATTTCTGCACCTACTTCAAGCGGACAGATAAAAGCTGCCTGCATTGTATAAGCATGATGAATCGGTAAAAGAGCATAGAAAATATCAAATTCATTTATGATAAGATTTGTCTGGGCAATGTATCCGTCGGCGATAATGTTTTTGTGTGTAAGCATTACACCTTTAGGAATTCCTGTTGTACCGGATGTAAACATTATGAGTGCAAGATCATTTTCCGTAGCAGGTTCATTTTGTTTTACTGCTTTTTTTGCTTCCAGATTATAAACATAGTTTTTTGAATCTGTAGGATTAAGATTCCTGATTGTCATTTTTGGAAAATTCTTTTTCACATAAGGAATTTTTTCATCATCTAAAACAGCGAATTTTGAATCTGATGCCTTGATGATATTAATTGTTTCTGCTTCATGAAGAGAATCTGCAATAGGAATTACAACTCCGCTTGCCTGTAAAATTGCAAGATACGTTACAGCCCATTCAGGAGAGTTTTTTCCGGCAAGACATACATGGTCGCCTTTTTTGAGACCGTTTTCGATAAACCAGTCGGTAAGCTTACATACCTTTTCGTAAACTTCCTGATAGGTCAATGTGATTTTTTTATCTTCAATGACTGTAAAGCATGGACGTTTTGCAAATCTGTATGATTGAATCTTAAGTAATTCCGGAAAAGTAGGCCATTCACCCTTGAATTCTTTTCCACGCCAGTAATCTAAAAAGGTCCAGGCAATGTTTTGTTTCAGTTTATTCATTGAAAGTCTCCTGTTTATTTTTTATTTTGACATTTTTAGTGATTTTGTCATTTATTTAAAATATATCATCAATTACAGTTTTGTCAATCCGAAAATAAAAAAAGAGTTTAAAAATATGGAAAATATTGTATAATTTTATTAAGAGGAGTTTTGTTTATGCAACGAATTTCCAGAATACAGAAGATTCTATTGCTTTTTATAGTTTTCTTCTCTTTGTGTTGCGTTCAGCTTTGTGCAGGTGTAAAAAAAATGACACCGGAGCAGGCAACAGAAGCCCGGTTGAAGTTAATAGAAGAAGCGCAGACACATATTGGTGAACCTTACGCCTATGGATGGGCGGGACCAAATAAGTTTGACTGTTCTGGCTTTGTTTCATATTGTTTTAAAAAAGCGTTGAAAATTTCTGTTTCTAAAAGCTCCAGTGGGATTTATGGAAGCGTTGAAAAAATAGATGATCAGGAGCTTGAACCTGGAGATCTTGTGTTTTTTGAAGCATATAAAAACGGAAAGGTTTCACATGTAGGCATTTATCTTGGAGACAAGAAGTTTATTTCGGCGATAAGTGACGGTCCAAGAACCGGCATTCAGATAGCTTCCCTGGAAGAATCCTACTGGAAAAAGAATTACATGTGCGCCGGGCGTTTGTTGCCCAGTGGCGGAACCGGAGGAAGAATCGCAGAAGGTTCTTCGTCAGGTTCCACAAGAAAAGGCCCAGATACTAACAAAACTACCGGAATCAGTTCAGGTTCATCATCCTGCAGAGGAGAAAGAGATGTAGGTGTTTTCTGTGCTTTTGGACTTCCTGATAATATTGATAATAATGTCATAAAGGGAATTGAAGTTCAGATGTACCAGTCCTTCTTTGACCGTCCAGGCTTTTCTTTTGGAGTATTCTGCGATTTGAATTATGAGTTTTTAAGCAGAACGTTATTGTTTCCTATGGGTGTTACATTGAACTTATTTGATTGTTTATCTATATGTGCCGGTTATAATATGGCATTATATTATGAAAATGATGAAGAGTTTGAAGAAATAAATGATTTGTTTTTCGGGCTCGGATGTTTTTCAAAGCAATTTGATATCGGCAATCTGGAGGCAAGGTTTATGGCAGAGGTCAGAATAGCTTTCGGAATATCCGGTAATGAATATGATGAAGATTCAGCATTATCCTTTGATAATGTTTTATGCTTAGCCGGTTTAAGAATCGGTTTGTAGTTGAGGATAGAGGAAAATGAAAAAGATTTCTGGTTTATTCAGTTTATTGTTTGTTTTATTTTTGATGAGCTGTACTGCATCGGCAGATTTATCTGTTAATAGTGACGGTTCGCTTGGGGTGAAATTCGATACATCCTTTGGTAAAGGCTTTGAATTCCTGCTTAAAAATGCTACTGGTGCAAAGGATAATCAGGATGTTTTTTTTGCAGATTCTCGTGAAATATCCCAGGATCTTGCAAAATCAAATTTTACAAATATCAATGTATCGTCAAATAAGGAAAATTCTTCACTTTCGGTTACTGCAAAAGCACCTTCCGGAAAAACACCGCTTTTTGAATCTGGACTTGTAAAAATTGTAAATCAGAAAATAATAGTTTCCATTTCTCCTAAAGCGCTGCAGGATTATTACAATAAAAGTGATGAGCAGACACAGATGTTCATGGATCTTCTTATGGCTCCTGTTTTTACCGGTGAAGAAATGACAGATACAGAATATATTTTATTGATTGGTTCGGTATACGGAAAATCTGTCGCAGATGAACTTAAAAACAGCAGTTTTAAACTCACATTAAAAAATCCTGATGGAACAAAGGGTGAATATAATATTCCGCTGGTAAAATTACTTACAATGGATGAAGCTGTAGTTTTACGCTGATTTTGTATTTTTTTACAATTTAAAACTCTATTTATTCAATTGACAATAATCTGATTGTTTTATATTTGCATTATGAAACTGAAGATTTTTATAAATCAGATTGGATATGCGCAGAATAATCTGAAGATTGCTTATGTAAAGGGTTCCTCTGAAAACGAGGTATTTGAGCTTTGTTCAAAGGATGAGGTTGTTGTTTATAGCGGAAAGCTTTGTAAGCCTGTAAGTGATGAAATAAGTGAAGAAACTACATGCATCGCCGATTTTACATCTGTCGATAAAGAAGGCGTGTTTTTTATAAAAATACAGGATTCAAAAAGCAGTTGTTTTAAAATAGGCGGTGATGTTTTTAATCCTGTTTACAATTCTCTTTTACGATATTTTTATCTTTCAAGATGCGGTCAGAAAATTGAAGATAAGAATTTTGAGCACGAGGCGTGTCACAATACTCCGGCGCTCATTTATGGAACAAAAATAAAAAAATCTGTTGACGGTGGCTGGCATGATGCCGGTGATTATGGACGTTATATAATTGCGGCAAGTAAAGCAGTTATGGATTTGCTTCTGGCTTATCGTGAATGTACCGGCACTTACAATGATTTTAATATCCTCGAAGAGGTTCGTTTTGAGCTTGACTGGATGTTGAAAATGCAGCGCGAGGATGGTGGAGTTTATCATAAGGTTTCATGCTATCATTTTTGTTCATATATTCTTCCACAGGATGAAAAGGACGAGCTTGTAATTTCGCCTGTTTCAACGGCTGCTACTGCTGATTTTGCCGGTTGTCTTGCCTTTGCCAGTACTTTTTTTGAATTATCAGACAAGGAATATGCAGAAAAACTTTTAAATGCTGCAATTAAGGCTCAGAAATATATAGAAAAAAATAAAGATGCATTCTTTAAGAATCCCCCTGAAATTACAACCGGCGGATATGGGGACTGGAGCATTTATGATGAAAAGTTCTTTGCTTTATGTTCACTTTATGTTGTAACTAAAAAAAGTGAATATTTAAAAAAAGCATTTAAATTGCGGAAAAAAGGACGAAATAAAAAAACTGATCCTGAATTTCCATGGAAAAAATACTGGAATTTTAGTTTCGGCTGGAGCTGCGTTTCCGGTTATGGCTCACAGCTTTTACTGGAAAACAAGTCTCTGCTTTCAGATGCACAGATAAAGGATCTTGAAGAAGAAGTAATTGAAAAAGCAGACAGGATTATGGAGTTAATAGAAAAATCTGCATTTGGAGTAGGATTAGACAGAATCTTCTGGGGCAGCAATGGCGCCGTTTGTGATGAGGCTCACGTGCTTCTTTTAGCTTACGATTTGACGAAAAATAAAAAATATTATTGCGGGGCTTTTAAACAGCTTGATTATCTTTTCGGCTGTAATCCGCTGGAGATTTGTTATGTAACAGGCAATGGAATAAAAAGTCCGGAACGCTGTCATCACCGCCCATCTATTTATCTGAAAAAAATAATGCCAGGCATGCTCGCAGGTGGTCCGTGCTTTCCTTTGATAGATGAAGAAGCAAAAATGTATCTTCAGAATAAACCAAAGCTTTCCTGTTATATAGATAAGGATGGAAGTTACAGTACGAATGAAGTTGCAATCTATTGGAATTCGACGCTTGTACATTTAATTGCAAAACTGAAGCTTGTATAAGAAAAATCTTATAACTATTTTTTTCTGATGACAAATAAAACTTTTTTTTATATAGTTATTATAACTACATCAGGAGAAAAATATGCTTCAGGCAAAAAATGTAACAAAAATATATGGAAAAAATAAGGTTAAGGCGGTAGATTCACTTAATCTTACGGTTAACAATGGTGAAATTTTTGGATTTTTAGGACCTAACGGAGCCGGTAAGACAACTTTAATCAAAATGCTTACCGGAATTATTCAGCCGACAGAAGGCGAATTGTTCATAGACGGAATATCAATAAAAGAAAAACCAGTTGAAGCAAAAAAACAGTTTTCTTTTGTTCCCGATAATCCGGAAACTTTCGTTCGTTTAAAAGCAATTGAATATTTGAATTTTATCTGTGATGTTTACGGTATTTCAAAGGATGAACGTTCTGAAAAAATAAATACTCTCGCCGAAAAATTCGGAATCAAGGAAGTTATAAATTCAAGAATCAATTCCTTCAGTCATGGAATGAAGCAGAAGCTTTTTTTAATCGCAAGTATAATTACAGATCCACAGAACTGGATCCTTGATGAACCGATGGTCGGACTTGATCCTGAGGCAGCATTTATCGTTAAAGAAATCATGCGTGAACGTGCTTCAGCAGGAAAAACAGTTTTCTTTTCTACTCATGTAATGGAAGTTGCAGAAAAGCTTTGTGACAGAATCGGAATTATCAGAAAAGGGCAGTTGATTTTTACCGGAACTCTTGATGAGCTTATGAAAAATCACGGAAAGGGCTGTAAGTCTCTTGAAGATGTTTTCTTAAAACTGATTGCGGAGAACTAAAATGATTTTTTCCCTTTTTAAGATATTGTTTTCCAACATGTTTTCTTTTGCCTCATTTAAAGAGAACTTTAAAAAAGGTAAAAAAGGTCTTGCAAAAAATATTTTAATAATAATTGCTGCGATTTATTGTGCAGTTGTATTTACAGGTATTTTTTCATTTTCGATGATTTCGGTTTATAAAACCCTTGAATCAAACGGACAGTTGAATTTGATGCCTGTTTCTACCGTGCTTTCTATTGTAGTTGTTAATTTTATTTTCGGGCTGCTTACAGTCATTTCAAATTATTGTTCGGGAAAAAGTGAAGAGCAGTTTCTTGCAATGCCTTTAAAGCCTGTTCATCTTTTTGGTGCAAAATTTGCAATTTCAATTGTTACAGACGGATTTTTATCACTTATTATGTGTATAATTGCCGGAACAGTTTATGGCATTAATCAGCATATAATGTGGAATCCTCTTATTTATATTGGAATGCTTGTTACAGGTTTAACGATTAGTGTTGTCATTACCGGTGCACTTTATTTTGTTTTAATTCTGATACTTCTTGCATTTCCTGTTTTAAGAAAACGTTCAATTCTTGTCGGGATTTCAACAGTAATCATAATTCTTTTTGCATGGGGATATGGATTTATATCGAGCAATGTTTCGGTGTATGCTGCAGGAGTTGCACAAAAAATATCTTCTGCAAGTGAACAGATAAAATGGGTTTCATTTTTTGCAGATGCGCTTATCGGAAAACCGGGTTCAATCCTTCTGCTTTTAACTGTTGATATGGCAGTTATTGTCGGGATGGTGCCGACCTTTGCGCCGGGTTATGTAAAATCATTAAATGGATTTACAGATGAAAAATCTAAAAAAATATCAGATGAAAAAGCTTCTGAGCTGATAAAAAATGATACAAGACAGCTTTCACAGGGAACAGCGCTTCTTTTAAGGGACATTAAATGTGTTTTTACCGAACCTTCTTTTCTTGTAAATGGTCCGTTGATTATTATTCTTTTGCCATTTCTTATGATAGTTCCATCGCTTGTTGCAGTTTCTTCGAAAGGAAAGTTGTCTGTAGTTTTAGCAGCAATCAAGGATGTTCTGATTAATTTTATTGGAACTGATTACAACCTTTTTATTTTATACAGCGTTGTGATTATTGCGGGTATAAGCGTATTATTTTCGTCTATGACAAACATTGCAGGTACTTCATTTTCAAGGGAAGGAAAAGGATTTGTAAATTTAAAAGCAATGCCTATTAAAATGTCAGATATCCTTACTGCAAAAATACGTCACTCGATGATATATTTTTACTTTGTTTTTATTGTGCTTGCAATTATTTATATTGTTCTTACCTTGTGCATTCCGCTTCCTTTGACTGTTTTGCTTTTGTGCAAGATTTTTGCGATTTCATATATACTTTCGTATTCAGCTGTAAGGATTATAACTTCTGTTGATATTATGCTGGATCTTGCAAATCCGAAAATGGAATGGGAAAATCCTGTTGCAGCTTTTAAGCAGAATATGAATGTTTTGTTTTCTATTCTTATCAGCTGGGGATTCATAGCGTTATTTGCCCTGCTGTTTGTTTTTGTAGTAAAAGAAAATGTAAATATGCTGCTTTATATAGGTGCGGTGCTTTTGATAATCAGTGGTTTTATTAACAGGCTTCTATATAAATATGCAGATAAAAGATATTCAGAAATTTAAATAAAAAAGAGAGAGCTTTTATGAAAAAATTAATATCTTTTGCACTATTGTTTTTTATGGCATTTTCTGCATTTGCAGGAAACGGTAAAAAACAGACAAGGGTTTTAAAAACTGTCTGGTTTGATATTATTTATCGTGAAGGCAGCGAGCAGACTGTTCAGATTTTAAAAGATAATCTTGATTCGGTTTATGAAGAAGTAAGTAAGGAATTCGGAATGGAAGTTCCTTATTTTCGCATGCCTGTCGTAGTCGTTCAGGAATGTGAACAATTTAATGCATATTTTGCATCTGCTCCTTATAATCACATCGTGCTTTATGATGCAGCAGTGTCTTCCAGTCTTAAGGTTTTTTCTGAAACGATTATTTCAACTTTGAAGCATGAAATTACTCATGCCGTTACGTTCAATCATAATAACAAATTCTGGAAGGGCGCTAAAAAAATCTTTGGTGATATCGCTAATCCTGCGGTATGGAATGTATCTTCCGGAATAGCTGAAGGTGCAACTGTCAGCGGTGAAAGTAAGAATGGAGAAGGCCGTCTTAATGATGAATATTTCTGGCATGTTATTAAACAGGCAAAGCTTGAAGATAAGTTTCCTTCCTTTGAAGATGTAAAAGGTGCGTCAGAAATAAGTCCTTCCGGTGATTACTATTATTTTAACGGAGCATTCAGCCAGTATCTTTTAAATAAATATGGTGAAGAAAAATATGCACAGTGGTGGTATAAAATTGCAAATATGGAAGCTCCGTCTGCAAGATTATCCTTTGAAAAGGTTTATGATATCCCGTTTAATTCAGCATGGGTTGCTTTTAAAAATTCAATTGAACTTCCGCAAATAGAAGAAAATCCTTCGTATGTAAACAATCTTACGGAAGAAAATAGAAATCAGCTTTATTCATCACTTACGGGCTGTAAAGATGGAATTGCATGGGTTGTCTCAGGAAGTGTTTATTATGCTTCTACAGAAAATCTTAATCTTAAAAAAATCAGACAGAAGAAATTATTTTCTTTGATGGGTGTGCAAAAGCTTAGTTTTTCAGCAGACGGTCGTTATCTTGCGGCAAGCTTTATTGATTACGGTTTAAAATATCCTCTTCAAAAAGTAATGATTTATGATATGCAGACTAAGAAAAAGCATTTCGTTAAAGAGCACGGAATCAGTGAGGCTTCCATTGTAAGTAAAAACGGCACAACTTATCTTTTGACGACTGTTTATGAAAATGCAAATTACAGAATTAAAAGCTTTGTGTTTGATTCTGACAAAAATCTTTTTACAAAAGACAATGAAATAATTTTTCCGGTAAATGTTTCTGTTTCAGATTATGTTGATATCGGCAATGGTGATTTTGCATTTATTCAGCGTGAAGGAATGAATTATTTTATATGTGTCCGAAATGCTTCAGATTTAAATACAGAAAAACAAAAATTTGAAGTTGAACAGGGGATGGCTATACGTTATTTATCGAAGGATTATTCTCAGGACGATGGACTTCTTTTTACATGGACAAAAAAAGGAACATTTCCAAGTGCCGGTAAGCTTTCTTTGAAGGAAGGAAAAAACAGCGTTCAACTTTTTACGAAGAATTTAAACGGTGGTATTTATTTTCCTGTTTTTGCAGATAAAATGTACTTTATCGGAAAAAAGTACAGGGAAAACATTATCTGTTCTTTAACGTCAGAGGAAGCACTTTTTGAACAAAAGATTACTTTTAACAAGGCAAAGGAAACATCGCTTGTTTCACAGGAGCAATTGTTTGACCCGTCACAAATAACCGCTGATTCAAAAAAATACAATGCTTTGTCATATTTTACAAAAGGAATCTTTTTGCCGGTTTCAATATATCAGCCTGTGTTCGGAGCCGGTATGCTTTTTCCTTTGGGAGTAACATATTATTCAGGAAATCCGATGGATACGCAGGCTTTGGTTTTATCTGCCGGAACAGATATGTTTTTATCAGGAGATACCGGTATAACAATTCAGTATCAGAATAAGACTCCTGATGATATGTTTGGTTTTTCTGCTTCTGCAAATGTTGAATTTGGTGCAGAAGGTTTTACTAACGTGTCCGGGGCTGTAAACGTTGTTTCAAATATCTTTTTCAAAAATTTTCAGAGACTTTCGTTTGAAAATTTATTTAGCGTGATTTATGGTGATTTAGGCGGAGGTCGTTTTGCCGAGGCCTGGAGTTTCCTTATTAATGGCGGAAAACCTGTTACTACCAATTATATAAGTGATTCCTTTGTTGCAGAATATTCAAACCTCAGAAAGACTGGTGAGAATCAGTTTGAAAAAGCCGGATTTACAATCGATTTAATAGCCGCATACGGATACGGTTCTCTTGAAGGTTCAGAATATATACCGTCGATGTCTGTTTCATCTACAGATGTGGGATTGTCGGTAAGAGCATATGTCCCAAAGCTTCTACCGATTGATTGCAAGGATGGTTTGACCTGCAATCTGCCGTTGATAATTTCAGTTGATTTTCTTAACAGACAGTCTTATAAAAATACAATCTTATATAATCAGGATGATTTGGAAGAATCAAATGAAAGCATTGAAGAGCTTGGAAAAACTGTCATTGATTATTTTACAAGTGATTCTTATATCAATTCGGCAAGAGCAGAGATGATATTATACGGTAAACAGATTCAGAAGGGCGGAAGATGGCTTTATATGAATGATTTTTATATTTCTGCTGATGCTTTTATAGGACAGAATTTTTCCGGTGAATACAGTGCGGAATCATTAAAGATTAAAAATCCTCAAAAGCTTTTTGAGCAGATAAAAACGGCTCCTTTTGATTTTTACTATGGCTTGAATCTGTGCGTTGATTTTTCTTTGAACTTTGGTGCTCTGGCAACTCCTCAGACAAAGAATTCCTTGATTATTACAATTCTGAAAAGATATTCTTCAGAAACAAATAAAACTACGGCATTTTCTTTCGGATTTAATCTGAATTTGTAAAAAAAACACTGAATTTAGCTCAAAGAATGCTGAATTTTGAAGTCAGCGGTCGAAATTTTTTGCTTTTATTGAAATCCTCGTGTAAAATAGTAGATGGTATGCTATGAATAAAATGTCATTATTTTAAATTATTTTTAAAGTGGCTAAATTTCGTTAGTGTGCCGATAATATACTGAATAGGTATAACTTTTAAATTTTAAATGATTAAGTTATATATAAAAGGAGTATCGGAACATGAAAAGTAAGAAAGGCCTGTGGCTTCTTTTAGTGTCACTCTTTGTGTTGGCTTCAACTTTTGCCCATGGTAAAGGTGATGTGGAAGAACTTGAAGTTCAGAATCTTAACAGCTGGCAGGAAAAATTTGATCTTGAAAGCAAGACTAAGAAAAAGGCAGTTAAATATAACATTATGATTACTGCCAAAGACTTGGGCGGCAACCAGACTGTTGAAGGTCCTTACAATATCTGGATAGATCCTGAGTCTGACCGTCCGATTGTCGGTATTACAAACCCATATGCAGACATGCGTATCGTAGGTAACTTGAATATTGTCGGAACTTGTGTTGATGATGATGCGGTAGAAAGAGTAGAACTTATTCTTGATGAAGGAAAGGTCAATTCTGCCGGTGAAAGTATCGAACATAAAGAAGTTGCCAAGGGTAAAGAATTCTGGTCATATTATCTTGATACGACTAATCTTGAGGAAGGTCCTCATACCATTAAGGTAATAGGTTATGATATCAATGGACTTGAAAGTCGTCCACTTGTTTTGCAGTGGCAGCTTGACCGTAAGCAGCCTGTAACTAAGGTACAGAATCTTGGTATGGGTCAGCTTGTATCTGGAAATGTTAAATTTACAGGTATGGTTAATGACGGTAACGGTATTAAAGAGCTGTGGTACTCTGTAAATAATGGAAAAGCCTTTGCACCGGTTAAAATCGAAAATTCAAAAAATGCAAAGATTCCAAAGACAAGACCAAAAAATGAAGTTGTAGAATTTTCTTTAACAGTTGATACAAAGAAATTTGACGATGGACCTGCAGTTCTCTGGTTTAAAGCAAGAGATGAATCTGGTTCTATCGGTTACTATTCATTCCTTTACTTTATAGATAATACTAAACCTGATGTAAAGATTGTTTATCCTAAGGATAATGAAAAATCAAACGGTAAATTTACAATTGCCGGTTATGCAAAGGATAAAATCGGTATTGAAAAACTCAACTGGACTTTTGGAGATCAGAAGGGTGAATTTGAGCTTATTCCTGGTAATCCTTACTGGGCAGTTACAGTTGATGTAACAAAATCAAATGAAAAAGCAAGAAAATTTACTATCGAAGCAATGGATAAGGCGGGCAACGTCGTATCTGAAACTAGAAACATAAGTCTTGATAATGAAAAAGATAAACCAATCGTAACACTTTCGGATCCTGTTCCAAATCAGGTGTTTGCGGGTGAAGATGTCGGTGTATTTGCACGAGGTATTGCTGTAGATGATGACAGCGTTCAGCTTATAAGATTCCAGCTTGATGGCGGTGAAGTTGTTGAAAAGGAATCAAAAGGTGCTTTTGCATACGAGCTTTGTCGTGCAAAGGATCTTTCTGCTGGTACCCATAAAATTACAGTTGTTGCAGTAGATGAAAATGGAGTAGCAAGTGAACCTGTATCTGTTCAGATTGTTTCAAAAGGTGTTGCTCCTGTTTTCCAGACTGGTATTGTAAAGGCTTCCGGCGGAAATAAAGAATTTGTTAACGGTATGGAAATCCATCCGGAAAGCGGTTCAACTTTCGAGGTTACTGTAAACTCACAGCTTGGAATTAAGAAAGTCCATACAGAAATGGCTTGGGGAAAGAATGGTCTTAAAGCTGATGACATTGATTTGAAGGATGTTTCTTCTTATACATATTCATGTGCAATTAATGACAGCACTCCTAGAGGTCTTGTTGCAATCCGCATTAAGGCAATAGACGTTCTTGACCGTGTAGCAGATTTCAATGGATTTATCTATGTAACAAATACATCTGTAGTAAAGGGTAAAGAGCTTCAGCTTATAATGAACGACAGTGTATTCAATGAAGTTGACGGAATGCTTGAAGTTCAGAATAATCCTGAATTCCCTGTAACAGCCTTTGTAAGCGGCGGAAATGCAGTATCTGTAGAGCTTTCTCCGGCAACTCCATTTGCACGTGCACGATTGATGGGTAATCAGGTTGTTGTTACTGGTACAAATCAGATAGGACGTTCTTCTCCTGTAAGAATTAGAGTTCATACAGATGTAAACGGAAGAGTCCTTGAATCAAAACCAATTATTTTCAAGAACGACAATGTTCTTCCTGTAATTACACTTAGAAATCAGTCTGCAGAAAAATCTGTAAAAGCAACCGGTCCTGTAACAATTTCCGGATCTGTTTATTGTGAAACAGGCGTTGGAAAGGTATCTTACAGAATCTTTAAAGTACAGGCAGAAATTAATGCCAATACAAATGTTGTAGAAAAGGTTTCTTCTGTAATCAGTGATGAATATAAACAGATTAGAGTCGGAAGCGACGGTTCTTTCAGATTTGCATGCGATGTTAGCGGTGAACAGCCTGGTATGTTCCTCGTGGAAGTTATAGCAGAAAGTGCAGGCGGTAATAAAGCTGCAAAAGCTGTTTTACTTAATACTTTGCCGGAACCTCTTGAAGACGGAAAAGGCGGTGTTTATTCAGGAAAAGCTTTTGTAAACTGGTTTGACGGTATTGATGTTTATGCTGTTGCAACTTATCAGGGTGAAATTGATAAGGAATTCCAGACATATCCTCGTTCAGAAATGACAGAAGGAGCAAACAGCAAACAGTTCTCTTGTACTGCAGGCGGAAAAGTAACTAACTCTTCATTCACAGCCTTGAAAGAGCCTACAATTGATTATCATTTTGCTTTAATTGATGAAGAACAGTACAGAAGCGGTATGGCAGTTGTTCTTGATAAGGCAGTTAAATCACAGCATAAGATTGTTGCTTATATCGATACAGTTGCAAACATCAGTTCTGTTTCTTATGAGATTACCGGTGAAAAAACATTCGGTGGTGATGAAAAACAGTCAGGAAATGCATCAATTTCAAAGCCTGCGGAAGGTACAAACAGATGGATTGCAGAAATCCCTATCGGTAATCTTCCTAGCCGAATGAATAACATTAAACTTACAATTAAATCTCCGGCATTCGGTGATAAAGAATTAACAGGTTCTTTTGCTACTGTAAGACCGGTTCCTGAAGAGCAGGACGATTCGTTAAAGGTATACGAATTCCCTGGTTCAGGTACATTCTATGATTCTGTAGATGCAAACTATGTAATGTCGGATGGTTCTAAGTTCTATTTCTACGCTAATATAACAAGCACATTTAAATCTGAATTAATAGGTGCTCAGTCTGGTCTTGAAATTGAACAGAATGGAAATCTCATCGTTGTAACTGCAACAAAAGATGGAAATTATCGTGGTGTAAGATTACGTGCAACAGATACTTACGGACGTGTATTTGAATCAAAGAGTGTTAATTTACTTGCAGATTCAGAGGGTCCTGTTCTTGCTGCAGAATCACAATCACCAAAAGTAAATACATGGGCAAGAAATACACTTGTTCTTCAGGGTGCCGCACAGGATGCTCTTGGAGTACGAAGTGTTGAATATTCTTTGAATAAGGGTGAAACCTGGACTAAGTTTTCTATTTCACCGGGTCGTGGAGTAACCTTCTCACGAGAAGTAGATCTTTCAAAAATGGATGATGGTCTTATAACTGTAGACTATCGTGCAACAGATAATGCAGGTCACGTTTCATATTATCGCTCTGCTATCGTTAAAGATACAAAGGCTCCGGAAGTAAATGTAGTTCTTCCTCTTGCCGGCGATGTTGTAAACGGTGATAACCTTATTGTATTTGAAGTTAGTGATGAAGGATATTTCAACAGAGCATCTTATACTTACGGTGGAAGAAATAACAAGCTTGATTTAGGAAATGTTGTTTATACACACGTTGGTACAAAAGATCAGCCGCTCGACAGCAGAATGTCTTTCGTTTTCGCTGATATTGCAGGTAACGCAAAGACACTCAATTCATGGGATTTCAAGGTAGATAATAAGTCAGATCTTCCTGTAGCAGAAATTCATATTCCGGAAGAGATGGAAGTTATTACCCGTGACTTTACAGTTTCCGGTGTTGTATATGATGATGATGGTGAATCAACAGTATTCTATCGCATCGATAACGGTGAATATAAACAGGTTGCTAAGGGTGAAACTTATGGAACAAGAATTTCAGATGCTGAATATGGTTTAAGTTCAAGCTACGAAATTAAGGTTCCTATTTCTGAAATGACAGATAATGAACATTCAGTAACTGTTTATGCAGTAGACGTTAATGGTGTTCGTGGTGAAGAAGTAAAACGCAAGTTCAGAGTTTCTCTTGAAGAGCCAAAAGGTTCTGTAGAGCTTCCAAGAATTGATACATCAGTTCGTGAAGTTGTAGAAATTTCCGGAGTTGCAAGCGATAAGAACGGTATCGGAAAGGTAGAAATATCTCTCGATAACGGAAACAGCTACAATGAAGCAACAGGAAAAGAGCGATGGTCTTATAGATTCGATACAAGAGCTATTCCTGGCGGTACATCTGTAGTCTTCCTGAGAATTACAGATAACTATGGAATCACAGGTCTTTATTCAAGTTTGATTAACATTGATAACGATGCACCTGAGATTACGCTTGAATTGCCGTTAGACGATTCAACTTCAACAGGTCAACTGTTCTTTGCAGGTTACGCATTTGATAATGTAGAAATTACAAATATGTATGCGACAATCCGCAACATGGACAGAACAAGTTCATCAATTGTAAGAAGACTTAAGATAGACAGAATTATCGGTGAAACAATGGATATTACAGATCTTCCAAACGGCTTCTATAACGTAGAAGTTTCGGGAGAAGATAAAGCCGGTAACAGAACAAATGTAAGCCGAAACATCCATCTTGATAAGAATAAGCCGGCTGCAACAGTCGATATTCTTTATCCTTTGAATGGTGAACACAAAAACGGTTACTTCAACATTTATGGACAGGCAGAAGCAGCTTCCGGTTCTAAGATCGATAAGCTTGTTCTTTATGTAGATAATAAGGCAGTTAAAGAAACGGCACTTACAGATTCGGGTTACTTCAAGTTTGAAATTACACCTCCAAGCTCAAAGAAAACCGGAGAATATGATGAAGAATCTGGAGAAGAAATAGTTCGTGAAACTGTTGATATGACAGATGGAGCACATACTTATCGTGTTGAAGCAGTTCTTGAAAACGGAAAGCATATCCCTTCAAGAGCACAGACTATCAATTATACTAAGGTTGGTCCTTGGATTACACTTGATAACTTTACATACGGTGACTTCGCTGTAGAACGTCCATATTTACGTGGTCGCGCAGGATACTTCCCTTCTGCAGAAGAAGAGGTTTATATCAACTCTAAAGAAGCTTCTAAAGAAGAAAAACTGATGTATGCAGCTAAGAAAGCTATTCAGAAAGTTGAAATCAGTTTTGATAATGGTAAGAGTTTCGAAGAGCTTTCAAAGGGCAGCAGATGGAATTACCGTGTAGAAAATCAGGATCTTGCACAGGGTTATCATTTCATGATTGTTCGTGTAACAATGGAAAATGGTGATACTGCAATAGATCGTACAATCGTACAAATTGATAATACAAAACCTTCTGTTCGTCTTATTTCTCCAGGACGAGGAGGAAGATATAATCAGGAACTTGATGTTTCAGGACTTTCAAGTGATGATGTAAGCCTTGAATCAGTACAGATTAGTCTGCGTAAGGGTGATAAGTCAGCATATGAAGTTCCGGCATTCATTCAGGGACTTTATGTAGACTTCCATTTCTGGGGTGCTACATTGTATGATATTGGTGCAGGTCTTACGTTCTTTGATGATAACGTAAAACTTCAGGCACAGTGGGGTCAGTTTACAAAAGAACAGCGGGATAAGGCAAATGAATTCCTTAACAAGGAAGAAACACCAATGCGTTATGGTGGTGACAATGTATTCGGATTTAAACTTCTTGCCAACATTGCTACCTTACCGTTCAGTTATTTCTTTGGACATGACTGGGAATGGCTCTATGCAAACTTTACTCTTGGAGCTCAGTTCTCAAGATTCAATGAAACTGCATCTGGTAAACCACAGTGGCTTTCAGCTGTCCTTGCACAGGTTGAATTCCCTAGAATTAACTTTAAGAAATGGTCTGCATTCTCTGTAATGGGCTTCTATTCTGAGTTTGCATTATGGTTTATTCCAACCGACGTTGCCGGTGATAATATCAATAGTATGGTATTCCAGTACGCTGTCGGTTTACGATGGAATATATTCTAATAATAACTTAAATACTGTTTAAGACAGATAAAGAGGATTTATGTCCGGCACAAAAAAAATAAAGGTTGCAATACTTTCGATTCTTTTGTGCATGCACATAAATCCTCTTTTTTCTTATGAAAAACTGGAAACAATTTGTGAGGTTATTGATGTAATTTTTGAAAAAAAATCTGAACAGTCACTGGAAAAGCTTATGACAGAGAATGTCAAAAATCCAAAATATCCGCAGATTGAAAATTATGTTGTTAAATTGATTAAAAGGCAAATCATTGAAACAGAATATGATTTTGCTTTAAGGGCTACATATATCGTTCTTGATTCAAATATTGAAGCAAATTACGATGATGATGAAGCTTTTGTTTTGTATATAGCTATTTTAAATGAAACGTACAGTTATTAAATTATTACTGCTGTTATTTATTTTTACGGCAGGATTAAATTTCAGTTATTCTCAGGAAAATGAAGGTGAAACCAAAAGGGATGTAAACAGTCTTGTAACTAAATATCTTGTTGCTGCAAATGATGCCCTTGATGAAGGTGAAATACAGAACGCATATAATAAAGTTAACAATGCACTGGCACTTTGTAAGGAGCCGGGAAAAGCCTTGAATGTCATTACAATTTCACGTCTTGTTTACAATCAAAAGCTTGAGCAGCTTTTAAATAAATATGATGAAAAGGAATTTATTGAAGTTCAGCTTAATCTTAAAAAATATCCGTTTATTGCAGATACAAAAATAGAAACTCTTATAGAACAACTGGGTAAAAAAGGAGAAAAGAAGGAAAAAAGTGCGGTAAATTATCTTTTTGTAAGCATTATTATTCTTACCTTTATAATTTTATTGATAGTTCTTGCCGCCATATTCATTATTTACAAAGGGTTTAAGCTTTCTTCAAGGCAGCAGAGAGAATATATTAACGCAGTAAAAATGCTTGCCGCAAATCAGACTCAGACAAACAGACTTATGATTGGCGGTATTACGGAATTGTATGGAGGAAATCCATCGTTAAGAATTGCAGGAACTTCTGCGTGGGATGCGACCAAGGCCTTGCCTGATGTTGAATTTTCTGAAGAAGATACACAGGAGCTTCAGCAGCTTGCGATTAAATGTGAAGAAATTGGTTCCAAAATTGATGAAATATCGCAGAGAAAAAATAACTCAAAGAATGTAAGTGAATTTGTTTATAAGCTTTCAATTCAGATGGGACTTCCGAAGGGAATGGCAATGCTTAATTTTTGTGCTTCAATGATTTATGATGCCGGTTTCCTTGGAATGGATCCGGAGCTGCTTGTTTCTGAAAATCTTACGAAGGATCAGAAGGAAGCCTTGAAAAATCATGTTATGCTGGCTGATAAATATCTTGAATTTGTTCCAAAAAAATACTGGTCTGTTTTTTATGATGCTGCAACGAAACATCATGAAAATATGGATGGCTCTGGATATCCTAAGGGCTTAAAGGGACAGAAAATTCCTCAGATTGCAAGATTAATCCGTGTTGCAGAAACTTATGTATCTCTTTCAAGTAAAAGAAATTACAGACAGGCAATAGATAAGGAAACTGCCATTTCAATGATGAAAGAAAAGAGCGGAATTTATGATGAAGAGGTTGTAGCAGCCCTGGATTTTATCTTATAATCCTAAACAGAATCTTTTTTTTACCGATAATTAAACTATGGCTATACTACTCATTTTTTTATCATTATTATTTGTTGCACCGGTAACTGCACAGGAAATCAAACCTTTATATCAGCTTCCGGCAAAAAATACAAACTCTAATTCAAATGAAAAAGTCTTGGATTCAGATGTTTTTCTGGTTGGCTCAGATACTGGCCTTTATAAAATCAATTCAAATGGATTTGTTGTTCCCTTGTGGAATGAAGCGCGTGTAGATCAGATTATTCCTGTTCAGGCAGGTGACGGTAAATCTACAGCATGGTTTATCCGTTCGACAAAGGGTATTTTTTATACGGAAGATTTAAAGGTCTTCACCGAAAAAGATCTTGGACTTCCTTTTTTAACGATTAAAAAATTCAACGGAAAAGATATCACTCTTGAAAAACAGATTCAGACTTTAAAAGATTTTTGTGTTAATCCTCTGAATAATAACGAAATGGTAACCGCTACGAAGGATGATGTTTATTTCAGTTCTGATAAAGGACAAAAATGGATAAGCTTTGGTTCTTCAACAACAACTGTCGGTGTTAAGGCAGTTGCAGTAACAACAATTGACGGTGAAACAGTTATCTTTATGGCACATCCTATAAAAGGACTTGCTTATATGTATCCGAACAGACAGAATAAAGCATGGCATCCTGTTTCCGGCGGATTGTTTATTATGCCGTCGTTGAAGGATCCTGATGAAATAAGTGATATTCTGCCGGTTCCTGTTCTTGATGAAGAAGGAAATTATAAAAATACAACAGATATTTATTTTTCACAAAGCTTTATTCCTCGCATATATAAACTCGATTGGGCAAATAAAAGAGCCGACTGCATCTATCAGGGCTCAGATCCTGTAAACGCAATAGATGGTCTTGCTATGGTAGATAATGTTCTTGTATATACACAGCTTGAAGGTTTTGGTTCGCTTGATGTAAATACAAAACAGAGTCCCGGTAAACCAAAGATGCAGGCTGAATGGGAAAAAGCGTTTTCAAGTATTTCAGGAATGGTAAATACTGCCTATATCCCGAAGAAAAAGAGCGGATTTAATCTGAGTATAACCTTGAACGAATTATGGACATTATTTCCTGGAACTATAAATACTCCGTATGCTCAGAAAGCAATGGATAAAAAAAGTATTTATGCATCTGCATATCAGTGCAGGAATCAGGCAGGAATCGATAAATATATTAAGCTTGTAAAAGACCGTAACATGAACAGTATAGTCATCGATATGAAAGATGATTACGGATATTTAAGATATAATACAAGTAATCCTCTGCTTCTTGAAAAAGGAAAAATGTCATCTTATAAAATTGATGTAAATCATTTTGTTTCTGAATTTAAGAAAAATGATATTTATCTTGTTGCACGAATCGTTACTTTTAAAGATAAAGTTCTTTCTCAATATGCCGGTGGAAAATACGCAGTTTGGGATGCTTCTACTAACAAACCCTGGATTGGTGTAAAGAGCTATGAGAAAATAACGAACGAAAAAGGTGAAGTAACTGGTACAAAAGCTAATTATTATGATGAATATTGGGTAGATCCATATTCAGAGGAAGTCTGGGAGTATACTGTTACAGTTGCAAAGGATTTAATAGCACTTGGTTTTGATGAAATTCAGTTTGATTATATCCGCTTCCCGACAGATGGAAAAAATCTTGGAAATGCAAAATACAGGTGGCGTAATCAGGGAATGGATAAAGAAGCAGCATTGATTTCCTTCTTATCTTATGCCCGTGAAAACATAGATGCACCAATTGGAATTGATATTTATGGTGCAAACGGATGGTATAGAAGCGGAACAAGAACAGGTCAGGATTCTGAAATGCTTGCCGAATATTGTGATGTTATAGGACCGATGTTCTATCCGAGTCATTTTGAACAGAGTTTCTTAAATTATGATCCATGGGCAGAACGTTCATATAGAATCTATTATTATGGAACTTTCAGAAATACTATTTTGTGCAGAAACAGGGCAATTATTCGTCCGTGGGTTCAGTGTTTTTATTTGAATGTAAGTTATGACCGTACATATTATAATTCTGATTATATTAAAAAAGAATTTTTTGGAGTCAGAGATTCTGTGAACCGCGGTTACATGTGCTGGAATAATTCGGGAAATTATGATCTTACACCAAAGGATTCAGACAACAAAGAAGTATATCCCGGAAAAGCTCCTGAAGCAAAGTATCACGAAAGGATTCCTGCAATCGGAACAAGAAAAAGAACAACATCAAAATCTGCAACAACAGATCTTTCTATTCTTGACAGTATAAGTAATCAGAATCAAAAAGAAGAGCAGAAAAAGGATTATGTTCCGTTTCTTTTACTTCCGGCCTTGAATGTAAAATAAGATGTTAATGAATCAGTATACGCCTGAAGAACCGATTTCCTCTATTGCAACCGCACTCGCTCCAGCAGCCCTGGGAATTGTCCGCGTTTCGGGAAAAGGGTGTATCGGGCTTGTAAGCAAGGTATTTTCAAGACCAAAGGCTTTGCTGGAGGCAGCTGGAAATACAATTGTTTATGGATGGATAGTTGAAGCTTCCGGAATCACCGCTCGAAAAATCGACGAGGTAATGTGTGCCGTTTACCGCGCACCAAAATCATATACCGGTGAAGATATGGTAGAGATTTTTTGTCACGGCGGACCATCGGTTGTAACAGCGATTCAGAATCTGATGTTAAAATCAGGATTCAGACAGGCAAATCGTGGAGAATATACTTTTCGTGCTTATATAAACGGAAAAACAGATTTAACAAAAGCAGAAGCTGTCAGAGAAATTATTGACAGTCATACAGACGATTCACGTTCGCATGCCGCAGGACGACTTGCCGGTGCACTTTTTCAGGAAATTGATTCAATTAAAAAACTGATTGTAGATACACTTGCTTCCATAGAAGTTGAGATTGAATATCCTGAAGATGAAGAAACAATTGCCGATACGTTTGATAAGACTAATCTTGAAAAGGCAGAAAAGCGTCTTTCTGATTTAGTTGCTTCGTGGAAGGGCGAAAAGCTTTATCAGGACGGGGCACGAGTTGTGCTTGCCGGACGAACAAATGCCGGAAAATCTTCGCTTTTTAATGCAATCTTAAAGGAAGAGCGTGCAATTGTAAGCGATATAGAAGGAACTACACGAGACTGGCTTGAATCATGGGTAGGAATAAATGGAATTCCTGTGCGTTTGTTCGATACGGCAGGTTTGCGCGATACAGAAGATGTAATAGAAGCAAAGGGTGTGGAAATAAGCCGAAGTCTTGTTCAGGAAGCAGATGTTGTTTTGTATTTAATTGATTCTTCAGAAGGCATGAACGAAGAAGACAGACAATTTATCGAAAACTGCCGCGTACCTTTGATTGTTGTGTGGAATAAATGCGATGTTCAGGATAGTGAAAGCGTTGAGCCTGCTGATTCCCTTGTTAAAAATCAAATCAGAATCTCTGCTAAAACGGGAACTGGACTTTCTGAATTGTTTAATAAAATAGAAGCGCTTTTAACACAAGGACTCGACACTGATCGTGAACAGGCAGGACTTGGTTCAGCACGTCAGAAGGATGCTGTTGCCCAAGCCCTTGAATGTATAAGACATGCACTTGAATCTGCTGCCGATAATTATTCACTTGATGCGGTTGTTCAGGATTTAGAGGATGCTCTGGATTCTCTTTCGGAAGTAACCGGAGCAATCACCCCTGAAGATATTCTTGGATCAATTTTCGCCAACTTCTGTGTCGGAAAATGATGGTTTTAAGAAAATGCCACCGTTACAAAAATTCCATTTTGCGGTTGTGCCGTCGATAAAATTTTGTCGAGGCTCTTCTTTCCCGCGTCCCGGATCCAGCGTATACAAAGTGCCATCCTTCCAGTAAGTAAGAACATAATGAAGCGGATTATTCATCGGCGACCCCAGATCAACACTAGCACGCGGAACAACAATTTCAATTACATATTCATCTTTCGTAAGCGCAGCACCAATGTCACTTATATCTTCAAACTGCGAGCTATCTGCCCCCACATAATCAAAAAGCATTTTCATAAGCTTTTCCCCAGGAGTCTGAATGTTCGAAAGATTCATTTTAAAAGAAACAGCTCCCGCATACTGAGCACTTTCCCTGATTATTTTAAAAGGATCACTATAGTCGCCAAAGCCGGCCGAAGGATCAAACTTAATTTTCTTATATATTTTCTTAGCAGTCTTTTCAACATCAGCGCCAGAAATCTGATTCGTTTCTGCCAGATAATAAGCCATAGAAAAAGCCCCACACGCATTCCGCGACCAGGCGTTGTCTTTTTGGGTGGCGTAGGGTTGACCGCTGGTAGATTTACTGCAGCCGGTGGCAAGGATTGCAGATGTTAGAAGAATGAATAAAAAGTGGTAAATAGTAGTTTTATTGTGAAAGTTTGTCATTTTTATTTCCTTATGAACATTTTAGCATAATTTTCCCTTCTCTGTCTTCTTAAATCTTCCCGTATTGCCAAGTCATCAATTTTATGCTAATATCCTAATTATCCGGGCCATTAGCTCAGTGGTTAGAGCAGAGGACTCATAATCCTTTGGTCCTAAGTTCAAGTCTTAGATGGCCCATATGTGTTAAGGATTTCTTCTTTATGGAGAAATCCTTTTTTATACTGGCTCGCAGATAAAATCTGCTCGCACGCAGTTTGTAGGAAAAGCCTAAAACAAACCTGTGGTTTGTTTTTTAACGGCTTTACGATAAGAGCGAGTTCAAGTCTTAGATGGCCCATATGTGTTAAGGATTTCTTCTTTATGGAGAAATCCTTTTTTATACTGGCTCGCAGATAAAATCTGTTTTTTTTTGTATACGTGATTTTTTTCAATATTTGTGCTATAATGGGCGAATGAAAACTACGCAGGATTTAATCAACAGTCTTTCGGTTGAGCAGAAAATAAAGCTTTTTAATGGAGTTGGAAACTGGCACACTTATTCTCCTTATTCAGAAATTCGTTCAATAATGATGTGCGACGGTCCGCATGGGCTGCGAAAACAGCAGGAAAATAATTATTCAGATATAAATCAAAGTGAAATTGCAACTTGTTTTCCGACTGGAAGTTGTATTGCATCAAGCTGGGATAAAAATGCTCTTGCTCTTTTGGGAAAATCCATTGCGCTGGAAGCAAAAAAAGAAAATGTTGATTTAATTCTTGGGCCTGGAATGAACATTAAACGTTCTCCTTTATGCGGACGAAATTTTGAATATTATTCAGAGGATCCGTATCTTTCAGGAACACTTGCTGCTTCTTATGTTAATGCGATGCAGGAGGAAGGTGTTGGGTCTTGTGTAAAGCATTTCGCATGTAATAATCAGGAAAAAAGAAGGCAGACTTCTTCCAGTAACGTAAATGAAAGGACTCTTCATGAAATATATTTACGTGGTTTTGAAATAGCAGTAAAATCAGCACAGCCTCATGCAATAATGTGCTCCTATAATAAACTGAATGGAACTTTTGTCTGTCATAATAAATATCTTCTTACTGATATCCTTCGTAAAAAATGGGGATATAAAGGTATTGTAATTTCAGACTGGGGTGCATGTATCGATGCGGCTGAATGTGTAAAGGCTGGTATGGATCTTGCAATGCCTAATTCATTTGGATATTTTGATGCGCAGTTGAAAAAAGCATTGGATGAAAAAACTCTTTCTGAGGAAGAATTGGAAAGGGCAAATAAAAATCTGTTATCCTTCGTTAAAAAACATCCGGAACATACGGGAATTCTTAGTGTAGATTATAACTTACAGCATAAAACTGCTTTGGAGCTTGCAACTCAATCTGCTGTTTTGTTAAAAAGCAAGGGGTTGTTTCCGTTAAAGCCGCAGCGTGTGATTGTGATTGGTGAACTTGCCGAAAAAATGAAATTTCAGGGAGGCGGTTCTTCTCATATCAATGCGAAAGAATATCCTGATGCTGTTGAGGCTCTTACAAAAAAAGGATTTGATGTTCTTTATACGAAGGGCTATTATTCGCAGATTTGTTCACAGAAGGAAGCTGATAAGATAAACGAAGCTTTGAAGGAAGAAGCGCTTGAAATTTTAAATGCACTTCAGAATGAAAATCTTCCGGTATTATTTTTCTGCGGATTGACGGAAAAATATGAAGGTGAAGGCTTTGACAGAAAAACTCTCAGTTTACCAAAGGAACAGCTTGATCTTCTTTCGGAGATAACAAAAATTACAAAAAATGTCGGTGTTGTTTCCTTCAGCGGTGCTCCGTATGATGTCTGCTTTGAGGATGATGTGAATTCTATTCTTCATATGTATCTTTGCGGCGAGGCATGTGGAGAAGCCTGTGCAGAATTAATTTGTGGTGATGTTAATCCGAGCGGAAAACTGGCAGAAACCTGGCCATATAAAATTGAAGATACTCCGTGTTATGGTAATTTTGCACTCGATGATGATGAGGTCGATTATAAGGAAGAGGTGCTTGTCGGCTACAGATGGTATGAAGCAAAAAGAATCCCTGTCCGATTTTCATTTGGTTACGGCTTGAGTTATACATTCTTTGATTATTCTTCCCTGAAAGTCAATAAGAAAGGTGATTCATACAGTGTCACCCTTACCGTAAAGAATTCCGGTTTTGTAGATGGGGCAGAAGTTGTTCAGATTTATGCCGATAAGGAATTACGTGGTTTTGAAAAGGTCTTTCTTAAAAAAGGAGAATCTAAAAAGCTTACAATATCACTTGATGATAATACTTTTAAAATTTACAGTCCGATTAAAAAAGCTTTCAAGACAATTAAAGGTGAACATGTGATTGAGGCAGGGGCTTCCATAAAAGACATCCGTTTATCTGCAAAGGTTACGACAGATGGTTTTAAAAAAGAAGAGCTTGTAGAAGAAGAAACTTTTGTTATAAGGGCATCCGGTATACTGGAAGGTCATCATCATAAGGGAAAATTCACTTTAAGTGACAGCCTTATCGATATGTCAAAGGAATCAAAGCGTGTAAAATTTGTTCTTGAAATATTGAAATTCTATGTTCGCAGACGAAATAAAGACAAGCATCCTGAAGATCCGGCAGTTAAAATCGCCGTTTCAGGAATAGAAGAAAATCCGATAGAAAGCTTAATAAGTATTTCTGGAGGTAAGATTTCAGAAAAACTGGCCAGACTGCTTGTAAGCTGGGCGAATAAATAGAGTCAGAGTATATTATTCAATTATGAATTTGTCTTTTCCGGCTCCACATTCAGGACATTTATAATCAGCAGGGACATCTTTCCATGCAGTTCCTGGTGCTACATTATTTTTTGCGTCTCCCTCATCCTTGTCGTAAACATGTCCACAGTTATCACACTGCATTCTTTCCATATTGTGCACTCCAAAAAAATAATCTGAATGATACATTATTATATCATGAATTTGTTAAAAGACAATAAAAAGAGAGAAAAAAATGTTTTTTTTGGTAAAATCTTTGTAGAAAACACAAAAAACATTTTTGATATATTGTTAAAACGAAGTACACTATTGGGAAAAGGAATAAAAATTGCTTTAACTGTCAAAGAAAGTTGTTTAATCAGCATATAATATTATTCTTGTTCTGAATACTTTTGTTATACTTTTTCTGCAAACTTATAGTAAAATAATCCTGTGAGGAAATTTATGACATATTATGTAGACATTAATTCAACAGATGATGGAAATGGTTCAAAAGAAAAACCATTCAATAGAATTCAGAAGGCGGCTGATGTTGCATTGCCGGGTGATGAGGTTATTGTAACTCCAGGAATCTATAGGGAGGCTGTTAATCCGAAAAATGGTGGAACAGAGGAAAAAAGGATTGTTTATAAATCATCCCAACCGCTAGGCGCTCATATTACCGGTGCAGAAGAGGTTAAAAACTGGACTAAATTAGAAGGTGATGTTTATACAGCCCGTGTTTCAAATAAAATTTTTGGGGATTATAATCCTTATAAAACTTTGGTTAGCGGTGACTGGTTTATTGCATATATGATTGCACATACAGGCGATGTTTTTTTAAATGGGAAATCCATGTATGAAGTTCAATCGCTTGAGCAGGTAAAATCACCGGAAGTTTTTATTCCTTCATGGGATCAGGAATTTACAAAGCATGTGTGGTTTTCCAGTCAGGATGAACAAACAGATGAAACTGTATTTTATGCAAATTTTCAGGGAAAAAATCCTGATAATGAAACTGTTGAAATTACAGTACGACGAACCTGTTTTTATCCTGAAAAAGAAGGAAATGGATATATAACTTTAAGCGGCTTCACTGTTTCAAAGGCGGCAACACAATGGGCGCCTCCGACAGCATATCAGGAAGGAATGATAGGTCCTCATTGGTCAAAAGGATGGATAATTGAAGATTGTGAAGTATTTGAATCAAAATGCTCCGGAATTTCTCTTGGAAAATATCTTCAGCCTAATAATGATAATAAATGGTTAAAATGGAAATATAAGGATGGAACACAGACAGAAAGAGACTGTATTTGTCAGGCACAGCTGGAAGGCTGGACAAAAGAAAAAATCGGTTCTCATATTGTCAGAAGATGTAATATTCATGATTGCGGTCAGACAGGAATAGTTGGTCATCTTGGCGGTGTTTTTTCTCTTATAGAAAACAATCATATTCATCATATCAATAACAAGCAGAATCTTGCGGGTGCAGAAATCGGCGGTATAAAAATGCATGCTGCAATTGACTGCATCTACAGAAAAAATCATATTCATCACTGCACAAGAGGAATATGGCTCGACTGGCAGGCACAGGGAACTCGTGTTACACAGAATCTTTTCCATGATAACGTTCTTCCAAAGGAATATAATCAGAATAAGGAAAGTATGGGCGGTTGTGCAGAAGATTTGTTTATTGAAGTATCACACGGTCCGACTTTAATAGATAACAATATTTTCCTTTCAGATAAATCTGTAAAGCTTGCAACACAGGGAGTGGCTCTTGTTCATAATATTATTGCAGGAGGATTTGTATCTGTTGGTAAAGGTGTAAATAATGGTTCTCCGACAAGAGTTTCTCCTCGTTATACACCTTATCATGTTCCGCACAGAACAGAAATTGCCGGATTTATGACAATTCTTCACGGTGACTGTAAGATTTTCAATAATATTTTTATTCAGCAGCCTATCCGTCCGGCCTTGAAGCAGGGTATGGATGAATGTCTCGCCACAAAAAATGAATGGGATGACGGAAACATTATCGCTGGAACTTTTGTTTACGATAATTATCCAGATTTTGAGGAATGGAAAAGTCAGTTTGAAGGTTACTGCGGAATGGGTTCTGTAACAACCGATCGATATTATTCAGAACTTCCGGTCTGGGCAAAAGGTAATGTATACTTTAACGGTGCAAAACCGATGAAAAAAGAAAAAGATGCAGTTGTAGATAACGAGCATAAAATAGAGATTTGCTGTGAAGAACGGGATGGAAAAATCTATCTTAAGACAAATGCTTTAGATTATCTTCCTGCCTTTAATTGTGATTTAATGCATACAGATAATATCATGATGGCATTTGAACCGGAAGAAAAATATGAAAATCCGGATGGAACCGCAATTACATTTGACAGAGATTTCTTTGACAATAAAAGAGGTTCTTCTCCGGTGAGCGGACCTTTTACAGATAAAGATTGTTTAAAAAATCCTTTGTTTTAGTTCTTCATGACTGCAAAAGGATCTTCTGTTCTGTAAAGTTCACGAAGCTTTGGTTTTTCAATTTTGCCTGTAGGATTTCTTGGAACTTTTGCGAAAATAAGCTTTCTTGGGCGTTTATACTTTGGTAAATCCAGGCAGAATTGATTAACTTCATCTTCAGTAAGAGAAAAACCTTCCTTAACTTCAATTACTGCAGTAGAAATTTCTCCAAGTCGTTTATCTGCAAGTCCGATTACAGCAACATCTTTAATTTGCTCCATCTTTCGAAGGAAATCTTCAATTTGAACAGGATAGATGTTTTCGCCTCCGGAAATGATAACGTCCTTTTTGCGGTCAACAAGCCAGATAAATCCGTCTTCATCAATCTGAGCCATGTCTCCGGTATAAAGCCATCCCTCTTTATCAAGAACTTCTTCGGTTGCTTTAGGATTTTTATAATATTCAACCATGACGCCGGGACCGAATACTGCAAGCTCACCGACTTCACCCTGTTTTACTTCCTTTCTGTTTTCATCAACAACCTTACATTTCCATCCATAACCTGGAATTCCGATTGCTCCAACTTTATGAACATTGCCAACTCCAAGATGAACACAGCCAGGTCCGATAGATTCAGAAAGACCATAGTTTGTATCATATTCATGTTTAGGGAAGTATTTGAGCCAGTCTGAGACAAGTTTTCTTGGAATTGGCTGGGCACCCATGTGGGTAAGGCGCCATTGACTCAAATGATAATCTTCGAGCTTGATTTCTCCACGGTCAAGGGCATCAAGAATATCCTGGGCCCATGGAACAAGCATCCATACAATTGTACATCTTTCTTCACTGACAGCCTTGATAACAGGCTCAGGTTTTGTGCCGCGAAGCAGGACTGCTTTTCCACCGGTTATCAAAGAGCCGAACCAGTGCATTTTTGCTCCGGTGTGATAAAGAGGAGGAATGCAAAGGAAAACATCATCATGAGTTTGACCATGATGATGTTGTTCACAGATTGCAGAATGCATAAGGGCTCTGTGTTTATGTAAAATTGCTTTTGGAAAACCTGTTGTTCCGGAGCTGAAATAAATTGCACCATAATCATCATCTGAAATTTCAAGATGGATGTTTTCAGAAGAAAAGTTCATTACAGACATAAAATAATTATCTGCAAAAGTTGGAGTTAATCCTTCGCCAACGTAAATTAAAAGTCTGTGAGCAATAATTTTGTCGGTAATAGATTCAAGACGTCCGATAAATTCCGGTCCGAAAAACAAGATTGAAATATCTGCAAGATCAAGACAATATTGAATTTCATCGGATGCATATCTGAAATTTAAAGGAACGGCTAAGGCACCTGTTTTTAATATTCCAAAATAAATAGGGAGCCATTCAAGACAGTTCATCATAAGGATGCCGACTTTATCGCCTTTTTTAACACCTCTATCTAAAAGATAATGTGCGCATCGATTTGCTTTTTCATTAAAAATACGCCAGTTAATTTCGCGGCGGTATGGGAGATCCGGTTCAGGTTGTGTTAAATCATAATCCTTCCAGGTAATTCTTCTGTTTTCTTTTACTTCCGGATTTAATTCAACGAGCGCACAGTCTGTTGCATAAAGCTCTGCATTTTTTTCAAGATATTGTGTAATCGGCATGTTAGTTTTATCATCCTTTTGTGTTATTAGAAATTTTTAATGTTATGATTAATAAAATCATTATAATGAATAAATAAAAAAAATAAAATAGCATGAATTGATAGTGCGTCAACCTTAAGAATAAACTCACACTTTATTGAAATATTATTAAATCTTTTCTATTATTATATGTAATAAATGTCGAAAATTTAAATATAATATTTTTAAAGGTTATTTTATGGACAAATTAAAGATTTTACTTGCTAAAGGAAGAATTTATGAATCTGTATATTCACTTTTAAGTGAAGTAGGTATTTCAATCAGTCTTCCGGACAGAACTTATTTTCCTGTAACAAATCAGGAAGATTTAGCTTTTCAGGTAGTTAAACCTCAGATTACAAGTCTTCTTCTTGCAAACAATAAGGCAGATTTAGGCTTCAGTGGAAAAGACTGGGTTTATGAAAATGGCGTGCAGGATGAAGTTGTAGAAATAATGGACTTAGGTTTCGATCCGGTTAGGATTGTTGCCGCAATTCCTGAGCCGAGAGAGCTTGATAAAATTTTAAAGGATAAGGTTACCATTGCGACAGAATATCAGACGTTGAGCAAAAAATGGATAGAAGATAAAAAGATTAATGGTACAATCTTCAGAACCTGGGGAACAAGTGAAGGTTTCGTTCAGGATACAGAGGATTCTATTGCTCAGATATTAATAGATAATACGTCTACCGGTTCTTCCCTTAAAGCAAACAGACTTAAAATCGTAGACACGCTGATGGAAAGTTCAACAAGAATATATGCTTCTAA
Source organism: Treponema sp. (assembly GCA_024693715.1). Lineage (GTDB taxonomy): Bacteria > Spirochaetota > Spirochaetia > Treponematales > Treponemataceae > Treponema_D. The sequence continues at coordinate 19,933 of JAILKS010000048.1, read as the reverse complement.
ACAGGCAATGAATAATCCATGGAAAAAACAGAAAATCATGGAATTGAAAATGCTTTTTGAAACTGTTTTAAATGCACGTAACAGAGTTATGCTTGAAATGAATGTTTCTAAGGCAGATTTTGAGAAGCTTATAAAAGGCATTCCTGCAATGAAGAGTCCTACCGTATCTCCGTTATATAATGACGACGGTTTTGCGGTAAAGATTGCAGTAAAAAAATCTGAAGTACCGACACTGCTTCCAAAGCTTCAGTCGCTTGGTGCCAGTGATATTGTTGAATATGAACTTAGAAAGGTGATGCTTTAGAAGCGGTTAGCAGTCAGCGACTGGCAGTTAGAAGGGGAAGTCTCTCTCCTAACTACAAAATAAAAGGAGATTTTTATATGAGAATAGCTTCTGTTGAACGAAAGACCGGTGAAACTCAGATAGAATTAACCCTCAATCTCGATGGAACCGGTAAGTGTGAGGTTGAAAATCCGATTGGTTTTTTTGATCACATGCTTAAATCTTTTTGCAAACACGGAATGTTTGATTTAAAAGGTACAATTAAAGGTGACCTTAATGTAGATCAGCATCATACAATTGAAGATACGGGAATTGTTCTTGGAGAATGCTTTAAAAAAGCGCTTGGAAATTGTGCCGGCATTTATAGAAGCGGTTTCTTTATTTATCCGATGGATGAAACTCTTGTTCAGGCTGCAGTAGATTTCGGAGGTCGTGCATTTTTAGTGAGTAATTCAAATCTTACCGGAAATCCTTTTATTTCAGTTGATGAAGATGGAAAGGAAGCAGCTTTCCAGACAGATTGCTTTGAAGATTTCTGGCAGGGTTTTGTAAATGCCGCTCAATGTAATCTTCATATTGATGTAATTCGTGGACGAAGTGATCATCATAAAATTGAAGGTGCATTTAAAGCTGTGAGTCGTGCAATTCGTGCGGCTGTAGAAATTGATGAAAGAAGAAAAGGAGTAATTCCTTCTACAAAGGGTATTATTGTCTAATGGAAGATATCGTAATATATACAGACGGTGGATGTTCTGGAAATCCAGGTCCTGGAGGCTGGGGAATTGTTGTTATTGCAGACGGTGTCGTAAAAAAATTAAGCGGTGGTGAAGCAATGACGACAAACAACAAAATGGAGCTTTCTGCTGCAATCGCAGGACTTTCTGTTGTAAAAAATACGCCTTCATTTGCAGGACGTTCTGTTACGGTAAACATTGACAGTCAGTATGTAAAAAATGGAATTACCCAATGGATTCACAGCTGGAAGGCAAAAGGCTGGAAAACCGCAGATAAAAAGCCTGTAAAAAATCAGGAGTTGTGGGAAAAGCTTGATGAGCTCAATTCAAGTCTTGATGTAAAATGGAATTGGGTAAAAGGTCATGCTGGTATCGAATATAACGAAATCTGTGACAGTCTTTGCCAGAAAGAAATTGCAAAATTCAAGTAAGAATGATTTTTAGAAAAGATTAAGGGTTTTAAATTTATTTAAAACCCTTTTTTTATCTGCACACCATTGAGGAGCGGCAAGAAGCCTTTTGGGTGGATCACCGGTGACACGATGAATGATTATCGCTTCATCAATCAGCATTAAAGCTTCCTTTACAAGATTATAATATTCTTCAAGCTCAAGAGGAACAAATTGTTCTTTTTCAAAAAGGTCGTTTAAGACAGTTCCCTTCAGTACATAAAGCTGGGCAATTTTAATTCCGAATGAATTTTCTGTAAGATTATTGTTTTTATAACAGCAAACAACATCCTTTACAGTTTTGAGCATGTCGTGTTTTTTTTCACCTGGAAGTCCAAAAATTATGTGAGTTACAATATGAATGCGTTTATCTGTTTTTCTGATTCTTTGTACTGCATCAAAATAGTCCTTGTTCGAGCAGCATCTGTTTATGAAAAGAGCTGTTTTTTCGTTAGTTGTTTGAAGTCCAAGCTCAAGCTGAATGAATCCCTTGTCACATAAGGATGAAATTTTTGTAAGGATAGAATCACTGATGCAGTCAGGTCTTGTTGCTATGGAAATTCCTGCTACATCTTTACATTCGAGTGCTTCGTTAAATTTCAGGAACAGCTCCTGTTCGTTTCCATAAGTGTTAGTAAAATTTTGAAAATAGACGATATATTTTTTTTCTTTGATGTTTTTTAATTTATCGGCAACAAGCAGTTTTGCATTTTCGACCTGTTCACAGATTGAAAGCTTTTTATCAGGTAAAAAATCACCGGAGCCTGAATTACTGCAGAAAATGCATCCTCCTGTTCCTTTTGTTCCATCTCTGTTAGGACAGGTGCAGCCCGCATCTATGCAGATTTTATAAACCTTACAGTTAAATATTTTTTTGTAAAAATCGGAAACAGTTTTATGCATAAACTAGAACATAACTTTTAAACCAAGTGAAATAAGCATTTCCTGAAGACTGAATTCAGAAAAAAGTGAACCGAGTGGAATTGCAATAAAGAACTCAGGACCAAGCTTGATATTATCTGTAATGTTATAGATGTAATCAACTCCGCTGGTAAGATAAAGAAATCTTGCTTTCTGATAAAACCATTTGTTGATATATTCTACGTCACTTTTTGCAGAGCCCGTCGTTCCGGAATCTGTTTCATTTACGTTTGTTGCAAGAGTTGCAAATCTTATGAGAATTCCAAGTCCTGCTGAAACATCAATGCTTGATTTGTTTAGTTTCATTACGTTGAAGTTTACAGGAATATTCAGAAAAAATGAATATGCAAGCGCAGTTCTGTTTTCAATTTCTGAAGGAAGTGCATTTGTTCCGTTGTAAAGAAAATAATTCATGTAAACACGGAGAGACGGTTGAACAGAGATAAAAGAATTAATCGTATAATCAACACCAAGATACAGAGGATAAAAAATCGGCGAAGGCGCACTTGATGATTTGGATTTTGTATTTATGTATAAGGTCGGAGTAAGACAGAAGAAAAAATCAAGATGGTCAAAAAAAGACAGCTTTGTTTTAGTTTCTGCCGGAGGAGTTTCATTTTGCGTTTGTGCAAAGCCTGTCATGAAAGAGGAAGAAAGTAATAAAATAACAAAAAAATTTCTAATCATTCTTTTCATATAAACTAAATATGTTTGTTAAATAGAGTTAAGTCAAGATTTATACACAAAAAACCGCTTCTGTTTGTCCGGTAAAACAAGGTTTCTTCCCAGGCGGCATATAAAGTTGAACCGGCAATTACAAAATCACTATATACAAAGCCTTGTGGTAATTTAGGAAGCTTTACCACAATAGTTTTTCCGTCATTTAAAATTCCTTTTGAAGGAAGGGTTCCTTCAAGAAACAAGGTTCCGTCCTGAAAAAGACATGCGCTCCAGCTTTTTGAAATTATTGCTTTAGCGTTCAATTCATGCTTTGAAGTTTTTAAATTGTTCGAATAACTTACAGGTGAACTGCCTCCCGCATATTTTAAATCTATTAAAAAAGGAACTCTTTCAGAAAATCCGCTCAAAAGACTTTGAATTCTTTTTGGGGCAGTTGAAAAATCTTTGATAGCTTTGGAATTTCTGAATTGATCTAAAGTTATATCTTCAATTGTGTATGAATTTTTAGAAGAATATGGAGTTAAAGAAAGGATTGGAGTTAATGGAGTAAATGCCTTGTAATAAAAGAAGGTTTTTTCTTTTTCAATAGTTTTAAGGCAAAGGAAAAATTTATTTCCATCCCATACAAGCTCTGTAATTTCTGTGTTTTTTTCATCTGTTATGTTGTTTGTGTTTATGACAGGAAAAAAGATTTTTGATTTTTCATCAAATTGAATTAAAAAGCTGTTGTTGTCTGTCGGTTTTGCTGCGGCAGGTGAATCACTGAAAAACAGACTTTGATAAAGACTGAAAAAAGGAATGTCATCATAAAAAAGAAGATTGTCTGCAGTATGATTTGAAAAAACAGAAATATCCTTTGTAAGCTTTACCGTATCGTTGTTAAAGCACAAGATTCCAAGTCTGTTTATAATTGCAAATGCTTTTTCAGTGTTTCCGGCATTGTTTGCACTTGAGATTCGTATTGAATCAGGCCATGGAACTAGTGTAGAAGACGGTGCATATTCAGGTTTTTTTACAGGACAGAAGGTATCGTTTGAAAAATAAAACCATTGATGTTCTTTTTCGGCAGTGAAAATAGAATCTCCGTCGAGCGAAGAGGTTAAATCTTCGTTAATATGAGTTTTTTTTGTACAGGATGCAATCGCCGAGCTTAAAATAATAATCGTAAAAAGTGCGCAGGAAATTGTAATTAAAATCCATGTTTTAAAACTGAGCTTTTTCATAAGTCTTCTATATATATCGGCATAAATATGTAATCTGCCGAATAGTTTTTGTCAGAATCTCCGTTTATTATTATACACAGATTCTGTGAAGAAAAAAAGTTCTGCATCTGTTTTGAAACACAAATTTGTCCTGTTTCAAGGATTTTCTGATTTTCCGGGATATATTGCGAAAGGAGCCTTTCCGGAAGGATTAAATCAGAGTTTATCGTAAAATTTTTCTGATTCAAAAGATTTATATTAAAGTTTTTATCTGCAATTGCGGTGATGATTCTGGTTTTATCACAAAGCCACGGATTGTAGTTTTCCCTGCAATTAATTTCATCAAGAAAGCGTGGCCAGTTGAAGCTTTTGAGGAACATTTCTTTATCAGAAGCTTGAGTTGAGCCGCAGTAAAGCGATTCGATTACCGCTGCAGCAAAGCCCTGTTCCCATGTAACAGAAATTATATCTGAATGATTTTTCATAAACGGATATACAGCACCTGCGCAGTTGAAAAACGAACAATAGTTTTTATCGATATAAGTTATCGGTAGAGCTGTAATGCAGAAAAGAGAATTTTTCTTTATTGTGAAATCTAATTCTTTTGTTTGCGGCAGATGCTTTTTTACAACAGTTTTATTATCAGCGCAGATTGTAATTTTCCAGAATGCAAGCTCCGGATAAACGGATGAATCTTCTGGCGGCCATTGGGGCAGTGTAAAAGTTATGCAGTCTGTAAAAATTGTGTTTTTACACTGAACAAGAAACAGAAAGCTTAAAACCATCAATATGATTTTTATTTTTTTCATATATATAATATTGCTCTAAAAGATAAAAACAGGAAGTTTTTTAAAAAAATTATTATGGATTTCTATATTTTTAATCTTATGATATACTCAAACTATGAAAAAGCCGATTTTATTTATTTTATTATTTACATTTATTTTTTCTTGTTTTGCACAGAATAACAATGAACTTATGCTGGATCCTGAATCAAAATTATTTTTACAGGATGTCCCTGTTTTAGAGGGAGTAGATGATTTTTCTGCTAAAATTGAGAAAATCAGAAAAGAAGAAAAGCGAGAACCTTTAGGTCTTGTTCTTTGCGGCGGTTCTGCACGGGCGTTCTGTCATATCGGTACATTAAGGGCAATGGAAGAAAATGGAATTGTACCTGATTTTATCGTTGCCAATTCAATGGGAGCAATCATCGGTATGCTTTATGCATATGGTTTTTCTCCGGACAGCATTCAGAAAATTGTAAAAGAGCTGGATCTTACATCGTATTTTGAACCGGTTATCCCGATGAAGGGAGGACTTCTTTCTGTAAGGAAATTTGAAGCATTATTGAATCAGCTGCTTGGCGAAGAAAGTCATAATCTTAAGGATTGTAAAATACCTGTTCTTATTTTAACGGAGGATGTGTATACTAAACGACAAATCTGGCATGCAGAGGGTGATTTTGCAAAAATTATGTGTGCGGCGTTTGCGATGTCTGCTTTTATGGAGCCGGTAAATTATAAGCTTAAGGATGGAACTCCGGTAAAGCTTCTTGATAGCGGTGCAATTGATATAGCGGGATTAAAGGTTGCACGAAGCTTTTCATCAAATTTAATTGTTTCTACTGCATTTTATGATAAGGAAGTAAATTACAACAGTATGATTGTAATTCTGAACAGAACAATGTCTATCGGAAAAGAAAGAGTCGCTGTTACAGATATCAAGAATCTTAAACCGGTTATTGTAAGAAATGATGTAGAACATTTTTCGTTCATGGCTTTTGAAAAAGTTGATGAAATTGCAGAGGCAGGATATAAATCTGCTTATGATGTAATGGATGTTTTATTAAAATGTCCGCACGGTAAAAAGAATCTGAAGGAAATTCGAGCAGTTACAGATGAGCTTGTTGAAAAAGAAATATTCAGAATCAGAAAGGGTGAACCGGTTCCGATAAGTGAAAATTATTTTGGTTTAAAAATATGGCCAGTTTTTCCGGTTGTTGATTTTCCTGATTTCTTCCTTTATGAAGACATTGGTATTTCTGCTTATGCTTTTTTAGATACACCAAAAACTTTTTTGAGGGCAGGACTTAACTATCCTTTCGGTAAAGATACTTTTTCTACCGATGTACTTTTTAATATAAATCCGTCAATGCTTTTTGATTTTACCTTGTTTGCTTCATATTCATTTTGTTTTGATAAATGCAGACCGGATAGTTTTTATCTTGCGGGTGATATAAGTACAACTCCATCTTTCTTGCCATATTGCATAAAGGAGCTGTTTATTACCGGCGAATGGAAAACAGACGAAAAATTCAAAACAGAACAGATTATGTTTACGACCGGAACAAAAATTGAACAGGGCTTCAACAATTTCTCATATATATACTTTAAACCGTTTATGTTTGCAAGCGGTAATGATTTTGCCAGTGCTTCGTTTGGAACGGGAGCAGAATTCCAGACATCTGTGAATTTCAAGAATTTCGGTTTTGGACAAAAGGCAAATGCCCGTTATGCTTTTGCAAATGTAAATAAAGAACAAGCTCCTGTTACACGACTTTTCAATTCTGATTTTTACAGGGGTGATTCTTCAAGAAATGCAAATAATATAACAACTTCTGCTTCTACTGAACTTTTCTATCTTAATACGGACCCTGATATTTCTTTTGCAGAGCTTGTGATTTTACGAAAGATAAAGGCCGGAGCATTTTTTGATTTTGCATACGATAGTGCAACAAATTATTGTACCGGTGGATTTGTACGGGGCGAGCTTTCTCTGGTTGGGCTTTGTACTTACGCTCTGGAAACCGGCTGCGGCTGGGATTTTACAGGCAATAAGTTCTTTGCATATTTTGCCCTGCAGAACAGAATGTAATTTATCTTCCCTGGACCTGAGCAAGACCTCGTTTAAACTGCGGGATTCTTGCACAGGTTGTTGTATTCCATGGAGATGTATCACCGCGCTTCAGAAAATGATATGCAACACCTGCAATCATCGCTCCATTATCGCCGCACAGCTTGAGAGGGGGGAAAATACAGTTTAAGTCTTTTCTTTCGGCAAGCATTTCACGTAAGCGTGAATTTGCAGCAACTCCTCCACCGCAAACTACAGTTTTTAAACCAGTGTCATCGGCTGCAAGAAGAAGCTTGTTTACAAGAGTTTTGACAGCTGTTTCCTGAAAAGCGGCACACATATTTTCTTTTGAGTGTTCAAAGCCTTCGTTCCAGAATAAATCGCACTGATGAATTACAGCAGTTTTTAATCCGCTGAACGAAACATCATATTTATGTTCTTTTTCATCTAATTTAGGAACAGGAAAGCTTGCCGCCTTTGGATTTCCTTCTTTTGCAAGTTTATCAATTATTACGCCACCTGGATAACCAAGTCCGTAGAATTTTGCTACCTTGTCGAAGGCTTCTCCTACCGAATCGTCGACGGTTGTTCCAAGTATTTCAAGATCATCAAAATTATTTACCTTGCAGATTATACTATGACCACCGCTCACTAAAAGTCCGAGGAAGGGATATTCAACAGTTGTTTCAAGCTGTGACGCATAAAGATGACCAAGCATATGATTTATTGCGATGAAAGGCTTTTTTTTAATCCATGCAAGTGTTTTTGCAAAGGTGAATCCTACCAGAAGAGAGCCCATTAAACCAGGTCTGTTTGTTGCGGCAATTGCATCAATATCGTCCATGGTAAGATTTGCTTCTTTTAACGCCTGTTTAACTACAGGATAAATCCATTCTGCATGCTTACGGCTTGCAATTTCAGGAACAACTCCTTTATAAATTTTATGAAAAGGAATTTGAGTTGCAACTACATTGCTTAAAATTGTTTTTCCATCTTCTACGATTGCACAGGCTGTTTCATCACAGCTGCTTTCTATTCCTAAAATTTTCATCGCTTTTTACCTTTAGATTTTGAAACTACAGAAAATGTATATCCTTTTGCCTTTAATTCAGGATAAGCTTCATTTAAAAAAGCAGGAAGAAAATCTGCAGACCAGATATGTCCAATCATTATAACAAAACCGTTTTTATTTGCAAGATTTAATCCCTTTTTTAATTCTGCAAGGGCATTTTCTTTTGTTTTCGTATTGTCGAGAAATATGTTCCGTTCGTACCATGAAAATCCAAGCTGCTGACTTACATACGGAACCTGAGTTTTAACATTTGTCCTTGAATCAAGAAAATAAAGCTCATTATCTGATGCGAATTTTAAAATTGTTTCCATTTTTTCTGCATCAGCCGTTATTAAAGAACCTTCATGATTGTTCATCCCTTGTATAGGACCAATTTCCTGAATATTTTTAAATAGGATTGCTTTTATCTGTTCGGTATCCATATCAGGAGTGATTGCACCAGGGCCCGGATTAATATTTAAATCAATTGATTGCATCGGCTGGTGAAGAATTACTTCATTTCCTGATTTTCTGACTTTATATGCGGCTCCGGCAGAATCCTTTAAACCGGGCATAACTGCAACTGTAATTGGAAACGGAAGAACAAGAAATTTATCTAACTGCGAAAGATTCTGTCCGCCATCATCAAAAACAAAAATAAGCTGTGCATTATTTACTGCCTGTGGAAAATCAAAAGATTTTTCTGTTGGTTTTGTTTCTACAGGCTTTTGGACTGCTTCAGGCTTTTGTGGTTTTGGCTCCTGAGGCTTTGGTTTTTCGGTTGAAGGTTTTTGTTGAACCGGTTTTTCCGGCTGTGGTTTTTGAACCATTTTTTCTGGTTCAGTTTTTATTTCAGGCTTTTCCTGTTTTATTGTTTCCGGTTTCGATGTTTTTTTTGAAGGCTCAGAGGTTGTTTTATTATTATCTTTAAATCTTTGTGTAATCGAAACCTGTTCTGTTTCCGGAGTTTTTTTATCACCTGGTAATTTTGCAAGAAGAAGCAGCATTGCGCAAACTGCAAATATAGCGGCTGTAAGAAGAATGCCCTTGAATGGAGGAATATAAAATTTTTTAGTTGAACGTTTTGCAGGTCTTTTTGTTGTGCGTCTTTTAGTTATCATATGGTTCTATTTTAATTATTTCTTTGACACATTTCAATAAATATACTATTGTAATTTTATACTTTATGCATATGGAGATATGATAAAAAAATGATTATTACTTGTCTTGATCTTGAAGGTGTTTTAGTTCCTGAAATCTGGATTGCTTTTGCAGATACCGTCGGTATTCCTGAATTGAGAAGAACCACAAGAGATGAGCCTGATTATGATAAACTCATGAAATACCGCATCAATATTTTAAAAGAGCATGGTCTTGGATTAAAGGAAATTCAAGATACTATCAAAAAAATAGATCCTCTTCCGGGAGCAAAGGAATTTCTTGATTCACTCAGGAAAAAATGTCAGACAATTATTTTGAGTGATACTTTCGAACAGTTTGCTGCTCCATTGATGGAAAAGCTTGGCATGCCTACAATCTTCTGTAACTCACTTGAGGTTGGTGAAAATGGAGAGATTACCGGTTATAAGATGCGTTGTGAAAAAAGCAAGCTTACTACTGTAAAGGCACTTCAATCAATCGGATATGAAACAATTGCAAGCGGCGACAGCTTTAATGATCTTGGAATGATTCAGGCATCTAAAGCAGGCTTTTTATTCCGTTCTACACCGCAGATTATTAAGGATTATCCGCAGTATCCTGCTTTTACAGAATATTCAGAATTACTTGACGCTATCGAAAAAGTGATTAATAATAAGTAATATAAGAGAAGTCTTATACTTTTCAAAGATTTTTCTTATATTTTGAATGTGCATTTATATTAAAATGTAAAAACAACGTTGTTGTTCATATAATTAAATTAATCTTTTTGTAAGGAGAAGATAACTATGAAAAAGATTATTTCAATGGCTATAGCAGCCGTTATGCTGGTAAGTGCAACATTTGCGCTTGATTTTGAAATTGGTGCAAGAGGAATTCTTGGAAAAACATTTGATAATGACTGGGGAACAGCAAGTGAAGAAATAAAGGGTCTTAATGTTAATACTGAAATGGATGCTGGTTTTGGTGTTTATGGAAACTTTGCTTTATTTGGTGGTCTTGGTATTCAGGCAGAAGTAAATGTTTTGAAAGGAACAATTCAGTTCACTGGTGATAAGGTAACATGGGATTCTGCAGGTCATACAGATGAAGAAATCAAGAAGACTGATTTTGATCAGTGGCTTATTGATGTTCCTCTTATGGCATGGATGAATCTTGACTGCTGGAAGTTGACAATTGGATTTGGACTTGGTGCAAACTTCTCATTTGCTATGGAACCTTCTACAGATTTGAAGACAATCAAAGATAAGGTAAAGGAAACTTACGACGGAAAAACATTCGAAGTTGGTTTTGTTGCAGGTGTAGACGTTAAATTCTACTTTACAAACAATCTTGGTATTGTTGCCAGTGCACGTTATATCGGAAACTTCAATGAAACAACAAGAAAGTATCCTGTTCAGTTTGCAGGTCAGGATACAGAAGTTGAAGGACCTGGAATTGAATTCAAACGAAATTCACTTTACGGTGGACTCGGTATTGAATGGAAATTCTTCTAATGCTTGATTAGAATAATAATTTATCTGAAAAGGGAAGTTGCAAAAACTTCCCTTTTTTTTTATAATACGAAAAATAAAAACGGGGTGCTGGTATAAATCCATTTATTGTTGTTAACAAATTGTGGTTACCGGCTGAGATTATACCCTTGAACCTGATCCGGGTAATTCTGGCGGAGGAAAGAATGAAAGAATCACTTCACAAAGTGTCATTCGGTTCTGAATGGCACAAAATCAATTTAAAATTTTTAAATTGTCTTGCATTGATTGCAGGAATGGTTGTACTTACAGCTTTAATCGGCTGTAAAGGCAAGGATAACAGACTGGAAAAAGTAATTGTATATACTTACAATTCTTTTAGCGGTGAATGGGGTGCCGGTCCTGAGGTTGCCCGTCTTTTTAAAGAAAAGACAGGACTTACTGTTGAATATGCAGATTGCGGCGACGGCGGACAGATTTTATCAAAGGCACTTCTCGAAAAAGATGATCCTTATGCAGATGTTTTAATCGGTCTGGATAACAGTATTTATGAACAGGCAATTGAAAGTAAAATCCTTTTGAAATGGAAACCAAAAATGGATTTGAAGGATGGACTTTTAGAACAGATTAATGAGAATGATGATATTTATATTATCCCTTATGATTACAGTCCTTTCGCTTTTATGTTCGATACACAAAGCGGTCTTCCTGCTCCAAAAAACTTTGAAGATTTAACAAAAAGCATCTATAAGAAAAAAATCATATTGATGGATTATAGAACAAGTACACCGGGGCTTGGTTTTAAAAAATGGGTCGAAAAGGTTTATGGAGATAAGGCAGATGATTATATGAATCGTCTTAATCCTAATATTCTTACAACTGCGCCAAGCTGGAGTGTAGGATATGGAATGTTTACAGAAGGCGAAGCACCATTAGTTATAAGTTATACGACCAGTGAACCGTATCATGTGGAATATGATAAAACAGACAGATATAAGGCGCTCGCATTCGACGAAGGTCATTTAATGCAGGTAGAAGGTGCAGCTGTTCTTAATAAGGCAAAAAATAAAGAAGGTGCAAAAAAGCTTGTAGAATTTCTTGTAAGCGAAGATGCACAGAAATTAATAGCACAAACACAATGGATGTTTCCTTCAAATAAAAACATTAAGCTTCCTCAAAGTTATGATGGTGTTATTAATCCAGAAATAATAAAATAACAGCAGGTAGTAAAATTTTAAAGATTTTTTTGTATACAATAAGTATTTCCTGTTTTTCAACCCTGATTGCGGCATTTGTAGGGATAGTAACAGCATATTTTACATCTCACTATAAATTTGCTGCAAGAAAACTGATTTTAAGTTTATCTTCAGTTCCACTATGCGTTCCACCGCTGATTATAGCTCTTGGTTATGTAGCATTTTTTGGAATGAATGGCGTTGTAAACAGATTCTTGTGCTCAGTTTTTAATCTCGCTGAAGCACCGGTAACCTTTTTGTATACATCTTTCGGAATTGTAATTGCACAGGGATTTTATAATTTTCCGCTTGTTACAGGGATTGTAAATAACGCCTGGAATTCACTTCCGAAAGAAACAGAAAATGCAGCACGACTTCTTGGCGCAAAGGAAGGACGGGTGTTCTGGACAATAACCTGGAAGAATCTGCGTGGAGCTGTTGCGGCTGCCTGTATGCCTTTATTTTTATATTGTTTTTTCAGTTTTATGATTGTTCTGCTTTTTAGTCCGGCAGGTCATTCGACACTGGAAGTTGAGCTTTATCATAATGTTCGTTCAACTCTCAATTTCAGTTCGGGGGCAAAAATTGCTGTTTTAGAAACAATCACTGCCTTATTCATTGTTTTCGTTTATTCGGCGGTAATAAGAAAAAATCAGATTTATAACGACGGAACCTTATATGCATCACCAGAATTAAGAAAAATTAGCGGAAAGGTTTTATTTCTTTTTGTACCGCTTGCTCTTATCCTGATATTATTCTTTTTTTGCCCGTTCATCTGCATACTGTTTAATTCATTTAAAGCAAGATTTGTTAATCTTTTAAGACCTTTGTTTACTACAACAGGTGTGGGGATTTTAACATCGCTTTTATGCTGTATTTGTGCTTTTTTATATTCGGTTTACATCAAATTAAATAATAAACAGCAAAGTTCTTTTTTACAGACAATCCCGCTTTTTCCGATGGCAGTTTCTTCGGTAGCGGTTTCATGGGTTGCAACATTAATTTTCAGACGCGGAAATATTTTTATTCTTGTTCTGCTTGAGGTGATTTTATACTGGCCGATTGCATATAAACAGATTCAAAACGGAATGAACTCCATCTTAAAAGAAACTGATTATGCGGCACTTTTATTTTCAAAAAATAAGTTTGACAGTATAAAAAGAGTTTATTTTCCGTCATGCAGAAAAAGTATTCTGAACGCTTTTGCATATTGTTTTGCGGTAAGCGCCGGAGATGCAACACTTCCGCTTGTGCTTTCGATTAAGAGATTTGATAATCTGTCGCTTTATATCTATAAGCTTGCAAGTGCCTACAGATTTAAAGAATCATGTCTTTGCGCGATTGTTTTAATCATCCTTTGTTCTGCCGTTTTCGGTATCTGCGGCTTAATCAACAAGGTTATTTCTGAAAATCAATAAATTCGTATATTCTTTCGGTCGTATCATCATCATTGTATAAAAGCCTGTAGTTGCAATATTTGATGATTTTCATATCACGGTCAAAAGCAAACATCTGATTAATATAAAAATCGTAATCATTATATTCAGGGAAATTTCCATAGATATTGAAATATTGATCATATTTGATTTTTGACTGCACGGTCGTAAAGGTAAAAAGATTGTATTCTTCCAAATATGCAATGAATTTTTTGTTTGCAGAAACATAAATGATTTTACCGTAGTTGTGATAGTTGTCTGTTTTTATATCTGCACGAAGTTCATCCTTTGAAGTAACAACATAGCTTCCGTCAACATTCGGAAAAATGAGGAAAGGCTCGTTTGAATTTCCTGTATGAGTAACCTTAACTGTACCAATGGATATTTCTTTTACAGAGGATGTAGAAAAACCTGCAATGTTGCCTTTTTCTGTAAAACGGATTTCTTTTTCTGCATCGATGAAGAAAGTATTGCTTTCTACCATTATTTGAGTTATTTCACTAGGAAAAACTGATTTTAATGCACCGTTTTCATGAAAAAGAAGCTCTGAATTTTCTACCGGAGTGATTTTTCCAATTGGTGTTTCAATTTCAGATGATGTTTTGTATTTTAATCTTTCTATTTTACCGTTTTCATAAAAATAAAGCTTTGTTTCCTTTTCAAGCAGCTGTTCACCGCCAAGAATCGTAAAAGTCTGCTCATCGCTTGTAAAAATATATTCAGGAACCCAATTGTCGTAAAATTTAATCTGATTTGCGGCAACAGTGATTTTTCCATAAGGTGTAGAAAGTTCAAGATTTGTGTTTATGTAAAATGTGTTTATATTTCCAGAGGTGTAGAAGGTTATTTCCTTTGCCTGATACGGTAAGTTACCGATAGGTGTAGAAGCAACGCCCGGTTCATTAGGAGTGAATTTCTGAACACGTCCGTTTTTATTGTAGTAGACGTAATCTTTTGCGACAACTTTTCCAATAGGGGTGTTGATTTTAGTCGGTTCTTTTAAACAGACATAAGAAATCTTGTTTCCATCCTGTTTAATATCTTTTACAACAGCATCCGTTCCATCCGGTAAAATAATTGCAAAAAGATTTGCAGAAGTAAAAAGAACGGCAAGAAAAATAATTAGTTTTTTCACTTTTAACTCCTGTTTTTAAAACTACCCTTTAATTATAAATATATTTGTAGTAATATTCAACTTATGTTCTTTACTGCAAAAAATATTCATAAAAAGAGGGATACAGTTACCGTTGATTTTTCAATTGAATGTGAAAAAGGTACAATGACATGTCTTTTAGGACCGAGCGGATGCGGAAAATCTACCGTATTAAACATAATTGCAGGACTGGAAGAAAATGATACTCCGCTCACAATTGAACTCGACGGACAACGCATCGACACACTTCCGCCAGCCCTTCGTCAGATAGGCATGGTGTTTCAGTCGGGTGCGCTGTTTAATCATTTAAATGTTGTGAATAATGTTGCATACGGTTTAATATCTAAAGGGATGAAAAAAAAGATTGCGATAAAGCGTGCATCTGAATATTTGAGTTATTTTAATCTGACAGGATATGATAAGAGGATGTGCCAGACCTTAAGCGGCGGTGAAAAACAGCGTGTCGCTCTTGCAAGAACACTTATTACAGAACCAAAACTTGTTCTTCTGGATGAACCTTTTTCTGCATTAGATACAGATCTTCGTCACAAGATGGCATCACAGTTAAGGCAATGGCAGCAGGAGCTTGGTTTTACCGCAATCATGGTTACTCATGATGAACAGGAAGCAAAGACAGTTGCAGATAAAATCGTTAGAATGGTATAAATCATGAAAAAGATTATATTTGAATGGCTGAAAATTGTACTTGGGCTTATAGTGTTTGCTTTTGGAGTTCATCTTACGATTTATGCAAATATCGGACTTGCTCCCTGGGATTGTCTTGGCATGGGGATTGCAAAGCATACTCCGCTTAATTATGGAGCGGCAATGACAATCATGGCAGTTACGATTTTGTTTATAGATATCTTATTGAAAGAAAAAATCGGTTTTGGAACTATCATAGATTCTCTTCTTACAGGAAATTTTGTTCAGGCATACAACACCCTTAATCCGCTGCCCGAAAATCACAATTTGTGGCTTGGAATTGTAATAATGCTTACAGGCTTTGTTTTTATGGCAATAGGCATGTGGATTTACATGAGGTCTCAGCAGGGCTGCGGACCAAGAGATGCACTTCTTGTAGGACTTGGTAAACGAATGCCAAAGGTCCCGATTGGAATTGTAGAAATAATTTTATGGGGAATCGTGTGTCTGCTTGGATTTTTACTTGGCGGTCCTGTTGGAATTGGTACACTCATCGGTACCTTTGGAGCAGGGCTTGTTATGCAGCTTGTTTATACAATCATCCGTTTTGAACCACGTAAGCTAAAGCATCGCGATGTATTTGCAGTTGTAAAAGAGATGAAAGGAGAGGAGGAAAAATGATTTACATTATAACAGGTGCATCGCATACAGAAAAAACTGCAATTAAAAATAAACAGAATCTTATTGTTGAAGACCGTTATATTCCGTTTGACTGGCGAAAAGATTTTGAAGCAGAGTATATTTCCGAAATTAAATTCATCTGCTTTGCTTGACAGAGCGCTATATCGATGAACACTTTGAAGATATCCTTGCACACGGCTCAGACATAGAAGAACCACCTGATGATTCATATCTTACAAAGGATTGTGTTAAAGAAGAAAACCTCCGTTTTACCGAAGGTTTTACGAAATCCTGTGAACAAATTGTTCTGATTGACCAGGATTATGAGCAGGTGATTGAAAAGGTAATAGCCTCTAGTAAATCATAGTTCCAATTCTACGTAAAATTGCTTGCGCAATTTTACTACCTAGTTTTCTTCGAAAACTAGCGCTTAATACACCATAGTTCCAATACCCCTGTCACTGAACATTTCTATTAAGAGAGAATGTGGTACACGACCGTCGATGATATGTGTGCGTGGAACTCCTCCGGCAAGGGCTACTTCACAGCAGTCGATTTTTGGAATCATACCGCCTGAAAGGATGCCTGTTGCTTTTAAAGAACCGATTGCAGTTTTTTCGATGCGTTTAATTAAGGTAGAAGGGTCATCGATATTTCTTAAGATTCCTGGAACATTTGTAAGCTGGACAAATTTTTCTGCGTGAAGGGCAACGGCAATTTTTGCAGCAGCAGTGTCGGCATTGATGTTGTAGCGCGCTTCATCACCCTGTTCGCCAAGAGCAACAGTCGAGACTACAGGAATAAAGCCTTCGTTTAAAAGAGATGTTAATATTTCCGGATGAACCTCTGTTACTTCACCAACAAATCCCAAATCCTTTTCTGTTTTTACTGCGCGTAAAAGACCTGAATCGACTCCTGAAAGACCTACGGCCTTACCGCCTTTTTGAAGCAGAATGCCTACAATATCCTTGTTCAGTTTTCCGGTAAGAACCATCTGAACAATTTCCATTGTTTCGGCATCGGTGTAACGAAGACCATCTACGAATTTGCTTTCTTTACCGACGCGTTCGAGCATATTGTTGATTTCAGGACCGCCGCCATGAACTAAAACAACTTTAATTCCGATTGTATTTAAAAGAACAATATCTTCCATAACTGCCATTTTTAGTTCTTCATTGAGCATGGCATTTCCGCCGTATTTTACAACGACTATTTTTCCGCACCACTGTTTAAAATAAGGAAGCGCCTGTACGAGAACTTCCGACCATTGTTCTTTTGTTATATCATTATTATCAGTTTTCATCATATACTATTTCCTGTTTACATTAAGTCCTGTAATCACCATTAATTTTAACATAATCATAAGTAAGGTCGCAACCCCACGCAGTACCGCTGTATTTTCCGTCCTGACATTGAACAAGAATTTCAACAGCCTGTGCACCAAGAATCTCAGTTGCCTTAGCTTCATCAAAATTGCAGGGAACACCGTTGTCAAAAACCTGAACCTGATTATCGCCATGAACAGTTGAATCTACCGAAGGATCAAAATATCTGTCAAAATCTTTTTTAGAAGTAAACCAGATGCTTGTTTTGTCGGGATTAAAAGGAATGCCTGAATAACCCATTGCGCATAAAAAACGACCGAAGTTTGCATCACGACCAAAAATAGCAGCCTTTGCAAGTGACGAACAGATGATTTCTTTTGCAAGACCTCGTGCAGCTTCTACAGATTTTGCTCCATTAACATTACATTCGATGAGTCTGGTAGCGCCCTCACCGTCAGCTGCGATTTTCATAGCCATAATCCTGTTGAGTTTATTCAAGGCATTCATAAAAATGTCAAAATTCTTACCGGCACTTTTAATTTCTTTATTGCCTGCCCTTCCGTTTGCCATGATGATGAGAGTGTCGTTTGTTGAAGTATCACCGTCTACAGAAACGCAGTTATAGGTAGATTGAATTGATTCATGAAGAGCCTTATTGAGCATTTTTGAAGAGATGGCACAGTCTGTCGTAATAAAACTGAGCATAGTTCCCATGTTGATGTGAATCATTCCAGAGCCCTTGCACATAGTTCCCATCCGGCAGATTTTACCGTCAATTTTAAATTCAACGGCACATTCTTTATAGTGAGTATCTGTTGTCATAATGGCAACGCGTGCCTGTTCATGACCCTCTTTGCTTAAACCGTTTTTAAGAGCTTCGATGTTATTTTCTACTTTAGTAACATCAAACTGGGCGCCTATAACACCGGTAGAGTAGACCATAACATCTTCAGTTTTAATGCCAAGAGCTTTTGCAGTGCATTGAGCCATTCTTAATGCGTTTTGAGCACCCTGAGGACCAGTACAGGTATTTGCATTTCCGCTTATTTCAATTGCTGCCTGTGCTTTTCCATCCTTTATAAATTTTTTAGTAATTTTAACGCTTTCTGATTTTACGCGATTTTGAGTAAAAACACCCGCTGCAGAACAAGGCACATCTGAAAAAACAAGT
This sequence comes from Treponema sp., assembly GCA_024693715.1. Taxonomy (GTDB): domain Bacteria; phylum Spirochaetota; class Spirochaetia; order Treponematales; family Treponemataceae; genus Treponema_D. The sequence continues at coordinate 1,483 of JAILKS010000048.1, read as the reverse complement.
GCAGTATCATTTGTTTTGCGGCTTTCTTTAATACCAACCCGCATTCCGTTTGCAGTGAATCCCTGTGGCGCACAAACACCACCGTCAATAAATTTAATATCGCTCATAATCGCGCTCCCAAAAAAAAACTCAGCCAGGCTCTCTCGGCCGTTTCTATAGATATTAACCGTTCTTTTCCTTTGTTGCAAGAATCATCTTCCTAACTTCCTCTTTATACATCTTCTTCAACTCCGGCGGATTCAAAATCTTCACGGCAGACCCAAAGTGCAGCACCCAGTACAAGGTCTCCTGCAGCTGGTTTGACTCAAAGCTCAGATGCACGTTCCCCTCGTCGTCCTGGAAGCACTTCTGATTTTTATGCCAGGTCCTTCATAAGCCGTTCCACACTAGGGTAGGCAATCGACTGAATAGCCTTTTCCAGCCTCAAAAGCCTGAGCGACTTTACATGACTTTCCCGTTGTTTTTTTTCTACATTCTCGTTGGTCTTACTCATAAGGATATTGTAGCTTGGATTTTGGAAAACACAATGCCAGATTATGACATTAATACGGGTATTCTTCATGCACAAAAAATAAAAAATATTGTGCATGTCTTGACAATATGCACAAAGTATCGGAAAATATAGTAGATGACTAAACTTCCGTATAATATTGATTTTGATGATGTTCAGATTCTCAAGGCTCTTAATAACGCAAACCATAAGCTGGGGCAGCTTAATGGTGCAATTAATTTGCTGCCAAATCCTTATGTTATTTTTAATGCCATAACATTAGGCGAAGCAAAAGAATCTTCAGAAATCGAAAATATTGTTACCACCTTTGACGAGATCTTTAAGGAAATGTCTTATTCAAAATCAAATCCCGCTTCAAAGGAAGTTTTAAATTATCGTCAGGCAATGCTCAAAGGCTACAATCTTGTAAAAGAAAATGGATTTTTGAGCACAAATCATATAATCCAGATTCATCACATTGTTGAGCCCGAAGCAGGAGATTTACGAAAGCTCCCTGGCACAGTAATTATGAACACAAAGACTGGTGAAACGCTGCATACTCCGCCTCAGAATTATGAAGAAATTTCTGACTATCTTACCAATCTTGAAAAATATATAAACATTAAAGATCTGGAAGATACAGATGCCATTTTAAAGATGGCTATAATTCATTTTCAGTTTGAATCCATTCATCCATTTTACGACGGTAACGGAAGAACAGGCCGCATTATAAACATTCTTTATTTAACTCTTGCAAAAAAACTGGATATCCCGATTTTATATTTAAGTAAGTATATAAACCAGAATCGCCGGAAGTATTATGAATTATTAAATGCCACACAACTGGATTTGTCAAAGATTAAAGATTATATTCTGTTCATGGTCCAGGGAGTTTATGAAATGTCAGATTTTACTCTTAATTTTATTAATTCCTTTATGCAAACAATGAACGATGCGTCCAGCCTGATTAAGGAACGATGCCCCAAAATCTAT
>JAILKS010000034.1 GCA_024693715.1 Treponema sp. | reverse complement strand
AATAGTTTCTTTATATAGTGTCAATAGTTTTTTATTTTTTTTATATATTTTTATACAATTTATTAATATTATTCTTCCAAATAGTTTAAAAATAGATGATAATATGAATGTATGAGAAATATTTTTTTTGAATACGGCTATAAGCCTAACGAAATTGAAAAAAAGGTAAATGATACTTTTACACAGATATTTGAAGGACCTTCCAGATTTTATTTTAATGGAATAAATGATACCGGTTATTTTATGGATACAGGAAACTGTGATGCCAGAACGGAAGGAATGTCTTACGGAATGCTTATGAATGTTCTTATGGACCGTAAGGAATATTTTGACAGGATGTGGAAATTTGCAATGGAATTCATGTATATGAATGAAGGAAAACTTGCAGGATATTTTGCGTGGTCGGTTGCTCCTGACGGAATAAAAAATGCATATGGTCCTGCTCCTGATGGTGAAGAATTTTTTGCAATGGCGCTGTTTCTGGCTGGAAAAAAATGGGGAGATGGTGAAGGAATATATAATTATACATCATGGGCAAAAAAGATTCTGCATACATGTTTGCATCATAAAGTTCCTATGTGGGATAATAAAACCGGTTATATTCTTTTTGTTCCAGGCTCATCTTTTACAGATCCTTCTTATCATTTAATGCATTTTTATCATTATTTTGCTTTATGGGCTGATGAAGAGGACCGGGATTTCTGGAAGAAAGCAGAAAATGCAAGCCGCGAATATCTTATAAAAGCCTGTAATCCAAAAACAGGTATGTGTCCTGAATATGGTAATTTTGACGGTTCACCTATGGACAAAGTTCTTCCATGGGGGTCTTTCGGAGATTTTTACAGTGATGCATACAGAACAGGAGCGAATATTGGTCTTGATGTTTTATGGAACGGAAAAAATGAAGGCTTTTCTAAAATAGCTGATAATCTGTTGAACTTTTTTGCAGATATTAATCCGGATGACTATAAAAAATATAAAATAGACGGAACTCCTGTTTTGCAGAAAGATGGTACTGAAATAAAAGCGCTGCATCCGATCGGTCTGCTTGCAACTCTGGCACAGACTTCGGCTGCATGTTCTGAAAAAGGAGCTGAAGCGGCTGAAAAAATTGTCCGACGTTTCTGGGAAACTCCTCTAAGAACCGGTGAACGCCGTTATTACGACAACTGTCTTTATATGTTTGCAGTGCTTGCATTAAGCGGAAAATATTGCGTGGAATAATTATGGGTAAAGAAATAGAAATTAAAGTTCCTCTTTCTGACAGTCAATATGAATCTTTAAAAAAGCGGTTTTTTGTTGATTCTGTTTTTACTCTAAAAAAGGATGAATATTATTCACGGTATAAAACTCATGAAGAGCGCAAAAACAATAATGAACCGCAGGTAATAAGAATCCGGACGGAAAAAACTGATGATTTTGAAAAGGCATTTTTTACCGTAAAGGTAAAATCTGTTGATAACGGAATTGAAGTTAATAGGGAAGATGAAACTTTTGTTGAAAATCCAGAGGTTTTAAGGACTTTTTTTAAATCAAACGGATATTATCAATGGTTCTATAAGGAAAAACAATCGTTCAAAACTCATTTTATTCTTCCTTCTCTTTCACAAATTGATTTTTTAATGGAGCTTGTAATTGTAAATGGGCTTAAATATCTTGAGGTGGAAGTTACACAGGCGATGGGGTTGGATAATCTTGTTATTGAAAAAGCTCTTGAGGATGTCATTACTTTTACGGGGCTTGATCCTTCGACAAAGGATGGACGGAGCTGGTATACTATAATAAGTTTGCAAAATTCGTTATAATAAAGAGCTATGATAGACGATAAAATAGTAATCCGCGGTGCAAGAGAACATAATCTTAAAAATATCGATATCACGATTCCACGAAATAAGCTCGTTGTAATTTCAGGACTCTCGGGTTCAGGTAAATCATCGCTTGCTTTCGATACTCTTTTTGCAGAAGGTCAGCGACGGTACATGGAAAGTCTTTCTTCATATGCAAGGCAGTTTCTTGGAAGGATGGATAAACCTGATGTTGATTTAATAGAAGGTCTTTCTCCAGCTATCTCAATTGAACAGAAGTCTACAAATAAAAATCCTCGTTCTACCGTAGGAACTATCACAGAAATTTATGATTACTATCGTCTTTTATATGCACGCACCGGTCATCCTCATTGTCCGAACTGTGGACGTGAAATATGTGAACAGACTGTAGATCAGATTATTGATACAGTAATGTCTTGGGAGGATGGAACTAAGCTTCAGATTTTAGCACCTGTTATCCGCGGTAAAAAGGGTGAACATCAGAAAATTATAGAAGATGCAAAAAAATCAGGTTTTATTCGTGCAAGAATTGACGGAGTAATGGTTGAGCTTGAGGAAGCAATAAAGCTTGATAAACAGAAAAAACATACAATCGAAATCGTCGTTGACCGTATAATCAAAGGTGAAAATGTAAGGTCGCGTCTTGCAGATTCAATTGAAATTGCACTTAAAAATGCAAATGGAATTGTTGTTGTTGTAAAACGTGTTCCTGATTCAGATAAAGATACAGAAGTTTTTTTCAGTCAGAAGAATGCATGTCCTGACTGCGGTATTTCAATTCCTGATTTACAGCCACGCCTTTTTTCATTTAACAATCCCTTCGGAGCCTGTCCTGAATGTACGGGGCTTGGTGAAAAAATGGAATGGGATAATGAAAAAATACTTCCAGATAAAAGCTTGAGCTTTAATGAAGGTGTTTTTCCTTTTTTTAATCCTGGCAGTGAATGGAATAAAAGTATTTTTTCTGCAGTTGCAAAAGAAGCAGGATTCTCTTTAGATACTCCAATTAATGAACTTTCTGAAGAACAGTTTGATTTTTTGTGGAATGGTTCTGATACAAGAAAGCTTCACTGGATTTATCAGAAGCAAAGTGGTGAAGGTTATTCTGAATATAATCGTCCATGGCCTGGTATACTTGGCGAAATGAATCGTCGTTATAAGGAAGCATGGAGTGAAGCCATGCGCACAAACATTGAAGAAAAGTTTATGACTATAAGTGAGTGTCATTCGTGTCATGGAAAAAGATTAAGACCTGAAGCGCTTGGCGTAACGGTAGGCGGTATAAATATTTTTGAACTTTGTACTTTCAGTGTTTCTGAATCAATTGATTTTTTTGATAAGCTGGAACTTTCTGATAGTGAAGCAAAAATAGCAGTTCAGATTTTAAAAGAAATAAAATCACGTCTAAAGTTCTTGAGTGACGTAGGTCTTGATTATCTTACAATGGAACGTTCTGCCGAAAGTCTTTCGGGTGGAGAAGCTCAAAGAATCCGTCTTGCAACTCAAATCGGTTCTGCCCTGTGCGGAGTTATGTATATTCTTGATGAACCAAGTATCGGTCTTCATCAGCGTGATAATCAGAAATTAATAGATACTCTTTTAAATTTAAGGGATAATTCCAATACAGTAATTGTTGTTGAGCATGATGAACAGACTCTTCGTACTGCCGATTATCTTGTAGATCTTGGCCCCGGAGCCGGTGTAAATGGCGGAAGAATAGTTGCTGCCGGTACTCCTGACGAGGTTGCAAAGGTAAAGGAAAGCCTTACGGGACAGTATCTTGCAGGAACTCTTAAAATGGATGTTCCGAAAAACCGACGAAAGGGAAATGGAAAATTTATTAAAATTAACGGCGCAACTGAGCATAATCTTAAAAATATAAATGTGCAGATTCCTCTTGGAACGTTTACCTGTATTACAGGGGTAAGCGGTTCGGGAAAATCAACCTTGATGAGCGATATTCTTTATCCTGCGGTAAGTAATAAAATCATGAGGACTAATTATCCAGTGGGAAAATGTGAATCGGTTGAAGGCATCGAAGGCGTTGATAAAGTAATCAACATAGATCAGTCACCTATTGGAAGAAGTCCGCGAAGTAATCCTGCAACTTATGTTGGAGTTTTTGATGCAATAAGGGATTTGTATGCATCGCTTCCGGAAAGTAAATCACGGGGATATAAAAAAGGACGCTTCAGTTTTAATGTCAAAGGTGGCAGATGTGAAAACTGTCAGGGTGCGGGTGAAATTGTCATAGAGATGAATTTCCTTCCTGATGTTTATATTCAGTGTGATGTTTGTAACGGAAAAAGGTTTAATCATGAAACTCTGGAAGTTGAATATAAAGGAAAAAGCATTAATGATGTTTTGAACATGAGCATTGATGAAGCGTGTGATTTTTTCCAGAGCATTCCTCATATTTATAGAAAAATTGCAACCTTGCAGTCTGTTGGTCTTGGATACATTCAGCTTGGTCAGAATGCGCTGACTTTATCGGGTGGTGAAGCACAGCGTGTTAAGCTTGCCAATGAGCTTGCCCGTCCTGCGACAAGTAAAACTTTATATATTCTTGATGAGCCTACAACAGGACTTCATTTTGCAGATGTAAAACAGCTTATGACTGTAATTCAGCGTCTTGTTGACAACGGTAATACTGTTGTAATGATAGAGCATAATATTGACGTTATTAAACAGTCTGATTTTATTATAGATTTAGGACCTGAAGGCGGAACAAGGGGTGGTACAGTTGTTACTACCGGAACTGTTGAACAGGTTGCCCAGTGCAGTAAAAGTTATACAGGGCAGTTTCTTAGGGAGCCCGGAGGAAGAGCGAATTGAAAAAAGGTAAGCTTTCAGTAATATTCTTTCTCTTTATGATGATGTCGTCTGTTCCTTATTTCCTTTATGCTCAGGAAGATCCGGCTGATGCTGATGTAACGGTAATTACAATTGCAAATGCCCGTCAGACCGAATATAAAAAAAATGAGGAAACAGACGAGGATTCAATCATCCTTACCGGAGCCGTAGAAATATCGGTTCAGAAAGGAAATTCCTATTCTTATATCAAGGCAGATAAAGTTTCGTATAACCGAAAGACAGAAATGCTTTATGCAGAGGGAAATGTCGAAATCAATACAAAAAAATCATCGGGTGAAGGAGGAGAGTCTTCAACAGCAGATTCTCTTTTGATGAATACTTCTACTTTAGAGGGTGTTTTTAATGATGGAAGGGTTGTGCAGACTCAAAGTGATGCGCTTAATCTTCCATCCGGCTCTACGCTTATTGTATTTTCAGATATTTTTGGTAAGAGTGAATCAAATACAATTGCATTTAAAAATTCACGTCTTACTTTCTGTGATGATGAAGATCCACACTGGCATATCAGGGCAACAAGAACATGGCTTTTACCCGGCGGTGAATTTGCTTTTTTTAATGCGCTTCTTTTTGTAGGTTCTGTGCCTGTTTTTTATTTTCCGGCTTTTTATTATCCGAAGGATGAGCTGATTTTTAATCCTGTTTTTGGTTTTTCTGAAAGGGATGGTTATTATTTTCAGACAACAACTTATTTATATGGTAGAAAACCTCTTGATTCAGATTCATCTTCAAACGGCTCTGATGAATCTTTGAAAGCTCTCTATAACTTTATGAAGCCTTCTACACTTAAAAAGCAGGAAAGACAGGGGCTTGTGCTTCATAATCTTGATGAGGATTTTACAGGAGACACAAGTCAATATTTTAAGATTTTGGGCGACTGGTATTCTAATACCGGAGGATTAATCGGTGCAGAAGGAAAATTTAATGGTAATCAGATAATACGTTCAATAAATTTCGGTCTTGATACTGCCTTCAGTAAAACAGTTTTTTATAACAGCGGAGTATATTCTTCTGTTTCTTCTGTGGGAGAAACCTATTGGGATAAATCGAATTTCTTAGGATTAAAGCTTCCGTTCAGATATTCAGGAAATGTTGATTTTGTTCTTTCAAAACCTTTTAATATTTCATTTAGTTTCCCTTTTTATTCAGATCCATACTTTAACTCTGATTTTTCTCGCCGCAGTGAAACGATGGACTGGATAAACCTTCTAACAAGCAGTAGTAAGGATGATTATACTGTTTCAGAGATTTCAAGCTTTACATGGAAAATTTCTTCTTCTTATTCCATGCCAGTTCCAGATAAAATGAAGCCGTATTTATCTTCTGCAGGTTTTTCTGCAAGTTCATCTTTAAATATTTCTTCAACCACGAATTCAAAACTTTATGAAGATGAACGTGCTAAAAATTCCGACAACTGGTCAAGTTATACTCCTGAACGTAAATTCTACTATCCGTCACAGGTTGTACCTATAAACGCAAGTATTTCACTTGGCGGAATTATATATGAATATCCGAAAAAATATTACAGAACTAATCCGTCGGTACAGTTCCCGGTAGATTTGAACAGGCCTGATGAATTGAAATCTGAACAGCAGTTAGAAAAAGAAAAACAGAGCGAGCAGCAGACAGAGGAAAACGGCGAAAAGAAAACTGAAGAAAAGAAAGAAATTTTAATGCCCGAGCTTCCAGTTATTACCGGTACTCAGGTTTTGCAAGGAGGAATCCCTTCATTATCTTACAGTCTTTCTTATTCTGCAACACCTAATGCTTCTACACAGCTTTCATATGATTCAAATTCAATTTCATCACCTGAAAATTTTAAGTGGGATAATGTTCAGTCATCGATGTATGTCATAAAAGTTCCTGTATTTTTGAACAGCAGTCTTGATTATGGCGGAAACTTTTTGTCTTTGAAAAACAGCTTCAGTTATGAGCCTGTATGGCAGAAGCATCCGATTTTAAAAGGATATTCAGATTCACAGAAAAAGCAGATTGAGCTTGCAGATTTACAGTCAGAAAAACAATCTGTGATTAACTCCAATACCTTGAGCATAAAGCCTTTTGTATATGTTCCTATGTTTTCAGAAAGTGGAATTACATGGACATCATCATTAAAGCTTTTTGAAAAAAAATTCAGCGGTACTGTTGAAGATCCTGAATGGAGTACTAAAGGGCTTGATTTTACCGACAGTGACAGTGTTACAGTTAATACCCTTAATTTTATTTTTGCGGCAAAAGAAAAGGAAAATAAATTCAGACAAACGTTTACTTTTTCATCGACTTTATCACCGCAGATTCCACGTTATTCTTTCGCCTTGAATCTTGATTTTCCTTATGTGAATTTTTATGCGGGAACAAGCGTTCAGCAGAAAAGTAAGGATGATTCTACCTGGATTAAGAATCCTGTGACACAATCGCTTTCTTTTGTTTATTCACCTTTTAATTTAAAATTCAATGAATCTTTAAGCTTTAATCTTGAAGATAACTGCTTTGACCGTCTTGATTTTTCGGTTTCATGGAAGGATTTATCGCTTGCATATTCAATGGTAGAGACTTATGGTTATGATTTTAATGAAAGCTCAGGATGGGTTGCAAAAAATGATAAGGAATTCCTTCCGTATAGTTTAAGGTTTTCTTATGCGCCTTCAACTCCGACTTATTATATGTGGTCAAATAGAATTTCTATTTCTCCAGGCGTAAGCACAAGTATTGTTGCAGATTTAATACGTCCTACAAACAGTTATCTGATTTTTACACCATCGCTGTCCTTTAGAATAAATGAATTCCTTGAAATTAAATTTTCTTCTACATCAAGAAATTCAGTCCTTTACAGATATTTTCAAAGCATGCTTGGTTATGACGGACGCATTCCTGGAGAACAGAATATTTTCATAGATTTGTTTGATTCCTTTAATTTTGCTGAGCCTTCAAAACGAAAGGCTTCCGGCTTTAAGCTAAAATCTCTGGATCTTACGGTTTCTCATAAACTTCATGACTGGGATTTCAGCATGCAGCTTAAATTTGAACCTCGACTTCTTTCAAAAAATGGCACAAGTTATTATGATTACAGTCCGTATTTTTCACTTGGAATTATATGGAATCCAATGAGCAGTATTAAGACTCAGATTACGGATAAGTATGGAACACTGGAGTTTAATTAAAAAATTATTTTATTGTTGATAAAAGATTGACATTTAATAATTGATAAATGATAATTGATATAATAGGAAAAAATATTGAACGAATTTACAATTACTGTGCCGGATAATGATCTTATTGCGTGCATCTGCGGTACAAATGACAGCAATCTCAGACTTATAGAAGATAATCTGGAAATTCCTGTTTTTACGCGGGGAAATGAACTTTCCATAGAAACAGATGATGACCAGCTTCGACAAAGGTTTCAATATATTATTGACAGAATTATAGATGAAATAAATGAAGGCGGAAAAAACTCTGAAGATATTGTTGTTTCGGTTTTAAATACACATAAAAGATTAAATGCTGAGGAAATATCAATTTCAGTTCCCGGCAGTATAAAAAAAATCTATCCACGAACACAGAATCAGGCGGAATATATTAATCTTCTTCAAACAAAAGATATGGTTTTTTGTACCGGCAGTGCGGGAAGCGGTAAAACATTTCTTGCAGTTGCAGAAGCCCTTAGACTTGTTTTATTTCACAAAAAAAATAAGCTGATTATTACACGTCCTGTAGTAGAAGCAGGAGAAAGTCTTGGTTTTTTGCCTGGAGATCTGGAGCAGAAAATAGATCCTTATCTTCGTCCTCTTCGTGATGCTATGGAATCTATAATCACACCGGAAGCAGTACGTAAATTGAGCGATAGTGGTATAATTGAAGTTGCACCACTTGCTTATATGCGCGGAAGAACTTTGAACAACAGTGTAATTATTCTTGATGAAGCGCAGAATACTACATGCTCACAGATGAAAATGTTCCTTACACGAATGGGTGAAAATTCAAAGGTGTTTGTTACCGGCGATCCAACTCAGGTTGATCTTCCAAAGAGGACACAGTCTGGGCTTGTTCATTCTATAAGTGTATTATATAAGATAGATGATATTGGTTTTATGGAACTTACGGCAGATGATGTTGTAAGAAATAAACTTGTAAAAAAAATAGTAAGGGCATATGAAAATGAAAAATAATAATAAGGAAAAAAAGCCGATAGATAGTGTTTTCACGATTATTGGAAAATATATCAGGGTAAAATATCCGTTTGTAATATTATTCCTGGCAGGATTTCTGCTTCTTTCTCTCTTGAATTTAATCAAGGTCAGTACAAATGATTCTATTGCAAATTTTAAATTAAATGATTTTGAAGTTGGACAGATTGCCGACCGTACAATTGTTGCCAGTAAATCACTTGCACCAGACGGGATTAATCCTGTTTCAATTGAAAAAGGAGAAAAAATCATAAAGAAGGGATTCCCTGTTTCTGAAGAAGGATATGCAAAATTAAAGAAGATGTCTGAATCACCGGTATATATAGATTACAGGGCTTTTGCAAATCAGGAATTGTTTTTATTCTTAGTATCAATTCTGTTTTACTGCCTGTTCTCTTTTATTCCTTTCAGACGACCGATTAAATTGAACGAGGTGATTTTAGATACAATCTTTTGTCTTTCCGTCTATGCAGCGGCAGCTTTCTGTTCAAAGCTGGTTTTATTTTCATCAGAATATTCAATCTGTATTATAATTCCGGCAAGTCTTTTTATAATGCTTATAACGATTTTGTATGGTCAGACACCGGCAGTAATTCTTTCGCTTATAATGTCACTTCTTGTTTTAAGTGCAACAAATATGTCGCTTATTCCATTCCTCTTTACGTTTGCAACCTGCATGATTTCATGTGCGATTGTTCGAAAAATATCACGTCGTCTTGATTTAGTCTTTGCATCCTTGATTCTTTCGTTAGTGAATGTAGCGTATGTTATTGCTCTTGTCGTGATTTTTAATGACAGCTTCTTTAGTGCCGGTCCTGCAATTGCCGGTGTTGCAATAAACGGATTTTTATCCGGTATTCTTACTTTAGGACTTATTACTCCTCTTGAATTTATTCTCAATACATCTTCAGTTTTCAGACTGATGGATTTGAGCGACCTTAATAATTCACTTATGCGGAAAATGCTTGTTACTGCGAGTGGAACCTATAATCATTCGCTTATGGTTGCACAGCTTGCAGAAAGTGCGTGCCGTGAGATTGGTGCAAATGCGCTTGTTGCAAGGGTAGGAGCGTACTATCACGATATTGGTAAGATTGAACAAAGCGAATATTTTGTTGAAAATCAGCAGGGTGTTAATAAGCATAATGATATAAATCCTTCGTTGTCGGCTTCTGTAATAAAGAGTCATGTTAAGAAAGGAGTTGAAAAGGCACGTCAGCTTCATCTTCCGCAGTCTGTTATTGATATTATTGCAGAACATCACGGAAACAGTGTAATCCAGTATTTTTACAATGAAGCGGTAAAGAAGGATCCTCTTGTTTCTCCTGAGGATTATTCGTATCCTGGTACTCCGCCTTCAACAAGAGAGTCTGCAGTTGTAATGATTGCCGATACAGTTGAAGCGGCATGCAGAACTTTGGAAAATCCTTCAGTTTCAAGACTCGATAAATTCATTTCACAGCTTATAAGTGCAAAGGTTGAACATAAACAGCTTGATAATTGTGATCTTACTTTCAGAGATATTTCAAAAATCAAGGAAGCTTTCATTCAGATTCTTGCAGGATATTATCACAGCCGAATTGAATATCCGGATCAGCAGGATCCAGATAAAGATAAAGAAAAGGAAAAAAAATAAAAAGCATAACGGGAGGATGCTTTGAATAGAATTTTAATCAGCGTAATGGATGGGCTGGAAACTCCGGCCTGGCTTGATAAAGCAGAAGCGTTTTTACAGCTTGTCGCATCTAAGCTTTGTTATGATAACGAAGAAATATCAGTTTTATTCTGTAATGATGAATATATACGCGAATTGAATAAGAATTATCGTAACATTGATTCTTCTACCGATGTTTTATCTTTTGAGAATGATGAAGAATATGAGGATGAAGAAGGTAAATGGAAATGTGTCGGAGATATTGCTGTAAGTCTTGATATGCTTAAGGTAAACGCAGAATATTTCGATACTGATGTAAATACAGAATTAAAAAGATTATTGCTTCATGGTCTGCTTCATTTAAATGGAATGGATCACGGAGAAGAACATATACAGGCAGATAAAGAACCTGAAGGTGAAATGTTGAAAATTCAGGAAAAAATGCTTAATGAGTTTAAGGATGAAAAAATAATCATATGAGTTTGTTTAAAAAGAAAAAATCAGCACTTGAAGAAATTGACAGTATTCAGCAGGAAATACTTAATGAAGAAAAAAAGGACATGATTCAGGGAATTGAGGATTTGTCGAAAACTTCGGTAAAAGAAGTAATGATTCCTCGAATTGACGTAGATTTTATTTCTTCAGATATTCAGCGGGATGAACTTTTTTCAAAAATTATTTCTACAGGTCATTCACGTTTTCCGGTTTATACAGATTCTATTGATAATGTAATCGGTGTGCTTTATGTAAAAGATCTGCTTAAGGTTTTTGCTGAAAATTCAAATCTTGATTTATTGAAAATAATCAGAAAACCATATTTTGTACCGGAAACGAAAAGAATTGATTCACTTTTACGTGAGTTTAAAAGACATCATCTTCATATTGCAATTGCCATTGATGAATACGGCGGAATTTCCGGTATTGTTACAATGGAAGATATTATAGAAGAAATCGTCGGTGATATTCAGGATGAATTTGATAAGGAAAATGAGGATATTATTCCTGTAAGCACTAACATCTGGATGTGTGATGCAAGAGTTAATCTTGATGATTTGAATGAAACACTTGATTCAGATTTTCCAAATGAAGATTTTGATTCGCTGGGTGGTTTTGTTTTTGATTTGTTTGGAAAAGTTCCGGTAAAATATGAAAAATCATCATGGAAAAACTATGATTTTATAGTTCAGGATATGGAAGGTCATAGAATTAATCTGATTAAAGTCATAAAAAATAATCCTAAAGAGGAAACAGATGAAGAGTAGAAAATTAATAACCTTTGTTTTAGTAATTATTGGTTTGTGTTCATTTTTTTCTTCATTATCAGCAGCAGAACAGAGCATAATGCAGAAATATCAGACTGGAATGAATTATCAGAATGAAGAAAATTTTTATCTGGCTCAGCAGTATTATCTTGAGGTTGTAAAACAGAATCCGGCTTTTTCAGATGCCTGGTATAAGCTTGCTGAATGTTCCTATAAGCTTGGTGAATTTGAACTTGCCCTTCAATATCTTTCAAGTGCAGAAAAGTATGAAAAAAATAATATAAAGATTCAGAATTTAAAGGGCATGGTTTTTGTTTCACAGGGTAAACTTGAGGATGCAAAAAAGATTTTCAATGATATCTTAAAAAAATATCCTAATGATGTTGATTCTCATTTTGGTCTTGCCGAAATTGAATTGTTTGAAGGCCGTTTTTCGGGTGCAGAATTTCAGTATAATGAAGCATTGAAAAGGCAGGCTACAAATAAAAAGGCTCTTCTTGCAATGGCTTTAATTTGTGCAGAAAAACAGAAATTTTCTGATTCAGACAAATATCTTAAAAGAGCATTAGGTTATTATTCAAATGATCCTGAGGTTCATTTTCTTGCGGCAGTTATTTATTCCATGAAGGGCGATTACAGTACATCTGAAAAGCATGCAAGAATCGCTGTTGAAATAAACGGAAATTTTGAACGTTCATATGAACTTTTAACGACCATTTTATATAAGCTTGGTCGCTATAACGAAGTAATAGATTTAAGTGATTTTCTTATCAGCAGAAACAGAAAAAATTCAACTGCCTGGTATCTTAAGGGTGTTGCCCAGCAGAAGCTTGGAAATACAAATGCTGCAATTCAAACATGGACATCAGGACTGAATGTTCAGCCTCAGGATGAAATAATGCGCTTTATGATGGAGCTTGATATAAGGGAAAACTATCCTGTGGAAGATGCAAGAAGAAAGAATTTTGCAAATGCACATCTTGAAAATGCCAGACAATATAAAAGCCGTTATGACGGGCAGGGTGCTGTTTATGAATATCAAAGGGCTTTGTTTCTTGATCCGACAAATTATGAGGCGAGAAACGCTTACGCAAAAATCCTTGAAATTAATAAAATGTATGAACTGTATCTTAAACAGCTGCTTTTTATAAAAGAACATAATTCATCTGCTCTTGGGGCACGTGCAAAAACTGAACTTAATGATAAGATTGAAGCATATGAATCGCTTTTGAAAAATACTCTTTCCAAGAAATGGCAGATTGATTCATTTTATCTTGATAAGCTTCGCTGGAAGATTGCTGTTTTCTACGAAGACACAACCTCTTCTTTTATTCATGCAGATATAAATAAGATTACAGCAAGGGCTTGTGCAGATATTTTTTCTGGTGTTGCAATTACTTCAGTCAAAACACAGGTTTCTCCTATATCAGGTTTTGGAGAAGCATTTAAGAATGCGCGTTCAAACGGATTTGATTATTTTGTGATTGTATCCTTAAGTGAAGGTCAGAATGATATGACGTTGAACAGCACAATGTACAGTGCAAGAACAGGACTTGAGGTTTCAAAGAATCAGTTTTATTGTACAGGAAACAACAGATTTTCTACGGTTTTACGAAGATTCAGAAATTCCGTGCTTGAAAAGCTTGCAGTTAAGGGAAAAATCCTGAAACGAAACGGAAAAACTATTCTCATTGATTTAGGAAAATCTGAAAATATTGTTAAAAATTCAAAATTTGTTATTGTAAAAAAAGGCGGAGTCCGTACCGCAGATAAAGGGGCCGGAATTACATATAGTGATGATGATGTTATCGGAACAGTTATTGTTACGAATGTCGGTGAAGATGTAAGTGAAGCAGAGATTCAGGAGCATGGTTTTTATGATAGAATCAACATTGAAGATGAAGTTGTTTTGCATGAAATGCCGGCAACCGTCACTGCTGATACGAGAGATGGAAATGCTGTCGATACAGTCCCTGCTGCAAACGCAGAGGGTGAGGCAGTAATAAAATCTGAAGTTAAGAATTCTGATTTTATCAAAGAGATTAAGAAAGCGGTTGAACGACCTTCAATCCTGAATCTTTTAAGAAATATATATTAATCTATTCTTCAATTACAAGTCTGTCCAGAACGTTGTTTATCCATTTTTTTGTCTGAAGCGGATAGACTTGTGAAATCTGTGCGAATGCCTTTGCAGAATCTTCGTAGTTACCGAGAAAATACTGCGCTTCTCCAATGTAGAAAAATGCCCGGTTTTGAACGGATTTTGAAATATTTGTTTTAGTCAGTTTTGTAAGCAGTACAACAGCATCCTCGTATTTTTCCTGAACAAAGGTATCTTTTAATATTTCAAAAAGAATGTAATCATCACCACCGTCAGGGGAAATAAGGTCGTCTTCAAAATAGTAAGGGGTTACAATCGAATTGTTTTTGTCTGATGATATTGCAAACTGCATTGCGTCGCGTGCGGTTTCATCAGAAATCTGCTGTTCTTTTTCTATGCCGTCCGTGTAATCAAGATATGGAAGAGGTGTTTCGCGGAGTTTATCCTTTGAATAAAGAGGAGCATCCTTCGTTTTTGGTTTAACAGTCGTTTTCTTTTGCTGTTGTTTTATATGCACTGAATTGACTGTAGTGTTCATTGAAGCAAGGACAAGTCTGTATGGTTCATTTGTAAAGCTGATTACAGTATAAAAATAGTCTTTATAATCATTTACTTTGTCGGTAAATCCGGAAGCATCTGACGGTAACTGCGCAACCGGTTCTGAATTTATGATATCGTTATATGAAGAAACCTGAAAAGTTGTCCGGTAAACGATGAGTTTTGTAATGGCAGGTTCACAATCAATCGGTAATTCCCAATATACGTTGATTTTCGTTCCTCGGGTATAAGAGGCCTGTATATTTCTTACAACAGGACGTTCTGCACAAAGCGGCGACAAAAATAAAATAAAGCATAAAACAGTTAATAATTTCTTCATATTTTAATAATATTTATAGTTTTCTTAATTGTCAATTATCAAAATTCTTGGTATTTTTATAAGTATGTTAGAAGAATTAAAAATACCTGTTCAGGAATTAAAACAGGAAATCTCAAATGTCTGGGGGCGTCTTTGACTGGGCCTCGATAGATAATTCAATAAAAGAAAAAGAAAAGCTTACTGAAGAGCCTGGTTTTTGGGATAATCATGAAGCGGCAGAAAAAGTAATGTCGCAGATACGAAAACTGAAAAACAGAGTTGAGCCATGGCGTAAGCTTCTTGCACAGATGGACGATATTGAAGCGATGTATGAGCTTGCGGAAGAGTCCGGTGATGCAGCAGATGAAGAAGAAACACGTGCAATGCTCAAGGATGCTCAGGAATCCTTTGAAAAACTTAATATCCTCAATCTTTTAAGTGATGAAGTTGATCAGAATGATGCTTATCTTACGGTGCATGCAGGAGCTGGAGGAACAGAAGCCTGTGACTGGGCATTTATGCTTTCAAGAATGTATTTAAGATGGGCAGAACGTCACGGTTATAAAACAGAAGTTCTTGATGAGCTTGAGGCAGAAGGCGGAATAAAAAACATTACAATTCAAGTCAGCGGTGAATTTGTTTACGGATATTTGAAGGGCGAAGGTGGAATCCATCGTCTTGTAAGAATCAGTCCGTTTGATTCAAATGCCAGAAGACATACATCATTTGCTTCGGTTTATGTTTATCCTGTTCTTGATGATACAATTGAAGTTGATATAAGACCGGAAGATTTAAGGGTAGATACTTACAGGGCGGGCGGTAAAGGTGGTCAGCATGTTAATAAGACTGATTCGGCTGTCCGTTTTACTCATATTCCTACCGGTATTGTTGTTGCCTGTCAGACAGAGCGCAGTCAGATTATGAATCGTCAGACTTGTATGAATATGCTTAAAGCAAGATTGTATGAGTATTACCGTCAGGAAAAAGAAAAGGAAAATTCAAAATTTGCGGCAGAAAAAAAGGATATTTCTTTCGGAAGTCAGATTCGTTCTTATGTTTTCTGTCCATATACAATGGTAAAGGATCACAGGACAAAATATTCTGTAGGAAATATTCAGGGAGTAATGGACGGAGACCTTGATGAGTTTATGAATGCTTATCTTGTCGCTAAATGGAAAGGACTCCCTATGGATGATTCTTCAGATGATGATGAAGATGAATAGAATTAAAAAAATTGTTTTTTATTTTTTATTTAGTTTTCTCTTTTTTGATGCCTTTTGTGATACTTCCGGCGGATGGGTTATTGCGGCACGTAAATTCAACTTTAATAAATCGCAAAATGATTCTGTTTCGGAGGGAATATCAAGGATGTTTCCTTCAAGAATACTTGAAAAATTAAGCACAAATCTTTCGCGAACCGTAGACGCAAACGAAAAACTTGCCAGAGAATTGTTTTTACAAAAAAATGAACGAAATTCACTTTTTCTGCAGCTTTCTGCGGAGGTTCAGAAAAAAGATTCCCTTGTACTTTTTGATTATTCAAAAAAAGAACTTGATTCAAAGCTTGAAGAAGCAGACAAAAAAATAGAAGAAATCAGAAAAAAAATTGATGAGAATCTGGAAAAACAAAAAGAACTTGAATTAAAATATCTTCATCCGGAGCAGTTTACCGCAAAGGAAAAATCGTCATTTATGAATTTTTTATCAAATGAAGACACTGCGCCGTCTTTGGAAAAAATCATGTTTTATAACAATGATTATACTTCGCTTTATGAGCCGTCTGAAGATAGTTTGAAAAGCGGTTATCTTAGTAAGAAATTCGAAAATGAGATATACGGTAAAAAAATAAATGCCCTCATTACAGGAACAATTACAAAATATGGTGATTATGTAAAGATTACCGTAGAGCTTTATCTTTATCCTGGTGCTAAGCTTCTTGCAACCGTAACAGAAATTGGAAATTTGAACGAGGCAGATTTAATATCTACCAGTATAGCGCGTGAACTTTCTCCTTCAATTACTAATGCAATTCCTGTAAAGATTTTACTTACCATAGAAAATGAAACGCTTGATTCTAATCTTGAAATGTATATTGATGATGTTCTTCAGTCAGAAATCCCTAAGGAATTTACTATAGATTCCGGTATTCATTATATTCAGTTTATTGCTTCAGGTTATAATTCTGCCGGTGTTTCGTATGCATTTTCCGGTAATAAGATTTATTCTATATCAGTTCTTATGAAAAAAACTGAAGAACAGAGCATAAACATAAAGCTTCTGGAATCATCACCCGGTGATTTTTTTGCAAATGGAGAAAAAGCGGAAAAACTTTCCGAAGAGTATTCAAAAATCACAATAAACGGGAAGGAAGTACTTGGTGAATTTATCGCCTCTAAGGATAAAACGCTTTTTTTCTATATTCCGGCAGATGAGCTTGAGGTTGATAAAACTTATGAAGTACCTTCAGTTCCCGTTAATACTAGTGCATACATTGAAAAGCATCGTCGCAGAATGTATTTTTCATACAGTATGCTTGTTACAAGTGTAATTCCACTTATGGTTACAAAGGGACAATATCAGTCTTACAGCAATTCATCTTCCTTATCTGAAGATAAAATCAACAGCTGGTATACGGCAAGTATTGTTTCAACTGGAATAACAATCGGATGCGGAGTTTGGTTCGTTTATGAGCTTGTAAGATATCTTATTGCGGCAGATTCTGTGCTTCCTGAAAAGGCACACATTACTGATGATTTTACAATGCCGTCAGAAAATTCAGAAGAAAATGGAGAAACAGAATGAAAAAATCTTTTGGTGCAAGATTTAAATCACTTTTTTCAAAAAATAAAATTAATGAGGAATTTTTCGAGGAGCTTACAGATATCCTTGTTGAAGGAGATATAGGGGCTAAAACCGCATATCTTATTGTAGATGAGCTGGAACAGATTTGTTCAAAAAACAAAGTTACTGATGAACTACAGATTATGCAGGAATTGAAAAAGCTTCTTCTTGAAAGTGTAAAGGCAGTTAAGCTTGAAATACAAAAGGATAAACAGAATGTATGGATGGTGCTTGGTGTAAATGGTGTCGGTAAAACAACATCTGTCGCTAAAATGGCACTTTACTATAAAAATAATGGTACAGAAAATATTATACTTGCTTCTGCAGATACTTTCAGGGCTGCTGCGATAGAACAACTTAATCTTCATGGAGAAAGAGTCGGAGTTCGTGTAGTTAGCCATCAGCATGGTTCAGATCCGTCGGCTGTTGTTTTTGACGCAGCTGATGCACTTAAAGCGAAAGGACCTGGACTTGTTCTTGCTGATACTGCAGGCCGTCTTCATAACAAAGAAAATCTTGTAAGGGAATTACAGAAAATTGACAGAACATGCCGGTCTAAAGCAGATGAAGGCTGTTATAAAAAAATCATCGTAATTGATTCTACAACCGGTCAGAATGCGTTGCGTCAGGCAGAAGTATTCAATGAAGCGGTAGGAATAGATGCTGTTGTAATGACAAAATATGATTCTACGGCAAAAGGGGGAGTCGCTGTTTCGATTTGCCGTGAATTAAACATTCCTGTTGCATTTATTTGTACCGGTGAAAAATATGGTGATATACAGGAATTTAATGCGGAAAATTATATAGATGAATTCTTAGGATTATAGGCTTTGAAAAAAATACTCTTTTTTGTTTTATTTTCTTTTTTTGCTTTCTCCTGTTCTAAAAAAACAAATTTGAAATATAATTCTGGGGAAAACCTCACGTTTGAGTTATTGAGAAACAAGCTTTTTAATCAGAGTAATATACAGGATGCAGACAGCTTTTATTTTCCGGAGGATTTTGATAAAAAGCTTTTGCATGAGGATAATGGCGTTTATCTTATAGAGCAGTTTTATCCCGAATTGACCGGACTTATCGATTGCGAAGGATATTATCTTGAAGCGCTTGATGACGGGGCGTGGGTAGATAATGTATTGAACGGTATTGAAGAGCAGCGGCTTGGGGAAGATATATTGTCTTTTCTTGAAAACAATGTTTCAATTTCCGTTCCGTATAATAAAGATGATTCAGATGTCCCGGTAGAAAAACGTCTTCTTGATTCCAACCTTCGTTTAAAATCTATGGAATACGGTAAGGAAATATTTATGCCTCAAACGCTGGGAGACAGTAAAATATTTATTTCAACCGATTCTAAATTTTACAAGCGTTCATTCTATGATGAGCATTACAGGCTTGTTAAGGTCGAAAACTGGGACATTCCTGACATTAAAAATGCAAAGCTTATATATACGGAAGAATATTCTTATAACGCGCAGAGTGAATATCCTGACATCAAAATCACACGTACAGATTCTTCCATGATTAAAGTTTTTTATAAAGCAGAGACTAATCTTGCAAGATTAAGTGAGATTTATAATAAAAACAAGCTTCAGAAGACTTTTACCTGGCAATATGATGATAAGGACAGGCTTACTGAAGAAATTGAATCAGATTTTTCAACTGGTGTAACTTTTGAAAAAAAACAGGTTTACCATTATAATGAGGATGATGAAATATCACCTGATTATGAATATTATGAGGATGGTATATTAAAACTGAAAACACAGTATTCATCAAAAACCGATTATATTACTGTAATAACTTTTGATGAAGGCTTGTCGGTAACTTCTTATTATGTGAAAAATAAAAAAACAAAGGATGTGTACAGACAGGGTGATATCATCATAAGAGAAAAGGAATATGAGTAAGTTCAAGGGATTTATAAATAAATTTTACTGGATTTTTGAGATTTCACGAAGATTCTCACGTGTAGACCGAAAAGGACGCTCACAGGCAACTTCAAAGCTTGCAACCTTGGGGATATGCTTTGGAGTAATGACACTTATTGTTGTAATGAGCATTATGAATGGCTTTCAGATGTCATTTATAGATTCAATAATGGAAATTTCTTCATATCATATCAGGGTTTCAGATTTAAATGATGAACAGTTTTTGGATTTGTACGAAGCGTGTGATTCAAATAAAAATGTTCTTTCTGTAACTGGTTTTTATGAAGCTCAAACTTTAATGGCCGCTGAAAATGAAAGGGAGCAGGCTGCTTTAATCAGGGCTGTTGATCCGAGCATTTACTGGACCGATAAAGGCTTTGCCAGAGAGCTAAAGATGATAAGCGGTTCCTTTGTGCTTGATAATAATTCTATTGTTTTAGGTTCAACCTTAGCAAGAAAGCTTTCTGTAAGACCAGGCGATAAAGTAAATCTTTTTGTTTTAAGCGGAAGTGATGATGTAGAGCTTTTTTCAAGTGACAGAATCTTTACTGTATCCGGCATTTTTACCTGCGGCTACAGTGAAATAAACAGCTCATATTCATTTATAAGTCTTTCTGACGGAATGAAATATTTTGGTAATGATGCAAAGCTTGTTTATGGAATAAAAATCAAGGATTCAAATTCAGATTTACATATAATCAATGCATTAAAAAAATCGGTTCCGGACTGTAAATATCAGTCATGGAGGGAATATAATAAAACATTTTTTGGTGCGCTTCGTATAGAAAAGAATATGCTTTTGATTCTTGTTGCAATTATTTTTCTTGTAGTAGGAATTAATATTTATAATGGGATGCGAAGACTTGTTTTTGAACGAAGAAATGAAATTGCAATTCTTTCTGCAATCGGAGCGGAATCTTCGAAAATACAATCTGTGTTTGTAATCAGGGGCTTCCTTACAGGAATTGTCGGTTCTTTTTCCGGTGTGATTTTAGGTTTGTTAATAAGTATAAACAGCTCGTTTGTTTTTACCTTTGCATCAAAAATTATGTATGGAGTTCAATATATAATTACTGCATTTTTTAATCCTGAAAACCTGATGTTTGTTCATGAAAATTCATTGTATGCGGTTTATGCAGGAATAGATGCAAAAATCATTTTATCAGAAATTATAATGATAGCCCTGTTTGGTATAGCATCACCATTATTTGCTTCATGGGCGGCAAGCAGGAATGTTTTGAAATTAACTGTAGCGGAGGTTCTTCATGACGAATAAAATTGTTGAGATTACGGGGCTTGAAAAAACTTATGTAACCGAAAGCGAAAAGCTTACTGTTTTAAAGAATCTGAATCTTTCGGTAGAAAAAGGTTGTAAGCTTGTAATTGCAGGAGAAAGCGGCAGTGGAAAAAGTACACTTTTGAATATCATAGGTGGAATTGATAAAATTACTGCCGGTAAAGTAATTGCCGCAGGAAATGAGGTAAACAAGCTTAATGAAGAACAGATAGCCGCTTACCGTTCAAAATTTCTTGGACTTATTTTTCAGTTTCATTATCTTCTTAAGGATTTTACTGCTCTTGAAAATGTATATATGAGCGCTTTAATAGCAGGTGTTCCTAAAAAGGAAGCTGTAGCCAGGGCTGAACAGCTTTTACAGGATGTCGGTGTGCTTGAAAGAAAAAATCATCTTCCTTCAGAATTATCAGGCGGTGAAAGACAAAGGGTTGCAGTTGCACGCTCTCTTATAAATAATCCTGAGTTGATTCTTGCAGATGAACCTACAGGTAATCTTGATCCTGCAAATGCTTCCATGATTGGTGAATTATTGTTTTCAATGGTTGAGAAATATCAGAAGACTTTAATTCTTGTTACTCATGATATGAAGCTTGCAAAAAAAGGTGATATTGCATACACAATTGCTGACGGAAAATTAAAGCCTGTTGATTTCAGAGGAACAAAATGATATTCAGGGCATCTTTGAAATTTGCGAAAAGTCTTATTTTCCCGAAAACTGAAAAAAAATCCTCTGCCAGAAGAAGTCTGTTTGGAGCTTTAATCTGCATTGGTATAAGTATTGTACCGTTAATCGTTGTTATGGCGATTTCCAATGGAATGATTGAAGGAATGACTGAACGTATAATCGGTCTTTCATCAAGTCATATTCAGGCTTATGTTTCACCTGCGATAATTGAAACAGAAACTGCCGAGCTTTATACGAACTATGCAAATTCTTTTGTAAAATATGACGGAATTGTCAATACATATGCAGAAATGGATATAAATGCTCTTGCCGCTTCCAGTGATTACAGGACCGGTGCTCAGGTTCGTGCGATGGATGCAGATATTTTTGAGAAAAATACTTATTTCCGTTCTCTTTTTTATGAAACAGAAGGTAATATTGAAGATTATACGGAAGGAGCTGTAAATAATGAAAAGGTCTGTGCGATAGGGCAGAAGCTGGCAGAAATCCTTAATCTTCATACCGGAGATTCAATCCGCCTTATTACAACACGTAAAGTCGGTGACAGGCTTGTTCCAAAGCTTACGTCATTTAAAGTCTGCGTAATTATATCATCCGGTTATCAGGAGCTTGATGCACTGTGGGTTTTTGTGCCAATTTATGTCGCATATGATTGTTTGTCAAGAACTAATGCCGGATATACAATAATGCTTCAGACAAAAAATGCTTATTCTCCTGATTTAGTCAGAATACAGGCAAAGCTGCAGATGGAAAATTCAACTGAAGCGAATTTTTACAGATGGGATCAGGTGCATCAGAATGAATTTCAGAATTTTTCTTCAACAAAGGTAATGCTTATTTTTGTTATGATTCTGATTGTTCTTGTTGCAAGCATAAATGTTTCTTCTGCAATTGTAATGCTTGTAATGGAAAGAAGAAAAGAAATTGCCATATTAAAAAGCATAGGTGCAACTCCATCTGGAATTACAATTTCATTTTTAATTACCGGCATGGCTTGTGGAACTGGCGGAGTTTTACTCGGACTTCCTGTAGGACTTCTTTTGTCTGTAAATTCAAACCAGCTGATTATAATTGTTGAAAAGATAGTTAATTTCTTTGCAAAATACTACTTTTTGCTTAAAGGAACTCCAATTGATGATATTTCGACTATAAGATTAATGGATCCTTCATATTATCTGCAGAATATTCCTGTTACGATTTCCTTTGGTCAGGTTTTTCTTGTTGCATTATTAACTGTAATGCTTTCCCTTATTGTAAGTATAATTCCTTCTGCAAAGGCAGGAAAAGAAAAGCCGCTTGAAATTCTTAGAAAATCATAAATTTGTCTGGAATTTGATATGCTAAAAAACACCCCTTATGCCGATAATTTAAAGACTAAATATATTTTTTTGGGGTTGTCATGAAAAATTTTTCTCCTCGTGCTAAAGAAATAATCGGGGTATTTGCACAAGATGAAGCAAGAAAACTTGGAAGCAAGCAGCTTTTACCTGAACATATTATTCTTTCGATATTGAAAAACAGACAGGGATTATCATATTCGGTTTTTTCCAGACTTATGCTTAATCCTGATGATTTACAGAAAATAATTGAAAAATTTTTTATTGAAGAACCAAAAACTCCGACTTTAGACAGTGTTCCGTTAAGCAGAAGATATCAGCAGCTTATAGGAATTGCGGATATTGAGGCAAGTGCGCTTCATAATGATTATATTGGTACTGAACATTTACTTCTTGCTGCCATCAGGGAGGAAGGAAGTATAACTGCAAGATTCTTTGCCGCAAGTGATTATACAATTATGGATGCACGTTTTGTCGTTATGGAAATCCAGCAGCAGCAGAGTTCTTCAATCAGACAGGAGCGTGCGGAAAATCTTGTTGATACAGTTTTCAGAAGTCTTTTTTCTGATGAAGTATCTGACGGTTTATTTTCTGTTTTTGAAGATAAAAAATCTGATAAAGAAAAGGTTGTAAAAAAACAGAAGACCTTGTTTTTATCTGAATACAGCAGGGATTTAACAAAGCTTGCAAGAGAAAATAAATGTGATCCTGTTGTCGGTCGTGAAAAGGAAATCCATCGTATAATTCAAATCCTGGCCAGACGAAATAAAAATAATCCTGTCCTTACCGGAGAACCTGGAGTTGGTAAAACTGCAATAGTTGAAGGACTTGCACAGAAAATTGCAGAAGGAAACGTCCCTCTTGATTTATGCAAAAAACGAATCCTTTCTCTTGATTTACCTGCACTTGTCGCAGGAACTAAATATCGCGGTGAATTTGAAGAACGAATGACAAAGCTTTTAAAAGAGCTTAAGGAAAATCCTGATATAATTTTATTTATTGATGAACTTCATACTATAATCGGAGCCGGCGGTAATGAAGGTACAATGGACGCTTCAAATATCATGAAACCGGCGCTATCACGTGGTGAAATTCAGATAATCGGTGCTACTACAACAAAGGAATATACACGACATATTGAAAAAGACATGGCGCTTGAACGAAGATTCCAGATTGTAAAGGTAGAGGAACCAACTGTAGATGAAACTATTACAATTCTTGAGGGTATAAAAACACGTTACGAAAAATATCATAATGTAGTTTATTCAAGAGATGTAATTCCTTCAATCGTAAAACTTTCTAAACGTTATATTCCTGAAAAAGTCCTTCCGGATAAGGCTATAGATATTCTTGATGAAACAGGAGCGGCAAAAAAGATTCAGGAAGAAAACAAACCGTCTGAGCTTGCTGAACTTGAAAAACAGAAGCGTGAACTTGAAATTGAAAAAAGAAATCTTCTTCAGAATCAGAATTATGAAAATGCCGCTATTGTACGCGATAAAGTAATTCAGTTAAAGCACAGGCTTTCAATGTATTCTGAGCTTTGGGAACAGAATGGAACAACACCGGCAAAGGTTGTAAATTCATGCGATGTTGAAAAAATCATAAGTGAAATGACTGGCATCCCTCTTGAACATATGACTTCTTCAGAAACTGAAAGAATCATCAATATGGAAAAAGAGCTTCATAATACAGTTATTGCACAGGATGAGGCAGTAAATCTTCTTTGTGGTGCCATAAGAAGAAGCAGGGCTGGTATTTCTTCTCCAAAGCATCCAGTAGGATCTTTTATTTTCTTAGGACCAACAGGTGTCGGAAAAACTCAGCTTGCTAAAGCGCTTGCAAAATATTTAT
The DNA here is from genome assembly GCA_024693715.1 of Treponema sp. Classification (GTDB taxonomy): domain Bacteria; phylum Spirochaetota; class Spirochaetia; order Treponematales; family Treponemataceae; genus Treponema_D. The sequence goes on along the minus strand of JAILKS010000034.1, from coordinate 132,369 downwards.
TTGGTTCAGAAGAATCATTAATCAGAATAGATATGTCTGACTATATGGAAAAGCATAATGCAAGCCGTTTAATTGGAGCTCCTCCAGGTTATGTTGGTTATGAAGAAGGCGGTGTGCTCACAGAAAAAGTAAGACGTCATCCATATTCGGTTGTACTTCTTGATGAAATTGAAAAGGCTCATCCTGATATCTTTAATCTTCTTTTACAGCTTTTGGAAGAGGGTGAGCTTTGTGATAATCTTGGTCATACAGTTAATTTCAGAAACTGTGTGATTATTATGACAAGTAATGCCGGTGCGCGACAGATTACTAATGAAGGAAGAGTCGGTTTTGGTACAGAGGAAGGTCTCTTTTCTTATGATGAAATAAAATCCAGCGCTATGAATGAGCTTAAAAAACTGTTGAACCCAGAACTTATTAATAGAATTGACGATGTTATTGTTTTCAATGCTTTGTCACAAAAAGATGTATCGAAGATTCTTGATATTCAGTTGAAGGAGCTTGAAGAGCGTCTTAAGGATAAACAGATTGAAATTGATATAAAGCCTAAGGCAAAAAATTATCTTGTTGAGCATGGTTATAATCCAAGTATGGGTGCAAGACCAATGCGTCGTCTTATCAGAAAAGAAATTGAAGATCCGCTTTCAATGGAGATTCTGAAAAATGAGCCTGGAAGTTATAATTGTGTTAAAATTGAATGTTCGGGTGATAAGCTGAGTGTAAAACTTGTTACCAGAAATACAAATAAAAACAAAGAAATGATTAAAATAACAGAAAAGAGGTGTATATGAGAAAAATATTTCTTTCACTTTTAAGCTTATGTGCTTTTGTAAGTATTTGTAAAGCAGAGGAAGTCAGAATCGGTGTGTTAAACGGACCAAGTTGTGTTCCTGCCGCTTATATGCTTCAAAACACAAAGAAAGTAAAAAATTCAAATTTGAAATTTGAAAAATTTGCAGATGCACAGGCGCTTTTACCAAAGCTTATCAAAAAAGAAATCGATGTCGGTTTTTTACCGGTAAATGTTGCCGCTAAAGTTTATAATTCTTCGAATGGAAGTCTTGTATGCTGTGCAATTACAGGAAACGGAAACATCAGTCTTATAACAAAGGATAAAAAAATAAAGGCACTTTCTGATTTAAAAGGCAAAAAAGTTTATGTTGCAGGTCAGGGTGCAACTCCTGAATATATGTTTAAATATCTTCTTTCACAGATGAATATTGATGTCAACACGAAGGATGGTGTTACGCTTGATTTTTCAATTCCTACTGCGCAGCTTGTAGCAAATCTTCTTGCTGGTAAAATTGAGTATGCGGTAGTTCCTGAACCTTTTTCAACAATTGCAGGAATAAAATCTGAAGATGTTTTTAATGCAATAGATTTCCAGGATTTATATGCAAAGATTAACGGTGAAAATGCTGTCTATCCTTTAACTGTCATGGTTTGTACTAAGCAGTTTGCACTTGAACATGCAGATTTAATGAACGCAGTTTTAAAGCAGTATGAAAAATCTCTTAAATGGACTTTGAAAAATCCCGAGCTTGCAGGAATCGTTTGTGAAAAACTTGAGCTTGGACTTGCTGCAAATGTCGTAAAAGCGGCAATTCCAAAATCTAATTATGTTTTTATAAAATCAATAAATGCAAAGCCAAAGGTTGATGAACTTTTAAATCTTTTTATGCAGAATAATCCTGAATCTATCGGTGGAAAATTACCGGACGAGGGATTTTATTTCTAGCTGTATGTAAAAAATCATGAATAAAGACACCATAAAGAAAATAAGCGTTTATTGTCTTTCTCTGATATTGTTTATTTCTTTATGGTGTATTCTTTCAAAGCTGATTTCTTCATCCTTAATATTACCGGGGCCTGCAGAGGTTTTTTCTGCCTTAGGCTCACTTGTCATAAAAAAATCCTTCTGGATAAATTTTCTTAATACGTTCTTTCGTGTTTTGATTTCTTTTTTAATTACAGTTGTTTTTGGAACTTTAATCGGTTTATTAACCGGCATTAATTCTTTTTTTAGTAATCTTTTGAAATTTCCTCTTTCTGTAATAAAAGTTACGCCTGTTCTTTCTGTTATTCTCATTGCTTTATTCTGGTTTAAATCTAATACAGTGCCTGTTTTTGTATGCATTCTTATGACATTGCCTGTTATGATAAATTCTGTTCAATCTGGATTTTTAAAGTGCGATGAAAAATTATTGAAAATGTCATCGGTTTATAAATTTACGGATAAACAGATTCTTCGTTATATAAAGATTCCTAATGCAATTCCATATTTCTGGAATGGAGCATTATCTGTTTTTGGATTAACCTGGAAGGTAGTTATTGCAGGAGAGGTAATCAGTCTGCCGTCAAAAGCCATAGGTACTTATTTACAGCAGGAGCATATTCATCTTGAAACTTCAAATGTCATTGCCGCTACCTTGTTTTTAGTGACAGTCAGTTTTATACTTGAGATGATTTTTTCACATGCTGTAAAAAAAATCAACGGAAATAAAAATGCTGCTTGAATTAGAAAATCTTTGTATAACCGCTAATAAAAATCCTCTTGTAAAAAATCTGTCGTTAAAGCTTGATGAAGCACAAATAACAGGAATAAGCGCACCGACGGGTTCTGGAAAAACGACACTTTTAAATTGTATCTGCGGAATCTTGAATTCAAAAGATTTTACTGTAAGCGGAAAGATAATTAAAAATGTTTCTGATATATCATATGTTTTTCAGGAGCCGCGTCTTATTGAAAATGAATCTGTCGTAAAAAATATCATGCTTCCTCTTGAAAATATTTATGATAAAAATGTCTGTGAACAAAAGGCGATGTACTGGATTGAAAAATTAAATCTTAATCATAAAAAAAATAATTTGTGCATGGAGTTAAGCGGTGGAGAAAAACAGAGAACTGCAATTGCACGGGCATTTGCATATCCTGGAAAACTCATGCTGCTTGATGAACCGTTTGCATCTCAGGATGAAGTAAATAAACAAAACATCATATCGCTTATAAAAAATCTTGTGAAGGAAGAAAAAAGGGGAATAATTATTATCAGTCATATAAAAGCTGAACTCGATATGCTTTGCAGTAATATAATAAATTTGTAAAAAAAATAATAATAAATTATAATTAACTATTATTGAGGTTTTACAATGATTAAAGAATTCCTTCCGTATGAAACAGTAAGAAACAATGCTTTGAAGCTGGCACATAAAATTTATAAAGACGGTTTTATTCCTGATGTAATATACAGTTCACTTCGCGGCGGTGCATATATGGCAAACGTTATAAGTGAATATTTTAAAATCCTGTGTAAGGTTAATAAATTTCATCCTGTTTTATATGCGGGAGTAGTTGCCAGATCTTATACAGATGTTGCTCAGCATACAAAGGTTTTTATTGACGGCTGGACATATCCTCCGGAGAATCTTCGCCCTGGAGATAAAATCCTTCTTGTAGATGATATTTTTGATTCTGGAAAAACAATCAATTGTCTTGTTGAAGCTTTGATGAATAGCCGCGGCATACCTCGAGAAGACGTAAAGGTTGTCGTTCATGATTATAAATATTTTACCTATTACAAGGAGCAGCTTTCCATCCAACCTGATTATTATTGCCGGAAAATTGAGATAACAAAGCCTGAGGAAAACAGATGGATTCATTATTTGAGTCACGAGCTTGTGGGACTTTCAAAGGAAGAACTCCAGAAATATTATTATAATAATGATCCTGAATTAAAGGAGGTTCTTGATCCTTTTTTGGGATTATAAGTTTTTAAAGTATTATGAAAAAGCTTTTATCATCTTTCATTTTTTTGATTTTGTGTTTGTCTTATGGTTTTTCTCAGATTAAAGTTTTAAGCCCTGAAGAAGGTAACTGGTCAAATATGCAGCCTCTTGTTATAGATAATTCTGATGGTGCTGAATATTTTTATTCACTTAATGGAAGTGATCCTAAAACTTCAGGCTTTGCTTATGATGGTCCTGTGTTGATAGATGTTACCGGTGATATTGAACTTAGAATTGCCAAAGGCGGTAAAAGAAAAGAAGAAGTTACAATCAGATATACTGTAAATGAAGATAATGGCAGTGGTAAAAGCTATTCATCGTTTATATCACGTTTTTATAATTCTGGGATTTTAAGTTATTCGGGAGGAGTTTTGTCTATTCCAGAATCGCTTGAATATTCGTTTGGTTCAGCACCTTATTCCTTTATAGAAGGAAGAGATCTTGAAATATCACTTGATAATCTTCTTCAAAGATATATTCCATGTACTTTTTATGATAAGAATGATAATAAATATTACAGATGTGTAGTTCAGACAATTGCACAGAAGCAGGGATTGTTCGCAAGAAAAAATCTCCCGTTTGAAATTAAAGACTGGAATATAATTATCATAAAGGATAATAATTATATTTACAAAATCGATGATCAATATTGGGAGCTTCCTGTAAATTATCAAACGATAGACAGAACAAAGCCACATGTTATTTCCTGGCAAAGCATAGCATATGAGCAGGGAAATCCTATTGAAAGTTATACAATCCCTCCTTTACCGAAAATAAAGCAGACTTTAACGGAAGATGAGACCATCGTTTTTTCAATTGACGGTGATGAATCGTATGCCATGAGTATTTTGTCCGGAAGTTCAAAAGAATATCAGGAATTATACAGAAAGTTTAGTATAGATGCTTTTTACGGGGAATGTCTTGAGGGTGAACTGGAGCTTGGCATTTTTTCAAATTCTGTTTATCAGGGAACAATAAAACAAAAATACAGATTAAATAAACGTCCGCCGGTGAAGCCTGTAATTACAGTCAGTAATTCTTCTTTTTATATGAGGGAAGATTTGAAGGTTACAGTAACAGCAGAAAAAGGCAGTGAGCTTTACTATACGGTAAGTGAGCCTTATATTCTTGATGAAAACAATATTAATTCCTATGCAGATGTTAAGGATGATGACCTTGTGATGAACGGTTATAAAAAATCTTCCAGAAACAGCATAGTGATTAATCTTAAAGCCGATGAAAAGGGTGCTGCATATTATAAAATCAAGGCTTATTCAAAAGCAGAAGGAAATGTCAGTAAGGAAACTGAATACAGTGTCGTTATTGATCAATATAATTATTATTATGACGAAGAATCTACGGCAGAGCTTTCCAATGGTACTATTACCGCTCCTTTCAAATCCTTTGATGAACTTTTATCGAATCTGAATAAAGGCAGGTTTGCAAAAGTAAAAATCAAGGGGAAAATGCATATTTCACAGGCACAGAATGTTCTTTTGTCCAACTGTGAATTTTTAAATAAAGAAAATGCAGAAATTATTTTTGAAAACGGTGCTAACCTTACTGTAAAAAGTGCAAGCCTAGTAATCCGTGATTGTACTATTATCTGCAGTCAGAAAAATCAATATTTTGAAACAAAAAATACTGCTTTATTTAAGCTTGAAAATTCAGTGATCGATTTAATTGACTGTATCATAAACACGGATTTTTCTGTATTTTCTGTATTTATTGACGCATATAAATCTGTCGTTAATGTTTCAAATTCTATTGCCGCCGTTGTTTCAGAAAATTTTATAACTTTTATTAACGGTATAAAAACAAATGTTACGATTAATAATTCAACGATAAATGTTGTTTCCAAAACTGCAATCATAATCTGTGAGAATGGTGGAAATATTAACATAAAAAACAATTCCTTTAAGGTAACAGGACAAAAAGGTCGTTTTGCAGAATTTACTTCTGTTTCCGGAAATTTTACCGGTAATAAATTGAATGCAGAAATTGAACATAGCGGTAATTTTATAGCCGTTTATACAGATTCTAAATCTACTTTGAATGAAAACGGTAACGAGCATTATGGCTATTGAGGTTTTGCAGGCAGGCTTTGATGAAGCGGGAAGGGGACCTCTTGCAGGGCCTGTAAGTGCAGCATGTGTAATTTTACCGTCAGATTTTCCTTTTGAAATATTAAATGATTCCAAAAAGCTTTCTGAAAAAAAACGCGAGGCTGCAGAAGCGGTGATAAAAGAAAAAGCATGCTGGGGAACAGGTCTGGTTGATAATTCAACGATAGATAGAATAAACATCCTTCAGGCGAGTCTTCTTGCAATGAAAATTGCTTTTGACAATATGAAGTTAATGCTGCCACAATGGCTTAAAGAACAGAAAACTGGCAGTTATAAAATTAGTGGTATTACTGACGGTAATTTTTGTCCTGATGTTGAAATAGAATGTAAATGTGAACCGAAAGCAGACGGTAAATATCCATGCGTAATGGCGGCTTCAATACTGGCAAAAACATGCCGTGACCGTATTATGATTGAATTTGATAAAAAGTATCCGGAATATGGTTATGCAAAGCATAAAGGATACCCTACCGCAGAGCATATAAAAATCTGCAGGGATATAGGACCTTCTCCGATTCAACGTCTGTCGTTTAAATATTAGATTTATTTTTCCATTGATTCAGGTCTTTTGCTTACGACGTGAATTCTTCCTGTCTTTTTTACCTTGTCAGAATTTTTTTCTGATTTTACGACATATTTCTTTTTGGAAGCTGCGTATTTTGCTTCTTTTGCGGCTTTTTTCTCTTTGGCTGCTTTCTGGCGCTGCTTTCTGTCTTTTTCAACAAATTCAAGGGATTTTTCCATGCCCTGTAAAAATTTCTGCATATCATCTGCAAAAATTGCAATCTGATGACGGTCCTGTTCAGCTCCATCTCTGTTTTTGCTTTCTACAATCTGAAGGAATACATCACCAGTTCTGTTTTCTTTTACGTTGAAAAAATATGAACGGTTATCAAGATAGATTTGAGTAGTATATAATTCTCCACGTGCTCCCATAATAAAACTCCTGAATTGCAGCTAAATTAATTTAGCATAAATTGAAATAAAAAGCAAATATAGAAATTATTTATTGAATTGAGAATTAATTTCCTTTACAGCTGTCACCAGTTCTTCCAGCGCTTTATCGGTTGTGGCTGGCCCAAAGCTGAATCTAACTGAGGTTTCCTGTAAATGCGGCTCTACATGCATTGCTTCTAAAACAGGACGTGAGTTTTTCTTTGAAGAACATGCGCTTCCTGTTGATATGTAAAATCCTTTTGCATCCAGTGCCCGTAAAAGCACATTGCCTGGAATATTTTTAAAAGCAGCCTGAACTACAAAGGGTGAAAAGCATTCATTTTTTGACATTCGTCCGGCAGGAATTATAGTACAATCTTTTATTGAAGAAAGTTTTTCAAGGAAGCTGCTGCATCTTTTGTAATAATCCATGTATTGTGTGTTTTTATCAGCAGATGTAAAAACGTCTTCGATTTTTCCGTTCATATAATATTTTTCAAGACAATATGAAAAAGCAAGTGCTCCAAGTACATTTTCAGTTCCGCTTCTTATTCCGTTTTCCTGTCCGCCGCCTTTTAAGAATGGTTCAATTTTATCTTTTAAATAAAGGATGCCTGTCCCTCTTGGACCGCAGATTTTGTGTGAACTTAAAGCAGCAGAATCTATGCCCTCATGTGATAAATAGAGTGGTATTTTACCTGCAGCCTGTACACAGTCTATGTGAAGCTTTGGTTTTCGTTTTCCCTGTGAGCATTTTATGATTGTATCTGCAATTTCATATATCGGCTGGATTATTCCTGTTTCGTTGTTTACAGCCATTATGCAGACAAGCATTGTATCAGGAGTAAGGTTTTGTTCAACTGTTTTTGCGCTTATGATTCCATATTCATCAGAAGGAAGTGATATTACTTTCCATCCGCATTTTATAAGTGATTGTGCCTGTTCCTTTACGGCAGGATGTTCTATTGAACTTATGAGGACTGTCCCCTTTGATGGTTTTGCAAGAAGTGATAAAAGAGGAATCTGATCACTTTCTGTTCCCCCTGAGGTAAAATAAATTGTTTCTGGTTTTACTTTAAGAACATCTGCACAACGTTTTCTGGCTTCATCAAGAATTAAACTCGCATCCTTTCCGGCTTTATGTGTACTTGACGGATTAGCCCAGTTTTCACTTGTGATGTCTACTGCTTTTTGTAAAAGTTCCTTATCTACAGGACTTGTAGCCGCCCAGTCAAAATATCTGTTTATATCAATCATTGTAAGGTGTATTTTAGTATTTTTCTGACATTTCGTTAAGTTGTTTTATATTTTTTTCCACCCGTTTGATTTCTCTGTTCAGCATTTTTTCATAATCAAGTTCACCGGTAAAGATTCTTTCACGTTCATCTTCCCAGCCCTGTTTTTCTGTGATTGTAAGAAAATAAAAGGATGGAGCATTTGCCTTTTCATACCAGAGCTTTGCTTCTTTCCAGTAATATAAACCTGCTTTATAGCATGAAAGACACTTGTCCAGATTTTTCAGATATTGTTCTTTAAACGGAGCATCATAAAAATATATAGTGTATTTATCGTAGATGCGTCCAAGTCTTATGTGCTGCTCAATGAGTTTTAAGTTCAGGTGCATCTGAAAGAGGTATCTGTATTTTTCCCATTGCTTTTCCGAAACTACTTTAAAATCTACAAACTGCGGATTACAGAAATCTGCCTGAACCGCTTTTTCAAGCCAGTAAATGTTTTCCATGCAGTCATCAGGATATTGCTGGTAATGAACATGAAATAAGCGGTAATAATCCTCTTTATATTTTACCATGTAGGCGTCTGCTTTTGTTAATGGAAGAGTAAGAAAAACTGATATAAATAAAAAACATAGTAAAAATCTTTTCACAGTCTGATTATCGGCAGATTAATTTAAGATTTTACTTTTATTTATTCTTATTTGAGAATTGCCTGAATCTCTTGTGATATTTCATCTATCGTTTTTGCTGCATCGATTCTTATGATTTTCATCTGGCAGCTTTTATCATTTTCATATTGTGTGATTACTTTTTCGTATTCTTCTGCAATTTTCTTCTGCTTTTCCAGAGTTTCATAAATTTCTTTCGAGCCGTTTCGTTTTTCGACGCGTGAAAGAGATATTTCCGGATTTATTTTAAAATAAAAAAGATATTCAGGAAGAGGAAAGGTACTGTTTACAAGTACGGCTGTATCCCTAGCTCCACCAGATGCCTGATAGGCAAGGCTTGAAAAAAGATATCTGTCGCTTATCACGGTTTTACCTTCATTTATTTTTGAAATGATGCCATCCTTACCGTAAATGTGTTCGCATCTGTCTGCTGCAAAAAGATAGGAATTTGTTTTTTCATCTGCTTTGAATTCACCCTTAAGCATCTTTCGTAAAAATCTGCCAGTCGGTAAATCTGTAGGTTCTGCGGTTGAAAAAAATCTTTGAGGATTGCTTTTTTCAAGAAGTTTTATTTGTGTTGTTGTACCGCTTCCGTCAATTCCTTCGAACACAATAAAGTTTTTAAGTACCATGTTTTTATTATAAAATAAAAATAAAATTCCTTCTATAATTTTATACTACAATAACACCGAAAATTCTGTTATAATAGAAAAGATATAATGGGTGTATTGTATACAAATGAAAAAACTGTCTAACAGGACTATTATTGCAATTTCGATTTTTCTCATTTTAAGTCTTGTAACAATTGGTGTATCAAGGCCTATATATAAAAAACTTGAAGAGGCGGTAACACAATACACTGTAAAATTCAAAAAACTGGTAAAGGATTATACAGGACTTGATTTTAAATATAACAGTTTTTCACCTTCCATTTTTTCTGCATTTTATATAAAGGGAGTGGAGTTTAACGATGAGTCGGAAGAGCCTGTTTTAAGTGTTAAAAAGATTAAAATATCATATAAGTTTAAAAATCTTTTTAAAGGTGATTATGAAAATTTTGTACGAAGCGTTTCTATCAATGCGACAAAAATAGATGTAGAAAAGGTTCTTAATGTTGTTCAGACTATAAGCGAAAAGCTTCCGCAAAAGGAAAATTCCAGCGAGTTTGATATTTCAAGTCTTTTTGATTATGTTCCACAATCTGTTTCAATCAGAAATACATCTGTCGTTTATAATGAACGTCATGTTAATGCCGAGGCACAAATTAAGCAGATAAATCTTAATAATTCCAGACAGAAGGGAAGCATTGAGTTTAATCTTAAAGGAAGCGGTTCTATTTTTGTTAAACAGAACCGAATGACTTTTAAGGGAAAAATTAATTCAAACGGTACTTTCTTAAATACTATAGACAATTCTTCACTTGTAGTAAAACTTTCAGACGTAACGAACGGTGAATTCAAGATGAACAGACTTTCAATGCTTGCAACCTACAATGACAAAAAAATTGAGGCGCATACTGTTCAATCTGTAAATCCATATTTTGTTCAGCTTTATTATGATATTGACTCTCAGAAATTCGATGCGGAAATAAAAACAGATCATCTTAATCCTCTGCAAATTATTTATCCTGTTTCGAAAAAACATATGTTTAATAAATTTGCAAATTCTTTTTTGTCTGTAAATGCAAAATATTATTATGATATTCCTGAAAATAAAATGGGCTATACATCCACAGGAACCGTTCATATTCCTGAAGCGATAATTCCTGATGGAGCAGATGTAAGTTATGCGTTGAATGGAAATGACCATTTCATCAATATTTCAAAATTCAATGTTCTGGGTCCATCATGTCAGGGAAATGCAGAGCTTAATTTTATTTTCCAGACATTTAAGCTTTCAGGCTTTGTAAATGCAGATACTTTTACGCTTCCGAATAAAACTGTAGTTTCAACAGAGATATATTTTGATCCTCTGGACAAGGGTTTTATGGCATTTTCGCCACAGGTATTTGTCGGTGAAAAATCACTTACAGCACTTCAGCTTCAGTTTATCCCTCGTTTTGATTCTTATGATTTTAATCTTGAGGTTTCTGATTATTCGATGTCCGATTCCGTTCAGCCCGGAGAAATAAAGGTGGACGGAAGTTACATGAAGGCTTCAAATTATGTTCAGGCAAATGTTGCTATGAACAGCATAAGCATTGCGAGTGTAATTCAGCTTGTTCAGCAGGTTACGGATGAAGAAATATCATCAAAGCTTAATGGAGTAAGAAATTTTTCTGAACCATATCTTTTTACCGGTGATGCGTATGTTTCTACGGATTTAAAATCTGTTTCATACAATATACCATACGTTCTTGTAGCTAACTCAAAGAAGGATAATCAGTATCTTTTTCTTTCTGTGAACGGTAATGAAGAATCAATTCAGTTGAATCGTTTTGATTTAATTTACGGTAAACAGACAATCAGTGCTACTGCCTCATTAGATATAATGAGTGATTCTCACGATATGTTCTTTCTTGTCGATATAGTCGCTTCTTCGATTCCTTATCATTTCAGCGGAACTATAATGAGTGATATAATTGCAGTATCCGGAGATTATGGAACTGATTTACAGCTTCAGTTATCGGACGGAGAAATGTTCGGTCATCTTACGATTGGTGCTCTTCCGTTTCAGTTTGGCGATTTTGGTGTAATCACCTCCATGGATTGTGATTTTAATTATACAAAAGAAAATGGTCCGGAGATTTCTCTTTCACGATTCGAGGTTGAAAAAACTGATGCAACATCTTCAACAAATCCAAAGCTTGTTGTTTCCGGCAGCGGTACAAAATACGGCGCTCAATTGAATTCAATTACTTATACAGATTTGTATTCAGTTCTTAATGGTTCTGCAGATATAATGATAAACATCAACGAGGGTATTTTTGATTCTGCCGGAATGAAAATGCTTATTAAAAATACACTTACAGATGAAACTATAACGATGGATGCAAATGTATCTAACCCAGGACATAAGCAGCTTGATTCACAGACAATGCTTGATTCTTTATACATAGATGCACTGCTCGATATAAGACATTTCAGCATAAACAGATTTACAAATGTTCATAATGCGAACAATGAGCTGACTGCAACATTAAATTTAACTGGAACTTTAGAGCATCCGTATGCAGCACTTAATATCGAAAAATTTACAACCTTAGTAAGCAATAGTCTTTTGACAACGACCGGCTCAGTACTTCTTGAAGATAAAACTCTTTCAATTAATAACATTCAGCTTCATCATTCGAGCTTTGAAATCAAGGATATTGAAGGTGTTGTTTCTCTTGAATCAATGACAGGAAAGGTTAATGCACAGCTTGAAATTACAAATGATTTAAGTGAAAAGCTTTTCGAAATTCCGCTTACTCTCAAGATTTATGATTCGGTAAAAAAAGAAGGTGAATTAATTCCTGAATCCACCATGATTACGCTTAGGGCAGATAAGGTAACCGGTAAATTCATGAAACAGAATCCTGGATTTGATGTTTCTGCAGTCTGTACTAAAGAACTTATTTCTATTTTTACGTCCGATAATATCGGGCTTGTCGGTTCATATATTCCGTCAAACGGTGAAGTACTGGCATCCTTAAATTCAAAGGATATAGTAACCGCAGATATTACAGGAAAAATAAAGAATAACAAAGTAGATCTTCGTCTTATGAATCTGAATGTTAATCTTCCGAAGGTTATGGCTGTTTTCTATCTTGATGAACAGTTTTTACTTGAATCAGGATATTTAAAAGGCTATCTGAATATGAGCGGTAATTTCGATACGCCTGAGTTTAAGGGTGTCCTTTCAATCGCAAATCCGAGATTTTATCTTCCGACTGTTTTTAAACATCCTGTTTCTACAGATAAAATGATGATTATTGCAACAAATAATGAAATCACCCTTCGTGATGATGTTTATAAAATCAAGAATGTTCCTAAATTCAGGATGGGCGGAAAAGTCTTTCTCAATAAGTGGAGCATTGATAATGTAGAAGCCAGGTTTGTAACGCTTGAAAATGAAGCTCTTCCATTGAAATTTACAAGTCAGTATGTAAATGTTTCGGGTGATGTTACCTGTGATTTAAGAATCTCGGGTGAAAGACATTCTTGGGATATTGTCGGAAAGGTTTTTGGTGATGAATTATCTGTTGTTTCAAATCTTTCTGATATAGCTGTTGCAAGGGGAGGAGCGCCTATTCAGGATAAGGATATGGGAATTTATGTCAGAAGTGATCTTGATGTAACGCTTGGTACTCACGTTATGTTAAACTTCAATCCGTTTATACGCTGTATTTTTGTTCCGAATACTCATATTAAAGTTAATGTAGATACGGAAGCGCAGCAGTATTCGATTGACGGTCTGCTTAAGTTGAAATCAGGTGATGTTTCATGGTTAAACCGTAACTTTTATATAAAGCAGGGAAGCATTAAGTTCAACGGACAGGAAATCGCAAATCCTCAGATTTCCCTGCGTGCAGAAACCCGTGAAAAAGATGAAAACGGTGAATCAATTCAGATTATTCTTATTGCAGAAAATCAGTATCTTCTTGATTTTAATCCTCGTTTTTCTTCAATTCCTGCTAAATCTGAAAAAGAAATCAGTGCGCTTTTGGGACAGATTCTTGTCGGAGATTCTTCGTCTATCGGTGATATGGTTGTTACAACCGGTGATTATCTTCTTCAGTCATTTGTTTTCAGAGGGCTCGAAAACAAGTTGCGTGATTTTATGAATTTTGATATATTTTCCGTACGTACAAATGTATTACAAAATACTGTAAACATGTCATCATCCGGGTTATTTTCTAAGGATAATATCTCTATCGGTAACTTTTTGGATAATTCAACTGTTTATATAGGTAAGTACTTTGGTAGTGCATTATATGTTGACGCAATGGTTCATTTTTCATTTGAAAATGGTGATGTTAATGATCCGACAAAGGCACAGGGATTTCAGTTAAAGCCTGAATTTGGTCTTGAGCTTGAACTTCCTATTGCAAATATAAGATGGAATATGGCACCGGACATAACTGCATTGATGAATAATGAATATGTCCCGTCATCATCTGTATCACTGTCATGGAATTTTTCATTTTAAAAAAAGTTTGTAAAAAGTTAATTAGGAGTATTTTATGCGTCGTCGTTTGCTTTCAATTTTATTTTTCTCAATGTTAGCAGTATTTTCACTTTCTGCTCAGGAAGAGGATAGTGACTGGTTCTGGAATAAAAACATTTCTAAAATAGAATTCAGCGGATTAAAAAATGTTAAGAAATCTGAATTGGTCGGTGTTGTGAGTTCATTTATCGGAGAACCATTCAACGAAGAAGTTTATTCAGAAATTGTAGACCGTTTATATGCACTTGATCTTTTTGATGATATTGAGCCTTATGCTGAGCATGATAAACGTAATAAGGATAATGTAATCATAAAATTTCAGGTTTCAGAAAAACCGCAGATATCTGAAATTACGTTTAGCGGAAACTTAGATATACGTAACGGTGAACTTCGTGAGAAAATAAAATCTAAAGTATCAGATGTTTATATTGAAACTAAAATTCTTATGGATGAAAGAATTATCCGTGATTATTATATTGAAAAAGGTTATACAGGAGCCAAAGTTTCTCATAATGTTGAAAAAACAGAAAAAGGAATGGCAGTTACCTTTAATATCAGTGAAGGAAACAATACGGTAATTAAAGAAATCCATTTCCAGGGAAATTCAATCATTTCTGAACGTTCATTGAAGGGTAAGCTTAAGCTTAAGGAAATAGGCTTTATGCGAAATGGTGCTTATCAGGTTGCAACCCTTGAATATGATAAAAGAGTAATCATCAATTATTATCAGGAAAACGGATATGTAGATGCAAATATTCTTGAAGTAAAGATTGACAGACAGATAAATCAGGAAAAACGTCGTGAAGAACTTATAATCACTTATATCATACAGGAAGGCTCTCAGTATACATATTCAGGAATCAGCTTTGAAGGTAATAAGATTTTCGGTACAGAAGAGCTTATGGCACTTCAGAAGCTTCAGCCTGGAAAAATTTTCAACCTCGTTAAATTTCAGGAAGGTTTAATTGGAGTTCAGACTCTTTATGTAGAAAACGGTTATATGTCTACACAAATTAATCCAGTTGCAGAAAAGGATGTAGATAAAAAAGAGATTTCCTATAAGGTTCAGATTTTTGAAAGCACCCGAAGTCACATTGAAAATATCATTGTAAAGGGTAATCAGAAAACAAAGGATTATGTAATTAAACGAGAAATTCCTATAAAGCCAGGTGATGTTTTTTCACGCGAAAAAATTATTAACGGTATGAGAAATCTTTATAACTTAAGGTATTTTTCAAACATCGTTCCTGACATTCAGGCCGGTTCTGAACAGGATCTTGTAGACCTTGTTTTTGCTGTTGAAGAACAATCTACCACAACTCTTAATGCGGGTATGACTTTTTCTGGAATTACTTCACCTGATGATTTCCCTGTTTCAATTTATGCAAATTTTGATAACCTTAATCTCTTTGGTGAAGGTCGTGCAGCTTCCATAAAATTCACGCTTGCTAAAAATGAACAGACTGTAGATCTTTCTTATTCACAAAACTGGTTCGGTGATCTTCCGATTTCCTTCTCACAGTCGCTTTCTTTTTCTCATAAAACAACTCAGGCACAGGTTAATCACTTTGATCCGGATTTAGGACTCGATCAGTATTATAATTATTCTCAATACGAGGGATATTCTTTCGGTCTTGGTTCATCTGTCGGTAAAAGATGGTTCCCGAATTTTGCAATTGTAACTACAACCGGCGGTCTTTCGAGCAGTCTTACACGCTATAATTATGATGAATCACTTTTTGTTCCTACAGACCTTGGTGTTTCTCTGTTTGCCAACAGATGGGGAATCTTGAACAGTTTATGGGGAAATATTTCTTTAGATAATCGTGATATGGCTTATGATCCTACAAAGGGATGGTTTGCAAGTGAAAGACTTTCATGGTATGGTCTTATTCCGGGTCTTGAAAAGGAATTCTTCCTCAGGTCTGATACAAAGCTTGAAGGTTATCTTACTTTGTTTGACTGGCCTATTAATGAAAAATACACTCTCAAGGCTGTTCTTGCAGGATATACAGGCTTTACCGGCTTGATTCCGGTTGGTGATTCTACAATCAGTGAATCGAATAAAATCTATATTGACGGTATGTTCAATGGTCGTGGATGGGTTGAGCTTTACAGAAATTCTGCCGCAAAGGGACAGGCTATGTGGAGTACAAATCTTGAATTGAGGGTACCTATTGTGCCTAATATTCTTGGTGTCGATTTCTTCCATGATATGGTAGTTATAAAACCGACTATTCAGGAAATGTTTACAAGTGTAAAACCTGAGGATTTTTACTTCAGCTTTGGACCTGGTCTTAGACTTCTTATTCCACAGCTGCCGTTGCACTTTATGTTTACTTTCCGATATCATTATGATAATGGTAGTTTGAAAATGGCTGATACTCCATATCAGTTTGTACTTTCATTTAATATGACAAATAAATAATCAGTGAGGAATAAAATGAAAAGAATCAACAAATTATTGATTGCTGTTTTTGCAGTTTTATCTACAATGTCTTTTAGTGCTTTTGCACAGCAGATTACAAAATTTGCAGTTGTAGATACAAGTAAGGTTTACAGTGCTTACTATAAGAATTCT
Organism: Treponema sp.; assembly: GCA_024693715.1. Taxonomy (GTDB): domain Bacteria; phylum Spirochaetota; class Spirochaetia; order Treponematales; family Treponemataceae; genus Treponema_D. Next base: position 115,889 of record JAILKS010000034.1, on the reverse strand, counting down.
GCTCCTGTAAGAAACTATGAAAAGAAAAAGGAAGAGTTTCAGGCAGAAATCAATAGAAGAACTGAAGAGCTGAGAAACCTTAAACAGAAAAAAATTGAATATGATAAAAATGGCGATGATGCTGCCGCTCAGAGAGTTGCTGCTGAAATAACACGAAAGGTTGAATACCTGAATGAATACACAAATGCAAAAAATGTTGAGCTTGAAACAATGTTTGCAAACTTGAAGAGTTCAGATGAGTTTTATAAAAAATTATATAAAACACTTGGACGAGTTGCTGAAAGCGGCGGTTATAGTATGATTCTGAGCCTTCAGGAATCAAATGCAATTTTATGGTATAGTCCTTCTGTTGATGTTACTGACGATGTTATTTCTGAATTAGGATTATAATGGCTCAAGACGAAAATCTTACACCGATGATGCAACAGTATCAGTCGGTGAAGAATCAGTATAAAGACGAAGTAGTTTTTTTTAGACTTGGTGACTTCTACGAAATGTTTAATGATGATGCAGTAGAAGTCTCTCGTCTTTTAAATTTAACTTTAACGCACAGGGTAAATATGCCGATGTGCGGAATACCATATCATGCTGCAAAAGTATATATAGCACGACTTCTTCGGCTTGGAAAAAAAATTGTTATTTGTGAACAGGTTGGTGAAATACCACGCGGTGGAAAAGGGATAACCGAACGAAAGGTTGTTGAAATCATTACACCTGGAACCTGTACAGAAACCGAATATCTTGACGGTTATAAAGCAAATTATCTTGCTTCCCTTGCAATTACAAAAACACGTGCCGGTTTTTCTTTTATTGACGTAACGACAGGTTCCTTTAAGGCAACCTCCTGGCCGGCAAATAAAATGTATGAAAATTTTTCCAAGGAATTAAACCGCTGTTCTCCACGTGAATTTCTTCTTCCTTTATCTTTAAAAAATAATAAGGATCTTCAGGCTGCACTTAGCCTTCATCCGGATATTTCAACCTCCTATTATCCTGACTGGGATTTTAATCTTTCACTTTCTACAGAAATATTACAGAAACAGTTTAATACCGTTTCACTTAAGGCATTTTCGTTAGATGAACATAGTGCCGAAATTGTTCCTGCAGGTTTTTTGATTGATTATCTTAACAAAACAACAAATTCAAATCTTCTTCATATAAAATCTATAGATATATATTCAGATAATGAATTTCTGATGATGGATGATTCCTCAAGAAAAAATCTTGAAATTACAGAAAATCTATTTGACGGGTCATCTGCTTTTACGCTTCTTGATTGCATGAATTATTGTAAAACTGCAATGGGAAGCAGGCTTTTACGAAACTGGCTTTTATATCCTTTGACAAATATTACTCAAATCGAAGACAGGCAGAGTAGAATTGCGTCTTTTTATAATGACAGAACTCTTCTTAATAAAATCAGGACAGATTTATCTTCTATTCTTGATGTAGAACGACTTGCAGCCAGAGTTGCAATGGATAAGGCTCATCCTAAGGATTTACAGGCACTTCGAGTAAGTCTTGAAACATGGGTACGTGTAAAAGAATATCTTAATCAATATGATTTTTCGTTTGTTGAATCTCAAACTGCTTTGAAAATAATAGATTTGATCAGTCATTCTATAGTTGAAGATCCTCCGACATCAATTACTGAAGGCGGAATCATTAAAGCCCAATGGGATGAAGAGCTTGACCGTTTCAGAAATATCCATGATAACTTTAATAAGATTCTTCTTGATTATGAAGCTGAAGAAAGACAGAATACAGGTATTCCGAATTTAAAGATTAAATATACAAATAATTTTGGATATTTTATTGAGGTTTCAAAAGGAAAGCTTTCAAGTGTTCCATCACATTTTATAATGAGAAGGGCTCTTGTTAATCAGGACAGATATACGACAGAAAAGCTTCAGTCTCTCGAACATGAGCTTAGTGAATCTTCGACAAAGATTCTTGAACTTGAACGGGATTTATATCTTGAAATCAGAAATTCTCTTCATGAACATATAAATTATCTTCTTCAGGTCGCTGATGAAATTGCAAATACTGATATTACTTCGAATCTTGCATTTACTGCAATTGAGAATAACTGGAACCGTCCGGTAATTAATGAATCTACTGTTTTTGACGTAACGGGAGGAAGACATCCTGTTGTTGAAAAAAATATGCCGAGCGGTGAGTTTATTCCTAACGATACATTTATAAGTGCAGATGATAAAACAGAAGTTCCTTCGTTTGATTTAATTACCGGTCCTAATATGGCAGGAAAAAGTACATATCTTCGTCAGAATGCTTTGATAGCACTTCTTGCTCAGACAGGCTCCTTCGTTCCTGTTCAAAAAGCCCGTATCGGAATAATAGACAGAATTTTCTGCAGGGTTGGAGCTTCAGATAATCTGGCAAAAGGAGAATCAACATTTTTAGTAGAGATGATGGAAACTGCCAATATACTTCGTTCTGCAACCTCTAAATCGCTTGTAATAATGGATGAAGTTGGACGAGGTACTTCTACTGAAGATGGACTTGCCATTGCTCGTTCCGTGAGTGAATATCTTCTTGATACAATTAAATGTAAGACCTTGTTTGCTACACATTATCATGAATTGGGCAGAATGGAACATCCGAGATTAAAAAAGCAGTGCCTTGATATTCAGCAAAAAGATGGTAACCTGATTTTTAAACGAAAGGTGATTGAAGGTGTTACTGAAAATTCCTATGGTATTCATGTTGCAAAAATTGCCGGTATTCCTGATTCTGTAATAAAACGGGCAAATGTAATATTGGAGCATATTCAGTCTGTTGCTACAGATAAACCGGTTATTCCGGAAGAAAAAGAAATGCCTGTTGAAAAGATAAATCAATTTTCTTCACCAGGTCTTTTTAGTGATGAAGAGATAATCATTTCAGAAATCCTTTCTGCTGATATTGATAATCTGACTCCAATTGATGCACTTGGTTTGCTTTCAAGATGGAAAAAAGAGCTTTCCGGCCGCTAAATTTATAAAAAAAAAAAATTTTTTTTAAAATCTTTTCCTTTTTTTATCAAATTTTGACATATATATAGTGTGAACAGATTATTATTTCTGATGAAACATTTCATTAAACAATTTTTCCGTGTGCTGTATGGGATCTTAAATGGCGATGGGTTTTGTGTTATTTGCGGAAGGAATTGTTTAACTTCGAAAATTTGCAATCATTGTTTGCAGGATTTATTCAATGCGGATAAATTATTGTCTGTACAACGATGTGAAATTTGCGGAAAAGAATTGTTGAGTTTTGAAAAGATTTGTTCTGAGTGTCGGCAAAGAGTTGATAAACGGAAGACAGATAAGGTTATTGCTTTGTTTTCGTACAGGCTATGGAATAAGGAATTGATGTTCATCTGGAAAATCCAGGGAATACGTTCGTTATCTTTTGTTTTTGCGAAATTGATGTCTGAAGTTTTGAGACGGATTGGTGCGGATTTTATTGTTCCGGTTCCTCCAAGACCTGGTAAAATTCAATCGAAAGGTTGGGATCAGATTGACGAATTGTGCAATTATTTGAAGTACTGGTTTGGTTTTAAGGTGATAGAAGTTCTGGAACGGATTTCATCTGTTCAGCAAAAAGGCCTTGATAAAAAAAGTCGTATTGATGGAGTGGGTAAAAATTATCGTTTAAAGACCAAAAAAGAATTGAAATCTATCTTAAAACCCTTTGGCGGTGCTTTTCCTAAGAGAGTAACGGTTGTCGACGATGTAACGACAACCGGCTCTACTTTGGAAAGCTGTTCTTTAGTTTTGAAACAGGGAGGTGTTGAATTTGTACAGGGAGTAACTATTTTTATTGTTGACTGATTTGTTTTTAGAATAAAATTCTTTATGTTGCAAAACCTTAATTTTAAAGTTATTATAAAGAGATAAGTAATTAATCACAAGAAGCAACAGGAGAAATTATGGCTATCGAAGATCAATTTCAGTTAGTAACGTTTCAGCTTGGTGAAGAATTATACGGTGTAAACATTATGGATGTAAAAGAAATCGTTCGTCTTCAGGATGTTCGTGTTATACCTAATGCTCCATATTATGTTGAAGGTATTATTAATCTTCGTGGTGAAATTATTCCGATTATTGATTTGCATAAGAGATTTAGAATAAAGCCTTTGCCAAAGGCAGAAGTCGATTTTGATGGCGGATTTATAATTCTTAATATTGATAATAATAAAATTGGTATTATAATCGATAAAATTGCAAGAGTTGTTCCTGTAAAACGAGAGGATGTAAAGGATCCTCCTCAGATGATAAGTGGTATTGGTTCTGAGTATATTGAAGGTGTTATTCGCGAAGAGAATGCATATCTGGTAATGCTTAATACTCGGAAGTTATTTAATGCAAATGAATTAATGAAAATAATTGACAATCAATAAATGATACAGACATATAGTACAACAATCAGAAGAAAAGAAATGGATGCAGTTTTAACTTGCATGGTTGATGAAAAAATCGGTCCAGGTGAATTGAACGCACGTTTGATTCAGCAGGTTAAAGAGACATTTAAATGTGATGGAGCTGTTGCCCTTAGAAGTCCTGCAATAGCTCTTAGTTATGTATTAAAATCCTTGGATCTCGAAAAAGGTTCAAAGGTTTTATTATCTGCACTGGCTCCAGCCTGGCAGTATCAGGTAACACAAGAGTTGGGCTATGAACCATATGTTCTTGATGTTGAAGAGGCGACAGGGCTTGTAAGTGCAAAAACATATGAAGAGGCTGCTAAAAACGGCGGTAAACTTATAATTCTTCATGAAACGGAAGGAATAGTCCCATCTGATTTAAATGAAATATTACAGATTGGTATTCCGGTTATAGAAGATATTTCTCAAAGTGCCGGCGCGGTAGTAAATATAAAAAATGAAACTACCGGTGATATTGAACAGAAACGTGCAGGACTTTTTGGTTTATATACAATTCTTGGACTTGAAGAAAGAGATGTTATTACGGCAGGTGGAGGAGCAGTTTTAATGGCTCCAGGCAGACGGGAATGGATTGTTCTTAAGAAATTTGTTGATGAAGCTCCTGTTACAGATCTTCTTCCTGATATAAATTGTGCACTTGGTTGGGTACAGATAAGAGAATATGCAAGAAATGAAAAAACACGTAAAGAATTTTTTGCTATGTATCAGCAGGTATGCATGCTCGGTAGACATAAGATGTTTGCAAGGGAAGGAGAGGACGGCTCAACAATGAGCTGTTTCCCTTTGCTTTTAAGCAGTTCTTTTAAAGATGTCAAACAATATGCTGCAAAAAAAGAAATTGAGATTCAGCCTGCGTTTGAAAATTCAATAATTGCATATAAGGATGAGCTTTCATCCGGCTGTATTCATGCAAAATCTATTATGCTTCGTTGTGCGCATTTTCCGTTGTATCCGAGATTGACTCATAATGAAGTCGCAAAGATTGTTAAAGTTTTAGGTTCATTGCCGTAATAAAAGGATCCGATGAAAAAAGTTCTTGTTTTGATTAATGTAAGTAAAGATGAATCTCTTTTTCTTTCGCAGAAGGTTTCGGATTTTTTAAAACAAAAGGGATATGAAGTTGTTTTATTAAGTTACGATGGCTTTTGTGATGATACATCTTTTTCTGAATATGATTTTGTCGTTACTTTGGGCGGTGATGGGACTGTTCTTTATGCGGCAAGAAACAGTATAGATTATAACATTCCGATTTTTCCAATAAATCTTGGCGAATTTGGTTTTATTGCTTCAATTAATAAAGAAGAATGGGAAAAACAGCTTGATTTGTTTTTGAATGATAAAGCAGTTTATCAGGAACGAACAATGATTAAGGCTGATTTGTATCGTAAAGATAAAATCATCGCTAAATCTTATGCTTTGAATGATGTTGTAATCAGTGCAAAAAATACGGCACGAACGGTAGCTCTTGATGTTTCGTATAATTCATATCATCTTTGTAAATTGAAATCAGATGGGGTTATTGTCAGCACGGCAACAGGTTCTACAGCATATTCTGCATCAGCAGGAGGTCCGATTGTTGAACCTTCTTTGAATGCTTTTGTTTTTACTCCGATTAATTCTTTTTCTCTATCTTCACGTCCAATTGTTTTAAATGGAGAAGGAAAAATAGAAATTGTGATTCAACCGTGCAGGACAAAAGAAATCTGTATGATTGTTGACGGACAGGAGCCTGTGACTTTACAGACGAATGATAAAATTATTATTACAACAATTGAAAAAAAGATAAAATTAATCTGCAGTACAAAAGATAATTTTTACAATGCATTGCGTTCAAAAATGAACTGGTCGGGAGGGCCTCATGCTTGAAGAATTAACAATTAAAGATTTTGCTCTCATAGAATCAGATTATCTTGAATTTAAACGCGGTTTTACTGTTCTTTCAGGTGAAACGGGAGCCGGAAAATCAATCTTAATAGGCGCACTTTCGTTTCTGTTAGGTGGCAAAGCTGAAGTAACTCAAATCAGAAATGGAAAAAATGAAGCGTCTGTGAGCGGCGTTTTCTTTCTGCAGCCCCCTTCAGCTCCTGTTAGTATTAAGGAAGATGAAGAACCTTCTAATGCATATGAATGGTTGTATTTTCATGGAATAACGCTTGAAAATAATAGAGTTCTTTTACGAAGATTTATAAGGGATTCCGGTAAATCAGGAGCATGGATAAATGATACTCCGGTAACCAGAACTGATCTTGCACAATTTTCATCGTTTTTAGTAGATATTCACGGTCAGCATGAGCATCAGTCACTGATGAAGGTTTCTGAACATAGAAAATTTCTTGATGGACGGGCTGGAATTCTTTCAGAGGTTGATGAGTTCAAAAAAAGATATGCCCTGCTTGTTTTTAAAAGAAATCAGTTTAATGAATATTCAATGTCTGAATCTGAACGTCTTCGAAAACTTGATATGATGACGTTTGCAGTTCAGGAAATATCTGAAGCAAATATTAAGCCAAATGAAGACAAAATACTTGAAGATGAAGAGGGAAGATTATTATCCTTCGAAAAAATATATTCTGAAGTTGAACAGATAAATGAAATGCTCTCATCATCTGAAATGTCTATTGTGCCGCTTTTAAAGAAAGTACGAAGGGAATCTTCAGTTGTTGTTGAGATGGATAAGTCTGTTTCTGCCCTTGATGAAAGAATTGAATCTGCTTTTTATGAATTATCTGATATTTCCGATGAATTTTTATCATATAAAAACAAACTTGTGTTTGATCCTTCAAGACTTTCTGAGGTTCAGGAAAGACTTTCGGTAATCAATAATCTCAAGAAAAAATACGCATCAAGCGTAAATGCTCCGCTCAGTGAAGTAATTGATTTTCTTTCTTCTGCAAAACAATATGTTGAAGAAAATTCTGACGGTAATAATAAGCGTGATGTTCTGGCAACTGAAATAAGACAGCTTGAACATGAGATTTTACAGCGGGCAAATATTCTATCTGAAAAACGAAAGGCTGCTGCCATAAAATTGAATGTTGAAGTTGATCAGATTCTTTCAAAGCTTGGAATGAATGGAACACATTTTGAAGTAAGCATTACTGAAAAAAATGGTTCTGAGGTTGAGCAGATTTGCGGACCATACGGAAAGGATAATATTGAATTTTTAATCAGTGCGAATCCCGGAAATCCTTTGCTTCCTCTTGCAAAGATTGCTTCTGGTGGTGAGCTTTCACGCGTTATGCTTGCATTAAAAACAATTTTTGCTCAGTCAGACAGTGTAGATACTTTGATTTTTGATGAAATTGATACTGGAATTGGTGGTGAAGTTGCAGTAGCTGTTGGTTCACATATGAAATCCCTTGCAAAGAACAGACAAATTTTCTGTATTACACATCTAGCGAGTATTGCAGTTTATGCCGATAATCAGATAAAGATTGAAAAGGCAGTTTCCGGTGGAATTACATCTTCGAATGTACATGAAGTGTGCGGTAATGAACGTATTCAGGAAATTGCGAGAATGCTGTCAGGTGATTCTGATACAGAACAGTCTTTAATTCACGCACGATCGATGTTAGAAAAATTCAGCGGAGGTTTTTGATGGCAAAAATTTCTGAAGAGACAAGAGAGAATTACGCACAGGCAATTAAACCATATAAAGATAAAATCGCTCAGATACTTTCAAAAGAAAAAACAATGCTTGCAAGCATGCATAAAGGTGATGCTGATTTAGAATTAAAGAAAATCACCTTGTGTGAGGATATGATTTATATTTCATCGCTTTATGTAGCTCAAAACAGTGTTTCTTTGAAATTAATGGAAGTTAAAAATAATGATGCTTTGAATGAATCGAGAAAGATTTTATATAAAGCGATAATTTATCTTGAAGAAATTGTTTCTAACTTTATCGATTGTCCTTTTTCAGATCTTGCACCTTATCATGAAAAAATTTCAAGTGTTGATATAGACAGGCGTTATTTGATTATCAGAAAGCTTGGACTTTCCATTCAGGTTTTAAAAGATGCCTTTGGTGATAATAGTAAATGGAAGTGGTCTTTTGTTGAACTTGAAGGGCGTTTTACAACTGTAACAAAAAATCTTATTGATATGAAGGAAGCAAATAAGGATTATTTTGATCCTCGTTCTGAGCATTATGAGACAACAGTTTTGTTTATAAGACTTATAATAAAGCTTTTGAATAATGCGGCAAACGGTTATCGTGACCGTTATGAGCTTTCTACCAGACGAATTGATGATATGCGTGATGCAATTAAATATCTTCTTGCATTGCGAAAAGTATATATAGTTTTAGGTCAAAGTGATCAGGCAGAAGAAGTTAAGAAAAAAGCAGTTGTCTGGAAGGACAAAATGGATGCAGATCACAAAAAAGGCTTGAGCAATTAATCGTTAGAGTGCATTGTTATGGAAAAAAATCTCGTTTTAAAAATATTTGAAGGTTTTTCTATTCAAAGATGGAATGACCTTGTCCGACCGTTTGATCTTGTAGAAATGGATAAAGCTGCAGAAAAAATGGTGATTGCCTATATAATCGGAAAGTTTGAGGAAAACAAGGGAAATAAAGTTGACTGGAACTGGATGATTTATGCTTCACTTTTTGATCTGCTTAAAAAAATTGCCCTTTGTGATATAAAGGCTCCTGTTCAGCAGAAGTTGAAGAAGGAATTTCCGCTTGAATATATGCGTCTTAATGAATGGGTATTGAATCAATACAGGCAGCTTATAAAAGATGATGAACTTTTTTCTAAATTTACAATCTATATAGGGCAGAAAGCCGGTTCTTTTAAAACTCCGGATGATTTAAAACTTTCACGTCATATATATAATGCTGCCCATAAGTTTTCTACACTTCGTGAACTGGAAATGATTTCTGTTGTTAACGAAAAAGAACGCCTTGCAGATATTGAAGCAGATTTAAAATCAGGGATACAGCCATATCTGGATCTTGAAGGCTTACAGAAATTCATGACTCGTCAGAAGGAATTTGATTTTCTTTTGAAAATTGAACAGCTTCGTTTTCAGACAAGATGGAATCAGACTCCTCGCATACCGCACACATCTGTTTTAGGTCATTCATTTTATGTTGCAATTTTATCACTGCTAATGGGTCGTGAAAGCAGTGTTAAGATGTGCGAAAAACGTGTTATTAATACTTTTTTCAGTGCTCTTTTTCATGATTTACCTGAATCTGTTACAAGAGACATTATATCTCCTGTAAAGCAGGCAACGAACGAGCTTCCGAATATCGTTAAGAAAATCGAGGATGAAATTGTCAATAAAGAGCTTGTTCCTTTAATGCGTGATTTTTATGTTGATGAGGTAATTTATTTTACCAACGATGAATTTTTTGACAGAATAAACGTTGACGGTAAGGTTGAGATTGTTTCTTTCGATGATTTGAATTCTAAATATAATGAAGAAAAATATAATCCGGTTGATGGAAGATTAATCCGTATTTGTGATCATCTTTCGGCATTAATGGAAGCTGATATTTCAATAAAACATGGAATTACTTCAATTCATCTTGTGACCGGTCGTGAAGGACTTTTGAATTATTATAAAAAAGATGAAATTATAAGCGGAATAAATGTTTACAGTTTATTTCATAGTTTGATGTAATTTATTCAAAAAAAATCGATTTTTTTCCGATAATAATTTTATGAGAAATTTACGTAAAATATCTATCGGAATTGTATTGTTTATTATATTATCCGCTTTTATTTATGCTGATTCTTCCTATAAGGTTCAGAAGGGTGATACTTTATATTCTATAAGCAGGAAATATCAGATTACTGTTGCGGAATTATGCTCTGCAAATAATATTACAGATAAGACTGTCATAAAAGAAGGACAGAAATTAATTATCCCAAAAGCTGATATTAATAATGCTGTTGCACTTAATACTGATGATTCAAAAACAACCGTTAATGTAAAAACAACAGTTTATACTGTTGTAAAAGGAGATACACTTTATTCGATTGCAAAAAGAAATAATATGACAGTTGCAGAACTTCTTGCACTCAATAATCTTGATGCTAATACAGTCATAAAAGTAGGACAGAAACTTAAGATTAAAGATACATCTGTAAAAACTTCAACGGAAACACCTGCAGTTGCGACAAAAGCTCCTGATACACGAAATTATGGCAAAACAGTTCAGGCAGATTCATCAACCGTGTGGCCGGTAAAAAATCCTAAAGTTACTACGTTAAAAGGAAAAGCTTCAGGAGTTCAGCTTTCAGCAGCTGCAAATGAAAAAGTTACCTGTATCCGTGAAGGAACTGTAATGTATATTGGTGTTTACCGTGGATTTGGACAGGTTATTTTTGTACAGTCTCAGACAGGAATTATTTATTCATATATGGGTGTTAATAACGTAAAGGTAAAGAAGGGTGATTATGTTCTTTTCGGTAAAGAAATAGGAACTGCCGGTGTTGATTCAATAAGCGGTAAATCTCAGATTACTTTTATGGTTTTCCAGAACGGACATCCTATAGATCCGGCTAAAGCACCGAGAAATTAATCTTTTGATTCAGTACACATCTTAACGAAAAGATGCATACATGCATTTGCATCATCATAGGTCCTGTGTGAATGACCAGAGTCTATTTTTAATTGTTGAGCAAGATAATCAAGCTTGTGTTTTTCCATTGACGGATAAAACCATCGAGAAAACTGAAGCGTATCTATTGCTTTGTTGCCAGTCGGTTCAAGCTCAAAGCGTATGCATTCGGCGTTGATGAAATTCAAATCAAATTGTGCATTATGAGCAATAAGAATCGTGTTTTCAATCATTTTTATAAAATCAGGGAGCTTTTCTGAAATAAGCGGACTTGTGATTACCATCCTTTGTGTAATTCCTGTAAGTTGTGAAACGAACGGTGGAATTATGCACTGAGGATTAAAAAGCTGGTTAAATGTAGATATGATGCCGTCCTTATCAAATTTTACGGCCCCAATTTCCATTATCCTGCCGTTTTTGGGAGTAATTGATGTTGTTTCTGTATCTATTGCAGTAAAAACTGCACCTGCCTCATATAGCAGATGCATTTTTTTAAAGTCCTTGAGTATTCTATTTGGATGCTGCATCTATAACTTTTTGAATATCTGCAGAAATTCCATCACAAAGCTTTGCAGCTTTTTCTTTTGCCTGGGCAAGCCATTCATCTGAACCATCACCGGCAGGAACCATAGAATTGATATAGAACTTTATTTTCGGTTCTGTTCCACTAGGTCTTGCACTTACGATTGTTCCGCTTTCAAGATAGAACTGAAGTACATTGCTCTTTGGTAATTCAGGATCGTTCATTAAATCTCTGACTTTTACAACTTTCTGGCCTCCAAGTGTAGCAGGAGATGATGTTCTCAAAGATGCCATCATGTTTTTCATTGTTGCAACACCGCTTTGACCCGGGAAATTCTGTGAAATTGAACGGTCTTCAAAATATCCGTATGTTTTATACATGTCATCAAGATGTTCAAGAAGACTTTTTCCCTTAGAACGCCAGTATAAAATCATTTCGGCACACATTGCAGCAGCAGAAACACCGTCCTTATCCATTACTTCCTTTTCAATCTTATAACCATAGCTTTCTTCAAGTCCGAAAACATATTCATATTTTCCGCTTTTTTCAAAGGTTGCTTCTACGTTTGCGATCCATTTAAAACCTGTCAGACATTCAAGCATAGTAACATTGAATTTTTTACAGATATAATCACCGAACGGCGATGTTACAATAGAACGTACGCATGCTGCATTTGAAGGCATTTTGTTGAATTCTTTTCTTGAAAGGAATACATATTCCATTAAAAGTGCACCCATCTGGTTTCCGCTTAACAATACAAAATTTCCGTTTTTATCAGGGAAAGCTGTTCCGAAGCGGTCAGAATCAGGGTCAGTTGCCATAAGACCATCTGCTTTTTCTTTAATCGCAAGATCAACTGCCATTTTAAGTGCAGGCTTTTCTTCAGGATTTGGTTTTTCAACTGTTGGGAAATTTCCATCAGGTTCACGCTGTTCTGGAACTGTAATTATATTAAGTCCCAAATCACCAAGAACCTTTTCAACATGCATTGCTCCTGTACCGTGCAATGGTGTATAAACAATTCTTACATCCTTTGCTTTTTCCTTGATGAGATCAGGGCGGAAAAGCTGTGCCTTACACATATCCCAGAATTTTTCATCAATTTCTTTATCAATGATTTCAAGTTTTCCTCTTGCGATTGCCTCAACACGAGTCATTGTTTTTACTTCTTTTACTTTGTTAACTTCTTCAATGATCCCGACATCATGAGGTTCAATAACCTGTGCTCCGTCATTCCAGTATGCCTTATATCCGTTGTACATGCGTGGGTTGTGAGATGCTGTAACTACGACGCCTGTATCTGCCTTAAGTGATCTGATTGCGAAGGAAAGCTCTGGAGTAGGGCGAAGGCTTGAGAAAAGATATGCTTTGATTCCATTTGCAGCGAAAATCAATGCTGTTGCTTCTGCGAAAACATCAGAGTTTAAACGGCTGTCATAAGCAATAACTGCACTTAATGTACCTGCCTTAGCTTTTTCAGGAAATGCTTTTATTACATAGTTTGCAAGTCCTTGTGTTGCCATGTTGATTTCGAGTGTATTCATGCGGTTAGTTCCGCCACCCATAATGCCTCTAAGTCCACCAGTACCAAATTCCAAAGTCTGATAGAAGCGGTCTTCCAGCTCCGTATAGTTTTCCTGTGCGATTAAGTCTTCAATTTCCCTGCTGAATCTTTTATCCTGCTCAGCATTGATATAATCTTTTGCTTTTTGTAATATTTCTGATTTATCCATACTATAACTCCTGATTTATATATATTTATAATAACCTATTTTTTTTGAATTTTAAAGTGATTAAGTTAATTGTTCAAAACTGTATCTTGCAAGATTCAAAAACTGCTGAATCATTACTTCACTAATCATCTGATCTTTACACGCTTCGTTAAATTCTGATTCGATTGTCTGCATTATTCCGGAAATATCCTTGTTAGTTAATGGAAGCTTATGTCCCATGATGTTGCTTTCTAACTGTCTGCTTCTGAAAGCAAAAGGTCCGGCAAAGGCAAGATGCATTTCTACCAGAGTATTTTTTTCAGTTGTTGCTATGAATGCAAAGGATGCAGACTGCTCATTTATTGAATGTTCCGGTCCTATTCTTCTGAAAATTGAAATATTTGAATCAGGAATAGGAATCCTTATATTTGTAAGAATATATTTTTCCGGAAGCTTTTTGAAATTAAGGATTGATTCTACATGAGTTTCTGTCTGATTTTTGTATTCAATTTTTGCATCTAAAACCATAAGTGGTGCAAAAAGAGTAAGTTTTTGTCCTTCATGACAGATATTTCCTCCTATAGTTGCGATGTTCTGTATAAGAGGATTAGCTATGCTTATTAACGCATCGTATAAAACCTGCGGGATGTGATTAACTCCTACGTTTATAAGCTGCATGATTTTTGTGCCAGGACCTGCGTCTATGTAGCGTTCGTGACGGATAATCTGAGAAAGTTCTTTAATGCCATGTGTTGAAACAATCTTTTCGGGGTCAGATGTAAGGTTTGTACAGCCTCCGACAACGCGTATGTCCTTGTTGTTGTTAATCTGAAAGAGGAGTTCAGGAATGTTTTTTGCAAGCAGAACAGTTTTCATTTTTTACCTCTTTTATATCGCTTGATTATTTCTTCATATCCTTTGTTGTAAATCTCACGTGCTATTACAATACCGTTAACAAGAGTGTTTATATCCGTGCAGCATGGTGAAAGATTATTTACAAAATTTGCAATTTCGTTTCGCGAGAGATTTCTGTTCATTTTTAAAATCTGATAGGCAGAAAAAACTTTTCCTGCATTACAGTAACCGCATAGCTTTATTCCTGCAAGATCAAACCCCTGCATGATGATTGAATATTCTTTTGTTCTTGCAAAATAATCCAGAGTTACAATATCACCATCGCGGATTATTCCGATAGGAATTTTACAGGTTGCGACCGGATTATCATCAAGTAAAACAGCACATGAGCCGCAGTGTCCTTGAGAACAGCCGCATTTTACAGATGAACAGCCCTGTGTTCTCAAAACTTTCATGAGTGATTCATCAGGATTCGCTTCAATTATCATTTTATTTCCGTTTAAAGTTACCGGTATGTTCATTGTGTATCTTTTTCTCCTGATTTATTTTTCTGTTTTTCCCTTTCCTTAATAAGCTCGAAAAGCTGTTTTTCGGTACATGGAAGCATTGTAAGCTGTGTTATAAGCGCATGTGATAAAGCCGCTGCAAATGCTGCAGGAAGTGTATTATGAACAAGCCCGCCAATCTGTCCTGATTTTTCGGTAGAATGCATGAATTCTATGTTGATGTTATCGCACGGAATGTTTTTATCTTCTACGAGCATTTCAAGTTCCTGCTGTATTTCAAGCCGTACGGTTCGTAAGGCGGCACTTTCATCAAAAAGTTCACCGCAGTCGATGGTCATCCAGATTCCCTTGATTTTTTCACTAAAGGTATACGAATCAACCTCAACTTCAACAACTGTAGTTGCAAAGGATGTAACACCGTAAGGATTACCCTGGAATTTATCCTTATCCCAGATTTTTTTTGTAGAAGAGGTAAGTCCCTTTTGTGATGATATTGGCAGCGGATTATGAAATCTTTTTTTCTGAATTTCAAGACAGCATTTTTTTATAAGCTCATTCATTGTTCCTATAGAGCTTAATGAATCATCAGGTGCAGAAGGAATCTCATTTATAAGAAAATCTGAATCTATATAAATATTATCTTTTTTTATCTGCAGAGTCTGCATTACAGTTTCTTTCCACATCTCTTGTATAACTGATGACGGTTTTATTGCATGAATGATAACTTTATTATCCTGTTGTAAGGTTACTGTAACTTTGCAGTCGCTTGTAATAGCTGACTGTCCGTAGTAGTCGCTGACATTGTAGCCGCTTGCAAGTCCAATTCCACGCAAAGGAAGTGCGAAAAACGGTGTGGTTCCTTTTTCAGTACGGTCTATTGCATCCATGTGGAATGAAGCATATTTACGGTTAAAGTCACTGATTTTTATTGCCCTTTCAAAAGTATTTATTCTGTTTTCATTGTTGAGATGGAACGGAAACGAAGGAATTCTTGTTATGTTGAGCTTTCTTATTTCATCAGGATAGAATTGAGACAGTTGACTTAACGATTGAATCTGATTTTCAATTGCAAAAAAAGCCTGTGATTCAACATTTTTAATATTAATTGAAGTAGGAGGCTTTTTTGAAGTATGACAATATGCATTGATGTAAAGATTCTTGCATGAATAATAATTGCATGAAGCTATTGCAAGTCTGTCTGTTATTTCCTGTGCAAAGGGGTTAGAGCTTCCGGCATCAATTTCAATATTGATGTTCATCGCAACTAATTCACCTTCTTTGGACAGACCTGTTTTGTAGGTAAATGTCGCATCAATTCCGGGAGCAAGGAACATGTCCTCTTCATCCTGGGTAAAAATCAATTTTACCGGTTTATTTGTAAGATAAGCGGCAACTGCAACCTGTGTTGTCAGCTGAGTCGTAAGCTGCAGACCTTTTGAATAAATGCCGGAAACTTTTGTTTTATGTACATCGACATTTTCTTTTGGGATTTTTATTACGTCACTTACGGCTTCCATAACTGAATTTACCCAGCGTGTCGGAGTATAAACATACATAATATTGTCACTGAAAAAACAAAATGCTCCGGTAGTTTCTTCCCAGTTAGGCGCCTGTTGTTTTAAACACCATTTCTGTTCGACAATGTACGGAAGGTTTTTAAACAAAAGTTTATCTGCAGTTTCAAGCTGTGATTTTTTATATTTTCCTGTTTTTATAACTCTGCTTGCAATTATTTCTTCAACATTCTGTTCAACATGAGTTTTATCAAGAACTGTGTCCAAAGACGGCATGTCATTAAGCTGTGATACAAAGGATGAAAGCTCTGAAGAAGATTTGTTTTTATCTGCCATTATTTTCTGATTATTGATTACATTTTTAAGTGCAGATTCAAGACTCTGAACATTGAAGTTTATGTTTATTTTTTCAAGGAGCTCTTTGAGAACATGTTCATCAGGTCCGCATAAAATACCTACAGGTTCGCCGGTATACGAGATATTGTCAGATGCAAAGATTTTTATCGGAGTTTTGTTTATTTCAAAATATTTTTTACCGGGAATATCAGCCGCAGAAAAAAGATAATAGCCTTCCGGAAGCTCATCTATCGTAATGCTCTTAATTGTTCCAGAAGGAGACGGACTTCGGATTAAAACGGCAGATAAAGCTTCTGACATTTCTATATCGCTGTAAAAAAAGTCTGCATCAAGAGAACGAATCTGAACTGTATTTTCTTCCTTATTTTTTGCCATTATTTTTTATTTTCTAATCCTGTTTCAATTATAGTTTTAATTACATAATCTGTCTGCTTTTTTGTCATTTCCGGAAATAGTGGAATCGATATAGTCCTTGAGTATTGCTTTTCGGCGTTCGGATATTTTTCTTTCGTAAAATCAGGATAAAGCTTTTTCCAATAGGTAAAATGGAACAGGGGAATAAAATGTACAGAAATACCAATCCCTTTTTCCTGCAATTTTTTCGCAAATTCATCACGTGTGATTTTAAGTTTTTCAGGTACAATTCTTAGTAAATATAAATGCCAGGAATTTCCTTTAGAATCAGGTGGAAGCTCAAGAAAATCATAGTTTTTGAAGACATTATTATATTTCTGGACAATTTTCATCCTTTGTTCATAAAATAGCTGTGCACGGTCTACCTGACAGTAACCGATTGCAGAAAGAACATCCGGCAGATTGAATTTATATCCGGCATCAATAATATCATATTCCCACGATGCTTTTGATGAGGTGTAGCGGTCCCATGTAGTTCTGTCCATGCCATGCATTCTCATGACAGTCATTCGTTTTGCAAGATCTTTGTTTCTTGTACAGACCATACCGCCTTCTGCAGTAGTAATTGTTTTTGTTACATAAAATGAAAAAACACCTGCATCACCTATTGTACCAGCAAAACCGTTGCCGGTAGGCGAGGGATAAGAATGTGCCGCATCTTCAACTACATATATTTTATTTTCTGCCGTTGAATATTTTTCTGCTAGCTCCATGATTTTTTTCATTTTGCATATATTTCCTGCAATGTGTACGGGAATAATTGCTTTTACCTTATGTTTTTTATCTTTTTTAAGAATTTCTTCGATTTTGGCAGGATCTATGTTATAAGAATCTTCCTCTATATCTGCGAATAATACTTCTGCACCAAGATGTCTGGCACAGGCAGCAGTTGAAACAAATGTATATGGTGTGGTTATTACGGCATTTTTTTCATTTACACCGCATGCTTCAAGAGCAAGAATCATCCCTGAAGTATTTGAATTTACAGCTAGAGCAATAACGTTTCCTTTTTTTTCTGCAATTTCAGGATCTTCAACACTTGCTGCAAATTTTTTTTCAAATTCAAGGGTGTATTTTCCGGTAGTGAGCCAGTGTGAATCAAGAACGTCTAAAACAGCTTTTTTCTCTGCCTTAGTAATTGATGCACGGTGAAAAGGAACCTTTATTTCTGCCATATGTCGTAATCTCCAGTTTCTGCCTTTCTATAAAATATCTGTTCTTGGTTGATTATCTTTTTTCATCTCTTCATAAAAATCATTTAAAGTTTTGCAGTCATCACACAAGAGCTTTAAAAGTTTTTCTCGGTTTCTGAAATCATTTTCTTTTCCTTGTGTATAAAAGCAAATAGGATACAAAGAATCAAGAAGCGTTTCCAGACGGTCTTTGTCATATTCAATGTTTGTAAGCGTGAGAATTTTCTTGTATTTTGTAGGCGAAGGATTTTCTTCTTTAAGCCACAAAGGTTCTATAATGCGTTCACCTTTTCTTGCACCGACAATTTTAATCTCAATATCCTTTCCAAGTTCAAGACCTGAAATTTTAATGATTTGTTTTGCAAGATCTATGATTTTAATAGGTTCTCCCATATCCAGAAGATATGACTGACCGTTTACTCCAACACCCCCTGTCTGTAAAACAAGAGAACAGGCTTCCGGAATTGTCATGAAATAGCGTTCCATTTTTTCATCGGTTACAGTGAGGGGACCTCCGTTCTTAATCTGATTTTGAAATAAAGGTAAAATGGAACCTCTTGAACCAAGTACATTTCCAAATCTTACGAACATGATTGCGTTATGACTGTCTTTTATTTTTGCTGCGGCATCAAGAACAAGTTTTTCACACAGCATTTTTGAAACACCATATACACTTACCGGTGCTACAGCCTTGTCTGTCGAAATAAGGACAAAACGGTTTACATTATGTTTAATTGCAGCATCAAGAAGATTTTTTGTACCGAATACATTATTTTCTATTGCCGCAACCTGGTTTTCTTCCATCATTGGAACGTGCTTGTAGGCAGCGCAGTGAAATATGACATTACATCTTGTGTGTTTTATGATGTAATCAACATATTGTCTGTCTCTCATATCTCCTATGATTGGAACAATCGTTGCTTTTTCACCGATTCCTTCTGCCTGTAAAACCTTAAGCTCCCGGAAAATCTGACAGATGGAATTTTCACCATGTCCGAAAAGATAAAGACGTTCTGCACCACCGGATAATAATTGTCTGGCAAGCTCTGAACCTATTGAGCCTCCTGCACCTGTAATTAAAACTCGTTTTCCGCGTAAATAGGAAAGGCTTTGTTTTAAGGAAATTGTTACAGGAGTTCTTCCAAGTATATCAAGAGGATTTATTTCACGTGTCTGAACAAAATGAGCAGTACCGTCAATTACCTGGCTTATTCCGGGAAGAATTTTTATATGATTAAAATTATTCTTTTTGAGTGTGTCATAGATTTCTTTAGTTTGTTCTACGGTAAGCGACGGAATGGCAATAATCGCTTCATCCATGTCTGAATTATTGAGGATTGAAGCAACAGATTTTATCGGTCCTAAAACCGGTATTCCGTCTATTGTTGTTCCAATAAGTGATTTATCATCATCCAGAAAGGCATTGACTTTACCGAAGATTTTTTTTCTTTTGATATCATCTGCAATTGTCTGTCCTGCAAAGCCAGCGCCGATTATATATATTCTTTTTTCCATCTTATTTCCTGAAATCAACAGTAATTATAATACACAAAAGCGAAAATCTCAATTCACATTTTTTTAATAAAAAGTCTAAACAAGAGTTAAAATCATGCCGAATAAAATAATGATAACCTTATAATGTTTTATAATTCAAACGGGGTGTAACTATGGGGAAAATTAAATTCTATATTTTAAGCTTAATGTTCATATTGACAGGAAGTCTTTGTTTTGCAAAGCAGATTTCTTTTCAGATAGTACAGAAATTTGAAAATGTTGATAATAAACTAAGACATGAAGATTTGATTGAATCAACATATGTTTTTGAAGATGAACTTCTTGATGCATTTTTCAGCAAAGGATTTATTGTAACAAATTCTCCAAGCATGAATATCGACAAGGATAATACAGAAAAAGCTGTCATTAAAGAAGGTTTAAAGGATGCTAAAGAAGGCCTGTCTGATTATTATGTTCATATCAGCGTAGATTATAATGATGATAATTCTTTACTTCTGGAAAAAGTTGAATGGAGTGTTTATAACGGTAAAAATGGAAAAAAGATAAAAGCTGGAGAAATAAAAACTTCACGACAGATTAATCTCCTTCTGGATACAAGTTTTATAGATATTACTTCAGAAATAACTGATAAGATATTAAAAGCGATTAAAGCTTAAAAAAAGGTGGGAATATGAGAAAGAGAAAGTTCGAGTTTTTATCAATATTTTTTCTTTTGATTTCATTATGTGTAAAAGTATATTCTCTCAGTCCTTCGCTTGACGGGCGTGCCATTGTAGTAGATGAAGGTGTATTTCCACAGGGATTATTTGCAAAGACTGTAGGTTATCTTCCTGGTGATATCATCAGTGTAACTAATATCAGCGGTGAAACGACTGTTGATATTCTTGTAATCGGCGCATTAGATCCATCGGAAGGTGTAGCCATCATGCTTTCTCCGGAAGCGGCAAAGGCAATCGGAATCGATGTTAATGCAAATAATATTGTAAAAATTACAAAGCGTTCTAATCAGGATGAACGGGTTTACGGTTCTGCGGTAATTGCAAAGGCTAACAGTTCAGATTTACCGCAAAATACAAACTCTTCTCCAAAAACAAATAATCAGGTTTTACCGAAGGAAGAAGATGAAGTTGAATGGCTTATTGATGATGAGCCGGAAGCTTCAGAACCAGTTGAAACAATCATAATTGAAGAAAATGATGATGAAGAAACTGTTGATTTTGAACCACAGGAAGAAATAATAGAAGAAGAAGTTGTAGTTCCACAGGAAATTGAAGAAACACCTTTAGAAGAGCCTGAAGAAGAAGCTCCTGTACAAGAACCAGAAGAAGAATCACCGGTTGAAGAAGAAACTCCACAGGAAGAAATAATAGAAGAAGCTCCTGCAGAAGAGATTGTTGAAGAAGAACCTGTAGAAGCAGAAGAGTTTGAGGCAGATGAACTTGAGCCTGTAGAAGAAGAAAATCAGGAAGAAGTATTTGCTGAAGAACCTGAAGAAGAAACTCCGGTTGAAGAAGTGACTCCACAGGAAGAAATAATAGAAGAAGCTCCTGCAGAAGAGATTGTTGAAGAAGAACCTGTAGAAGCAGAAGAGTTTGAGGCAGATGAACTTGAGCCTGTAGAAGAAGAAAATCGGGAAGAAGTAATTGCTGAAGAACCTGAAGAAGAAACTCCGGTTGAAGAAGAGACGTCGCAGGAAGAAGTAATGGAAGAATCTTCTGCAGAAGAAATTGTTAAAGAAGAGCCTGTAGAAGCAGAAGAGTTTGAGGCAGATGAGCTTGAACCTATAGAAGAAGAAAATCAGGAAGAAGTTATCGCTGAAGAACCTGAAGAAGAAACTCCGGTTGAAGAAGATACTTCGCAGGAAGAAATAACAGAAGAATCTTCTGCAGAAGAGATTGTTGAAGAAGAGCCAGTAGAAGCCGAAGAGTTTGAGGCAGAGGAACTTGAACCTGTAGAAGAAGAAGCTGAGAAAGCAATTTCTCTTGAAGAACCTTCTGATGAAGTACCTGCAGAAGAACCGGACGAAGAAACTCCGGTTGAGGAAGAAAATCCTGTAGAAGAAGTGATTGAAGAAACTCCTGTAGAAGAAGAAGTCATTGTAGAACCTGCAGAAGAGCTTCCTGTTGAAGAAGAGACTCCACAGGAAGAAGTTACAGAAGAAACACCGGTTGAAGAAACTGTAGAGCCATCTTCTGAGAATGTTCATGAAGTTGAAGAAGCCATTTCTCTTGAAGAACCTGCAGAAGAGCTTCCGGTTGAAGAAGTTCCTGCTGAAGAAGAAATTGTAGAAGAAGAAACTGAACAGACAGTTGAAGAGCCAATCAATATTATTGAACCTGAAATTCAGAAAAATGAAGTTGAAGTTCTTGTTCCACAGATTGAAGATGTAATTGAAGAGATGGAAGCAGAACCGGCAATAGATCTTTCTGAAAATAATGCACCTGTCGAAGTCAGTGATAAATTGATTTCAAACAAATATTATATTCAAATAGCTGTTTTGAAAAATGAAGAACTGATTAAAGAAATAATTTCAAAATACGGTAAAAATTATCCTGTTGTTGTCATTCAGTTATCAAATGGCAGCAGTCAGGTATTAATCGGTCCTTTAACCGTAGATGAATACGGTGCAGTTCTTGAAAGATTCAAGGCTTACGGCTATAAGGATGCATTTGTACGAAGGATTAAATAATTATTGAGATATTAATTTATAGATTCGGAGCATCCCGTTTAATGTGAGGTTCTTGTCTGTATCATCAAAAATATCTGTAATAGGCTGTAACATGCTGTTAAGACCACCGGTTGCAATAACCTTGATTGATTGCGCCGGTGTTTTTGTTTCTTTTTCAAGATCCTGTTTCATCTGTTTTATAAGATTTTCAACAAGTCCTTTATATCCAAGAACAATGCCTGATTGAATCGCAACAACTGTATTTTTACCAAGACTTGTAGGAGGAATATCCAGGGCAACAGCGGGAAGCTGTGCAGTATTAGCAAAAAGTGAATTAAAGGCAGTTCTGATTCCTGGTGCAATTGCAACACCTGCAATATTTGCATCTTTATCAATTGCTGTAAAGGAAAGGGCAGTGCCGAAATCTGCAACAATAACTGGACCGTTATACTTACTCCATGCTTCAACTGCATCACAAAGTAAATCAGTTCCTATTTCATGAACGGCAGTTTCAGGAACTTTGACCGGAAGTTTATCGTAAATGCCGGGTTCTATAATATACGGTTTTTTATCTGTAATTCTTGTTGAAACTATTACAAAAGGTCCAATGAGGGCTGGAACTACCGAGCTTATTATCGCATCATCAATTCTGGAAAAATCAATTGCAGCGTCTTTTAAAAGAGTACGTAATATTGAATAATATTCATCACCCGTTCGTTTTACATCAGTTGTTATACGCCATTGTGAGATGATTTTATCATTATCAAAAACAGTTGCCTTTATGTTCGTGTTTCCAATGTCAAATGCGAGTAACATTTTAAACCCCAGATTTATTGTAATTTACAAATTTTTAAGATATTATATATTTATGGCAAATTTAATTCAACCAAAGATTTTAAAGGGTTTTCGTGATTTTCTTCCTTCAAATCAGATTTTCAGGGATTCACTTGTAGAAAAAATTACAGATGTTTACCGTTCATTCGGATTTGTACCGATTGATACTCCCGTTTTGGAGTATTCAGAAATTCTTTTAAGAAAAAGCAATGGAGAAACTGAAAAACAGTTATTCCGTTTTCAGGATAATGGCGGACGTGATGTAGCGCTTCGTTTTGATTTAACTGTTCCTTTTGCACGTTATACTGCTGAACATTATGCAGAGCTTTGTTTTCCTTTCAAGCGTTATCATATTGCTAAAGTATGGCGTGGGGAAAAACCACAGGCAGGTCGTTATCGTGAATTCATTCAGTGTGATGTTGATACAGTCGGCTCAGATAGTGCAGCATCAGATTTTGAAATTCTCAATGTAATGAAATGCGCACTTAATGCAATAAATGTAAAGAATATAAAGATTCATGTTAATCACAGAGGTATTTTTAATCGTTTCCTTGATAAGCTTGGTGTAATTGATAAATCAGAGGATATTTTACGTGCTGTTGATAAAATTCTTAAAGTCGGACAGGACGAAGTAAAAAAAGAACTTTTAAGTTACTGTAACGATGAAAAAACAGCCGATGAAATTATTGATTTTATCAGTACAAAGGGAAGCTTCCTTGAAATTGTTGATAAGCTTGAGAAGAAAGCCGGTGGTCCTGCAGAAGATACATGCCGACTTCGTGAAATATATGAAATGATGAAGGCAAGCGGAATAGAAGATACTTATGTGCTTAATCCTGCTATTACACGCGGACTTGATTATTATACAGGCATAGTTTATGAAACCTTTCTTGATGAACTTCCATCCATCGGTTCAATATGTTCAGGTGGTCGTTATGATAATCTTGCAGGCCTTTACATGAAAGAAAGACTTCCCGGAGTAGGTATGTCAATTGGTTTAGACCGTCTTATTGCTGGTCTTGAACAGCTTGGAATTACCGGTAATAAAGGAAGTTATGTTGATGTTGAAATTTTCTGTACAGATAAAAATCAGTCGGTTTACTATCAGAAAATTGCTTCTTTATTGAGGAATAAAAATATCAATGTCGAAGTTTTTCCTGATGCAAAAAAAATGAATCAGCAGTATAATTTAACTGAAGCTAAAAGTATTCCTTGGGGTATTTTAGTTTCAGAAGATGATGTAAAGAATAATACTTTTACATTAAAAAAACTTGCAACAAGAGAATGCTTCGATGCCTGTACAGTTGAAAAGGCTGCTTCCTTAATTAAAGGATAATACTGTTATAGAAGGAAAATGCTATGAAGAGAAAAATCATCGTATTGTATTTGCTTTTTTGCTTTACCAGCTTGTTTGCCCTTCATTCAATTTATGAAGAAAAAAATGTAACTCCTGATAATTTTGAGTATGTGCTTGATAGTCTTGAAGCGGGTGGTTCTTATGCTTTGATTTTAGAAGATGATTTTGACTTTTCAAAATTAAACAGTGATTTTTTCGAAACAAGGATGATTCAGAAAATCCATAATCTTTTTATTGCAGATACAGACATAAAATTTTACGGTCCTTTTGATTACATATATTTCAATGATGTTCAGAATAAATCATATTTTTATGATTTGAGGGAATATCTTATTGATAATAAGGATAAAAAAATCTGTATAGATTTTTCTTCGTCATATTATTCACGTGATTACGGATTTTTGCCGGACAATTGTTTTGCAGATCATGAAAATCTTTACTGGGTATATTTTGGTGATTTTCTTTCTGAAAATATTCCTGACGGTTTATGTAAAAACTGTAGAAATCTTATAGCGATTTACATGTATAACTATGACAAAATAGGTAAAAATGCTTTTAAGGGAAGTAATTCAAAGGCTGTAATTTATGATATGAATTACAATAAAACACTTTTAAAAAACGTTTCGAAAAAAGCAGAAAAAAAAGAAAATATCCACAAAGACTGGGATTATATCGCCTTTGAAGACAGTTTTCCTGAGGATTTTCAGTCAGAACAGAACGAAGATTCTTTGTTTGATAATCAAAGTGAAAATCTTGATGAAGATCTAGAATTTCTAATCAGCCTCTTTATTAATGAATTAAACTGGGATGAATTAGGAAAAAATCTAAGTATAAATAAGATTTCTGCTAAAAAATACCGCTCTTACAAAAAAGCATCTTCACCGGTTGTTAATACTACAATTTCTTTTTTAAGTGAGACTTTCATTGATAGTCAAAAGGCAGGACAATATATTAATCCTGAACAGAAAAACGTAGAAATTGCAGTTCGTGGAAAATATAAATT
Organism: Treponema sp.; assembly: GCA_024693715.1. Classification (GTDB taxonomy): domain Bacteria; phylum Spirochaetota; class Spirochaetia; order Treponematales; family Treponemataceae; genus Treponema_D. The sequence continues at coordinate 90,411 of JAILKS010000034.1, read as the reverse complement.
TTCAGATTTACCGTCTGATGTCGTATATTATGTTTTTTGGGATGGTGAATATGAAGAATCAATTCCTGTAGGTTATGAATTTATGAAGGACGGAAATCTTTATAAGGATATTTTATTGATTGAATATAAAAAAATAGATGATAAAATGTTGATTAACGCAATATATACGGGAATATTGAGAGAACTTCTTTTAGAAGAAATACAAGGAACTGATTTTCAGGGAGATTTCTAGTGAGTAGATCGATAACGGCATTTTCAGATAATCAGAATTATGAAAAGGCTTTTGAGGAAGTCTGTTTACAGATAGACAGTGTAGGAAAAACTCCAAAGCTCATTGTTTTTACGTCCGATGTAGATGTGTTCTGGTATTATGCAGAAAATATTAAAAAACGTTATCCAGAGGCTATTACAATTGGTTCTACAACTTATATGAACATTTGTAATAATTCAATTTCAAAGACCGGCTTTGCCGCACTGTCAGTTTTTTCCGGCATTGAATGTGTAGCTGGTGCAGTTTTTGAAATAGATCATCATCCTGCAAATTATATAAGGCATATCAAAGAAGCAGTTGCATCACTTTCTGTATGTACAAACACCTGTTGTCTTGAATTTTCTACGGCATTTTCCTATGCAGAAGAACTTGTACTTGATACTTTCGATGAGGTTTTAAGTGGAATGGGTATTCCTTTAATTGGAGGTACCAGTGGAGCGAAGGATGGGGAAGACCGTTCAATAGTTTCATTAAATGGTGAAATCTATAAAAATACATGTGTTTTTGTACTTATTCATAATTTGAATGGAAGAATAGCCCTTTATAAAGAAACATTGTATAAACCGTCCAATAAAATTTTTACCGCTACTGAAGTAGATTGTGAAAAAAGAATTGTCTATGAATATGACGGTAAACCTGCAGCAGAAGCACTTTCTCAGGCACTTGGGATGAATGTAGAGCGTTTTGCAGATAATATAAAAAGATATCCGGTTGGAAGACTTATTGGCGATGAAGTTTTTTTGACAGAGCCTAATTGTGTGAATAAAGATAATTCTATTCAGTATCTTGCACAGATATTTAATCAGACAAAGGTTTCATTAATTGATCTTGATGATGTACAGAAGGTCTGGTCTACTACGAAAGAAGAAACTTTAGCCCAGGTTTCGAATCCTTCATTTGCAATAGCTATTAATTGTATCGCAAGAACAAAGTTGTTTGAAACAAAAGAGCTTCTTGAACCCTTTGAAAAGCAGCTTCGGGATTCATATAAAAACTTTATATGTCTTTCCGGTTATGGCGAACAATTTGATTTTATCCATCTTAATTTAACAATGGCTCTTGCAATATTTGAATAATGTAATAAAATATTTATAGTAGAAATGGCAAGATTTAATAATGGGCTTATTTATACAGATGATAAATGTATAGCATGTAATAAATGCATTTCTCTTTGTAATATTATCGGTGCGAATATTTCTGTTTTTAAAAACGGTAAATCTTCTGTTCTGGTTGATCCGGTAAAGTGTAATCATTGCGGTAAATGTATAAAATCTTGTGTTCGGGAAGCACGTCATTTCATAGATGATGATTCTGATTTTTTCAGGGCACTTGAAAGCGGTGAAAAAATATCTGCAATTATTTCTCCCTCCTTTTATATGGTTTATGGAGATGACTCTAATAAAATACTTGGATATTTAAAGCAGCAGGGACTTGATAAAATATATATATCATCTTATGGAGCAGAAATCTCATTATGGGCAACGATAGATTATATCAAAAAAGCCCAGAAGCTTCCGCCTGTAGAAAGAGCTTTTATTTCTCCCAATTGTCCAGCCCTTGTTAATAATATTGAATTATTCTATCCGTATTTGAGAAATAAACTTATTCCTGTTCACTCTCCGATGATGTGTACCGCAATCTATGCAAAAAAATATTTGAAAGATACGAATAAGTTTGTTTATATCGGTCCATGTATTGCCGCAAAGGATGAAATATTATCTAAATCTACAAATAACTATATTGACTATAATTTGACCTTCGAACATATGATGAATTATATCGACAGGTTGAATTTCAATATAGAACGCTTTGAAGGCTTAAGTGCCGAACCTGATCTTGTAAGTACAGGAATTGGTGCCGTTACTACCTTACCGGGTTCTGTACGTGACCTTTTATCTTTGTTTTTACCTTATGGTGAATATATTCAGGAGTTAACTGGACTTTCTCCTAATACCTTCCAGATGCTTGGTCTTTCGATGAGTGAAGAATACATGGAAGATCAACCGCTTTATTCTGAAGTAATAGCCTGCTTAAATGGATGTTATGAATGTGCAGGTGTAGATAAAAAGTATTATAAGCCTTCTCAAATTGTTTCAAATATAAATAAGCTTCATAAAGAAACTAAATCAATTTTTAACCGTGCAAACAGCTGGGAAAAAAATCAGGATATTCTTAATGAGCTTTTTAAAGGGTTAAATGTCGATGACTTTAAACGAATTTATATAGACAGATACACACAGCCGTTTACTATACCGAAAAATGTTCTTAATGAGATTTTTAATGCAATGCTTAAGACCACTGAAGAAAAACGCTCTATAAACTGCGGTCAGTGTGGTTATAAAAGCTGCAAGGAAATGGCAAGGGCAATCGCATGCGGATATAACAAAAAGGAAAACTGTATTCATTACATGCAGGATGAAATGGAATATCGTCTGAAAATTGATATTCTTACAGGAATTCCTAACCGTCCGACTTTTATTCAGGAATCATCAAACATTCTTCAGAAAAATCCAAATCAGTCTTTTCTTTTATGTACAGGTGATATTAACCGCTTTAAAGTTATTAATGATTTGTACGGCTCTGCTATTGGTGATAATGTTTTGCGAATTATTTCAAGTAATCTTCAAAAGGTTGCAGGTTCAACCGGTATTTGCGGAAGACTAGGCGGCGGTTCTTTCATGCTTTTTGTAGAAAATACACCGGAAAATCTTCAGCGTTTAAGAGATATAAAATATTTTGATTGTTCTTCTCTTGGCATGAAAATTCCAGTAACCATGCGTTTTGGAATAACTTATTCTTTAAGTCCTGATGAAGACCTTATGTATCTTCTCGGTTGTGCGACAATTGCTATGGATAAGCAGGTTTCTTCAATTCAGAATACATTTTCTGTTTTTACTAAGGAATATCGTGATAAAATGCTTCAGGAAGCAGAAATCACCGCACAGATGCAAAGCGCTCTTGATAACGATGAATTTATTATGTATTTTCAACCGCAATACAGTTCTTCGACATTTAAAATTGTCGGTGCTGAAGCGTTGTGCCGATGGAAAAAGCCTGACGGTACTATTCTTCTTCCATCTGTATTTATTCCTGTCGCAGAAAAAAACGGTTTTATTCGTGTTCTTGATAAAATTATATGGCAGAAAACCTTCTCACTTATAAAGCACTGGATGGAATCAGGAATACCACTTGTTCCGATTTCAATTAATATTTCACGTGTCAGTCTTGAATCAGATGCTTTAATTTATTCAATCAAACGTCTTACAGATGAATATAAAATTCCTACCGAATATATTCATTTTGAAATTACAGAAAGCGCTTATATAAGTGATTCAAATGAAATTATTGAGCGAATAAATAAAATCAAGGATCTTGGCTATAAAATCGCCATGGATGATTTTGGAAGCGGCTATTCGTCTTTAAATACTCTTAAGGATATTTCAATTGATATTCTTAAGCTTGACATGGGATTTATTCGTGATGAATCTAATATGGATAAGGGTGGTAACATTGTATCTTCAATAATACGAATGGCTCATAGTCTCGATTTATTGACGGTTGCAGAAGGAGTTGAGTCAAACGAAAAGGTTTCTTTCTTAAAAGGAATCGGATGTGATATTTTACAGGGATTTTATTTTTCACGTCCTGTAAGCTCAAAACAGTTTGTAGCGCTTCTTGAATCAAATGGAACTTCGAAGGTCGAGGCAAATCATAAACAGAGCACTTTCTTTGATTTCAGAAATTTCTTTAATCCCGATTCGAATGAAAGCATCATGTTTGAACAGTTTACCGGACCTGCTGCAATTCTTGAATTTAATGATACTACAGATTCTGTTGAACTTTTACGATGTAATCAGAAATGTCTTAGATTATTTGGACTTGAAAACAAGGATAATAGGGAAATCAGAAAATACCTTAAAAACTTCCTCAAAAGAGATGGAAATAATGATTATAAAAGCATCCTTAGAGTCGCTTCTGTTTCTCAAAAGGAAGAATTCTGTGTTACTCAGAACAAAAAATATCCGGAAAACAGCATTCTTTGGATAAAATCAATAATCTGGAAAATAGGAAATAATGATTCGAATCACCTTTTGTATGTTCTTTTATCTGATGTTACGGATGAAAAAATATCTGAAGGAACTCTGGGAATTACGTCAAATCAGCTTAAACAGGAATCTGATAATGATGAAATTGGTCAGCTTATCTGTCTTGTAAAATTTGACGAGAAGCATCTTTCTAAACAGCAGTTCGAGCTTCGTATCATCAAGGTAAATAAAGAATTCATACACTTTACCGGCTATACGGAAGAAGAAGTAAAAGGATGGAGTGAAAAAGATTTATATAATTTACTTCATCCAAAGGATAAAGCAAGAATATTCTCAGATGCAGCAGCGCATGTACTTTCTGAACCTGATACTCCTTTTATGTGTGAATTCAAAAGCCGCTTTAAGAATAAGGAATATCATAAAATCTCTCTCATCATAAATTCAACAAAACAGGCGGACAATTCATATCTTCTTGTTATGAATTTAATCCGCCTGAATGATTAGTTTTATTAAAAAATTAATAAACTTATTTTGCTTTTTTCATCGGTCGTACAAGGAAAAGACTCAAACACATTGCAACTGCATATAAAATTGTAGTTACAATAAGTACGTTCTGATATCCTGTCGGATTTGCTTTTACGCCTGCAACTTCGATAAAGCTACCTGTATGGTTTACGATGTATGATGCCATCTGATTTCCAGTTAAACCTGCAAATGCCCATGCAGAAAGAGTAATTCCATGAATTGCTGAAATGTTACCCATTCCGTAGTGATCTGAAAGAAGGGTAGGAACATTAGAGAATCCGCCGCCGTATCCTGCATTTACGATAAATATTAATGCAAGTACAAAAATAATGAGTGCTGCGTTTCCGGCACCATTTGCAATTCCCTTTGTGAATAAAACAATTAATGTAGAAATTATTGAAAGTGCAAAAATTAATTTATAAACAGTATTTCTGTCTTTCATTTTATCTGCCCAGGCAGAAAAACCTAAACGTCCGCCTGCATTGAACAAAGCAGAAATAGTGGAAATAATTCCTGCAAAAGCGCCAAGTCCTACGCATTTTACAATCATTTTTTCCTGAGAAATAATTGCAAGACCGCACGTAATGTTGATATAGAACATGAGCCAGATACCTATGTAAGAAGCGATAGGTTCTGTTTTAAGTGTAGCAATAATTCCTTCTTCCTTTGATTTTTTCTGTGGCTCTATCCAGCCTTCCGGTTTTGCAAGCATAAAGTGACCAAGCATCATCATTACAAAATAAACCAGTGCAAGAATATAGAACATTTTATAAACACCACCATCTCCAAGACCTTTAAGCATTCTGCTCATGATAGGAGAAGCAATTGCTTTAGCAGCACCGAAACCTGCTACTGCAAGACCTGTTGCAAGACCCTTTTTATCCTGAAACCAGAGCATCAGAGTTTTTACAGGAGAAAGATAACCTGTTCCAAGTCCTATTCCCATTATAAATCCGTATGAAATATAAATACCGATTAATGAAAGTACGCTGTGCTGGTGAGTTCCTCCGTACCAGATAAAGAAGCCTGTTCCAGCCATACCAAGAGCAAATGTGATTGCTGCTATAAGTGATGACTTATGAATATTCTTTTCTACAAGGCTGCCTAAGAAAGCAGCTGACATTCCAAGGAAGAAAATTGCAAAGCTGAAAGCCCATTCTACTGCACCTTTTGAAAAACCGATGTAGTCAGCAATTTCCTGGCTGAAGATTGACCAGCAGTATACCGTACCGATACTGCAATGAAGAAGAAGGGCAGGAATTGCTCCTCTTAACCATTTGTTCTGAATGTTTTTCATTTTAAAAAATCCTCTGAATTTTTTTATGATTAAAATATTCTAATGCTAAAATGCGGATAATTCAAGATAGATTAAAAACAGTTTTTATCTTTTATTCTTAATCTATATCTTCAACAACTTCATCCGGCGGATTATCAAGAAGATGAGGATTGTTAAGACATCTTCTTAATTCATGAAGAGCCGATGCAAAATACTGTCCGTCGCATATCCTTTCATCTGTCGTAATCTTAATGTCAAGAAAATGTTTTTTTAAAAGCTCTCCGTTTTTATCGACAGCATTTTCATGTCTTGCCGTACTGAAGGAAATGAACATAGGAACATTTCCAAAATTATACAGATGATGATAAATAGAAGGAATGTTCAGACTTGCCATTGATGTAATTACAAGCGAACCGTGAAAAGGACTTATATTAATCAGAAATTTAGGAATTTTTCCGTAATAGTCAAGTAATTTTAAAAGACCGATTGCCATTTTAAAAATCCATCGCGGAAAACTGCAGAGAATCCCTGTTACTTTTTCGAAGGATGATTTTTTTTCTTCTGCATTTTTATATTCCATGATTTTAGAATTCATGTTTTCATAAACTTCATCGGCTGTTGCTTCCGGAGTAAAATTGAATTTTAACATGGTTGCAGGAGCATTCAGCGAAAGTTCTTTTTTAACTTCCATTATTACCTGTATGTTTTTTCTGGCAAAAATCCTGTATCCGTTTATAAATCTGTTTATTCCTGGATTTTTTGCTACACTTCTGATGTAGGAAGCAACAAGAACATGCATTGCATTATAGCCTGCTTTTCCCTGATGTCGTTTTTCATGAACATATTTTTTTATTGCCGAAAGTTCAATAGCATCACTGAAAAGGTTACTGGCATCATTTCTGGTTTTCATTATGAATGGAATTATTACGTTGATTGGTTCTAATGTACGAAGTCTTCTGCCCTCGGGTCTGTCACCCAGCCGTCGTCTTCTTTTTTTTATTTTGTCACTCATATTTTATTTTAAGTCTGAAAAATACGCTTCGTCAACAAAAAAATATATTTTCTCTATATAAATTCATCCGTGCTTGACAATCGTTAAAAAAAACGTTATTTTATAGTTAACATCTTTAATTTTATATTAAAAATGGATTCGGCTTTTCCGAGTCCTTTTTTTTTGGTGTTCAGGTTAATAGGAATATATGGAATATACAGATTTCAGTGAAATTAAATATTTTAAGGAATGCTCTGCGTTAGTTGAAGGGATGAATTTTAAGCTTGTTGATTTGAAGATTGTTCCTTCCAAAACTATCACAAAGATTTCTGCAATGATTGCCGGTTCTGAGCCTGATGTAAATATCAGTGTAAATGACTGTGCAAAGGTTCATAGGGCTCTTCTTTCACGTTTACAGGCTCTGCTTGGAACTGAAGATACTTCCATGGAATTAACAAGCCCTGGTATTGAACATAACATAAAAAATGCAAGAGAGTTTTCAATTTTTACAGGCCGTGATGTTAGAGTCTGGGATAAAACAGTAACTGACTGGGTTAGCGGAAAGATTTTATCTGCAGACAATAAAAGTGTAACCTTAGAAACAGACAATAAAGAGAAAAGAACTGTTTCTTATGAAGATATAGCAAAAGCAAAATTTATTTATACTAAAGAGGAGGCTTAAAAATGTCAGAAATGGCAGAAGCTATCCGCCAGCTGATTCAGGAAAAAGGTTGTTCTGAAGATTCAGTAAGGCAGACTATTGAAAGAGCTTTAAAAGCAGCTTATAAGAAAACTTTTGGAACAGATGAGAATGCTATCGTAAAATTCAACGATGACATGTCAGATGTTTCTATATATGCAAGAAAAACTGTATTAGATGGTGTTTATGATCCTGTAAAGGAAATTGAACTTGAAGAAGCAAAGGAACTTGCAGGTGATGTTGAAGAAGGTGATGAAATTGATATTCTTCTTGATCCGAAGGTTGATTTTGAACGTTCTGCAGTTTCAACAGGAAAACAGACAGCACATCAGGGCTTGAATGAAAGTGTAAAGACTTCCCTTATGAATGAATATAAGGATAAGGTCGGCGAAATAATAATCGGATATTATCAGCGTGAAAGAAATGGTAATATCTATGTTGATTTAGGGAATGCCGGTCGTATTGAAGGAATCCTTCCTGTAAAATATCAGTCGAAGCTTGAATTTTACGAAAAGAATGACAGAATCAAGGCTTTGATTGTTGATATTAAACCTACATCATCAGGAATCCAGCTTATTCTTTCAAGAACAGATCCTAAGCTTGTAAGTTCAATTCTTGAAAAAGAAGTACCTGAAATTGCTGACGGTACTATTGAAATTACTAAGATTGTACGCGATGCCGGTTACAGAACCAAAATTGCTGTTTACACAAAGAAGGAAGAAATTGATCCTGTAGGCGCATGTGTAGGTTTAAAAGGTGTTCGTATTCAGAATGTAATCCGTGAGTTATTGAACGAAAAAATTGATGTTCTTAAATGGGATCCGGATCCTACAGTATTTATAAAGAATGCTCTTTCTCCTGCTCAGGTTCAGAGGGTTCTTATTCTTGATGCAGATAAACGTCAGGCTCTTGCAATTGTTGATGATACACAGTTCTCTCTTGCAATCGGTAAACAGGGACAGAATGTTCGTCTTGCAAACAAGCTTTGTGACTGGAACATCGATGTTAAGACAGTTGAACAGGCTGCTGAAATGGATCTTTCTAATATTGCAACAGTTCAGACTGCACAGAATCTTTTCTCTGATGAAGCTGCATATGATGAAATTACTACTATTGCTGAATTACCGAATGTTGATGCTAATGTTGCTGCAGTTTTGAAAGAAAATGGAATTGAACAGATTGAAGACTTCGTGGAAGCTTATGATAACGGTACAATTAATTTCGAAGGTATTTCAAAAGAAGATCTTGATGCAGTAAATGCACTTATTAATGAAAATGTAGAATTTGTTGATGAAGAGGAATCTGACCAGTCAGAAGAAAAAACAGAAAAGGCACACTCTGATGAAGCTGAAGAATATTTCTGTCCTGAATGTGGTGCAAAGATTACTCTTGATATGACACAATGTCCGAATTGTGGCGTAGAATTTGAATTTGAAGAGGATGGGGAATAGGATAATTTATGGCAGAAGAAAATGAAAAAAAGCCAGCAGTTGTAGTTCACAAAAAGCAGCAGAAAAGTCCTGAAAAAGATAATTCTTTAAACACAGAAAAAAAACGTGTTGTTGTAGTAAAGAAAAAGACGACTGCTCCAGTTAAACAAACAGATTCTCAGAAAAAGAATATTGTTGTTAAGAAAAGTGAATCTAAAGAAGCCTCTCATGATGTTGATCTTAAAAAGGATGAAAGCAAGGAAATTGTTGAACCTAAGAAACAAACCTTTGAATTAAATCCGTCACGTCCGAATGTTAAGGCAGGAAATCTTTCTGATAATAAGGCCCGACAGAATGGTAAAGGTAATTTTGCCAATAAAAAGGATGCCGGTGTAAATCGTTCATACCATAAGGAAGGACAGGCATCGGGTTTTAGTGGTGCACAGGCTCGTCAGGGATATCAGAATAGAGAAAGAGATAATAACCGTCAGGGCTTTAATAAAAACGGCTTTAATAAGGATGGAAACAGACAGGGTAAAGCCGGTCAAAACGGAAATATGCAGCGCTTTTCAAATGGTCAGAATGGTGGCTTTAGAGGCAGACAGACAAATGTCGCTTCTGTACCGCCAATTGATCAGGGAAGACAGTCTACTAAAAAGCAGTTCAAGGGTAAGAAACAGATTTATAATCGTAAAGATGAAGAACAGTACGATGATAAATTCTTTGAACAGAAAAAGAAGGTTGAAACTCCTGTAAGCGTTGTTCCAAAATCAATTGATATTATGGAAACAATTTCTGTTTCAGACCTTGCAAGAAAGATGAACTTGAAAGCAAGTGAAGTTATTGCCAAGCTTATGGGCATGGGAATGATGGTAACAATCACACAGTCTATCGATTCAGACACTGCCACCTTGCTTGCCGCAGAATATGGTTGTGAAGTTCATCTTGTTTCTCTTTATGATGAAACTGTAATTGAAAGTGATAAAGATGATGGAGTTGAATTAAAGCTTCGTCCTCCAATTGTTACGGTAATGGGACACGTTGACCACGGTAAAACTAAAACTCTTGATGCAATTCGTCATGCGAATGTTGCGGCAGGAGAAGCAGGTGGTATTACACAGTCAATCGGTGCTTATTCTGTATCAACTCCAAAAGGAAAAATTACATTCCTTGATACTCCGGGACATGAAGCATTTACAATGATGCGTGCAAGAGGTGCTCAGGTAACAGATATAGTTGTACTTGTTGTTGCCGCTGATGATGGTGTAATGCCTCAGACACTTGAAGCTATAAGTCATGCGAAGGATGCAAAGGTTCCTATTATTGTTGCTGTTAATAAGGTTGATAAACCTGAAGCAAATCCTGATAGAGTAAAAACACAGCTTTCTGAACTTGGATTAACTCCTGAAGAATGGGGTGGAGATACTCAGTATGTTCATATTTCTGCTTTGAAAAAAGAAGGTATTAATGATCTTCTTGAAGCAATTCTTTTACAGGCAGAAATGCTTGAATTAAGGGCAAATGATGAATGTCGTGCAGAAGGTAAACTTCTTGAATCACGCGTTGATCAGGGTAGAGGTGTTGTATCTTCTGTAATCATTCAGAGAGGATGTCTCAGACAGGGTGATCCTTTTGTTGCAGGTATTTATTCCGGTCGTGTACGCGCTATGTTTGATGACAGAGGCCGCCGTATTCAGGAAGCAGGCCCATCTACTCCTGTAGAAGTTCTCGGTATGGAAGAAATGCCTAATGCAGGTGATCCGTTCCAGGTAACTGAAACAGAAAAAGATGCACGAGCAATCTCAACAAAACGCCAGGAATTGAAACGTTTTGAAGCAGCCAAGGCAGTTAAGAAAACAACTCTTGAATCACTTTATACAGATATTGCTGAAAGTGAAGTAAAAGAATTTAAGGTTATCATTAAAGCAGACCTTCAGGGTTCTGCAGAAGCACTTAAGGCTTCTCTTGAAAAGCTTTCAACTCGTGAAATCAGACTTTCTGTCATTCACTCAAGTGCCGGTGCAATTAATGAATCCGATGTTACTCTTGCCGCAGCTGACTCTAATGCAATCATCATTGGATTTAATGTACGTCCTACTCCAAAGGCAAAAGCTTTGGCAGAGCAGGAGCAGGTAGAAATCCGAAAATATAATATCATTTATAAGTGTGTTGAAGAAATTCAGCAGGCAATGGAAGGTATGCTTCAGCCTGATACAAAAGAAGAAGTTATCGGTATGGTTGAAGTCAGAAATACATTCAAGGTTCCAAAAATCGGTATTATTGCAGGATGTTCTGTTTCTGAAGGTGTTGTTCGAAGAAATGCAAGCGTTCATCTTGTACGTGAAGGAATTGTTATATTTACAGGAAAAATATCATCTCTTAAGAGATTTAAGGATGATGTAAAAGAAGTCGGTACAGGTTATGAATGTGGTATCGGTCTTGAAAACTGGCAGGATATTAAAGTTGATGATAAACTTGAAATATTCGAAATAATTGAAGTTGCAAAGAAGCTTGGTAAAACTATTGCAGAAGAAGAAGCAGAAGCTGCAAAAAAAGCAGATAAGAAAAAAGAAGCTTCTTCAGAAGCGGGAGAATAATAATGGGACAATACAGATTACAGAGACTGAATGATCAGTTTCGTGATGAAATTTCCCAGCTGATTCTTCGTGGTGAAGTAAAAGATCCTCGTGTTAATACTTTTTTAAGCATTAATCGTGTTGAAATTACAAATGATCTTAGTTATGCCAAGGTTTATGTATCTACGTTTCTGACTGATCATCAGCTTAAAGTTGGAGTTGACGGACTTAATGCGGCTGCAGGTTTTATTCAGCGTGAAATTGCCGGTAAACTTAAAATCAGGCAGATTCCTAAACTTCAATTTAAGATTGATGAAGGGATGAAGGAAGGTTTTAAGATGGTTCAAAAGCTGAATGAGCTTGAACGCGAACAGAAAAAGACTGAATCTTCCGAAGAAAAAGATTAGTACATATAAAACTTTAATTAATTATGAAGTTATGATGAAGCCTTCCTTCTGAGTCTTTATTAAAAAGACCACGGAAGGTTTTATTTTTATCAAAAACAGCAACTAAAGAATTGTTTTTAAGCTGATGAAGATTAAAATCGAAGAGTGAAGAATGCAAGGGTTTTCCGTTACAGTAATCTTTTAGTGCCTTATCATCGGTAAGCGTGAGATTTGTGAAGCCGCATAAAACAGATAATTCTTGAGTAAAATCCTGTCTGGTGTCTATAATTTCTTTTTTCAATTTTTCATTATCATTTTGTTTTTCTTTTTGTGATTTATCTGTTTTGTTTAAATTTTCATTCATTTCATTAATTGCAGAATCTATCGTAAAATTTTTAATCTTTTCATATCCTGCGGCTGCTTCAATTGAAAAACTGCCTACCTTTGTTCTGTGTAAGCCGATTAAATGTGCAGAAGAACCGCATGCAGCAGCAATGTCTCTTGCAAGACTTCTGATATAGGTTCCCTTCGAAACTGAAAAATCGATTAAAGCATATTTTACAGTATTATCCTCATTGAACAAGGTGTCCTTTATTTGAGCACTATAAACAGTAATATTCCGTTCTGGCATTTGAACATTTTTTCCTTGCCGTGCAATATCACTTGCTCTTTTACCGTCTATGTGAATTGCAGAAAATAAAGGAGGAGTTTGAGTTATTGGACCGGTAAATGTATTTACTGCGTCAGTAAGCTCTTTCAGGGACGGACAGCGTGTTTTTCTGATTATGTTTCCTGTATATTCAAGAGTATCAGTTTCTTCTCCAAATTTTATAACTGCACTATAGCTTTTATCAAAAGCGGTGATGTAACCTGCCAGTTTAGTAAGTCGTCCTGTACAGACAACAAGAAGTCCTTGTGCAAAGCTGTCGAGAGTTCCTGTGTGTCCTACTTTTTTCGTTCCAAGAGCTCTTTTTACATCGCTTATTGCACCGAATGAGGTTGGTCCTGATTTTTTTGCTAATAAAATAATGGCATCACTGTTCATTTTAATTACCGGATAATTCTACTTTTTGATTATTTTATTGCTTTATTTTAATACAACTCATGATGTGAGACAAGGTAATTTTTATATTTTTTGCTATTTGCTATTGACACGTTTTTTGATTTTTGATATAAATAATATATCAATAATTTGAACGGGCAGTTAGCTCAGCTGGTACGAGCGTCTGGTTTACACCCAGAATGTCGGGAGTTCGATCCTCTCACTGCCCATAAAGAAGACCTGGTAAAAGCCAGGTTTTTTTATTTTTTGACGGATAAACCTAAACTGTCCCTGTCGATCCGGTCTTTATTAGTCAAAGTCTTTTTTTATTTTAAATAATATTATATAATTATTTCAGATGAAAAAAATTTTTGTTTTTTTTCTTGTGTGTTTCCTCATCTCCTGTAAAAATTCAACTGACAAGAAAATAATAACATTTGATGAAAATGCTACTCTTAAAGCTCAACTGGAAGAACGAAGCAAGACTGTTATATGGTCCAAGGAACTTAATCCTCAGATTTTAAAAAATCCTGTTCCTGCTTTGTCTGATGTTGAACAGGATGTTGAAGTTACTCCGCCGCTTATTTCAATAATCAATGAATCAGAGCTTCCTGTATATCCGTCGATTCCTGGTTTTGCAAATCTTGATGTTTCAAAAATTCCTCAGAAGCTTAAGGTTAATATAAATAAATTCTGCTCGGCACTCTGTAAAAATATTGATTCCATACCGGAAGATGTTTTTATTGATGCTTATAAATTTAATGCAGTTTTCTTTAAGCAGAATCTAATTGAAATTAAAAAAGATAAAGGATATAAATCATACATAATCGGTAGTTTTGATGAAAGCTTTGATTTAATTCAAGTGCCTGTACGTTTAACTGGAACTGATTTTTCAGTTGATATTCAGATTTCTGCGAGACGGGATTTTGATTATCTTTTTGAGCAGATTGATATCTTAAGGTGGGAATAAATATGCAGAATGAAAAATTATCTGGAATTGAACGGGAGCTGGTTTTACAATATTTAATGGACGGTAATGTTCCTGTTACAATTACTCTGGCAGATGAGAATAAGGATGAAATTCATTCAGTTTCATCTCAAATCTTTCCGGTTGCTTTAAAGGCAGAGCATTTTAAAGTAAATAAAAATGGTAAGATATATCTTGAAAATCCTCCGCAGATTGTAAAGGAGTATAAAAATAAAACGGTAAAGGTAGAGTTTTATTTTAATCACGTAGGATTATTTTTTATATCTGAATTGAAATCTGAAAAAGACAGTCTTGTTCTTCTTCTTCCCGATAAAATTGATCGTATAAAGGATGAAGAAGAAACTATAGATTATGATTTTTCTGCAGTTTTATATTTTGAGTACAATTCAAAAAAAGATATAAACAGACTTTGCATTCCATGGGAGCAAGAGACTCTTTTTTCACGACCGGTGTGGAAATCAATCCCACTGGATAATCAGAAAGCCGCAAAGGACTATCTTGAAAAATTTGTTGAAGCTGCAAAAAAAGAAAAAAATGCAGGAACAGGAATTCAGCTTATACCTGTCTGTAATTATCTTACTTTTAAAGAAGCAGAAAAAATTAAATCAATTGAAAACAGAGTTCTTCCTCTAAATATTCTATATGTTGATCATGAGAGAATTGTTTTGTCTTCAGATATTGAATCTGATAATTTTGAGACAGGACATGAATATGGATTAAAATTGAGCTTTTCAATCAAAAACAGTCCTATTCTTTCGCGCGATATTTTTGTTACCTGCGTTGTAAATAACGTTTACACAAATGATGACAAAAGCCGCAAGTGTATTGATTTTGTTTACACAACTCTTCAGGAAGAGGATTTGCGTTACTTATTTGAAAAGGCAACTAAGAGATTATTTGTGTGATATTCTTCTTTTATTACCAAGAATCACTGCAACAAAATTCAAATAAGGAATGTTATCGCAGAAAATCTTTATGATTACCATCATTGGTACTGCAAGAATCATACCTATAAAGCCCCAGATATAACCCCACAAGGCAAGACTTACAAGGATTGCAAATGGTGAAAGTCCAAGTCGTTCTCCTTCTACACGAGGCTCAAGAATCTGTCCCAGAATAAAGTTTACGGCAACCATAAACAGGAATATGAAAATCACTTTACCGTAATGAGGGTAGAACTGCAGCAGGGCAAAAATGGTTGTAAATATTGTAGAGATAATTGAACCAAAGGTTGGAATAAAATTCATTACAAAGGCAATAAAGGCCCATACAATAGGAAAGTCAAGGCCAATTATAAGGGCTGCCAGATAAACAAGTACACCGGTTGCCAGCGAAATAAAAAACTTTATAGAAAGAAAGCGGACTACATCTTCACCAATCTGCTGGGAAATATTAAGGATTGTCTGCTTATTTTCGTCTTTTACTGCATTAGTGATTCTGCGCTTAAAGCCTTTAATTTCTATCAAAAGAAAAGAAAACATAATTAAGATAAGCAGCAGGCTTTTACTAAAACTCAAAACTCCGGAAGAAAGTCCAAGGGCAAAGTCCTGAACATATTTTCTTACTTCAAGAATATTCCACATATTTGTAGCAAAGCTTTTTTCTTCATCAATGGCAAGATTAAACTGCTGGGCAATCATTTTGTAGATTGACATAAAGCGGGTCTCATACTTGCTGTATTCATTTGCAATTGTAGAAAAGCCCTTTACTAAAATGCCTGAAGCAAAAAAGAGGACTACAATAATTACAAAAACTGTGAGCAGAGAGCCTGCTATCCAGTTGATTTTTGCCTTCACTTCCAGGTTGCGTACAAGGGGGTAAAAGGCAAGTGCCATTAAAATTGCAATTGCAACCGGAATTAAAACCGATGCCAAAACCTTGCATAAGAATCCCATAAGGATAAATGCAAAAAACAAGAGAACAAAAAAGATTGGTTTACTATAGTCTTTTTCCATCATTTCTTTGGCAGTATCTTATCAAATCCACAGTAAGGTACAAGTACCGGTGGAATTGTTACAGAACCGTCTGCATTCTGGTAGTTTTCAAGGATTGCAAGCATCGCTCGTCCAACTGCAATTGCTGTTCCGTTAAGGGTGTGAACGTATTTATTTTTTCCGTCATCATCCTTGTATTTAATGTTCAATCTTCTTGCCTGATAATCTGTACAGTTTGATGTAGAAGTTACTTCTCCGTATTCACCGCCGTTTCGTCCAGGCATCCATGCTTCAAGGTCCCACTTTCTGTAAGCAGGTGCACCAAGATCTCCTGTACATGTGTCTACAACATGAAATGGAAGTCCAAGTCCTGTAAATATTTCTTCTTCTATCTGACGAAGCTTTTCGTGAATCTCATCAGACTGTTCAGGAGTAGAGTAGGCAAACATTTCTACCTTGTCGAACTGATGTACACGATATAACCCTTTTGAGAACTGACCTGCAGCTCCTGCTTCACGTCTGAAACAATGACTTAATCCTCCATAAAGAAGCGGAAGCTTTGCTTTGTCTAAAATCTCATCCTGATGATAACCGCCAAGAGTGATTTCAGCAGTTGCAACAAGACATGTCCCTTCTTCTTCGATTGAGTAAACGTTTGATTCATTTCCACGAGGATTAAAGCCGATTCCCTTAAGAACATCTTCTTTAGCGACATCAGGTGTTATGAACATATTAAAATCATGCTTTCTTAAAGTATTCAAAGCATACATAATCAGGGCCTGTTCGAGGAAAACAGCCTCATTTTTAAGATAATAGAATTTTGGTCCTGAAACTTTTGTTCCGCGGTCAAAGTCGATTATATCAAGTGATTCACCAAGTTCAACATGATCCTTTGGTTCAAAATCAAATTTTCTTGGAGTACCGACAACTTTTACTTCTAGATTTTCTGTATCAAGCTTACCTACTGGAACATCAGGATGAACCATATTAGGAATCTGTCGTGCTGCTTCTTCAAGTTTTTTTTCAGTTTCTTTAGTTTCTGTTTCAACAGCAGATATTTCTTCCTTTATTGCTTTACCGGCAGCAATGAGCTCCTGTCGTTTGTCATTATCAAGCTTCTGCTTCATTGCATTTGCATTTTCATTTCGTTTCTGCTGAAGTCCCTGAAGTTTTGTTACAAGTTCAGTTCTTTTATAATAAAGTTTTACTACAGCATCTGCATCTGCAGTCATATTTCTGTTGATAATATTCTGTTTTACTGCGTCAAGATTGTCTTTTATGAATTTATAGTCTAACATTGTTGCCCCCTTTGATTAGACGGATTAATAAATATCTATGTAAAATCTTTTTAAATATTTTATTCGTTTGTTTGCATCTTCCCATAATGCACTTGAAGGATAATTATGGACAAGATTTTCGTATGTTTCAATAGCTGATTTTATATCCTTAAGGCTGCTGTTTGCCTCAAGAATCTGCCCTTTGAGATAAAGTCCTTCATCAGTTCTGTCAGTAGCTTTTGTTAAAAAAAGATTAACGGTCTTGTTTGCATTGATGTAATCCTTGTTTGAAATGTATTCCTTCGTAAGTTTCAAAAGTTCACTGGCAGAAAGTTCTTCCGTGTTTATTTGAACAGATTGTTCGAGTATCGATTCTTCCTGTGGTTTTTCATCGATAATTTGTGAAATATCCGGTATTTCATTTTGATTGGCATTTATTACTTCAATTTCATCTTTTTTGGGTTGATTTTCATCTGTAATAATTTTTGTTGAAGCAAGTGCCGGTCTGTCTGGTTGTTTTGGAACAAAGCCTGTATAATCAGGAGCTTTTACGCTTGTTGTTATTGAACCCTTTATATCCAGAACAATAACCTCAAGATAATCATCTATGTAATTACCGGTAAGATTATCTGTCTTGTAAAAATGATGAAGTTGAGTTCCTTTATCCTTTGCATACAGGGTATATATTGTCTGTGTATCGCCAACCTTACGTCCCCGGCTTTCAAGATTGTTATATTCAGATAACGAACCAAGATAAATCCATCCAGAACCCGGATATATAACCTGAAGAAGTTCGCCTCGTTTTAAAGTTACAGATCTTGACGGAACAGCCGAATCATTTGATTCGTAAATCTGTGTATAGTTCATTTCTTCTTTCGGAGGTTCAATGTCATCTTTTACAAAACCGGGATATTCTGCATTGCCTTTTGTCGTTCCGGAATCTTTTCCTGTCATCTTTGTATAACTGTCATTTGTCCTGTTATTTACCGTATCCTTTGAAGAAGAAGACGTATTTTGTTTTTCCGGCTGGGATGCTGCATCAGTTTTTGTGTTTGAAACGTCAGGTGTTTTTTGTGTGCTTTCATTTTTTGCAGACTGATTTTGTTTATTATTCAGATTTGCATAATTTGGCGGATTATTTGATTTATTATTATTTGCTGCTGTCTGATTAGTTGTCTTTGAACTTGATGCTGCTGTCTGATTCGTTGTTTTTGAATTACTGTTAGAAGTCTGATTTGAAGCTTTTGTATTATTAGCAGATGAAGGAGAGGCTTGTGTTTTTTTTGTATCAGTGACGGTTTTTTCTGTTTTATTATCTGCAGTTTTTACTTCGTTTGTTTTTGTATTATCAGCTTTAACATTACTTGATTTTATGTCAGATGTTTTTTGTGTATTTTTTTCTGGTGATGATTTATCCTGCACTTTATTATTTGTTTGTGAAGATGTTTCTAAATCTCGTACAAGGGGCTCTTCAATTTCTTCCGGAGCTTGAGGTATTTCGATGGATGAGACAGGAATGTTTTCTTCTGTTCCTTCTTCCTTGTTTTTATCAGCATTTTTATTTTTGTTAAACCAAGTTGAAGCACATGAAGCAAATAAAACGGAAATTGATATTAAACAAAAAATTTTTTTCATGGCGCCACTCCCAGAATTTGAGAAATAAGATTATCATCTGCCGTTTGAAGAGACTTAATGTCATTTGCATTCGGTACTGTAAACCATTCCTCAATTTCTTCTTTTGACCATTTATCTTTTTCTTTTCTTGTTATATTGTAATCTCTTTGAACTTCCGGTCCATCTGGAATAAGCTGCTCTTGAGTTAATATGATTTTCTTTCTGGAATAATCCGGTGCTTCTTTTTTATGTTTTGATACAGAAACTGAAATAAGAGTTATAATCAGCATTAAAAAAACTGCTGCAAGAATGATGAGTAATAATTTGATTTTATTATTTTCTGCAAACTGCTTTATTTCCATAAACTGTTATTTATCTTCTTTTTTGGTTTCCTGTTGATTTTTTTCTTTATTTAAATTTTCGATTACCGGATCAGTAATTGTTCCATCTGCATTATGGATTCGTTTTGGTGGTCTTTGTGGAACTACGATTCCTTCTTCCTCAGGAACATCCTCCTCCTTGAAATCAACCGGAGGTTCAGCTTTTTCCTTTGCGATTTCCTGTCCAAGCTTGAGTGCAATTATTTTACTTACACCAGATTCTTCCATTGTAATTCCAAGCATTGTTGAAGCGCCCATTACAGTCTTTTTGTTATGAGTAATAATGATGTACTGACTAACGTTTGCAAAGCTTTCAAGAGTAGTTACGAAACTTGAAACGTTTTTGTCATCAAGGGCAGCATCAATTTCATCGAGGAGACAGAAAGGACTTGGACGTACCTGATATGTAGCGAATAACAGAGCAACAGCCGTCATTGTTTTTTCACCGCCAGAAAGAAGCGAGATATTTTCAAGTTTTTTTCCAGGAGGCTGTGCGTAAATATCAATACCGGACTGTAAAATATTCTGAGGATCTGCAAGCTTAAGCTCTGCACGACCACCGTTGAATAGTCTTCTGAACATATTGTGGAAATTCTTTTTAATCTGATTGTATGTTTCAAGGAACATTTCGGCAGATTTAGATTTGATTTCCTCATTTACACGGATTAAGTTTTCAAGAGATTTCTGAATATCCATGTAGTTTTTATTCATCTTTTCATAGCGGTCTTTTACTTCATTGAATTCTTCAGGAGCCATGAGGTTTACTGTACCAAGTCCAGAGAAATTCTTTTTCGCTGTAAAAAGCTTATCTCTGATTTCCGAAACAGGTGTTGTTATTTTGTACATTCTTTCTTCATGCTGCATTAAATCGATTGAATGCTGGTCCTGGAAATTCTGTTTGATGTTTTTTATATCATTCTCTGATGAATTAAGACTTAAAGTAAGTTTTTCGTATTGTTCCTGATATTTATTCTGATCTTCACGCTTTCTTTCAAGCTTATCATTTTTACCGCTCACGCTGTCATTAGCCTTTGCAATCTCTTCATCAATTTTAGACATTTCCTGTGCAAGCTTTTGACCGCGATATTCAATTTCTGCAAGTTCATCCTGATATGTATTAATCTGTTCTGTAAGCTCCTGTGAACGTTTGTTTTCAGTAAAAAGTTCGTCTTCTGTTTCTTGTAACGTAGCCATTTCACTTGCAAGCTGTCTGTTTAAGGTAGATGTCTGATCCTGTGCGGCTTTAATCTGTTCCTGCATCTGAACTTCATTTACTTTAAATTTATTCAACAGTTCCTTGTATTCTTCAATTTTCTTTGAAAGCTCAGTATTTGCCGCCTTAAGGTCATCTATCTGTTTTGTAAGGTCTTGTGTCTGTTTGATATTTTCACTGATTTTTTCATCTACAGAGCGCTTTTTTGTCATTATTCCCTGTGGTGAAAGAAATTCCATGATAAATGCCGGTGAAGATTTTATATAAGTCTCATATGATTTTTCAAGTTCACCAAGCTGATTTTCCGCTTCGTTGAATGCTTTTACCGCTTCTGTCAGTACAGTTTCTGAATCTTTTTTCTGCTTTTGAAAATCAGAGAAAATGTTTTTTCTTCCGTTGATGAAGATTTTGATTTTCTGAAGTTTTGTATCAAGGTCTTCCTTTGCATTCTTCATTGATTTTTCACTGAAGCCTGCAGATTTTAGTTTTTCATCCAGTTTTGATACTATATCTTCTGTAATTGCGGCAAGCTCTTTTTGAAGCTCATTGCGTTGTTCTTCCTTTTGAACAATCTGCATTCTAAGAGTATCTGTGTGACGGTCATTATCTGTAATCTGTGAACCGGAAATCTGAATGTTATTGTTAAAGGATTCAATGTTCGTTTTAATATCATTGAGCTGTTTTGTTTTTGCATGAAGATTTGCATTATGCTCATCAATTTCTTCCTGAAGATTATCAATTCTTTCCTGAATAGTTGATTTGCGTCCTTCAAGAGAATTAATCTTTTCTTTTATTATTAACGCCTGCTGATTCTGCTGTTTTATGAGCTCAAGTTTACCATTCTTTTCCTGTCCGATACTAAGAAGCTCTGCCTGTTTTGTATAAAGGACTTCCTGCATGGATTTTACTTTATCCATGTTTTCAGAAATTGTGTTATTTATTTCTTCAATTTCCTTTCGTACTTTATCACGTTTTTCCTGAACAGATTTAAGCTCTTCTTCACGTCTCGCTTTATCCTGGACAAAGCCTTTTAATTTCAGAAGGTTCAAATCAAGTTCATATTGTTCGATTTCATCTTTAAATTTTCTGTATTTGATTGTTTTTTCTGACTGTACCTTTAAAGTATCATACTGACGTTTAATTTCTGTCAAAGATATTTCGGTCTGCTGCATATTAAGACGAGTCTGTTCGCATTTTCTTTCTGCTTCGAGACAATCAGCTTTACTTTTATTTATACCGGCAGCCTCTTCAAAAAGATAACGTCTGTCTTCCGGTTTAGATGACAGAATCTGATCAATCTTTCCCTGTTCCATTACGGAATATGCTGCTTTACCGACGCCTGTATCCATAAAAAGCTTACGGATTTCTGTAGGACCTGCAGGACGTTTGTTTATAAAATATTCCTGGTCACCTGAACGGTAAAGGCGTCTTGTAATGGCAATTTCAGGATCTGCAATCTGTAAAAGGCCATTTTCATTTGAAAGGGTAAGGGTAACCTCAGCGGCATTTAATGCAGGACGGCGTTCTGTTCCGTTGAAAATAACGTCTTCCATTTTCTCTGCACGGAGATTTTTTGAACGGTTTTCGGCAAGAACCCATTTTATTGCATCTACGACATTACTTTTTCCACATCCGTTCGGACCTAATAAAGCCGTAATTCCTTCTGCAAAATCAATATGAGTCTTATCTGCGAATGATTTAAAACCGTATATGTCAAGACTTTTTAGAAACATCTGTATTTTCCGCCGTTAACCTTATCTTCAATATCTTATCTATTATAATGATTATAGATGCTTTTTTCAATGTATTCTTACATTTTGGTGGAACGTAATTTATAGTATCGGTCCAGTAATCATTCCATTATGAAGCTGCTTCGGATAGACTGTAAGTCCCAGTTTTTTTTCAAGCTGAGCGTAATGCTTCATTTCAAATTCATCGCCTATAACGACATTAATTCCGCTTTTTCCGGCACGTGCAGTTCGTCCGCTTCTATGAATGAAAAAATCATCATCATTCGGTAAATCCATCTGAATTATGTGTGAAACATCAGTTATATCAAGACCTCGCGCACATAAATCGCTTGTAATAAGTATATTGATTTTCCCATTGCGGAATTTATCTATTGCCGCTTTTCGAAGCTGTTTTTCTGCCTTTGCATGAAGGGCAATACATTCAATCTTTTTAAATTTTAATTTTGTATATATGTTTTCTACTTCATCAGATCTTGAGGTAAAGATTAATGCTTTGGCCGGTTTTGCTGCATAAATAAATTTTCTGAGGGTATCGATTTTATCACGTTTTTCACTGTAGATTGCCCAGTGAGTAATGTTTTTTGACAGGACATCTTCGTTTGGAAGAACAATTGTTTCAACATTATTGAAAAATAATTTACACGGATTGTTAATGGTGGCAGAACAGCCAATAAGCTGTGTATCTTTCGGTAAAAGACTTCTTAATTCTTCGGTATCGGCAAAGGATTCTTTTTTTATAAGTCTGTCGCATTCATCAAATACACATGTGAATAAATCCTGGATTTTTAGTTTTTTCAAGCGGATAAGCTCAACGAGTCGTGCCGCAGTGCCACAGATAATCTGAGGTTTTTCTTTAAGAGTTTCAATCTGACGTTTGATAGGGGAGCCGCCGATTAACAATGCTGTTTTTCTTTGTGTTATTGATTTTGCATCGGCGTTTATTTGTGATGCAAGTTCAAAGGTCGGTGCAACAATAAGAAGTCTCAGTTTAGAATCCTGTTCTTCTTCAATCCTATTAACAACCGGTAAAAGATAGGCGAAGGTTTTTCCGGTTCCTGTTTCAGATTGAAACAAAATATTTTTTTTTGCCGCAATTTGTGGAATTACTTTTTCCTGTACTTTTGTAGGTTCATTTATATTTAATGCCTTTAACTTTTCCTGAAGCGAATTGTTTAATAACGAAAATGAATTTGTCTGCATAATAATAAATATAGCACACTGGACAAAAATCTGCTATAATATACATGTAATAAAAAGGACAATTATGAAAATAGCTGTAGATACATTTGGTTGTGAGCACGGAAAATCAGGCTTTGGTTCATATCTTATAAATTTTATTTCGCATCTTCCGGGAAACGTTCCTTTTGATTTTGAACTGTTCGGCTCGGAGCTTGACCGGTATACATATAAATCTGAAAAGGAATTCAGTTTCAGCTCCATAGATATTGATGATTCTTTGCGTGCAGAAAAAAGATGGCACAAACATAAAATTCATTCTTTTCTTAAAAAGAAAAAATATGATTTAGTAATTTTTCCTGCGATTGAAAATGTATTCCCTGTAAAATTTAAAACAAAAAGTGTTGCAGTTGTTAATTCGATTTTATCTAATATCCTCAAGCAGAATGGAAAACGTTCGTTCAGAAGGATTAAAAAAGGTCTTTTAAATGTAGATTTTATTATCGCTGCTTCTGATTTCTTGAAAAAAGATTTAATCAGTAATGATATTCCTGAAAATAAAATACATGTAATTTATAACGGTATAGATCATAAAAAATTCTTTCCGTCCCTTGATCTTGAATCTGAATTTGTAGAGATAAAACCGTTCGCAATTAAAAAGCCTTATTTTGTATACGGTTCATCTTTGTCCAGTGAAGATAAAAAACATATTCAGTTGATAAAAGCCTTTGAAATTTTTAAAGATAGAACCAATGCACCGCATCGTCTGGTAATTTCTGGAAATGATGGTGATTATTCTGAAATTGTTCATAAGGCAGCATATAATTCAAAATATTCTTGTGATATCTTTATTACCGGTTATATTCCTCATGATAGCTTTGCACAGATTAATTCCGGGGCATCTGCCTGTGTATTTCCTTCGATAAATGAGGGAGTGGGACTTCCTATTCTGGAAGCAATGGCCTGTGGGATACCAATCTGTTGTTCGGTAAGCGGAGCCTTGAAAGAAATTGGTGATGATGTTCCTTTTTATTTTGATTCTGATAATCTCGTTCAGATTGCAGATTGTCTTGAGCAGGTAGAAAAAAACGAACCCCTCTGTAAAAAGAAAATTACAAAGGGGCTGGAACGCTCTAAACAATTCAGCTGGGATTATACAGTTCAGGAAACCCTGCGCTGCATAAACAACCTTCTGAAAATTAACTGATTTTATCTTCAAGCAAAGGTTTTAAAAGCTGCCTGATATTTTTATGATTTTTCTGTTTAACAATATCCTTTGAAATGTTAATCTGCTGTTTGCCCTGAATATCCGGTATTTCATACATTATATCCATAAGCATCTTTTCAACTATTGTTCTTAATCCACGGGCTCCTGTTTTCTGTCTGATTGCTTCATTGGCAATTTCTTCAATTGCATCCTTATCAAAGGAAAGATCAACATCATCAAGTGCAAAAGAAGCCTGGAATTGTTTTGTAATTGCATTTTTAGGTTCTGTAAGAATCATTACAAGGTCATCCTTTGTCAGTTCCTTTAACGCAACTGTAATAGGCATACGACCGATTAATTCTGGAATAAGTCCGAATTTTACAAGATCATCAGGTGTTGTCTGATTCAAAAGATTCATTTTTTCTTCTTCTGTGAGCTGACCTGCGTTTGAACCAAAGCCCATTGCACGTTCATTTGTTCGCTGTTCAATTATTTTATCAAGCCCTACAAATGCACCGCCAAGTATGAACAATATGTTTGATGTATCTATCTGAAGCATTTCCGCATTAGGATGCTTTCTACCACCCTGAGGCGGAACACTGGCAATAGTTCCTTCAATGATTTTTAACAAAGCCTGCTGAACACCTTCACCGCTTACATCTCTGGTAATTGAAGTGTTCTCGCTTTTTCTTGAGATTTTATCTATTTCATCGATGAAGATAATTCCACGCTGTGCCGCTTCAATATTTCCGTCTGCAGCATTGATAAGCTTCAAAAGTACATTTTCTACATCTTCACCAACGTACCCTGCTTCTGTAAGGGTTGTAGCATCGGCGATGGCAAACGGAACTTTTAATTTTTGTGCAAGTGTTTTTGCAAGATGAGTTTTTCCGCTTCCTGTCGGTCCTATCAAAAGAACATTTGATTTTTCAATTACAACTGCATCTTCATCAGACAGCGAACTTAAATTTTCACTCGACATTCGCTTATAATGATTGTAAACGGCAACCGAAAGAACTTTTTTTGCTTCATCCTGGCCTACAACATAACTGTCAAGATATTCCTTAAGCTCACGTGGAGTAGGGACATCACCTAATTCAATTGGTGAAAGATCTGCTGATTCAAGATTTAATTTTTCCTGGCACACACAGATACATCTGTCGCAAATAAATGCACCGGTAGGGCTTGCAATTAATTTTCTGTTAGCATCTGCAGGCTTTCCGCAGAAAAAACAATAGCAGTTTGAATTATTAAATCTTTTCATCCTTCCGTCCTTATTTTCTGCAAGGCATTACATGATCTATAACACCATATTTCTTTGCATCTTCTGCAGTCATATAAAAATCTCTTTCGATATCTTCTGCAACCTGGTCAAAAGGTTTTTTAGTATGTTTTGCCAGATATTCGATGGATAATTTTTTTAATCTTATGATTTCTTTTGCAAGGATTGAAATATCGCTTTCCTGTCCTTCAACACCGCCTCTTGGCTGATGAATCATTACACGAGATGAAGGAAGGGCATATCTTTTTCCTTCAGTACCTGCTGCAAGAAGGATAGCTGCCATGCTGGCTGCCTGTCCCATACATATAGTCTGAATGTCGCATTTTACGTATTGCATAGTATCATAAAGAGCAAGTCCTGCAGTTACCGAACCGCCCGGTGAGTTGATATAAATACTTATATCTTTTTCAGGATTTTCTGATTCAAGAAACAGAATTTGTGCAATTGCGAGATCTGCAGTATCATCATTGATTTCACCGTTTATAAAAACAATTCTGTCTCTAAGTAAGCGTGAATAGATATCTGATGTTCTTTCACCGTTGCCTGTTCGTTCTATAACGTATGGTAAATTGTAAATGCTCATATTATTTTATCCTTCATTATAAATATAATATTTTTAGTTTAAAAAGCAAATAATAAAATCAATTTTAAACTGTCACTTTATTTTTTATTTTAGGGCAAATAAATCCTTGAATGAAACTTTATCTCCCTTTGATACCTTTACTTCTTTATAAAGCTGATCATAAAGTTTGTTTTCTTTTGCATCTTCAATTAAATATTCTTTTGAGCGTGGATCTTCATAGTGTTTTTTTACTTCTTCTACAGTGATTCCGCCTTCTTCTGCAATCTTAGTATATTCAGCTTCAATTTCTTCAGGAGTTACGCTGATATTTCTTTCTTTTATGAGAGAATCAACTATAATTCTTGATTTAAGCATTTTTTCGCTGTCACCAGTCCATTCTTTAAGCATAGTTTCCTTTGACTGACCACTTGCTGTAATCATCTTTTCAAGCTGTTCAGGACTTGTCTGGAACTGCTGTGCCATCATATTCCAGCGGCCTGCAAGTTCTGCATCAAGCATAGACTGAGGAAGTTCAAATGGATTTTTTTCTACGAGTTGAGAAAGAAGTGAATTGTTTTTAAGCTCTTTAATCTTTCTGTTTTTTGCTCTTTCCATATTAAGCTGAATGTCTGCCTTCATGTCTGCAAGAGTTTTATATTTTTCATTGCAGTCCTGTGCAAAATCATCATCGATTTTTGGCAAATCACGGATTTTAACAGCCTTTACAGTTACGCTGATTTTCTTTGTTTTTCCTGCAAGCTCAGGATCTGCATCATCTTTAGCATATTTCTTTGTGATTTCTTTAGTTTCATCTTTTTTCATACCGATGATTTCGTTGTCGATTTTATAGATGTTTTCTCCACTGCCTACTGTAAATACGAAATCTTCACGTTTTGAATCCTTGATTTCCTTGTTGTTTTCATCAAGCTCGCAGTAATTGATTGTAACGATATCGTCTTTAGCAACAACGGCGTCTTTTTTATCCATAACGATTGCATTTCTTTCCTGCATTGATTTTAATTCTTCTTTGATTTCTGCTTCACCGATTGTTACCTGTGGTTCTTTAACATTTATTCCACCGAATTCTGTTACTTTTACAGAAGGGAATGTATCATATGTTACGGAAAAAACAAGGTCTTTTGTCATATCAAGCTCAGGCATTTTTTCAAGAACAGGCTGTGCGTATGGAAGAGGTCTGTTTTCTGTTTCATTATCAAAAATTTCATTGAGAGATTTATCAATTAATTCACTGAAGGTATCTGCTTTTAATGCTTCTCCATATTTCTGTTCAAGAATTTTTACAGGAACATGGCCTTTTCTGAATCCTGGAATCTGTGCATTTTTTACATATTTGCTTGTGATAGATGTGTAAGTTTCATTTACATCATTTTTGCTGATAGTTACAGTAAGCTTTACTGCAGATTTTTCTAATTTTGTAAATTCTTTTGAAAGTTTCATTTATTTCCTACCTGATAAAAAGAAAATTATTAAAAAAAAAGCGATTCAGATTATGTCCAAATCGCCTTGCTTTAGAGCGGGAAATGGGGATCGAACCCACGACATCCACCTTGGCAAGGTGGCGCACTACCACTGTGCTATTCCCGCAGATAAATTATTTCTGAAAGTTTAAAAGTGTTTTGCGAGAGGAGGGACTTGAACCCTCACGCCGAAGCACTAGATCCTAAGTCTAGCGTGTATGCCAATTTCACCACTCTCGCTTAGAAATTGTGCTTTAGACTTAAAACATCTTTTAAGCTTTTGAGCCATGCAAGGATCGAACTTGCGACCCACAGATTAAGAGTCTGTTGCTCTACCAGCTGAGCTAATGGCCCGAATTAAAAAATTGTTTTTAACAAAAATACTATATCAGAAAGATAAAAACATTTCAAGATATAAAATGAATTATCTTCTGATAAAGCATAATGTTATTTCTTTTCAATCAGATAGTTCATATCGTATAGAATATAACCATCCTTTTTATTTGCTAATATCTTATATTTTGTTTTATCTTTGTTTGTATAAATAATATAATTGTCTTCTATTATCACTGAAATATAATATTCTACAGGCAAGTTGGTAAGGTCAGTGTCATGAGAGTCTTTTGAATGAGTTTCATGTGTAAGTGTATACCCGTTTCTTGTCCAGTAAGAATCCTTATAATGGCTGATAAAATTAGTTATTGCATTATCCGGTGTGCCTTCCACAAAAGTAGCTGTTTCACAATTGTCAATTGTAACACAAGAGTCTGTAATAATTCCGTCTTCAATAGTGAGTAACATACTGGAACTGCTATTTTCATATATGGAATAATCATATTCTATTGAATTGAATTTATGTGTTTTTAGTTTTTTAGATTTAATTTTTCCTGAAAATTTCCAGTTACCGTCGGTAAGGTTCATATCATCTTTTGTAGTCAGAATGTCTATAGACTCTTTACATCCGGTAAAAAAAAGTACTGTAACAAAAAGAGCAGAAAAAAATGTAATAAGCTTTTTCATAAAAAATCCTCCAGAAAAATAAAACTATCTTTATGCGTCTGAGAGGATTCGAACCAGCTAAAATCCGAACCCGCAGTGCGGGTTCAACCACTAAGCAGGGGGTAATGGGGACGGCGCTGAGTCCCCATTAAACAGATTTTAGTTGTGGAATCCTTTTTTGCGTCTGAGAGGATTCGAACCTCCTACCACCGGATTCGAAGTCCGGTGCTCTATCCAGATGAGCTACAGGCGCGTTAAAAAAAAATGGGTGCCTAGTGGGGATCGAACCCACGACAACCAGATCCACAATCTGGCGCTCTACCGCTGAACTATAGGCACCGTAATATCAAATAATATAACAAAAACAACCTTCCTAGTCAATTAATTTTGCAGTTTAATTCCAGTAATTTCACTATAAATAAAGATGTTTTTTTCTAAAGTAAATTTTTGTGAATCCGATAAATAAATGAAAATCTGTAATTTTTTCTTACATTAAGGAGAAAACTATGAACGAAAGAAACATTAATCTTAATGATTTTGAAGAGATTCTCAATGAAGAAGAAAAACTTTTGAATCAGATGATTTCAATTCAGGCAGATATGAAAACTGCTGTTCATAATAAAGACTGGGAAGAATTGACAAGAACTATTCATGAAGCAAACGCAATCACTGAAAATTTCGTTCAGGTCGATTCTGAACGTGAGTTGATTCAGGAAACAATCAAAATAAGTGATTTGCAGCCATATTTTGAAAAAATCGGAATGCTTCGTTCAAAACTATTTAAATGTAAGGTAGAAAATCAGGTTTTGAATAAATATGTAAATATTACTAAAGAATTTATTCAAAGTATTATCGAGAACGCACTTCCTCAATCAAGAAGTAAAGTTTATTCAAATAAGGGTAAGATTGTTCAGCCACAGCCGCAAAGCGTTGTTGTCAGTCTTGATTTTTAATGGAAACAGTCAGGAGAAAATAATATGGGATCTACATTTTCTGGAATTGAACTTGGAAAAAGAAGTATAATGGCTCATACAGATGCCATCACAACAGCAGGTCATAATATTTCAAATGCAAATACAGAAGGATATTCACGACAACGCGTACAGATAAAGGAATTTGATCCTCTTTATAAACCGGATCTTGAAAGACCGGAAAGACCAGGACAGATAGGTCAGGGTGTAGATACTTTTTCAATAAACCGCATCCGTGATGAGCTTCTTGATAAAAGAATTGTAGCCCAGGCTAATGTTGAAACTTACTGGGAAACAAGAAGTAATTATTATACTATGCTTGAACAGATTTATAACGAACCATACGATATATCAGTTCGTTCTAATATGGATAAATTCTGGGAAGCATGGCAGGAGCTTTCTGTAAATCCTGAAAATCAGGCTGCAAGACAGGCAGTTGTAACACGTGGAGAAACATTAACTGATTCCATTCAGCAGCGATGGGAAAGCCTTGATGGAATTACTCAGATTATAAACGGTGATATTGAAGCTACTGTAAAACAGGTTAATGATCTTGCTAATCAGATTGCCGCTTTAAATGGTGAAATTGTTCGTGTGCGGGGAATGGGCGATAATCCTAATGATTTGCTCGACAGAAGAGATTTGCTTGTTGATAAGCTTTCAAAGCTGATTAATATTACTACCGATCAGCGTGATCCAGATGAATTTATGGTTCATGTTGACGGAAAGGTTTTTATTCAGGGCAGCATTGCCCGCCAATATGAATTAGTTCCTCGCTTTGATGATACTGGCTTTAATAAGGTTGTATGGAAAGATACACAGGATGATGCATTTTTCTCAGGCGGTAAGCTTGGTGCTTTAATTGAGTTACGTGATGTAGATATAAGAAATGAAGTTCAGAATCTTAATACTCTTACAATGAACTTTTCTGATCTTGTAAATGATGTTCACAGAAATGCCGTAGGTGCTAACAGAGTTACAGGACTTGATTTTTTTGTTGAACATCCTTTTGTTGAAAATGTAAACGGAAATTATGACCGCGACGGTGATGGTGAACTTGATACATCTTATGTTTTCAGATTTACAGGTACAAATGCCCTTGATATGCAGCAGCAGGTTGGTATTGAAGGAACAATTACTTTAAGCGGTACAGATGGAAATGTTGAAATTGTTTATCATCACACAGATACTGTAGAAGTAATCATAAACAGAATAAATGATTCTGCAAGTGAGGTTAAGGCTTATCTTGACAGAAATAATCATCTTGTTCTTAAAGCAACAACTTCTAAGAGTCTTGATAATCCGGATTTTGTAATCCGCCATGTTGAAGATTCAGGATTTTTCCTCAGCGGATATTCAGGAATTCTCAGAGGAAACGGTGCAGAAAATGCTTATGATTTTGCACAGGTAGACAGTGTTAATGCTCTTGTAGAAGACGCACAGTTTGCGGTAAGTCCTTATATAAATCCTTCTGCATATATTGAAGTAAATAAATCAATCAAAAATGATGTAATGAGTGTTGCTGCGGCATATTTTGATGCATCAGGAAATGTTAATCTTGGTGACGGAAGAGCTGCGGTAGAAATTGCTTCAATAAGAAATACAAAAATAATGGTCGGTGGTATGAAAACCTTTGACGATTATTTTGCAGATGCAGTAACAAATGTAGGCTTGAAAGGGGAGCAGGCAGAAACAAATCTTTTGAGTCAGAATGCCATTATGGGTGATTTAAGAGATTTAAGGGAATCGATTAGCGGTGTAAACATAGATGAAGAACTTGCTGATGTAATGAAATTCCAGCACGGATATAATGCAGCGGCAAAATTCATTACTGTATGGGATTCTTTAATTGATACGGTAATCAACAGACTAGGCGTATAACAATTTAAAAGGAGGTAATTATTATGCGTAGAATAAGCAGTCAATTAAATAACATGGATACTCAGGCAAATTTAAGATTGCAGGAATCCAGATTAAATAAGGTTAATAATCAGATTTCGTCACAGCAGAAAATACAGCAGCTTCGTGATGATCCTATTGCGGCAGGTCATCTTGTACGCTATGAATCTTATCTTAATAGAGTAAAAACCTTTGAAAAAAATGCACAGACTCTTTCAGATAATTTTGCATTACGTGAAGGTTATATGTCAGATTCTTTAGATATAATGCAGAGAATCCGTGAGCTTGCTGTTGAAGGTGCAAATGGTATTTATAATCAGGATGATTTAAAGAATATGGCAGGCGAGGTAGACGAGCTTTTAAAACAGCTTATTCAGAATGCTAATGCAATCAGCGCTGACGGTAATTCTCTTTTTGCAGGTACAAATACAAAAACTACTGCCTTTGATATTGATATGGGAAATGTTGCAGGTTCTGCAGTTCCTCTTATTCAGAATGTCAGATATCGTGGAAATATTGATGTAAATAATGTCGAAATTGATGAACATAAATATCTTATCAATGATAATGCGGGAAATAAAACTTTCTGGGCAGAAAATCAGCAGTTGTTTGGAGCAAGAGATGCTTCTCAGTGGCAGGCAAACGAAGACTGTTCTATAAGTATTGACGGTGTTGAGATTCAGATTTCCCGCGGTGATAATGTTTATGCTTTAATTTCAAAAATTAATAATAGTGCTGCGGCAGTAAAGGCAAGTATAGATCCAGTAAGAAATGCGCTTAATCTTTCTACAACTGATGCACGACAGCTTTGGATTCAGGATGTAAATGGTACTGCTTTAGAGGATCTTGGAATCATTAAAGATAAAAGTCAGTTCCCTCCGTATAACTATCAGGATGGAGTTCATGTTGCAGGCGGTTCTATGTTTGATGCAGTAATTGCATTCAGAAATGCCTTGTTAAGCGGAGATCAGGAGGCTGTCGGCGGTCGTGTACTTGGTTCTTTGGATCAGGGAATAAATGCGCTTACAACAAGACTTGCTAAATCAGGTTCTGAATATGAAAGGGCCCAGCAGAATGTAATGCGAAGTTCTAAACAGATTGTTGATGTAACACAGCTTGTTTCCAGAGAAGGTGATATTGATTATACAAAAGCAATAACAGATCTTAAAATGCTTGACTATACAAATCAGGCAACTTTAAGTCAGGCCGGAAAAATGTACAGCAGTACTTTGCTCAACTATATGCGCTAGGGGTAAAAGATGGAACTTGTTACAAAAGCTCGCGGAAAAATTGAAATTTCAGAAGATCAGCTGCTTGAAATTCCAGAAGGATTGTTTGGTTTCGAAGACTATACAAAATTTGCACTCGTTGATTCAGAGTATGAGCCTTTTTTGTGGCTTCAATCGACTGAAGAAAAAAATCTTGCTTTTCTCATTGTAGATCCATTTTTAATCTGTCATGATTACGAAACTGATATTGATGACGAACTTCTTTCAAAAATTGACATTAAAAAACCAGAAGACATTATCATTATGACAATTGTTACAGTTCCTAAGGATGGTTCTCCTATTACCGCTAATTTCATGGGACCTCTTGTAATCAATAAGGAGAATAAAAAGTGCATGCAGGTAATCTTGAATGATAACCGATGGACTACTAAAGTAAATATCATCGAAGCTTTAAATTCGAAAGGAGATGCATAATGCTTATTCTTTCAAGAAAAATCGATGAGAAAATAAGAATCGGCGAAGATATTGTCATTACTCTTATTGATGTTCATGGTGATCAGGTAAAGATTGGTGTAGAAGCACCTAAAACAATCAAGGTTTTCAGACAGGAAGTGTACGAAGCAATTCAGAATGAAAACAAGGCTGCAGTTGTTCCTGAAGAAAAGGATAATGCAATTACGCGTGATGCAGTAAGTGCGTTGTCTAAGCTTTTGAAGAAGTAGCGTTCAGCTTTATTTCTGCTTCACTTGCACGAAGATATACAGGACCGTCAAAATCCTTTAAAGGTGGGATTCTGGCGGTTATTTTTTTTTCTGCAAGGGCAAAAAGTGGATCTGTCGTTACAGGCTGAACAGCTGAATAATATATATTGATTTTTTTATTCTGATTTTTGATTATTTTTTCAAGCTTTTCGCAGTCGGGTCCTGCAAGTATAATTGATTTGATTTTTCTAACACTTTGAATTATTGTTTCTGTTTCCCAGTCACCGTCCTGCAATATCATCTTTTCACCGTCAACTATTCGTGCGTAAAATCTGCCTTTATTTGCATCGATGGCACTTAAAACTGGCAGATTGAATTTCAAGAATGGAAAAGCATACATTTCAAGAGTTGATATTCCATAAACCGGAGAATCAAATGCAAGCTCGAAGGCTTTTAGTGCGGAAATTGCAAGACGAAGTCCGGTAAAGCTTCCAGGACCGATTGACATTGCAGAATAATCTAAGGCATCAGGATCAAGTTCAACCTTTTGTAAGACTTCTTCAATCGCCGGTACGATAGATTCTGACTGTTTCATTCCGATATCATAAATCGAAGTAAAAATTTTATCGTCATTTTTTGCGGCAATTGTCATACGGCTTGTAGCGCCATCTATACATAATGCTTTCATTTATTTTTCCTTTATTCAACAGGTCCATTCTGCCAGTTATCGATTTCAATTAACCGTGAGCCGTCATCCTTGGGAGTTATGCGAAGGATTATTGTATTTTCAGGAAGTTCATCCATGATTTTTTCACTCCATTCAATGACTGTCACTCCGTCTCCGTAAAGCATATCATCTGTTCCAAGATTAATGAAATCTTCAGTTCCTTCGAGTCTGTAAACATCCATGTGATAAAGAGGCATTTTTCCGGAATATTCGCTGATTAAACAGAAGGTCGGACTTGTTATTGTTTCATTTATATCAAGAGCCTGTGCAATTCCCTTTGTGATTGTTGTTTTTCCTGCCGCGAGAGTACCCTGCATTGCGATAATGTCTCCTTTTTTGAGACGACTCCCGATTTTACGGCCAAGTTCGATTGTTTCTTCTGCAGATTTTGTTGTAAATGTCAGCAAGGCAGCCTGCCTTCCCGGTCTTCTGCCAGAATAAATTCTATGATTGTCTTTTTTAACGGGAGCAGCGGATAATCAACCTGTTTTTGAATATCAAGACATACAGACCTGTTGCCAAGACAATCCATTTCAATGGAGAAACTGACTGGAGCATCTTCAACTGATTTTGGAAGTTCAATTTCTGCAATGCCCGAATAACGTCTGATGTAGAATATCTGACTGTCCGAACGCTGTAAATCCTTTATCTCTAAGACTCTCATTATCCTATTAGAATACCTTAAAATCTGTGTGTTTTCAAGTCTGCTTAAAGTTCGTATTTATATACGTATCCTAAAATTGCATTTTGTGAATGAAGAGAGAAACTTATAAACTGAACATGAAGGGCAAAACTTCCGTCAGTAAGCTTTCTTGTACGTTTGATGATTCCTATAATCGGTTCGTTGATTTTAAGCTCGCGTAAATGAAGTGCCATATATTGACCTTCACGTATAGGAAGCATTGTTTTTATACAGGCTCCTCCTCCAGAAATATTCGTTATGCGGCCGTCATATTCTTTATCTGAAATTGTAAAAGTAGTGTTGTCATTTTTGTTTGAAGCGGTAACATGAACAGGAGAGAAAGAACAAAATGCATCAAAAGTTTCACGATGATAATGACGCTGCATCTGAACGTCGAGCTTTTGTGTGTGAGATAACACCATTTTTATATCTTCACCAGGAACAATTTCATATCTCAATAAGCGTGAAATGAAGAAATAGCTTACACCATCCTTTGTTTTCATCATCAATCTGAGTCTTGAAAGAGGCTGGGGACGTACACTTGTTTTATAAATAAAATCAGGTAATTCAAGGCAGTAATAATTTTCTTTATTTTCAATTACAAAAAGAGGATACTGCTCGAATTCTGCGGTGATATAAAAAAGAATCGTAGAAAGAGGGATTGCTCTTGTTGAAGGAATTTTTCGTGATTCAGTAGAAATCTGCTCCATTTTGTAAAGGAGCTTGTAAAAATCATTTATCTGCTCATCATTTGCATTTGTTTCCTTCAAATAATTGTATGCATTCTTAAATATGACCTGAATCCATTTGAAATCTTTTATATGATTTGTAATTTCAGGAACCTGATTTTTTTTACAGATAGACCACAATAATTTGGCATATTTTGAAGAAAGCTTATATTTTTTCTGAAGGATTTTTATATCTTTTTTAGTAGTTAATCGTTCATTATTCAAAACTTCCAGGTTTGAGTTTTCCATTTGTTTTATCTCTCCTACATTTGTTTTAACGACTCTGATATAGCTTTAAGCCGCGGACATATTTCGTATTCGGAAAGGTCACCGATTGAAACAAGATCATTATTCTTAATTGCCTGTTCAAAATCAAGAAGAACAGGTGAAAATTCATTGAAGAAATCCTTAAAATCCTTACCGTCAATTTTTGTTCTGGTAAAGGTGTTTGGAAACAGGGTAGCCCATGCTGCCACGTGACAGAATTCATCAATTCCATCTGCCAGTGTGTTTATTGATTCAATTACTTCCTTGTTGTTTACCTTTTGAATTGCAACAGGAATCTCTTCCATCTTAGCAGAAAGATTATCAAAATATTCAGAAAGCTTTATGAAAGATTCTTTTACAGTCTGTTCTGTAATTACTGAAAATTCAAATTTTGTATCTTTTCCCAGAGGTTTTGCAGCTTCTTCATCAAATATTTGCGGAGTGATGATTTTATCATCGACTGTAATTCCGATTACAGCAGCATTATTCTGTTCACAGGTTAATTCAAAAGATTTAAGAACATCACCGATTGTCTGTTCCTGCTCAAGTGTTGCCTGCGAGTCCTGTCCGTTTACGTATACCTTTACCATAAGTTCCTCTAGTAGTTGTTATTATTGTTTCGTCTGTTAAAGTTATTGATTGTAGTCTGCTGTCCTTCGAGACTGTTCAATGAGCCTTCCATCTGACTGTATTTTCTTCTAAGTTCGGCTTCCTTTGCATTAAGCTGATCTTCAAGCTTAGAAATATTTTTCTCTGAAGATTTAATTTTTGTGTCCAGCGTAGAAACCTTTAATGCAATTATTCCTCCTGTTTGTGTGTAGGCAGAAAGCTGTTTGTCAAGCTTAAAGGCAATTCCGTCGTCTATAATCAAATCTCCATCTGTATCATATCCGAAAAGCTTTTTAATATCATCAAGATTATTCGTTAAAGCGGCATCAAGTTTTTTTTCATCGATTTCGAGATATCCGCGTAATCTGCTTTGTGAATAACTTCCTGAATAACCTGTCGCATTAGTTGCAATTCCTATTTGTGCAAGAAGATTTATTGTCGAATATTCAGAAAATTTATAACTTGAAGATAGAATTGACTGCATGTTACTTTTAATGCTTGTTAACGAAAAGTCTGAATTGAACATTCCAAGCTGAGTTTTTAATTTGTCCCGCTCTGTGTCAGAAAGATAATCAAGCTCATCGATGATTTCCGGCTTGTTCTGCGAAAGTACATTGATTTTTGCTACTATCTGATTATATTTTCCGACAAATTCAATTAAAGCATTTTTTGAAGCTTCTTTATCCGGCTTTACGGTGATAGTTGCAGTTCTTTCAGTTCTTTCATGAACATTGAGTGTTATTTCTGGAACAACATCATCAATATCATTTGTAGGTCTTACAATTGTAATTCCTTCATATTTGATGATACAGTCGCCGCTTTCTTCAATAGGATGATTAGGAGTATAGCCAAGATTTGATGCAGTGTCATAAACCGAAAAAGCAGACACATCGAAGCTGTATCCTGTGTTTTCGTTCTTAATTTTGATTCCTGTTATGCCTTCATATTCAGCAATTGAAAGATCAAAGCTTGATTCACCCTTGTTCAGAATGTCAGGCGTAGAGATTAACCTTTCTGAACCGTCGCTCATTACTGCATAAAGGATGTTGCGGCTTAAAACCGGTTCAGCTGTTGTCTGTTCGACTACCGGCGGCTGATATTGTGAATCCGACGGACTGTTTCTTACGATAATTCCTTCGTATTCTGCAAAGCCAGCATCTGGAATTACCGGAGATTCATCGCCTTTGTTTATTGCTTCTGTAATATCTTCGATTTTATTCGCATTGATTGTAAAAGTAATATGATTGCTTCTGTTATTTTTTATATTATCCGGAACAGCAACCTGAAAAGCACCTCTTGGTTCTACGTGAATAACTCCGTTTGTGATTTTTGTTTTAGTTGATGATAGGGCAGGGATGCCCGCTTTGTCTGACTGCTGATATACATTTTGTAATTCATTTGGATTAGTACCGAAGGTAACATTTTTTGAAGATTTTGCAGCACTAATCATTCCGGAACTGAAGGCGAAATCTTTTGCCTTGCCTTCAAAAATTAATTTATTTTCTTTACCAGTATCAACGGCTTCTATGAGCAGCGTTTTTTTATTTGCACTTGCTCCGATTACCATTGATTTGATAACATTATTTCCCCGTTTATTTAATGCGTCTGAAAAACTTTTTAAGGTTCCGCCTTTCCAGTTTATTGAAACTTGTTTTGTTCCTACCTTGAATATGTAATTTCCTGCAGGAACCTGATAATCTGACGGAAGTTCATCTGTTAAAAATCTGTCTGCTGTAGCTTTCTGGATTACATCGATTTTGAAAGTCTGATCTTCGGCACTTCTTGTAGCTTGTGCCGTGATTGCGAATTCATCAGATGAGGTACATATTTTATTGTTAAAAGGATTTTCGTAAGAGTATAAGGTCTTTATACTCTCACGAAGTGAGTTGAGTTGCGTATTAACTTCTCTCCAGGCGTCCTTTTCAGCCTTATACTGATCGAGCTGCTTCTGTTCCCTTGTTAACGGAGCACGCTCGATCTGCATAAGTTTTTCGACAGTTTCGTTTGTCTTGTACTGGTCAGTCACACCTGGAATATTTAGTCCAGCCATGTTTTTTCACCGAAAATATCAAGAATTAAACTATATCGTCAATAATATTGCCAATAGCCTTTCTTATGCGAAGTTTTAATTTTTGCATATCTTCAGATGGAATCTCCTTTAATACCTGGTTTGTAGTAGTATCAACAACTTTTACAACAACGCTGCCAAGTTCCTTGTTAACGTTGAATTGTAATTTTCTGCCGTCAATCATATCAGATATCTTCTGAAGTTCTTGAGAATTTTGCTTCATTTCAGCAAGATTCTGCTCAATATTGTGTGCAACTTCTGCTCCAGTCGGAGTAGATAACTGTACCTGCGGCGGTGTATACAGAGCTCTGTTTGCACCTGCTGCATTTGTATAGAGAGACTGGCCATCCATTGCCACATGAACCATTGAATTGTTAATTGTATTCATAGGTTCTCCTCCTTATCGATAAAAATTTTCAAATCCTTGAAAATTTGTTTTTCAAAATAATCAGAGGAGGGGCGCACCTCTTCTGATTAACATTGTCATAAAGATGACATCCAGAAATCTCTATAACAATATTTTTATAACTATTGCAACAAAGCCAAAACAGTTTGAGACTGTGAGTTAGCCTGAGCGAGCATTGCAGTACCAGCTTGTGTGAGAATCTGGTTCTTAGTATACTCAACCATTTCAGTAGCCATATCAGTATCACGGATACGACTTTCTGCTGCCTGAGTATTTTCTGCAGCAATGTTTACGCCTTTTGCAGCAATCTCAAAACGATTTTGATATGCACCCAAGTCGGCTCGTTGTTTGTTTACATTTTTAAGTGCTTCATCAATAGTGCCGATTACAGTATTTGCTGTTTCAGGTGTAGCAATAGAAATCTGTTCATCGTTTGCAGCGCCACCCTTTAATCCAAGAGCAGTAGCTGTCATTGTACCGATGTACATTCTTGTGTTCTGGTCCATATTCGCACCAACGTGAATCTGCATGATTCTATCTCCTGTTTCAGAGAAACGACCAGTCAACATATTCATACCATTGAACTGAGCAGAACTTGCAATTCGATCTACTTCAGCAACCAACTGTGAAACTTCTACCTGAATCTGCATACGATCTTCATCGCTGTAAATACCATTTGCAGACTGTATGGCAAGTTCGCGAACACGCTGAAGAATATCTGTTGTTTCGTTCAAATATCCTTCTGTTGTCTGAATGAATGAAACTCCATTCATAATGTTCTTAGAAGCTTGATTAAGTCCACGGATCTGACTTCGCATCTTCTCAGATACTGCAAGTCCAGATGCATCGTCTCCGGCGCGATTGATGCGTTCACCAGATGAGAGCTTTTCCATGTTTTTCATGATGTTGTCATTAGAAATGTTCAACACACGATCAGCATAGAGCGAACTCATATTGTGATTAATAATCATATTGTGCCTCCATGTTTACTTAAAACTTAAAGCCTCGTGCTTCAAGTCCCGCAGGTGAAAGGCTAAACCAGTTTTGCGCCCCTGATTTAGTTTCAGACCTTTTACAGCAGGAACAGACAGAATAAAATTATTTAATCTGACTGTTTCTGCTGTTCACCTGCAAAAACACAGCTTGCACCTATTTCAAAGAACAATATGTTTCTGAAAGAACATATATATTTCACAACTCATTTTGAACATTAATTTAGCTCAAAGTTTGAATTGCTTTAAGATTTGTGCAACTATATGAAGGTCCTGTTTCATACCTTCATATATATTATATTACACTATCTAAGCAAAGACAAGACATTTTGAGACTGAGAATTTGCCTGTGCCAGCATAGCGGTACCGGCCTGCTGCAAGATTGAATTCTTTGTGAATTCAACCATCTGGTGAGCCATGTCTGTATCACGGATACGGCTTTCAGATGCCTGGAGATTTTCAGCACCGATGTCAAGACCTTTGATAGTAAGTTCAAGACGGTTCTGATAAGCACCAAGATCAGCACGCTGTTTGTTGATTTTCTTGAGGGCTTCGTCAATTGTACCGATAGCGCGGTTTGCTTCTTCTGGAGTAGAGAGAGAGAGTTTTGCCTCAGTAGACATTTCACGGATTCCAAGAGCAGTAGCTGTCATTGTACCGATGAATACCTGTGTTCTCTGATCCATGTTTGCTCCAATATGGAACCACATAGATGAAGTAACT
The DNA here is from genome assembly GCA_024693715.1 of Treponema sp. Taxonomy (GTDB): domain Bacteria; phylum Spirochaetota; class Spirochaetia; order Treponematales; family Treponemataceae; genus Treponema_D. The sequence continues at coordinate 49,305 of JAILKS010000034.1, read as the reverse complement.
GCATTTTCTCCCAATGGTCTTGCAAAACGACCTGTAAGCATGTTCATACCGTTGAACTGAGCTGCAGAAGCAATTCTGTCAACTTCTGATACGAGGGCAGAAACTTCTACCTGTATCATCATGCGGTCTTCATCTGAGTAAATACCGTTAGATGCCTGAATAGCAAGTTCACGGATACGCTGCATGATATCAGTTGTTTCCTGTAAATAACCTTCTGTTGTCTGAATGAAGCTGATTCCGTTTGCTGCGTTCTGAGAAGCCTTGTTCAAACCTCTAATCTGACTGCGCATTTTTTCTGATACAGCTAATCCAGATGCATCATCACCAGCGCGGTTGATTTTTTCACCAGATGAGAGTTTTTCCATGTCTTTGTTAAGACCCAGACCAGTAATACCTAATTGACGATTGGCAAACATTGCCGACATGTTGTGGTTGATAACCATAGTTTCCTCCTTGGAAATGTGGGCAGAAGAATCCTTTCTTCTGTTTAGAAAGATGCAAAAATGTGCAAACGTTTACAAGGCTACATCTACACACTTTTGCTAAAACCGTTTGAATGTTGCTTCTTCGAAGTCGATTCACTCATAGCGGTTCATTCTCTATATCGGCATATAGCAAAAAAATCTTTAGTAAAAAAAATAATAAAAATGCATTTTTTTAAAGAATTTTTGTAAAATTTCGTAATTTTTTGATAAATTTAGAGGTTTTTAATGATTTTTTGTATAACTCGAACTGCTTTTCCCCTGTGAGATATGGAATTTTTCTCTTCTGCAGAAATCTGTGCTACTGTTTTATTATATTCTGGTAAGAAAACAATAGGATCATAACCAAAACCACCTTCACCGCAGGCATCTTCAATTCTGTTTATAAGGGTTCCTTCAAAGGTTTCCTGTGCTACGAATAATCTGTCTGGTCCAAGATACAGAACCATTGCACAGGTATAATGGCACGAACGTTCTCCATGCAGATATTGGGCTTCGGGTAATTTTCCCATTTTAATCACATCATTAAGCTGGGAAATGATAAATTTATTCTGCTCATCCTGTGAGATTTTTGTACCGTCCGGTTTTCCCTGCATGAATTGCGGACCGGCATATCTTGATGAAAAAATGCCAGGCGCCCCACCCAAAGCGTCTACGCATATTCCTGAATCGTCAGCGATTACAGGGCAGTGGACTATATCATATAAAGCTTTAGCTTTGATAAGACTGTTTTCATAAAAAGTAATTCCAGTTTCATCGGGGTCAAACGCAATGTTTTCATCTGAAGGAATTACTATTTCATGCTCAGGTAAAAGCTGGATCATCTCTCGTTTTTTATTCTTATTTCCTGTTGCTAAATAAATTTTCATAATTGCATTTTAATAAAAATGGAGCTGCTCCGCAACAACATATTAATTATATTCTGATTCCAAGTTCTCTCGCATGTCTTAAGTAATAACTTACCTGTCTTTCACATATCCCAAGGATTTGTGCAATCATTTTATTTGATGGCCGCAGATGAAGAAATCCTGTCTGTAAAGAAGAATTGATATTATTCCAGCAGTTTGTGTTACGTCTGTATTTTCTTTTATATGTTTCTGTGTGATATTCTGCATCTGATTCTTCTTCTTCAAAAAACTCTATTCCCCGTCTGTATTTTTTGTGATTCATATAAGCTTTGTTTCGTCTTTGTTCATATTTTTGTTTTGTGATTTCACGAAATTGAAGTTTTTCTTTAATATTCTGTATCAGTTCGTGCAGGGAGTCTGGATTTATATCACATATTTTACAAATGGTTTCAATCTGAAAATCTGTGATGTAAAAGGCAGATTTTAGAGCAAGTACCAATAGAATTTTCGTGCCTAACTTCGGATGAATTTTTTTCAGATTATTTTTCAGATTAGAATAAATTTCCTCATTGTTTTCATTCATGAATTTTTTGAACATGTATGTTTCGTTGGAGCAGGCCAGAGTAAAATTTTTTTCATTGATTTTATAGTTGAAAGGAACCTTTGGAATATCAAAATCTGAATAATTTATATTTTCATAGGCTTTCTGAAGTGATCCGAAATCTGCAATGCTGTCTTCTATGAATAAATCTTCCCTGATACTGTTCATGATGTATTTACGCTTTTTGTTTAAAATCAGGTTTTTAATGTAGTTGAAAAAGTAGGTGTAAAAACATCCTTTCTTGTTATCATAATTTTCGAAAAAAACATCAGTATTTTCAAGCAGCGAGATGATGATTTCTGTCCGAAAATCTTTAGAAAGAACTCCGGTCTTAAATAGTCCGTAGTTTTCCAGGAAATACAATGAAAGACAATCAATTGCCTGTTTTTTTGTAATTTTCTTTTGTTCAAGCTTTTTTGGAATTTCATTGATTTCATTAACTTTTAATGTTTTCATATAAACCTCCTGAAAATATATGAAATATATATTTATTCACGGAAAGTTTATTAAAAAAGAACATTAATTCATTATTTTTGCAAATTCCTTGATTACCGATGGTAAAAGCTTTTCAATCTGTCCATTACAGCTCATTCCGGAAGCATTTTTGTGACCTCCGCCTCCAAATTTTGCTGCAACTATAGATACGTCTATTTTATCCTGCGATCGGAAGCCTCCGGTACAAGTTGATGGAGTGTCCTGTCGTAAGAAAACTGCTGCTTCAACTCCCTTTGATGAAAGCAGAAGCTGATATAAAGAATCAGTATCTCGGCCTTCAAGTCCATATTTTCTTGTATCTTCCAGTGATTCATAGGTTACCGCTAGTCTTCCGTTAAAATATAATTCTGTTTTTGAAAGAAGAATTCCAAGAAGTTTTCGGGTTGTAAAAGGCTTTCCGTTATTAATCTGATTATAGGTTGTTTTTGGATCCGCACCATATTTTATGAGTCTTGAACATGCATTCATTAAATCTGATGCTTCGTTTGACGGTGGAAGAAATCTGAAAAATCCAGTGTCTGTACAGATGCCGAAAAAAAGAATTTTTGCAATATCCTCAGGAACTTCTCCAATAAGATTTTCATAAAAAAGCTGAACAAGGTATGCACAGGCAGGGGAGGCTGAATTTATATAACCTTTGGAACAGTCAGTAATTTCAGATGTTTTATGATGGTCTATGATAAAGGTATCAAGATCTTTAAAATCACCGTCAATTTCTCCAAGACGCATGATTTCAGAACAGTCGGTGATGATTAAACCGGTCGCCTTTCTTTCGTTTATGTCCTGAAATTTCATCTTTTGTGAGAATTTTGATTCAAAGGCATTTACTTCATTTCTTTTAAAAGGTCCGGCAGATAAAAGTTGATACGGTTTTTTATAATTATCAAGAATAGCAGCAATTCCCAGACATGATGCTACACAGTCTCCGTCAGGCTCCTTGTGACCTGCAATAAAAAAGAATTCATGCTTGTCAACGAAGGATTTAAATGAGTCAAAATATTTTTTATCGATGATATCCATTTTTTACTGCTTTACGTCGTCGAGATTCTGTTTGTCTAAATCAGGGAGTTTTGTTCCGTATTCTACAACGCCCCAAAGATCATTGTTTTTTCGTAAAGGAAGTGTAAGAATTACACGGTAAAATTCATCATTTTTACTGACAATAGTCATATATGCAGCTGCAGGATTTTTGATGTTTCGGAATTTTAATTTTCTTGGATTTTCAACGTTTCCCTTTGCCCAGGTTTTTGGAATTACAGTAGTTTCAGTTCTGTCATTGTTTTTGAGATAGAAAACTACATAAGCTTCCCTTGATTCAAGAACTTTTAAAACTGGAACTGTAAAATATGTCATGTCACTCCAGTTTTCTTCATGCTTCTCTGGCGCCAGTCCGTTTGTTTTTGATTGTGTAAAAACAGAACCTGCTAAAAGAGATAAGAACAATAACATTAATAAAGTCTTTTTCATAGGTAACTCCTGTAATTTTATTATAAACATAAATATTTTTTTTAACAACTTATTTTATTTATTATCGGTAAAAATCATTGTTTTCTGTATAAAAAAAAAGAACCTCAGCGATGCATCTGAAGTTCTTTATAGGGACAATAGGACTCGGACCTATGACCGCACGGATATGAGCCGTGTGCTCTACCAACTGAGCTATATCCCCAAGTGATGTTGTTATATTATATAAATAAGTTTGTTATGTCAAGATGATAAAAACAATTTGCTGTACTGATAATTTATTTGTGCGGTAATCTTTTTTTATCGTAATTCTGCACCGGGTATTAATGTCTTTGCATAGTTGATTAAATCATTTAACTCTGCATCGGTGTAGGGAGTGAGTGTGTTGTAAGATTTATCTATGCAGTTTCCGTTCATGAATTGGGCAAATTGCCATGATGCATCCTTTGGTAAATAAGAGCCCATTGTCTTGATGTCATCTTTTGTTACAAGACCCGGAACTATAACCGTACGCCATTCGCGGCTGTCAGGTGAGAGGGAAGAAACAAGCTCAATGCATTTAAGAACTTTTTTTTCAAAAAAATCTGTTTTTCCAAAAAGATTTGAAGAGGACGGACACATTGTAGACGCATAGCGGTTTGGACTTGTTTTGAAATCCATTGCAACGAAGTCAGGTCTTAAATCCTTGTCGTTTAAAAATAATTCAAGCTTTTCGGGTAGTGTACCGTTTGTATCAAGCTTTACCTTGTAAGAAAGCTCCTTTGCCTTTTTGATTATCAGTGGTGTATATGGATTAATTAAAGGTTCTCCTCCGCTTATAACAATGCCTGAAAGGATGCCCTGTCGTTTTTCCATGTGGTCAAAAAGTTCCTGCACTGTATTCAGTTGTTCAGGCTGTTCTGTTTCTATGACAAGACCTGTGTTATAGCAGTACGGGCAGCGGAGATTACATCCTTTCAGAAAAAATGAACCTGCAACAATTCCCGGATAGTCAACGCATGTTGTTTTTACCAGAACTCCTGCAGGTCCGTTTAAGGATAATTCAGCCATAAATGTTTTATGCACTTACGGCTACTTTATGAAAAACTGCTTCAAGCTCTTCTACGTTGTGACAGCGTGCAGTTTCTATGCCCTGTTCGTTATAAAAAATTACAGTTGGAGAAGCGAATACTCCTTTGCTTGCTGCTTCTGCAAGTCCTTCTTCTGTATCAACATCGATGTTTCTTCCAGAGAGTTCAAGATTAGCCATAAAGTCTTTTACCGGAGGGCAGTTTGGACATGTCTTTCTTGTGTATAATTCATAAGAAACACTTTCTGTATTCATTACAGGATTTGCATTCTTTTTTGATTCTTTTACAGTCGCAGAAGCTGTTTTTTCTGTAATATCATATTCTTTACTTGCTTCAAGAGTGAACATTTTTCGCTGATCGAATTCATCTCTCTTTCCTTTATTCCAGTGCTTTACTGCTCTGTAATAACCTACAATTCTTGCATAAACTTCAGTTTCTGTTCCGTGAACATCTTTAAGAGCTTCCTGAGTTTCTGCAATTTCCTGTTCTACCTGTGCAAGTGTTCTTGTTTCCATGTTTTTTAATTTCCTCCCAATAATTTAATCTGTAATTATTACAGATTTGTATTTATTCCACCTACACTAAATATAGTGTAGATTTTGCAATTTGTCAACAACGTTGACACTAAAATATCGGAATATTATTAAAAATTCATTAATTTTAGTGTCATTTTTTTTTATTTTGCAGCATTTGCAAGAATCTTTTCTTTTTCTTCCTGTAAAGCCTTTAACTTATCTTTAAGTTCTTTTTCTTTTTCTGCCTTACACTTAGGACATTCAAACTGCTGACCGTTGAGGTATCCGTGTTTTTTGCAGACAGAATAAGTTGGAGAAATTGTAAAGAATGGAATTCTGTATTTGCTTGCAATTGTTCGTACAAGGTCTGCACATGATTTCCAGTCCTTCAGGGCTTCTCCCATAAATACGTGGAACATTGTACCACCGGTGTATTTTGTCTGGAGAGATTCCTGCATATCAAGTGCTTCAAAAATATCTGCTGTGTAATCAACAGGAAGCTGTGAAGAGTTTGTATAGAACGGTTCATTTGTTCCGCTTGTGATAATATCGGGGAATTGTTCTTTATCGTGGCGTGCAAGTCGGTAAGAAGTAGATTCTGCTGGTGTAGCTTCAAGATTGAATAAATCTCCTGTCTGCTCCTGATAATCCTGCATTCTTTCGCGCATGTGCTGAAGAACCTTTTCTGCAAATGCTTTTCCTTCTGCTGTTGTTATATCCTTTCCGATAAAATTCAAACAGCATTCATTCATACCGCACAAACCGATTGTGTTAAAGTGATTTACGAGTGTTTTAAGATAACGTCTTGTATAAGGGAATAATCCGCCGTCATAAAGCTTCTGGATTACCTTTCGTTTTGTACAAAGACTTTCCTTTGCAAGATCCATAAGATAGTCAAGACGCTTGTAGAATTCAGCTTCGTTGTTTGCAAGGTATCCGATTTGAGGCATGTTGATTGTTACAACGCCTATAGAACCTGTAAATTCATCGGCTCCGAAAAGACCACCGCCTCTTCTTCTGAGTTCACGTTTATCAAGCTGAAGACGGCAGCACATCGAACGAACATCGCTTGGATCAAGATCAGAGTTTACGAAGTTCTGGAAATTTGGTGTTCCATATTGTGCAGTCATTGTAAACAGAAGCTTTGAAATTTCTGAATTCCAGTCAAAATCGCTTGTAATATTGTAAGTCGGGATAGGGTAGGCAAATCCTCTTCCGTCTGCATCGCCTTCAATCATAAGCTCAATGAATACTTTGTTTATCATATCCATTTCTTTCTGACAGTCACCGTAAGTATAATCCTGTTCCTTTCCACCTACAATTGCTTTTTTGTTTTTAAGATCGTTAGGACAAACTAAATCAAGAGTGATGTTTGTAAACGGAGCCTGTGAACCCCATCTGCTTGGGGTGTTAACACCATATATATAACTTTGAATACACTGACGAACCTGTTTTTCCGTAAGATGATCTGCACGGATAAAAGGGGCAAGATATGTATCGAAAGAAGAAAATGCCTGAGCACCTGCCCATTCGTTCTGCATGATTCCAAGGAAGTTTACAATCTGATTTACGAGTGTAGAAAGATGGGTAGCCGGTGTAGATGTGATTTTATCAGGAACACCGCCTAAGCCTTCTACGATAAGCTGACGCAAAGACCAGCCGGCACAGTAGCCTGAGAACATTGAAAGGTCATGAATATGGAAGGCTGCAGTTTTATGTGCTTCTGCAATTTCCTTTGAATAAATATTGTTGAGCCAGTAGTTTGCAGTAATAGTTCCCGAGTTGTGGAGAATGAGGCCTCCGAGTGAGAAGTTTACGTTTGCGTTTTCATTTACACGCCAGTCACTTTGTCCCAGGTAACCGTCCATTGTTTTATTAATGTCAACCATGAGATTTCGTGCATCACGTACTGCTTCATGTCTTGCACGGTAAAGAATATATGCTTTTGCAACTTCAACTTCTTTTTCTTCAATGAGAACGCTTTCTACAAGATCCTGAATCTCTTCGATAGCCGGAATAGAATGCGCTCTGTTTCCTGCAAGCTGAAGTCTTAATTTTTCTTCAACTAAATCTGTTAATTGTGCGGCTCTGTCCGGATCCTTTTGTTTTTTTACCGCTTCAATAGCCTTGCTTATGGCTGTTTCGATTTTCTGTCTGTCGTATTCTGCGATTTCACCCGAACGCTTTACGACATTTTTCAAAAATCCTTTTGTTTCATTGTCGGAACTGTTTCCTAAGAAACTTCTCCATTCCGGAAAGATTGACTGGTCACTCATTGTTTTTTTCCCCTCTTTTCTATGTTTTTTACTTCCGTAATAAATTCATCTAAATTTTCAAAGTGCTTATATACAGACGCAAATCTGATGTATGCAACTTTGTCAATTTCATATAATTTTTCAAGCACAAGCTCACCAAGCTGTGAAGTCGGTATTTCCCGTTCTTCCTTTGCTTTTTTTATTGCTGAATCTTCAATGTCGTTACAAATCTGTTCGACCATCGCAGTAGAAAACGGACGTTTTTCAAGCGCACGCTCAATTCCTTTTTCGAGCTTCTGTCTGTCGAAAGGCTGGCGCCGGCCGTCAGTTTTTACAACCATAAAGGGTTTTTCATCAATGCGTTCATAACTGGTAAAACGATATCCACAGGAAATGCATTCACGCCTTCTCCTGATGCTTTCTCCGTTTACCATTGTTCGTGATTCGAGAACCTTGTCATCTAAACTGCCGCAATAAGGACATCGCATTTTTTAAAATTACACCTTTTATTTTAGGTTTTAGATTTAGCGTTTATTTGTGTATATGTACTATCATATAACACTAGATATGTAAAAACAAGTCAAATTTAATAAAAAAGTAAGAATTTTTTTAAATTTTTTTTTCTTGACAAAAAAAAATTTTGTGCTTAGGTAAAATTATTTTTGAGTTGATATTGACATTTTTTATTTTTTAGAATTCAAATTTGAGATTTTTGTAGAATTTCTTTGTTTTTCTTGTATCTATCTTAATTTTGCGCTTTCGCTCTGAAGTAATAAAATCATCAGTTTTAAAATTTTTCCAGTAATAAACAGCGTAAATGGCAAGAATTACTTTCATGAAATATACAAGCCAGTTTCCGTAAATTGAAAATACAGTCTTTACAGGCTTATAAACAGGTATTTCGCACGTTAATGCTGCCTGTGTAAAAAGCGGAAGGTCTGCAATTACACGACCGCATGGATCTAAAACCACAGAATATCCTGCATTTGTCGAGCGGACAAAAGTTGTACGGTATTCGATGGAACGGTAGGCAGAAACACAGAAATGCTGATATTCAGAGGATTTTTTCAATGACCATGAATCATCTGTAAGGTTTATGAAAATTTCTGCTCCGTTTCTTGAAAGAGGCCTCATTACATCCGTAAAGGCATCATCAAAGCAGATTGGAGTTGCTGTCCTTACAGTTGTCGTTTTTTCTTTTTGTTCCTGTTCATGCCTAGAAATTGAGATGTCTTCTACCTTGACAATGCTGTCAGCTTTTTCTGTAAGGCCTGTACACGGAATGTCAAAATAAGTTATGTTTTTTCCTTTTGTCCATCCGGCAGAGAATCCAACGATTTTTTTCATCAGTTTTCTTATGAACGGTTTTTCAGAGCCAGGTACATATTCTGCAAAAGGAACAAGATGCAGTTTTCCGTAATATGCCCTTAAATCTCCATTTGCATCAATAACTACAGCGGAATTATAATATCTGTTTATATAATCGTCTTCAGAATTATCCACAGGTATTCTTTCTGTGATTGAAGCTCCGGTTAAAAGAGGTACATTATTTCTGCTTAAAAATTCTGTCAGTGATTCAGGGGATGGTTCTCTTTGATAAATAAAAAAGCCTGACGGTAAAGAATTGATAAGTGAACCTTCACTGAATATAAGAAGCTGTGGAGTTTTATTCTGTTCTTTTAAAGAATCAATTTCTTTTTGTGCAAGCTTCTGAAGCTCACTTATTGTTTCTTCGTCATCCTCCATTTTCCATGGATCAGAATTCTGCTGAAGGATTATCGCAGTAAGTGATTTTTGAGGAGTACGTTTTTTATCAAGCTGATAATGACCGTAAATTAAAGTAAAACTGAAAATAATTGCGAAAAAACAAATCGGATTAAGAATTTCCTTTGAATAACTTAAACGTTTTGTTTCTGGAAGCTTTAACGACTCGCAATAATTTATTACTGTTTCACATAAAAGTGAATTGAAAAGCGCCGCAATAAATGATATTCCATATGTTCCGGTAATATCCGCAATCTGCATGATTTCTTTCCAGGTAAACATGGCTGCAGAAAGTGTTCCCCACGGATAGCCAATAAAACCTATTGATTTTGCAAATTCATAGACAACATACATCATGGAAAACCACATGATTTTAAATACAGGAGATTCATCAGTTTTACGGGAAAGTGAATATATGTTTAAGCCTTTATTATGTTTGTCTGCATAAGGTAAAAAAAGAAAGACTCCGAAATATCCTCCAAGAACTCCGGTAGCAAGTGCTGATGCTCCAAGTGTAAGGGCTGCAAAATTTTTAAAGTACGCAAGCCAGAAGCTTGAAAAAAGATGTGTAGTTATAGACTGGATAAAGCCCAAAGCGAAGGCCTGTTTGAAGGTTTTAATTTTTTTTATTGCCAGGTAATATGGAATCAAAGCGAAAAATGCGACTGCAGGACAGCCTAATAAAAATAATTCATTCGGTAGAGCAAGTGAAATAAGAATACCTGAAAAAAATGAATAAAAAACTTGTAAAATCATCTTCATTATATTATATTCTATATATTATATTTTTGTGAAGAGGGTGCCTTTGATGAAAGCAGTAAATGATGCACATAAATCTGAATACGACCAGAAACCCGAGATAGTTGTTAAATCTCCCGGAAGGTTTCATCTCATTGGTGAACACTCATGGTTTTTTAAAGATAAGACACTTTCTATGGCTGTTAATCTTCCTGTTTATGTTGCGGTAAGCAGACGGCAGGATACATCAATAAAGTTTTATTTTCATCAGCTAAATGAAAGAAAAAGAGCAAGCGTTAATTCAGTAAAATATAAAAAAGAAGACAGATGGGCAAATGCCGTAAAATGTATCATTTATGGCTATATATGCAGCGGTTATGATTTATCGGGAATGAACATTACCGTTTATTCTGAAATATTTCCTTCTGCAGGTTTTGGAATTACAACTGCAATAAAAGCTTCGACACTTATAGCAATAAAAAATCTTTTTAAATTTGATTGCACTGAAGAAGATTTGCTTGCTGTTTTTGAACGTGCCAATAAAATTTTCTTGCAGCAGAACAACTATATTGCAGATAATTTTTCTGCTCTTTTCTCAAAGAAAGGTAATTTTATAATTACAGATCATACAAAAAATACATGGGATTATATTCCTTTTAATTTTACTGATAAAAAAATCTTTTTAATCGATACTAAGGTTCCCCGTATTTCTGTATGGAATGAGGATTCTATTTTTGAACCTCAATATGCACTTTTACTTGGTGATTTAAGGGAATCAAAGCAGAATGCTTACGGCGGATGGCAGTATATAAATAATGTAACTGATATCAATGAAGAGCTTTCGGTAGTATCTGAGGATGTAAGAAGAAAGCTTTTAAGTGTAATGCATGAGCATAATAATCTTCTTGAAGCAAGAACAGGTCTTGAAAAAACTGATTTCTTTAAATTTGCTCGCGCTATAAATAAAAGTCATGAAACAATGCGTGATATGTACGAAATATCATGTCCGGAAATTGACTGGATTTTGAAACGCGTCGGTGAACTTGAACCGAATCTTGATTTTATTACGAATCCTGTTTCATGCGGAAGAATTACCGGTAAAGGATTCGGACGCTGTCTTTATGTAATAATCCGTGAAAGTGATGTTGAAAAATTTAAGGCAAAACTTACTGAATTTGAAAAAATATTTGGTTATCAGACAGCATGCTATGAAGTAACTCCATCAGAGGGTGCTTCTGTAGTAATTGATTAGGATTTTTTATGAATATATTGATATCAAACGATGATGGAATTGACGCTCCGGGACTGAAAGTAATTGCAGAACGTCTAAAAAAAGATGGTCATAAGGTTTTGGTTATTGCTCCGGATTCCAACAGGTCGGCAGTTTCAAATCATATATCAATGTTTCGTAATAATACTGTTATCAAAAAAGATGAAAATTCCTATTCACATTCAGGTTATCCGGCAGACTGTATTTTTACCGGTGTAACTGCAAATATGCTTGATAGTGTTGACGTAGTTATTGCCGGAATCAATTCTGGCGGTAATATGGGAACTGACGTTATTTATTCAGGGACATGTGCAGTTGCAAGGGAAGGCGCTAACAGCAACATCCCGTCTATCGCACTGAGTGCAGAACCGCTTGTTATAAGACAGCCGATTGAAAATTATAAATTTGATGCAATTGCAGATTTTGCCGCTGAAAATCTTGATAAATTAATCGCAATCTGTAAATCATCAGAGCAGAAGGCATTTGTTAATGTAAATGCACTTGCCGTTGAATCTCATAAAGGGGTGAGGTTTACCGACAGACTTTGCAGACGTAATTATAAAGACAGGATAGAACTTGTTCCTTCAGAGGATAATGCTTATGAAGCAAGATTTATAGGTTCACCTCCAGATTTATCGAATCTTGAGGAAGGTACAGATTTATATTATTGCAGAAACGGATATATAGCTGTATCCCTCGTTAAAGTTATGCCGGAATGCGTTCAAATTCAAGATTCTTTAAAATTTTAATTGTAGAATTGCAAAATAAGTTGTATTATATAAGTATATATTCTGAAATTCGGGTGGGAAACAATGACAGAAAATATCTTATCAGAAGGTATTGAACTCTATAAACAGAAAGCCTATGTAGATGCCCTTTCTTTTTTTCTGGCTCTTCCTTATGACTGTGGAGCAGATAAAATCGATATTTCGTATTATCTGGGATTATGTTATGCAAAGCTTCGTAAATATGAAGATGCCTTGTCTTATCTTGAAATTGTAGTTACTTCCGGAACACGTTTAGAAAGAGTTTTACAATGCCGTTTTTTACTTGCCGTAATTTATGCGCTTTCGGGCAGAAAGCGTCTTGCAGATTTTGAATTGAATAAGCTTCTTGAAACAGGTTATATGACTGCATCTGTATGTGCTGCCATTGCATTTATTGCGTGGGAACAGAAGGATACGGAAAAATGTCTTGAATATTATGAAAATTCCCTGAAGGAAGATAAAGACAATACTACTTCTCTTAACGGTTTAGGATATGTCTTAGCCTGTCAGGAAAAGGATTTGTCACGAGCTTTATCCTTGTGTAAGCAGGCCGCTGATCAGGCTCCCGATTCTGCAGCATGTCTTGATTCTCTTGGCTGGGTTTATTATAAGCTGGGTATGTTTGAAGACTCAAAAAAATATCTTGAAAAAGCTAAGAATCTTGATTCTGAAAATGAGATTATTGCAGAGCATCTTAGTCTTTTACAAAAGGCAGGTTACTGATTTATGAAAAAAGTATTGATTTCTGCCGCTGCTCTGGCGGTTTTGTTTCTGACGGGATTTGCACAGGATACAAGCTATTCTGCGGGGCTTCAGCAGCATTCTGATAGAATACGCTCAAGTGATGAAGGTTTTGCGAGCGAAGAATTCCGTCTTGGTATTCAGGCATTTTATAAAGGTTCATATAATGAAGCGATATTTGAATTTGAAAAGGCACTTTCATATTTACCTGATGATAATCTTATTCTTGAATGGATGGGAAATGCATATTATAAGGCAGGTCTTGAGGGAAATGCTCTTGATTACTGGCAGACAGCATCAGATAACGGATATGGAGGGCTACTTTTACTAAATAAAATAGAAGTTGTAAGGGAAAGACGTGTAACCGGTGATTTGAACGATAAGTATATGAAGCTTGTAGAAGCAGGCGGATTTCCCGGTATTTTCAATGGTGTTGAAATTTTCAGCGGACCTACTGCAGTTTTGCCTGATATGGACGGAACTTTATGGATAGTCGCTTATAACTCAAATCAGATACTTCAGATAAATTTAAATGGTCATGTTTTGAATAGAATTACGGGGCCGCTTGAAGGTTTTGATCGTCCGGTTGATTTAATAAGGCTTGCTGATGGAAATATGCTTGTGACTGAAAGTGCAGGTGACAGACTTTCACTTTTAGATGAAAATGGAAAATTCATCAAACATATCGGTTCAAAGGGACGTGGTGTCGGTAATCTTGTCGGTCCACAGTATGCGGCAGAGGATGCCTTTGGTCGTATTTATGTAACTGATTATGGTAACAGACGAATTGATGTTTTTGATCCTGACGGTAACGGTCTTTATTTCTTCGGCGGTAAGCAGATTGGTTTTGACGGATTAAAAGGACCGACAGGAATCGCAGTTATAGGCGAAAGTGTATATGTTGCTGATGAAGATACCGGATGTATTTATGAATTTGATCGTTCCGGTAACTATATACGTGATCTTGTTGAAAAGAAGACATTTAAAAAACCGGAAGCCATTAAATACTATCAGAACTCTTTGATTGTCTGTGATAAAAACAGAATTGTAAATGTTGATATAGATACAGGCGCTGTTTTTGAATATATGAACATGGGTAAAATGCCGTCACGGGTAACAACTGCAGTTCCTGATGTAAATAATAATATTCTTGTTGCAGATTTTATCGGAAATTCAGTTTTCGTAATGGCTAAAAAACAGGAACTTACAGGCGGACTTTTTGTACAGATTGATGATATTGATGCTTCGAGATTTCCGACTGTTACTGTTGAGATAAAGGTAGAAAACAGACACCGACAGCCTGTAGTAGGATTGCAGGAAGAAAATTTCTTCTTTACGGAAAAGAAAAATCCTATTGAAGATTTTAGATTTATAGGCAGTGCAGCAAATAATAAATTTGCTGATGTTACAATAATCGTTGACCGTTCAATTTCTTCAATGAGATATAAGGCAGAAATAGAAACTGCAGTCAAAGAAATTGCAGCTTCAATGGATGGGCAGGGAACTCTTCGTCTTATTTCTGCAGGCTCTGTTCCGGTAACTGAATATATCGGTAAACCAGACAGAATTGGTGATTTTAGTCTTGATGCTGTAAAAAATCCTGTTGTAAATGAAGCATCTGCAGATCTTGCGATTCGTCTTGCAGCAAATGATTTAATCCGTGGATCTAAAAAACGCGGAATCGTATTTATTTCTGACGGAGAAGCAGGATTATCATCCTTTGCTAAATACAATCTTTCGGATTTAAGCACATATATGAATAATAACTGCATAGGTTTTTCATTTGTGCAGGTTTCTCAAATTCCAATGTCTCAGGAATACAATTATATAATTGATAATACGAATGGAAAGCTTTATTACGTGTTCAGACCTGAAGGTCTTTCTGATGTTTATAAAGATATAGTGAAACTTCCACAGGGTGTATATCAGCTGCAGTTTGTTTCTTCTTTACCGACAAATTTCGGTGAAAATTTCCTTCCGTTTGAAGCAGAGGTTTATCTGTTGAATAGAAGCGGAAGGGATGAAAGCGGATATTTTGCACCTTTACAGTAAACTGTTAAAATTCCATTTTTACTCCGACTGTTAATTCAAGTCCGATATTGCTGCATTTGTTTTCTTCATGCAGAAAGAAAATATCTGTATTGAGATTAACTGTCCAGTTTTTGTTTATTCCGATATCAAGATTATGAATGTAGTCATATTTTTGTGTTCATGACTAATCCTTGTTTATTACGGAAATATTAAATATTTCCTTTCGCTTAAAATCACCTGTTTTTTTGTTTGTAAACCATATTGTTGATTTTTTTGAATGATTCCAGATTTGAGTTGCCGTAATATTAAAATATTTTTCAGAGCCTATAAAAAGATTAACTGCTGTTCTTAAAGTATTTGCATTGTTTACGTAGAAAAGGGCACTTGAGTTAAAATTATACAGATATGAAAAATCCTTCGGTGAATTTTCTGGTAATCTGATTATTAAAGAATTATTGATTAAAAATTCATCCTGAGTATACCATTTAAACAGTTTGTATTTTGAAGTTGCACCAAAAAGATTTACGGCAGCATTTCCAGTTGAAATTTTAAATTGATATAAATCATTTTTATTCTGAGTAAGATATATATCACGCAGAATGGAAGCGGAAACAGTATAAGGGACAAATAAATCTGTAAGTGAATTATTAAGCTTTCGTTTATAGTTAAAGATATATTTTGAGTTATAGAATTGCTTGGAATTGATTTTATTTTTTATATCAGTAAATAAATCTGCAAAAAGAATTGATGAATAAAAATATGAATAGTTTTTCTGCTGCTTAAAAAGTGTTTCAAAATCAACAGAATAGTTGTTTGTAAAATAATCATTTTTTTCAGTCGTATCACCGGCAGTTTTTATCCAGGTAAAGCTGAAGCTGTTTGAAGAAATTGAAAAAGGAACTGAAAGCTCAAACGAAACCGTATCGTTATATGCACGAAGGAAAGTATTTGTAAAATTTTCAGAAAGATTGAATTTTATGTATGGTTTAAAATTAATATCAGGAAGTTCAAGATAAAGGGTTGTTGATAAATCAATCGTTCTGGATTGTGCATCTTCAACTCCTTTTGAAAACTGATATTTTGACATTTCAAACCAGCCGGCAAAATAATTGTTATTTAACGATAAAGAGGAATCAAATGTTTTCTGATTCAGCGCTAAAGAAGATTTTGAAATCAAAGAGAATTTCTTTAAGTTTACTTTAAAATTTAAATCAGACTCATTTGACTGGGTAAAATAATTTTTTGAATTCTGCACCTCAGTTGAGAAAATTGCCTCAAGCGGAAAATTCAACTGTGAAAAATCAAGGGCAAAATAATTACTTTTAGAACTTGAGTTTTGTTCATAGATGAATTGTTCTTTGAATTTAATGAATTTGAACAGGGTATAGTTTGAAACAATCAGATGTTCTCCGTTATCAAAAATGTTTTTTGTACTGTTTGAAAATTCAAATCCTGCACTGATATTTACGGGTTTTGTTATTAAAGAAGTATCAGCCTTCATATTAATAAAGGCGGAGGTATCAGAAAAATCAGATTGAAGATTCTGAACCGAAGAAATGTTTGTTTTTGATTTTACATTGTCGTTTTCAAAAACATATTGTGCTTCTATTGTATTTTTAATTATTGAATAGATTTCATTGTCGTTATAAAAGAGATTTCCAAGGAGGGCTGTCCCCTTTGTTTCATCATTTGAAGGTTTAAAAATTACAATCTGTCTGAAAGGGGTAATTTGTCTGTTTATGAAAAGTGTATAATCAGTTAAAGAAAGAATATTATCGTCTATATAAACTTTGTTGTTTTTTAAATCGATTCTGATTTTATGTATTTTCAAGGAATCCTTGTATAACTTCAAACATTCTTTATTGATTGTAAGTTCAAGAGCTTTATCAAGAATGAAATCATAATCAGTTCGTGAATCGAGAATATAAGTAAAATCACATTCAAAATCAACAAGAAGATTAAAATTAATTTCTTCATAATCATTGAAAGATGCTTCTTTAAAAAAAGATATTGCCTTAATCTGTTTTTCATCTTCCGTTAAAAGCGAAGAGAGTCTTGTGAAATTTATACTTGTTAAAAAATTATTATCACCCTGTTCAAGTGTATTTGTCTGAACAAGGATTTTTTCATTTTCAAGAACCTGACAACCGGCAATTTTAGGTTCGTAAGGACCAATGTAAAGCGTTCCTTTTTTTACTTCGGTTTCTGAAGCGTTTTTTTCAATGATGATTCTTAAATCAGAGTTTTGATACAGCTTTATTTTGTCGCTTTCTGAAATTAAAAGTCTGATATTCTGCCATTGTGTTGAATGTGTATCAAACTGATTTAATACTTTTTCATCTGACAGTGAGGTAATTTCCCAGGTCGGAAGATTTTCATAGAAAATATCACTGTTGTCAAAATCAATTCCCAGTTGAACGAATATTTTATATCCTTCAAACTCCTGATCAGATTTAACGGCAATTTCCAGCTCATTGCTTTTAAACAAAAGATTTCCGTTTTGTAATTTTATATCTCTATGAATTTTTTCAGTTTCGAAATTACTGATATTTGAAAAATCCCAGAAGACAGGAATACGGTAGCCTGATATCTGAGAATCAAGCTGTGCATCATCTGTCTGTTTTGTAAAATAATAAGTTCTCGATACATCGCCCGTAAAAAGTTCAACGTTATATTTTCCCTTTACATTAGGATTTTGGAATGCAGCAGAAAGTGAGTCAGAAATGTTAAAGTTCTCATTTGAATAATTAATTCCTGCAGTGATTGAAGCAAAGCCTGTTAAACTGTTGTCATAAGTTGCATAATCTATGAACGAAGAAACCGGCCATTTTACGGTAAGCGAGGTGTCTGCTTTTAGAGATGGCGTGATGTTATAGATAAAACCTGCGGCGGCGGTAAGCGTTCCGTTATCAAACTGATTTGATTCTTCTGCCCATGTGATGTAGATTTTATCAATATTTGTAACTGGTTTTGAAAGTGTTACAAAACCTGAATTTTTATCGTACACTGCAAGAACATCCGGCTTTCCGTTTATGTATACACTTACAGTTCCTTCTGATGCAGTTTTACCTATATCATAATATGAAGTTTCATTTAACAGTCTGCACCTTAAAATAATGTCTGTATAATTTTGTCGTGTCAGATAGATGTAAGGATCTGTTTGTGCAAACGGATAACGCATCTTCGCAGAAGTGTAATCGGAAAGATTATAATCATCGTTTTTTATTTGTGCATAAAAATGTGAATCATAAAAAAAATCTTCTTTTGCAAAATTAAAATCTTCCGTATAACTGAACACCTTGTATTTTTCAATTGTCTGTTCATTGTTTTTCTGAATTACATCAAATTGAGCGTTGTCTAAAATTCCTGAATCATAAAGACCTGCGTATATGAAAGGAGAAAAAAGATTTTCTTTTTGAAGCACAATACATTTTTTATTATCAATCATGCTTTCAAGCTCAAAGGAATATGACTTTATGTTTTTATTGAAATATTCCTGTATTTCTCCCAAAAAAGTATACGGTTGTGAATAATCACCAAGGGAAGTTAAAAAATTGTCTGTATCAGAATCTGATTCAAAAGTTATTAATATATTGCAGAAATTAGTAAGTCCTGCATTGTTCGAGATTATAAGCAGCTGATTATTCTTGTCCAGAAAATAATCTGAAGAACTAAGCTTTTTATATCTGATGTTGTATTTATCTTTAAAGTTGCCGTTTTTGTTTTGAGCATAAACATCTTTTATTTTATCTGTAAAGCTGTTTGGAATTACAAAAATCTTGCTGCATAAAAAATCCTGCGGATTAATGAATGTATCGTTTACAAGACTATTGCCGTACCATGTTCTGTTGTTCATTTTTGTTAAATCATATCGAAGCATAATGTCTGAAGACCATTTTTTGTTCTGTATGTCTTCAAAATGAAAATAAAAGCCCGGAGCCTGATTGTTTCCACCTGGAACTCCAAAGCCGTTTTTGTTTACCGAATATTCCTTTGGAAAAATAATATCTCTGTTTGAAAGATAGAATTTTTGTAGTGTAGAATCTTTTGTAAAACATAAGGTAAAGGTGTTTTGATTAAACGCATCTGCAAAAATACAGTTGAAATACCATTGAGGATTTAATCTGTAAAAAATTGAAAGATCCACCTGCTGTTTGAAAACAGGAGTACCGAAGGAAACTGCAAAAGATGTATTGTTACCGAAGGATGTGTTAATAGTTTGAGTTAAATCAGAAGTCCAGAAGCCTGATATTTCAGGTGAAGGAAGCTCTGCCTTAATTTGATTTTTAATTCCGAATAAAAATATAAAAAGAAATATCAGATTTTTCAGTAGTCTGGCTTTTCTTATTTTTATTTCAGGATGCTTTTTTTCCATATTCAGGATTGCTTTTTCAACTGCCTGTCTTTTTTGTGTAGATTTATCGAATAAATCCTGCTGATATGGAGTGTCATTGCTTTCAAGATTTTCAAGTCCGATGCCTATAAGCCGAACCTTTCGGGAAGTATCATATTTTTTTTCGAACAGCTGTTTTGCCGATTTGTAGAGAGTGTCTAAAGTCAGAATGTTTGTATTATAAGTCTGTTGAATTGAAACAGTCGTAAAATCTTCATATCTGATTTTTACCATCACTGTTTTTGAAAAGCAGTTTTCGCGTAACAGTCTGAACATAACATCGTGGGCCAGATCCATAATTGTTGTTTCTATTGTGTATACATCACTTACATCATACGGGAAAGTTGTTTCTGTACTGATGGAATGAGATTTTGTTTCTTTCTGAAACATGCCATCGCTTATACCACGAACAATGTTGTATAAAAATTGACCTGTTGAATTTCCGGTTATGAACTGAAGCACAGTAAGATCTTTTTCGTAAATATCACGGGTTGTCTTTATTCCGCTGTTATATAAAAGCTCCTGAGTTTTTGTTCCGACTCCCCATATTTTTTTTACCGGCATACGCAGCATAAATTCAGATTCAGTACCCGGTTGAACAAAATAAAATCCGTTCGGTTTATTAATATCAGATGCCATTTTTGCAAAATATTTTGACTGTGCAAGACCGATTGAAGCTGTAAGTCCGGTTTTATCAAAAATTCTTTTTTGAATATTCTTTGCAGTCTGTTCCGGAGAACCGAATAATTGTTCTGTACCTGTTAAATCAAGAAATGCTTCGTCTATAGACATCTGTTCTACATCAGGTGAATAATCCTTGAGTATATTCATAATCTGATAGGAAATCTCACTGTACCGCTGATGTCTTCCGTGAACAAAGATTCCCTGCGGACAAAGCTGGTATGCTTTAAATGACGGCATTGCAGAATGAACTCCAAACTTTCTTGCTTCATAAGAAGCAGTAGATACAACTCCACGACGGTCTTCAGGTTTACCGCCTACGATTACAGGTTTTCCTCTGTATTCAGGATGGTCTAACTGTTCTACTGAAGCAAAAAATGCATCAAGGTCAACATGGATATACCAGCTGTTTATTTTACTCATGATTTATCCTTTATTGTAATTAACTTTTTGCATGAAAGAAATTCATTTTCATTTTCTGTTTTATATAAAGCTTCTACAAGTATCGTACATGCAAGATTGTTTGTTCCAAAGGTTACTGAAAGATTTCTTGATGGATTTGAAGGAAAAATAAAAACCGATGAACTTTTTGTAAGGGTTTCATAATCATAGTCAGAATATAATACAGGGTTTTGTTTTTCGCCGATAACTTTTATTTCTACAACTTCTATATCTTCCTTTGATTTAATCCTTATTGTTCTTACCTTTTCACCGTAAATATTTTTATCATGATAATCAACATTTATAAGCTCCTGATTATCTGTAGGAAAAATCGTAGTCTGTATGATTTCTGAATGCTTTTTAAATGCAAGTGAATTTAAGAGGATTACAGAGGTTACGATGAAAATATACGAAGCGCTTATAATTATTGAAAAAACTAGCTTTTCTTCAAAACGTTTTTTTACCGCAGTCAGAATTCTAAGGAACATTAAAAATGGCGGAAGTAAAATGAAAGTCAGGGTAAGCGGTTCAAATTTGCCGTATGTTAAGAAATGCTGCAGATAATTTGAATCTGTATATTTGTAAAGAAGTACTAAATAAGGAAGATAGGGCAGAAACATTATGAACCACATGAAAATATGGAACCAGTTTCTTTTCATTATGATGCAGAGAATGTTTATTAAAAGAACAAACAGAAACATCATAAAAAGTGAAATGTCATGAAGACAGAAAATGATAAGATTCAACGAGCCCATAATCAGGATGATGAAATCTATCGAATGAGCTGTATATAATTTTTTATGGAAAAATATTTCAATCAAGTAAAAAATTGAATTGAAGGCCGCAGCGAAGGAAATCTGGAGCAGAACTATTGAAAAAACAGTTTTTGTTCTGGTAAGGTCCGGGTTGAATAAAATAAAGAAGCCTCTTCCCGCATAAAGTCCTGCAAGTGTAAGGATGAAAGTTACAGGAAGAATGTACCAGTCATTTTTTATATCCTTCCAAATTCTGCTTTTGATTCCTGCGTAAACATAAGCCAGTATAAAAACAAGCGCACAGTTCATGAAAAGAAGTATTATTATTATAGTTACTGTTGCAGATTCAGAGATTACAAGTGTTTTGTTTTTAAAATTAAAGATAATTGAATGATAATCGAGGGATGCATTCTTATTATCATCATAATTGTCTATAAAATTGTTGATTACAAGACTTATAGTGTTTGAATCAGTTTCTGATGCATTGAAATTTGCATTTACTGCCGGTATTTCATTTTTCAAAAAAGCAGATAAGATTTCGTTTTCTGTGAATTTATATTTATAAAGCTGACTGATGTATATGGAGGGAAGATTTTTTGTTAATCCCTGACTTTTGTAAGCATTATAAAGATTTTTAAATAGCCATGCTGGTGATATATTTCCATTGCTCCCGCAAAGTATTTCATTTTTTGATGAAGAAAGCTTTACGTTCAGTACGATGTTATTAGTCGTTGTATCAAGATTTTTAGCATAAGTATCTGCAGAATTTATGGTCATGTAGGAAGGATAAAGCTTTTCTGTTCCATAAAGCAGTAAAATCTCTGAAGAAAATTCCTGTTTTGAAAGATGTTTTATTACCGAAAGAAGAATATCCTGATGTTCAAATGCTTCTTCCATTTTGAAGGTAATTATCAGTAAATTTGAGTCAGAATCTTTTTTTTTATAATTTATTGCTATATTATAGGGAAAAGAATTTTCTGAACTGCTGATAATTTCATTTGAAACCGGTTTTAATTTGTTTGCACTCAAAAAAGACCAGGTTTTATTGCATAATTCAAGTCCGGTTAATGGTTTTGATTCTGCAAAAAATGTATTTTTGAAAAGAATAAGACTAAGAATAGCAATTATTGTTTTTTTTGCAGAATTCATATCATATAGTTTATTATTTAATTGTTTACAATGCAAGTGGCTTTGTGTATAATGTATATTGAACAAATTATATAAAAATGTAATACTTTTAAAGAAGGAAAACATGGGCTCTGCTGACAAAAAATTTATAATTGAATTACCGCTCAAAGTTATTTTGACTGAAGACGGCGCTTCGAATTTTCTCAGTCATAATAAAAAATTACTTAGATTTCGTCTTGCAGATAATGTAGATGAATATGGTATTTCTTTAAATAAATTTTCTCCACAATCAATTCAAAGCATGATTCTTCTTGAATATATTTCGAAGATTGAAATCTCTATGTCTGAATTTGTTTCATCAAGACAGGAGGTAATGGATCTTTCGAAGGTTGTAGTATATTCGCTTCTTTATAAACAATTTGACCGTGAAGTTTATAATGCCTTGATTCAGTGTGAATGTGTAAGAAAACATAACAGACAGTATCCGGCACATCTTATTGATGAAAAAACAAAAATGAGTGAACGTCAGTTGAGGACTGTACTTCAAAGTAAGGAAAATATTATTCAACAGACAAGAAAGAATATTCTTGATCCAATCTGGAAATCAATTATGCTCAACAAGGATTATTCAGATGAAGAAAAGAACACATATCTTTTAATGTCTGAAAAATTCATGAATCGTCTTGGTTTAATGAACTGGTATATTATTACTTTGTTTCATAAGTCAGACGGTGCAAATGAAATGTTTATTGCCATAAGAAACCTTTTGAGTTCATACATGGAAAAATCGAAGGTTGCAGAATATATTTCCGTAATGGTAATGGAGCTTGCTTTAAATAATGAAAATACGAATATCCGTAAAGAAGCAAGAAACATGTATAACGGGGTAGAAGATATTGATTCTTTGATTTTTGATCCTGAGGTAAGGGCAAGAATTGTAAAGGAGCTTCAGAGAAAGCACGAGCTTGTATTTATTTCATGGAAGCTTGGAGGTGGTTCTGCATCTATCGGTAAACAGGGACGCCTTTCAATTACACTTTATAACAAAGATGATGAATTCCAGGAAGTTCGTGAACATATCGATAATGCCAAATCAACAAATACGGCAAAGAAAACACTTATTGACTTCTATCGTGAATTACCGGATGGTCAGGAAGGAACCGACCTTGGTCTGTATTATCTTTCTTATCTTGATGATGCGTGTAAAAAAGTTAATGTAAAATTTGAATCGCTTGTAAATCAGTTCTCTGCAAGTGATCTTACAGTCATTACATTAAATTTCAATTTCTAAAAATATGGAAAGTGTGGCGAAAAATAAAATCTTAATTTCTCTTGCGATTGTTTTATCTGCTTTTTTTTGTTCATGTACTCAGGTTTCTACTCACATTGATAATTCATTTTTCTATGTAGTTTTTGATTATGTTAATTCAAAGGATTTACCTGAAACAAGGGCCGCAGTTTATATAGAAACGACAAACGATATACGAAAGATTGATACTATCACCATAAAGAATAAAGATTCAAATCTTGAATGGACAGTTGATGAACCGTTTTTATACAGCACAAAAGAAAAAAGTTATATAGGATATTCGAATCTTGTTACTGCAAATAACAGCGAATTTCCAAACGGTTTTTATGAGCTGAAAATAATAAAGAAGGATCAGGATGAATATGATTCTGGTTTTGTCGTTGAGTATGATAAAGAGCTTTACGGTCTTAGTTATAATGAAATGAAGCTCAAAATGACAGAACTTCAGGCAGAAGAAAATATATGTATTTATACCGAAGATAAGCGAATTCTTTTTTTCGGAAAGAAAACAGATGAATTTGATTCAAGATTAAAGATTTATGAGCATTATAACAATGCTTTTTCATATAGGGCAGTATGGATTGCTAAAAATGCAATCTGTCTGTTACCGGCTGAATATATTATACAATAAGGATGTGTATGAACGAACAGAAAAAAACTGAAAAACAGGGTGACACCGAACCGCTTGAACCTTCGTCCCAGATAAAACGGGAAGTAAAAACTTATGTCCTTCGAATAGGAAGAATGACAGCTGCACAGGAACGCTCTTACAATGAGCTTTATCCGTCGTGGTGTATTCCTTACGAAAATAAAAAAATAAATTTTGTTGATGTTTTTGGAAACACGAATCCAATCATTGTAGAAATAGGCTTCGGAATGGGTGATGCTACTGCAAAAATTGCCCAGGAGAATCCTGATATTAATTATCTTGGAATAGAAGTTCACAAGCCTGGAGTAGGCAAGCTTTTAGGTCAGATAAAAAAACTTGAGTTGAAAAATATTTACATAATCGAACATGATGCTCTTGAAGTCCTTGAAAATATGATAGGTGATAACAGCATTAATGGATTTCATGTTTTCTTTCCTGATCCATGGCCAAAAAAACGTCATCATAAACGAAGAATGATGCAGCGACCAAGAACAAAT
This sequence comes from Treponema sp., assembly GCA_024693715.1. Taxonomy (GTDB): domain Bacteria; phylum Spirochaetota; class Spirochaetia; order Treponematales; family Treponemataceae; genus Treponema_D. Next base: position 24,411 of record JAILKS010000034.1, on the reverse strand, counting down.
TTAATGGCGCAGAAGCTTGCACCTGAAGGTTATATTTATTTTGTAACTGATATTATTGATTATGCGGAATTTGCTCTGGAAGAATTAAGCTTAACAAAGGGCTTAAAAAATAAATATGAAAAATTTGCACCGGCTCAAAAATGGCGTACACAGACTAAATTTGAAAAAAAAGGAATGGATGCTGACCGTCAGATAACAGAACTTCTTTTTGAAAAGAAATAAGGAATTATTTATGGACTTGTTTGATATTGATGATTTAACTCAAAAGAACAGAATAAAAGAACTTGAAGCATTAATTCAAAAATATCAGAAAAGTTATTATGACGGTGAGGCAGAAATTTCTGATGCTGATTTTGACAAGCTTTGGGATGAATTAAAAGCTCTTGATCCCCAAAATAAAATCCTTCAGAAAGTCGGTGCAGACACATCCATTTATGAAAAAGTCCATCACGTAATGCCTATGGGAAGTCAGGAAAAAGCCGCTGATCCTGAGCAATTTCTTGAATGGGCAAAAAAGCATGTTTATGATGAGTATTTAGTAGAATATAAACTCGATGGTGCTTCCCTTGAGCTTCAGTATGAAAATGGAGAATTGAAACGTGCAGTTACACGAGGCGACGGTACTATCGGTGATGATATTACGAAAAATGCCAGAAAAATGGATGGTGTAAAAGCTTCAATTGTAGTTGACGGACAATTATTGAATTTTACCGGTGGAATCCGTGGTGAAGTAATTATGACTCACGCTGTTCATAAAAATCATTTTTCTGATAAAGCAAACTGCAGAAATGCCGCAAATGGTATTATGAAAAGAAAGGACGGCGAGGGTAGTGAATATCTTACTTTAATTACTTATGATGCTTTAGATACAACAGGGACAGTCTTCTTTAAAGATGAGGAAGAAAAAATCAACTGGCTTAAAAAATGTGGTTTTAATACCGTAAAACTTAAGATTTGCAGTTCAGCTGAAGAAGTAATCGATTACCGTGCAAAGGTCATGGAAGAACGGAAAACTTCAATTGAATATGATATTGATGGTCTTGTTGTAAAGGAAAGAAGAATCAATCTTGATGATGCATTTCGTGCCAGACCTGACAGACAGATTGCATTTAAGTTCAGCCTCGAAGAAGCAGTTTCTGTTTTACGTAAGGTAGAGTGGAGTATAAATGGCGGAACTTATACACCTGTTGCTATTTTTGATGAAGTTGAACTGAACGGTACAAAAGTTTCAAGGGCAAGTCTTGCAAATCCTGATACAATGAGGGCTTTGAAGGTTCAGATTGGAAGTCATGTTGTTGTTGTAAAACGCGGGGAAATAATACCTAAAATAGAACGTGTCATTTATGAAAATAATATAACTACAACTCCTGTGAGTTTTCCATCTGTTTGCGAAGTTTGTAATACTCCCTTGGTAGATAACGGAAGCAGATTGTATTGTCCTAACAAAAACTGTTCTAAAAGAGTTCTTCATCAGCTTTTGAAATATCAGCAGGTAGTTGATATCAGGGATCTTGGAGAGACCCTAATTACCCAGCTTTTTAATACACAGAAGGTAAAATCAATATCTGATTTTTATAAATTGACAGAAGAAGATCTTGTTCCTTATTTCTTGAATGAAGAAAGCATCGGTCAGGACAAGGAATCTTTAGGTGCACGAAAGGTTTATAATTCAATTCAATCACACAGGAATTTAAGACTTTCACAGTTTATCGGTGCTTTTGATATTGAAGGAATTGGTGAAACCTCGGCCGAAAAGCTTGTTGCATCCGGACTTAATACTCTTGATGCAATGCTTAATGCAGATGTTGACAGAATCGCTTCGGTATATGGTTTTGCCAGGATAATGGCTCAGACAATTGTTGATGGTTTGAAAGAAAATGCACAGGAAATGAAATCTCTTGTTGAAGAAGGAATAATTACGCTTCAGAGTGAAGCAAACGGTATTCTATCCGGACAATCCTTCTGCTTTACCGGTGAACTTAATACAATGAAACGTTCTGATGCCGAACAAATGGTAAAGAAAAACGGTGGAATGACAAAATCATCGGTTACAAAAGACCTTACTTATCTTGTAACAAATGATACATCAAGCGGTTCATCTAAAAATTTGAAGGCACAGCAGCTTGGCATCAAAGTTATCACAGAAGATGAGTTTCTTGGATTGTTTAAATAAGCGTTGAAATTTAATCTTCTGATTAATTATATTTGAATTTTTAATATTCTATATCTTCAAAGGAATAATTTTCAAAAAAGAATTCCGGCATTACAGCATTACCGTTCAAGCGCATTTCCCAATGCAGGTGAGGACCTGTAGCAAGACCTGTTTTTCCTGAAAGTGCAATCAAATCATTTTTAGAAACCATATCACCTTCTTTAACCTTCATTTCTGAAAGATGATAATAAAGGCTGTATAATCCCGGAAGATGTTCTATAACAATGGACCATCCTGTTGAATTTCTCCATTCGGCAAGAACAACTTTTCCAGTTGCACAAGCGCGTACCTCTGAGCCTTCAGGAATTCCATAGTCGTTTCCGTAGTGAAGGCTTGTTGAAGATTTTCCATTTGAATATTGATATACTCGTCTGTCACCAAACCATGATGTATAACGTGTTGAAGTTGTAGGGCAAATATATTTTTCGCAGGTAAAAACATCTTCTGTATTCTGTGTGTAAAGTATTTCATTCAATTTTTCAATCTGCTGCTGTCTTTGTTTGCTGTTGTCTGTTTTGATGGCTGTATTTGATTCATTCAGATAGATGATCTCTTCATTCCATTTTCGTGGAGTGTAAGTTAATGGAAGTAGGATTTCGCGTTCCTGATTTTCTGCAAAAGTGAATGTGATTTTTAAAGTATAATTTCCCTTTCCGTACCAAGGAGAGCCGGCTGTTGCAGCTAAAAGTTCTGTTGTCTGATATTTTTTATTTTTTGAAGGCAGTGTTTTTGGAGGCTTGTAAAAGCTGCATTTTTCGACAGATTTATCATTTAATAATAACCGTAAAACTGCAGTTTTGTTGTATTCCTGTGATGATTTTATGTTTTTTGGTGTTTCAATCCTCATTCGTACAAAGTTAGGATTACCAGGCGTAAAAGCATCATTGAAAATTATATAGACTTCACAGTCTTCTTCGATATATTTTGCAGTCTGTTGTTCACCGAAAACGTTCTGTAAGTTAAGAAAAATTAAAAGAATAAAAAATAAAATATTTTTTTTCATTATCAGCATCCTTCTATATCCTGAATAATCATTTGAGGAATTATGTTTCCTTTAAAATAATTTCGGTTCAAAGTAAAAATTACATTATATTGTGAATTTATATGGAATTTATCTATATCTTCACCATGCTTCCAGTACATTGCAGGAAATTTACAGTTACCGCAATTAAAAGTAAGCTTAAGATGGAAAGGTTCTTTTTTTCCGACGAGTGCTTTATCATTCAGTACAAGTTGATTTGAACAAAAGATTAATTCAGGATTTTCATGTCCGTACGGTTCAAAAATATCTATTATTTTGAATATTTCAGGATTAAGGTATTCGGGTGGAATTTCTGCATTAATTTCTTTTTGTTCCGTTTGATTTGTAGAAGCAAGGGTTGGTAAAAGCCGTTCGATGTTTTTGTAGAATAATTCAAGTTTATTGCTGTCAAAACTGAAGCCTGCCGCCAGATCATGACCGCCGACGTCACTGAAAAAATCATCACCGAATTGTGATAGAAATTCAGTTGCAACCAGCCCTTTTTTTATTCTTATTGAACCTCTGAATTTTTTATCTTCTGAAGGTTCTGCGGAAATTGCAATAGATGGAACCTGAAAATCTGTCATAAGTCTGTTTGCAATAAGTCCAGTAAGACCGGTAGGAATTTCAGTGCTTGAAACTACACAGATTTTATTCTGATATTTGTTCAAAGTTTTTATTGCATCTTCATGAACCTTAAATACGCTGTTTGAAACAAGCTCTTTACGTTCTTCGTTGAGTTCAAAAATCTTTTCTGCGATTTTCTGACGTTCAAAGGCATTTTCTTCAAGCAAAAGCTGAAGCGCTGTGTCAGGCTGCTTTAATCTTCCTGCTGCATTCAAGCATGGAATTACTGTCCACGATAAATCTGTTGATGTTACGGTCTGTGGATCTAATTGCAGTTTGGCAAGAAGTTCTTTTAATCCGTTGCATGGATTTTCTTTTATTGATTTTATTCCGTTTTTTACAAAAATTCTGTTTTCGTTTTTCATAGGCATAATGTCTGCCATAGTTGCAAGAGCGACAAGCTGTAAATCTTCTTTTTCCTGTAAAACATGATTTTTGTGAATTTCTGCAATTTTTTTTCTGCAATAAGTTGTATAAAGGTTTATCAGTGAATTGATTGTTGTTTTTTCTTCGGGAATATATTTTGCTATAAGGGAAAGTTCAGAAAGCTCATCTGTTGATATAGAATTCAACGACGGGTGGATTATCACTGCTTCTTTCGAAAAATCAATGAAGTTGAATTCTACACCGTTTCCAAAAATATCATTTAATAGTTTTTTTGTTGCCTGTGCATTCCATACATAGATAATCTGATTCTGAATGAAATTTATTGTCTTTAAATCATATATTGAAGTTTTTTCAGGATAAATTTTTTCGTTCAGCTCTTTGATTTTTACAAGATTCTTGATTTTTGCACAGTTAATTTCATAGCATTTTTCTTCTTTGTTTTCACTGATATTTAAAAAGCATATTTCTGCGTTATAAAAATCTGTCTGAGCAAAGCGTAGTGCACTGACAAGCTTATAAGAAACTGCCGCACCACAGATAAGATGATAGGGATAAAGTGACTGCGGATGCTTCGGATTTATTACAGCAATTGCATCCGGTAAAACTTCCTGTGGATTATGATGATCTGTAATTATTACATCGATTCCAAGCTGATTAGCAAAGGCTGTCGCTTCCAGATTTGAAATTCCGCAGTCAACTGTAATTATTAAGCTTATATCATTGTTGTAGCAGTATTCCACCGCTTTTTTTGAAAGTCCAAAGCATTCTTCTTCATCTTCTTGTGTCGGAAGCCGCCATTGTACGTTTATATTCATCCTTTTAAGCTGATTATAAAGAATTGCTGTGCTTGAAATCCCATCAACATCACTGTCTCCGAAAATAAGGATGTTTTCATTCTCTTCCTGAGCGCTTATAATTCTGTCAACTGCATCTTCCATTCCTGTAATTAAAAATGGATTATGCTGGAACCGCAAATCTTCTTCGATATAGTAAAGAATGTCTTTTCCTTCGGTAATATTTTTACGAAGAAGAATGGATGAAAAGATTCTGCTTAAAGTCTGATTGTTCTGAAACTTTTTTAAAAAATTATATTTTTCGCAAAGATTTAAAATATCTGAACTTTCTAATTTTTGTTTATTCCAATTTTCCAATTCTGTTTCCTTGATTTTATTTGTTTATAAAATTCCCACCCCAGTTTCAATTGAGTTTAATTTTGATTCAATGTTTTTTTCCAATAAAATAAAAATAATCTGCTTTATCTGGTCGTATGCTTCCTTATCTATCTGCAGTTTTCGTACTTCTGCAGGCTGTAAAACAGAAACAGCTGATAGATAAATTAAAGCTTCCTGTTTAATCTTGAAAAAATTGAGTTTTTTACCTTCAGAATCAAGATTATTGTAACAATCGCTGCAGATAAAACTATTTGTAAAATTATTATAGTATGAAATTCCATGCACTGTAAACTGCCTGGAAAGAAAAGATTTACCGCAGTCACTGCAGCAGGAGGCGTCAGGAAGTACACCCATCAGTTCAATATATCTCCATAAAAAACGGATTAAGCCTACCTTTGCCTGTTCTTCGTTGCAAAGCTCCATGCCATCCAGAAAACCTGTGATTAATTTAAAGCATTTTTGAAAGCTTCCTGCACATTTTGTTTTTATTGCAATTTCACAGACAAGATTTGCAGCAAATAATTTAAAAAGATTTTCGGTAAACGAGGAATGATAGTTCTTGACTTCAAAATCATTTATTTTTGTCTGATTCTTTTCAGGATTTGTATAAAGCCATATAGTTCCGCTGTTCCATTGATTAATCAGGGAACGCAATCTGCTTTTATGTCCGCCATATAAAGTTACATATACAATTCCTGATTTTTCTGTGAGGAGAGTAACACTGCAGTTTTTTTCTGTCTGTTCCTTTATCGATACTATCAGAGCAGATGTAGAATAACTTCTTTGCAAATGTAATCCTCCCGTTTTTTATGACATATGCAAACAAATCTTGTCGTTTATATGATAAGAAAAATTAAACGTTAATCTATTTTTGACCGTAGTAAGCGTTCGGACCGTGTTTTCTAAGATAATGCTTGTTTACAATATATTCCGGCAATGGAGATGCATTTGGATTTAAAGTAAGCGTGTTTAATGCCATTTTGCAGATTTCTTCAAGAACTGTTCCATTGTAAACTGCTTTATCTGCCGATGAACCCCATGCAAAAGGACCATGTCCTCCACATAAAACCATATTAATTTCATTCGGATTAAGTTTAAGTTCATCAAAATGCTTTACGATTAAAAGTCCTGTTTCTTTTTCGTAATCAGATTCAACAGCCTGTTTTGAAAGATAAGGAGTACAAGGAATTGCTTTTTGAATATGATCTGCATGAGTTGTTCCGAAAAGAGGAACCGGTTTTACAGCCTGTGCCCAGCTTACTGCAAACGTTGAATGAGTATGTATAATTCCACCGATAGATGCATTCTGTTCTATACCGAATTTTTTATATAAAATCGCATGAGTAGGGGTGTCACTTGACGGATTAAGATTGCCGTCTACTTTATTACCATCAAGATCTATGATTACCATAGATTGAGGTGTAAGTTCAGGATATGGAACCCCGCTTGGTTTAATGGCAAAGACACCCTTGTCTTTATCAAATGCAGAAACATTTCCCCATGTATAAAGAGCAAGATGATTTTCAGGTATTTTCATGTTTGCTTCATAAGCCTGTTGTCGTATTGTTTCGTAGGTCATATAATTCCTCTTTTTTTAGATATTATCTACCGCTGCTTTTTCAATTGCAAGACCTTTCATATATCTTTCGAAGAAAATATTAAAGCTTTCTTCAAGGGCTTTATCTGGATTTGAAGTTGTTTTTTTGCAATTCTTGAAGACTTCCTTTTCCAGGAAATCTCCTAATTTCAATCCTTTTTTACCGGAAGAATATGCTGCTAAAACTGCCATACCCCATGGACCGCCTTCACCGGCTGTTTCCATTGCACTTACGCTTGTTTTCATTGCTGCAGCCATATATTTTAATCCTGCTTCTGTTTTGAAATAACCGCCGGCTCCAGTCATGCTTTGTACCGGAACATTTTCCTTATCATAAAGAATATTCATTCCTGCACGTAATGAACCAAGAGATGCAAACATTTGAGTACGCATGAAATTTGCAACTGTAAGCTTTGCGTTTTCAGCACGGACAAATAAAGGTCTTCCGGAAGTAAAACCTGTGATTGTTTCACCCGAAAGATAATTGTAAGCAAGAAGACCGCCGCAATCCTTGTCTGCCTTAAGCGATTCTGTTATGAGTGTGTCATAATATTTTCCAATTTCAATTTTATTATCAGGACACATAGTATCAATAATTTCTTTGAAGAAATTCATCCAGTAATTATGTTCACCGGTACAGTTATTACAGTGTACCATCGCAACAGGATATCCATCAGGAGTTGTTACAATATCAATTATTCCCGGATAAACATTTTTAAGGTCTTTTTCCAGAACAACCATGCTGAATACCGAAGTTCCCGCAGAAATATTTCCTGTTTTTGGATTAACAGAATTTGTAGCAGCCATACCAGTTCCCGCATCACCTTCAGGAGGACAGAATGGAATTCCTTTTTCAAGATCGCCTTCAGGGTCAAGAAATGCAGCTCCTTTTTCAGTGAGCATTCCGGCATTTTCTCCAGCCACGAGAACCTTTGGAAAAAGCGATGAAAGCTTGAAATTGAATTTTGAAACTTCAGGTAATTTTTCAAATTCTTTTACCATCTTTTCGTTATAGAATGCATTTGTTTTATCACCGGAAAGCTCGATAGGGAACATTCCGGAAGCATCACCGACACCGATAACTTTTTCGCCGGTAAGCATATAATGAATGTATGCTGCCAGAGTATATACATTCTGGATTTGTGCAACATGTTCTTCTTTATTTAAGATAGCCTGATATAAATGTGATATTGACCATCTTTCGGGTACCGGGAAATTGAACAGTTTGGAAAGCTTTTCTGAAGCTTCACCTGTGATTGTATTTCGCCATGTTCTGAACGGTACAAGAAGATTTTCATTTTTATCAAAAGCAAGATATCCGTGCATCATTGCAGAAATACCTGCACATTTAAATTTCGTTAATTTAACGTCATATTTGGTTTTTACATCATTTTTTAAATCTTTATAACAAGCCTGTAATCCCTCGTGAATCTGCGACAGGGGATAGGTCCATATTCCGTTTTCAAGAGAGTTTTCCCAGGTATACGAACCGTTAGCGACAGGTTCATAGTTTTCGTTTATTAACACTGCTTTAATTCGTGTTGATCCAAATTCAATACCGAGACATGCGTTTCCGCTTTCAATTAATTCTTTATTATTCATAATTAAGTAAATCCTTTAACTTCCATTATAAATTGATTTTTCAGAAAATGGAATAGTTTATGCAGTAATTGACATAAAAAGAAGATAATTATAAAATGTAATTTAAGGAGTAATTTTAAATGATATTCCCATTGGAACAATTGGTTGAATTTGATGATAATATTTATGAAATCACTGTAGCTGCAAGCCGACGTGCTTATCAGATGGCTAAAGTTGATGATCCTGAAATTAATCAGAATTATGGTAAGGTTGTTTGTGTTGCAGCACGACAGCTTTTTACAAAAAGCGTAAAATACCGTATTGAAGACAAAAAATAAAATTCCGGTAGTTGTAATTTTTGCACCTACCGCTTCAGGAAAGACTGCTTTGACCCGGGAATTATTTTCCAGATCAGGCAGTCATTTTATTTTAAATGCGGAAATAATAAGCGCAGATTCTCAATCAGTTTATAAGGGAATGGATATAGGTACTGCAAAGCCTGATAAAGAGCTTTTAAAAGAACTGCCTCATCATCTTATTGATATTTTAACGATAGACAAACAGTTTAATGTCAGCGATTTTGTTTCACTGGCAGATAAAGCATGCAGTGAAATATTTGAAAAAGGAAAAACTCCTGTAATATGTGGAGGAACAGGTTTTTATATAAGAAACTTTCTTTATGGAGTTCCTCCGACTCCTGTTTGTGATGAAGAATTAAGAAAGGAAATTCAGCAGCAATTAAAAAAACTTGGTAACCGTGCACTTTATGAAAAGCTTAAGGAAATTGATTCTGAAAGTGCAGAAAAAATACATGTCAATGATTCATATCGAATCTGCCGGGCACTTGAGATTTATTATTCTGGCGGAAAAACACGAACAAGTTATCAGGTTGAAAACAGATTCCGTGATGAATATGATTTTACTTTTATTGTTTTAGAGCCGCCAAGAGATTTGCTTTATGAAAGAATTAAACAGCGTGTTGATTTGATGATAGAGGCTGGACTTGAAGAAGAAATAAAATCACTGTTGAACGAGGGATATTCAAAAGATTGTCCTGGCTTTAAAGCAATCGGTTACAGTGAATGGTTTAAATATGAGGATAAAGAACAGATAATTCATGCAATAAAGCACGACAGCTGTAAATATGCAAAAAAACAGTATACTTATATCCGTGATATTCCTGGCAGTGTTGTTATTCCATATACAGGAGTGGAAAAAGATATAGATTCAATAAAAGCTGCTCTGACTAAATCTGTATTGACATAATCCTCTTTTTTTGTAATAATAACTAGACTTTATAAAGTAGGAGTGCCATCGTGCCTTGTGGTAAGAAAAGAAAGCGCCAGAAGATGGCGACACATAAGCGAAAGAAGATGCTTAGACGTAATCGACATAAGAGCAAGTAGTTTTTAGGTCGAACGCTTGTGTTTCAGATAGACCGCGATATTTCGCGGTCTTTTTTTATATTATCTTTTTTGTAAAAATCTGTTATATTATATGTAGAGATTGAATATATAAAATGCTGGAAAATATATCTTCACCTTCAGATATAAAACAATTGTCTCAAAAAGAATTAAAGCTTCTTGCTTCACAAATACGTGAAAAAATCATACAGACAGTAGCAAAAAACGGTGGACATCTTGCAAGTAATTTAGGTGTTGTTGAACTGACAATCGCTCTTCATCGTGTTTTTGAAAGTCCTGATGATGCTATTATCTGGGATGTAAGTCATCAGTGTTATGCGCATAAGCTTCTAACCGGTCGTTATAATTCATTTGATACCTTAAGAACAAAGGATGGAATTTCCGGTTTTACAAATACAAATGAAAGTAAACACGATTTTTTTATCAATGGACATTCTTCAACATCAATTTCCTCTGCACTTGGACTTTTAACTGCCTGGAATTTGAATAACAATAATCATAAGGTAATTGCGGTAATAGGTGACGGAGCGCTTACAGGCGGCATGGCTTTTGAAGGACTTTCACATGCAGGACAGCTTTGTAAAAATCTGATTGTAGTTTTAAATGATAATCAGATGTCAATAGATCATAATACTGGTTCTATATCAAGATATTTAAGCCGTCTTTCAATGTCGCCGCGATATCAGTCCTTCAGATATAGGGTAGATAAAATTATCGATAAAATACCATACTTAGGACCCCGTCTTGAAAAATTTATTTTCAGATTCAAACGCTCGTTGAAAGGTCTTTTGTTAACAAACAATCTTTTTACTGACTTAGGATTTGAATATGTTGGTCCTCTTGACGGACATAATGAACTGAGTATGGAAAAGGTTTTTAAGAAGGTTCAGAAGCTTCATAGACCAGTTGTAGTTCATGTTGTTACTAAAAAAGGAAAGGGTTATAGTCCTGCAGAAAATAATCCTGAAATCTTTCATGGAATAGGACCATTTCAGACAAGTGACGGTAAAGTAGATAATTTTGAACCGTTGAGCTTTACCGAAGAATTCAGCAATATAATTGTAAATGAAGCTGAACAAAATAATAAAATCGTTGGAATTACTGCAGCAATGTCTAAAGGAACGGGGCTTGCTTATTTTTCAAAAAAGTTTCCAGACAGATTTTTTGATGTAGGAATTGCCGAAGAACATGCAGTTACTTTTGCCGGAGGACTTGCAGCAGGCGGTCTGATACCGGTAGTCTGCATTTATTCAACGTTTATTCAGCGTGCAGTCGATCAGATAATTCATGATGTAGTTTTACAAAAAGCCCATGTTATTTTTATGCTTGATAGAGCAGGAGCCGTACCGAATGACGGTGTAACACATCAGGGCATTTTTGACATTTCTTTATTTTTACCGATTCCTGACATTCAGATTTTGAGTCCTTCTACATCAAAAGATTTGTATTACTGCTTTAAATATGCCTTGAAATCTGACAGTGCTGTTGCAATACGATATCCGAAGCTTTCATGTCCGCAGGAGCTTTCTGACCGTCAGCTTGAATTTGTAAAGGGTAGAGGAATATTAATCAATTCGGAAAAAAAATCTTCAAAGAAAAAAATATTAATTGTCAGTACTGGTGGAATGTATGCTGAAGTAAAAAGAGCCGTTTCTCAATCAGATGCAGTGTGTGATATATATCTTCTGAGGTTTATTAAACCGTTTGATGAAAAATATTTTTTTAAGCTTACATCAGATTATAAAGGAATTATTTTCGTAGAGGATGGTGTAAAAATCGGCGGTATAAGTGAATATCTTTCGTTACTGTTGAATAAAAATAATTTTTTTAATGTTAAAATTCTTGCATTTAATAATCAGTTTTATGAACATGGTAACAGAAAGCAGATTCTTGAAGAAGCAGGTTTATCGGTAAATGACATAATTCGTGCAATAAAGGAAATATCAAAATGATAAAACTACAGACTGGAAAAAAAATAATTTCTACCGAAAGAGCCGCATTTATAATGGGAATTTTAAATGCAACTCCCGATTCCTTTTATGAACAAAGCCGTGGTTCTTATGAAAAAGCAATGAAGCTTATCGAAGATGGGGCAGATATTCTTGATATTGGCGGTGAATCTACTCGTCCGGGTTTTGAGGATGTTTCTTATGAAGAAGAAATCGAACGTGTTGTTCCTTTGATTGCGAAAATACGAAAGGTATCTGATATTCCTATTTCAATCGATACACGTAAGGCTGAAGTTCTTGAGGCGGCGGTAAAAGAAGGAATTGATATTTTTAATGATGTTTCTGCTTTTGAGTACAGTCCTGAATCAATAAAAATCGCTTCAAAAAATTCACTTTCTGTAATCATCATGAATAATCAGGGAAAGGATATAAAATCTACGAATGCTTTTTTTGACAGTAAAATAAAATTCGCCCTGAAAAATGGAATATCTGCAGGAAAAATCATTTTGGATCCCGGAATCGGTTTTAATAAAAATGCAGATGAAAATATCTGTCTTATAAAAAATGCAGAAAAATTAGGAAAAGGAAGATATCCTGTTTTGATGGCTCTTTCAAGAAAAAGCTGCATAGGACATATAACAGGACGTCCGGTAAACGAAAGACTTGCGGGAACTTTAACTGCCAATATTCTTTCAATATTAAAAGGATGCACTCTTGTACGGGTACATGATGTAAAGGAAACTTTAGATGCTTTGAACGTCATAAAAACTGTTCTTAGTTAGTTTTATGTGTTATAATATAAGAAATGGAAATTTTTAATAAATTTTTATACATATATAATTTGATTGTTCCTGTTCTCGATATTGGAGTTTTAGCATTCCTTTTATATAAAACTTACGATTTCATGTCGAAATCAAACAGTCTTCAGATTTTAAAATCTGCCTTGATTGTTTTGATAGCGTATGCAATTGCAGCGTTTTTACAACTGAACACAATTCTTTGGATTTTGAGGATTGTAGCTCCCGGACTTGTAATTGCTTTTGCGGTAATCTTTCAACCGGAAATCAGAAAGCTTTTTATACGCATCGGTCAAAATCAATGGTTTGCATTTGGTAACCGTTCAAAAGATACTTATATAGATTCAGTTTTAACGGCAGCAGATATGCTTTCAACTCAAAGAAGAGGAATGCTTGCTGTTTTTCTTCGTCATACAAAGCTTGAAAATATCATGCAGACAGGTACAAAGCTTAATGCAGATGTTACATCAAGTCTTCTTGTAACGATTTTTGGTCATGATACACCGCTTCATGACGGAGCCTGTTTTTTACAGGGAGGTAAGCTTCTTGCCGCAGGATGTTTTTTACCGTTAAGTGAAGATTATAATATCCGGAAAACTTTCGGTACACGACATCGTGCCGCATTAGGTCTTTCGGAACAGTCAGATGCAGTAGTTTTAGTTGTCTCAGAGGAAACAGGTGCTTTAAGTCTGGCCTATGATTCAAATCTTAATTATGATTTAAGTATAGAAGAAGTTCGTAAAATACTGGAAAATCTTTTAAATATTAATTCAGAATCTAAAAATACGGAGGAATCAATTGAAGACCAAACACAAGTTTCTTGACTCTCTCCTGAATAACTGGATTGCAAAATTGATATGTATCGGTGCCGCTGTTATTTTATTTGTCGTTCACCGTGCAACCCTGCTTGAAAAAAAATCTTTTGTCATTCCTCTTGAAGTTCAATCAAACGGCTCGGTTATGCCTGTCTCAACAATAGATAAATCAATTACAGTTACTGTCCGCGCTTACAGTGAAATAATATCTTTAATTCATGCTTCTGATATTCGTGCTGCAGTCAGTCTTGACGCTCTTTCCAAATCAGGAGAATTTGTTGTGCCAGTAAATCTTGAGGTTGATGATTCACTTCTTTCTTATAATCCTCTTGAAATCAGGACAAAACCTGAATATATGAAAATCAAAGTAGAAAAGAAAGATGTAAAATATGTTTCAATAGAGCCGTCGCTTGTAGGAGACCCGGAATATGGATATGAGGTTTCTGAAATAATTGTAGATCCTACGCATGTAGAAGTTATCGGTCCAGAGTCGATACTGAATGAAATTGATAAAGTTTATACTGAACCTGTATATATTTCAGATTTGAACAAAAAGGTTACAGTTGAAGTAAATTATAAGGAACTGAATAAAATGATAAACGTTTCTAACAAAGGTCCTTATAAAGTTACGATTGATTTTTCTGCAAAAGATACGGAAAAAATCCTTTCGGGTATTCAGATTAATTTTGAAAATCTTCCGGAGGATTTATATATAGAAGATGCAGAACATCTTTATGATTTGAACATTACCGGCAATATTCCCGATATGGATAAACTTGTAATTCCAAACAATATCATTAATGTTGACTGCTCTTCGATTACCGAAGAAGGTGAATATGAACTTCCGGTTCTTTATGAGCTTCCGTCTCATTTGAAACTTAAGAATATTCCGTTTGAAACAATAAAAATCAAGGTGTTGAAAAAGGAACTTGAAGCAGAGAGTCAGGAACAGCAATGATATATGGAATTGGAGTTGATTTAGTATATATTAAACGTTTTGAAAGCTGGATTGAAGATTCCGGTAAATTAAGACGATTTTTTAATAAAGATGAAATAAAAGAAAATTGCAGCAAGGATATTCTGCTTGAACATTATGCTTCACGCTTTGCCGCAAAAGAAGCCTTTTCTAAAGCATTGGGAACAGGGATTTACAATTTTAATCTTAAGGACATATGTGTTGTAAAAAACAAGGATTGTAAACCTGAACTGAAGCTTGAAGATACTGCCTTGTGTGCGTTTAACGAAAGATGTAAGGATTGTATAATTCATCTTTCCTTAACGCATGAAAAGGATTATGCTATGGCTTATGTTATAATAGAAAAAGTTGATAAAATAGGAGGATAGAATGGCAGCAACTTCAAAATCATCTGATTCTTCGTCTGAAAAAAAAGCATCTCTTTCTTACTGGTCGAAAGATAAAAGCATTTGTCCGGTTTGTAAAAAACCTTTTCCTAAAGAAATAATGCGAAGCGGTAACGGACGAATGAATGCAGGAAATCTTTCTGATGAGCTTCACAGAGATTATATTCCTTCTGCAAAATACGGTAAAGTTTATCCTTTGATTTATGAAGTAGGGTGCTGTCCTAACTGTTATGCCGCCTTTTTATGGTCTGATTTTACTGAAATTAAAAAGACAGAAGTTTCTGACAGAATTTTTGATCATAGTGAACAGAGAAAAGTCAGCTGTTCCAATATTTTTCCATATTTTGATTTGAAAAAAGAACGCACACTTTTTGACGGTGCTGCAATGTATTATCTTGCACTTATGACTTATAACGATTGTGATGCAGATATGCTTCCGACAATGAAGCAGGCAATTATTTCTCTGCGGCTTGCATGGCTTACTAAGGAAATACATCAACGGTGCAGTAATCATAATTATGATTATATTTCTGATGTATTTTATAGAAAGGCTCTTTTCTTCTATCAGCAGGCAGTAATAAATGAAACGAGCAGAACCGAAAAAAGTTCGACCCTAAATAATTTTGGTCCGGATATGGATAAGAATTACGGTTGGGATGGTGTAATTTATTTATGCGGTCTTCTTGAATATAAGTATGGTCAGCATGATGATATTCAGCTTCGTCTTAAGAAATTAAGTGAGTCGAAAACTGCAATTGCAAGAATCTTTGGACTTGGAAAATCCTCAAAAAATAAACCTGGTCCTCTTTTGGAACATGCGCGTGATTTGTACGACATGCTTTCAAAAGAACTTAATGATGATGATTTTTAATCTATGAGAAATATTCTTCTTACAGTTTCATATGACGGAACAGATTTCTGCGGTTATCAACGACAGGATGATGCAGACGGAAATGAAGCAGGCAGAACTGTTCAGGGTGAGATTGAAAAGGTACTGTTTAAAATTCATAAACAGAAGGTTTCTCTTCATGGCTCCGGCCGAACAGACAGCGGTGTTCATGCAATCGCACAAAAGGCTAATTTTTTTTCACCGATAGATTCTATTCCTGCAGAAAAATATGCGCGGGTTATGAATTCGTTTTTACCACAAGATATCCGAATTACAGATTCAAAAGAGGTTGAGCAGAATTTTGATTCAAGATTAAGTGCAACAAGCAGAATCTACAGATATTTTATAAGCACATCTCATGCGCTTCCTGCATATAATTCACGTTTTGTCTGGTATGTAAAAAATTATGATTATAATCTAGAACGGTTAAATAAATATGCTTCCTGTCTAAAAGGAGAACTTGATTGTGCATCTTTCGCGGCAAGTGGAGATATCAGCGTTTCAACCTGTCGTTATATTGAAAAAGCAAGTTTTTTTACAAAAAAGGATTTGTTTGATAATGAACTTCTTGTTTTTGAAATTGAAGCAAATGCTTTTTTATGGAAGATGGTTCGAACGCTTACCGGAACATTAATTAACCTTGATAAGAATAATGCACCTGAAGATGCAATGTTAAAAATTCTTGAAGCAAAAGATAGAACTAAGGCAGGGGTAACTGCTCCTCCAAACGGTTTATTCCTTTATGATATAAAATTTGACGGTATAAGAAGACACATCTGATTTATAAAAGCGAAACAGGATCTACATCATATTCAATGTAAGTGTCAGGATTATGCCTGTAACCGAAAAGCAGTGTTCGTGCCATTGCCTGAAGCGGAATAATCGATTCACCTTTTAGAAGTATCTGATATCTGTAATTTGAATTGATTTTTTCTATCGGGCATTCTGCCGGACCAATTATATCAACGCCTTTTGTACGTTCTTTTTTTAATATTTCAGCTGCCTGTTCTGCGGTTTTAATTACATTTTCTTTACTGAAGCTTCTGAAAACAATCCTTAATAATCGGGTGAACGGTGGAAAATCCAGCATTTCACGTTTTTGAAGCTCGCTTCCATAAAAATCATTGATTCTGTTGCTGCATGCATAAAAAATTGCTTCATTGTCAGGATCATAAGTTTGAATAAAAACCTTACCGTCAGGAAAGTATCTTCCAGTTCTTCCCGCAACCTGTGTTATTAATGAAAAGGTTCGTTCTGCAGCACGGAAATCTGGCATATGCAGAGAGGAATCTGCAAGAATTACACCGACAAGTTCAAGGTTTTTGAAATTTAAGCCCTTTGCAATCATTTGAGTTCCTAAAAGAATATCACCCTTACCATTCTTAAAATCTTCAAGTGTCTGTAAGAGCTCTTCCTTGTTTTTCATTACATCTGTATCAATTCTTGTAACTTTTGCATTTGGAAATTTTGCCTTTGTTTCAGCTTCAATAAATTCTGTACCGAAACCTGAACTTCCTATTTCAACTGAACTGCATTGAGGACAAATCTGCGGTGGAACTTCCTGATAGTTGCAGTAATGACAACGCAGACGGTTTTCTTTTTTATGATATGTCATCGGAATTGAACAGTTTTTGCATTTAAGCTCAAATCCGCATGAATTGCATCTGAAAAAATGTGTAAAGCCACGACGATTTAAAAACAAAATTGCCTGTCGTTTTTTCAAAAGAACATTGTTCAGTTCCTGCTCAAGAGGCTTTGAAATGCAGCCGGAGTTTTCAAAATTGTTTAAGTTGATGCATTTTATTTTAGGAAAATCACCGCCTGCAAGCCTTTTTGTAAGTGTATGCTTTATAAGAGTATTTTTCTGCATCATATACCATGCTTCTACAGAAGGAGTTGCACTTCCCATCAATAAAGGAATTTTAAGCATTGAGCACCTGTGCATTGCAACTTGTCTTGCATGATATCGCGGATTATTTCCTGATTTATATGAACCGTCGTGTTCTTCATCAATAATTATTAGCCCTAAATCAGGAACGGGGGCAAAAACGGCACTTCTTGCACCAATTACGACGCGTGCTTCCTTATGCAGTATTTTATGCCATTGAGTTAATTTTTGCGATGGAGTTAATCCTGAATGGATTATTGCCGCAGTATCACCAAAACGCATTTTTATGGATTTTACTACCTGCGCAGTTAATGCAATTTCCGGTACAAGATAGATTACGCCCTTTCCTTTGTTGAGAGTCTGTTCTGCTAGCTGAAGAAAAACCTCTGTTTTACCGGTTCCTGTCGGTCCGTAAAGATAATGAAAAAGATTCGTTTTGTTTTCATTTATTTCCTTTACGCATTTTTCCTGTTCTTCTGAAAGAATGTTTTTTTTATATTGAATCTCTTCATCAAAGGAAAAACCTGCTTCACCGCTGTCACGTCTGGCAGAGGGTGTCATTGAAAAGACAGCTTCGCCTAAAGTACAAAGATAGTAATGAGAAACCCATTTTGCAATTTCAATCATTTCTTCGTTGAACAAAGGTTCCTTATCTATAATCCTTTTTACCGGACGTATTTTATTGATTTCTACTTCACAATCTTTTGGTAAACTTTCACTAATCGAAATGATAAAGCCGGATGTTTTTTTATTACCGAACATTATTTCTGCACGCTTACCGATTTCAGGAACCAATTCTGCTTTTTCATTTTCAGGCGGCTCATACGAATAGGTGAAAGCTTTATTGACTGGAATATTTAAGACAATTTGAAGGAATATCATTTAATACTGTCCAGGTGTTTTTTAAATGTTTTTAAATCTTCCCAGGCTGGTTTTTTAAGCTCTTCATTCTGTAAAAGTGAAGAAGGACTGTAAGTTGCAATAAGAGGAATGTTATTGTAGGAAAGAAGCTGACCGTGAATAGTGTCAATATTCTGTGGATTATCTACCAGCTTTTGATATGACATTTGTCCAAGACATAAAATCATTTTTGGTTTCAATATTTGTATCTGTGCATAAAGGAAAGCACTGCATGAATCGTACTGAGCATAATCTATTTTTACATTCTGTGTGCGGCATTTGATTGCAGTCGTAATATAACTGTTTGTGTCTTTATTCAGACCGATTGCTCCAATCATCTTTTCAAGAAGAATTCCCTCTCTGCTGTTTAAAGGCTTGTTTTCTATTACTTCATTGACTGTAGGAATCTCACAGATTATGAGAACTTCAGGAGTTTCTATTCCGGCACCGCAAATTACATTTATTCTTTCTCTTGCTAAAGGACATCTGGTGCATTTTTCGATTTTTCCCTTTAATTCGTCGATTTTTGATAAATCCTTTGTTGAACTTTCATTCATCGATATATCTTTTTCTGGAGCTTCATTTACCGGAATATCCTTTGTGACCGGTATTTCTATATTTTGTGTTTCATCTACAAGCTTTTCTTTAGTGTAGAAATCTGAAACATATCCGTTAACATTTGCCGATGAGACTTTTAATAAATTATAAATCTGATTAATGTCATTTGCGTTCATATCTAATTACTGATTTTACAAGGTTCTCCATTGAATGTAAGTTTTATAATTTCCCGTTCTTCATAGGCTTTTTTGATTAAATCATCGATGTTGAGTTCATTATAAATTGCTTCTGCATCTTCAATTGTACCTCTTAAAACAGGATGTCTCGGGCTGAATAAGACACAGCAGTCTTCGTAAGGAAGAATTGAAGTTTCATAAGTGTCTATAAATTCTGACGTTCTGATAATTTCTTCTTTATCCATTCCGCAAAGAGGACGCATCATGGGGAATTCAGAAAAATGTTCGGTAACTGTCATGTTTTCAATTGTCTGACTTGCAACCTGACCGACACTTTCACCGGTAATAATGCATTTTGCGTTACATCTTCCGGCAAGAATATTTGCAGTTTTCATCATGCAGACACGAAGCATCAAAGTTGACCAGGCTTCAGGAGCTTTTTCTTTAATTTTCATCTGTACATCTGTAAAAGGAATGATATTTAAATATGTCTGAAGTCCGTAATATGCAAGTTTTTGGGCAAGAGTTACAACCTTTTGTTTTGCTTCTTCAGAAGTGTAGGGATATGAATGAAAATAACAGCATTCAATTTTCATTCCGCGACGAAGCATTCTGTAACCTGCAACAGGAGAATCTAATCCGCCGCTTAAAAGAAGAAGACCCTTTGAGCTTGAACCGACAGGTAATCCACGACAGCCGATGTTTGAATCTGAATATATGAAGGTTTTTTCTCTGATTTCTACATAAATTGTAACGTCAGGGTGGTGTACATCTACCTTCATAAGTTTTTCTACATCACCGGCTGTTTCACAGTTAATTTCATAGGAATTAAGAGGAAACTGTTTATAGGCACGTCTTGTTTCAATTTTAAATGTTTTTGCTCCCTTTTCCGCACATTTTTGTGCAACCGCAAAAACAGTTTTTTTAATCTGTTCAATATCATTATCACAGGTAGAGGTTAACGCCCAGCCTGTAATGCCCAAAAGATGATTTAAAGTAAATTCTACTGACTGACAGTCTTCTTTTTCGCAGTCAATGTAAAGACGACCGGCAATAAGCTTGATTTTGACATTTTTACCTTCGAGACATTTTTTTGTATTTTTTATAAGAAGATTTTCGAATTCCTGTTTGTTAGAACCTTTTAATGTAAGTTCACCGAGTTTTCCTAAATAAGTCATACACTTAATTATATCGCAAAAAATGCCGATATTCTACTTATGAAAAAAGGATTTTTTCTTTCTTTACTGTTTAT
Organism: Treponema sp.; assembly: GCA_024693715.1. Taxonomy (GTDB): domain Bacteria; phylum Spirochaetota; class Spirochaetia; order Treponematales; family Treponemataceae; genus Treponema_D. Next base: position 3,804 of record JAILKS010000034.1, on the reverse strand, counting down.
AATTTTTTATTCTCTTGGCGCAATTGAAATTCCTGATTCACTTTTAGGACTTTGGGAAGGAAATGACCGATTTGTATTTTTTGAACAGACAGAAGATGAAAAACCTCAGATTACGATCGTATTAAAGGAATTTTACGGCTGGTATTTTGACAGGGCTGCAGAAAGTGAAGAGAAGAGTAAACTTGAAAAACGAATAAGAAATGATGCTACTCATAAAACTGCAGAGCATATTACCTTTGAAGTGAATAATATTTCGAAGGATGAACAAATCAATGCTTATGAAATAAAAATGAATTATTCTAAACGAAACATAAATTACATTCCTGTTGCCATTATCGGTGATAAGATGTATTTGAATTTTTTTATAAAAGAAAAAGTACTTGTACCAGAGAATTCGGAATTTAATGTAAAAGCAGAAAATGAATATGACGGAATATGGCGGGGGACTGCCGGTTCAGAAGGGATTAAGGTTTGTGAACAGAAAATAGATGAAAATATCGGCGCTTTTATTATTCATGGAGAAAAGATTTTTAATATCCGTTACTGGAAAACTCTGATGCCATATGATAATAAGATTGCGTGGTTCAGATATGATGATTTTGAATATTATATTTACAGACATTTATACAGTGCCGCAAATAATTACTCGTGTACTACAGGAAGAAGCACAAGAATAAGAAATATTGTTGCACCACGAAAGTTTAATCCGGATGATTATATTTTTAATGAAGACAAGACAATTTTAGTAACAGATAGTCAGCCGTATCTTACAAAGCTTGCAGATAAAAATGATTTTGAAGCATTAATGCAGCTTGTAAAAGAACAGAATGCAAAACGGAAACCACCACGTCCCCCCTTATTTCCTCCGCTTGAATTAGACTGGCACTGGGACTTGATTTATTATCTTGAAAAAGATAATGAACTTATCCAAAAGGTAAGGGCAGAACAGGGGATCTGGTTTAAGTAGTTGTAAAATAAAATTGTTTTTCTTAAAAACAGATTATTTTATTTAGTTATAGTCCAGTTGGATTATATTCCAGTTTCCTGGAATACCGTCTGCTCCACGTGGCCAGTTAATACCGGATGCTTTTTTAAAAGTTCCGGAAGAAGCAACTTCACCCAGCCAGTTAGTAGTACAATCTCCTGCAGAAATATTTGTTGCAAGGCAAGTTACTTCATTAAGTGATGAACAGTAATCAAACATATTTTCGTAGCAGTTCTGTGTGAGAGTTTTTGCAGGAAGAACTGGAGCCTTGGTTAAAGAATAACAGTTCCGAAACATAAAGCTGTAACAACTTTCTTCAAGATTAGTTGCAGGAAGTTGTGGTGCTTGGGTTAGTGATGAACAGCCTGAGAACATTGATGTGTAGCACCAATCTGCAAGTTTAGTAGCAGGAAGGAAGATATCTTTATCCGGATGATTTTTTATGTGAATGTTATTATAAAAGAGTTCATAAAATTCATGTTCTGTGGTAATTTCTCGTTTCGTCTGATAATTTTTGCATAAAAGACTCATTACTTTTCCGTAAACATAACAATCAGAAGAACAGTTAATAGTAAAATGATACCAAGATGGACCATTATTTCCTTCTGTAAAGAAATAAACTTTATCATTTTGTTTAACAGAAATTCCTGAATTTGTAGCTTTAATAAGTTTTCCGTTATTTAATTTGTATTTAAGATTTTTTATTTCATTCAGATTTGTAAAAGTAATCTGACCGTCTGTTATGGCTTCTATTGTAAGAGGAGGATTGTAGACAGTTCCATCACCAGTATTGATATTGCTTGTGCATCCGATAAAAAGACTTGTGAGTGTAAGTATTATGGTTACTTATATTTTAATAAAAATTTTATTCATTTTTTTCCTACTTTATTTTAATTTTATTTCTTATCAGTATTTATGAATTTAAATACTGATAAGAAAATACTAAGTATTTACTTAATTTTCGTTGTCTTTAAAAGCTTTAAGAGTTAAAAATCCGTTAGAGTCTGCGCAGAAATGTTCATTGTTTATAATATTACAGTTTGCTATAATAGCGGAATACAGTGCACTTTCTGAATAGGAAACGTTTGAAAGTTCTCCATTGTTTTCCATAACAGTTTTACAGAATCTAGGATCTTTAAATTCATTGATCTTATCAGCTCCGGATGCACAAGATGCTTTATGTTCTGCACTGATTGCATTTGTAATTGAACCATAATTAAATTCTACAAGTGCAGATTGGGCTGTTTCTTTATCTGTTGCGACACACCAGCCATAACCGTTGAAGAAGTTATTATTTAATGAAGCGACATTAATCATTGTTCCATAATTTTTTCTTACAAGACCTGCATTGTGATTTATATACCATGCACTAAGTAAATTAAGATTAAATTTAAAGGTTGTATTTCTTACAATGGCATTTTCAATTATGCCGTTATTTTTCCAGCAGATTCCATAATTATAGCCATCCTTTTGTAATTTTTTTGTAATATCATAATTACCGTTTTCTATTATTATGTTTGAAATTTTACCATTTTTGTTATTTATATAACATAAGCAGGCTCCATCTCCTTCATGAATTACGGAATAATTTGAAATTTTTAAATTTTTAATTGTTCCTTTGTTTTCGTAGAAAAGGCTCGTTTTACTTCCATCTTTAAATTTCATGTTTTTAAGTGTATGGAATTTTCCGTCTAAAGAACCGTTGAAATCACCGAATTTCTTAAAAACAGCATTATTAAAATCGATGTCATTTTCTATTTCAAAAAACGCATTTAAGTTTGATTTTATTTTTATAAAATCAGTTTCGTTATAGATTTTAAATGGATTTTCTTCAGTTCCGTCACCAAGATCTTTTGTTAAATCAATATCAAATTCACTTACAGTTTTAAATTCGTAATCGGATGGATAAAGAAATTCAACTTGTGAATTACTTAATATTTGTTCTCTAATTGATTTTGTATTTAAATTACCTATAAAATATGTTATTGTTTCATTCGTTTTACAATCGACTTCAATTATCTGAAATAAATCAAAATTTCCAATTGCGCCTAGTGTGTAATATTTATTGTTTTCCAGCTGCTTTTCATCAAGTTCTATATGAAGATTTGAGAATTCTGAAATTGTGTTTGTAACTCCATACTCATTTTCAAATAATTCCGTTCTTGCCTGTGTTACAGATGTAGACTGTTCTGTTGTTTTTGTTTCAAGACTGGCAAATTTTGCAATCTGTTTTATTGTATCAAGAGGAGTTCCTGTCATTTCAGAATCTGTAAAGAAACCTACAAAGGCATTTTTTATATTATCCCATGAAAATGAAGTGTTGTCGGCAATTTTGAGTTTTGTAGAAGATTCACTTGTTGAATTTGTTACAGTTACCGAATTTGTTTTGCTTATTGAGTTACGGATGCTTTCTGTTACAGCCTGAGAAGTTATCTGTCCGTGGTCTATAGATAAATTTTTTATTAAATCGGTTTTCATAACAGGATTAATGAATGTTTCCAGCAGATAATTTTCTGCTTTTCCAAGCTTATAAATGAGAATATGCTTTCCACTTTTTGTTGTAAATTCCTGAGTTAACTCGGGATTATCCGGATTGAAATTATGTTGACTTGTAAGGACAACTTTTGTGTTTTTAAGAAAATCAACAGGCTTATCAATGTCTGTTTGATTAATTGAATTTTGGCATGAAATTAATCCAATTAATGCAGTAGTTAAAATTAAAAATTTTAAAGTATTAATTTTTTTCATAATATATTTATTCCTTTATTTGCATATTATTTCTTAGCAGCATTATTTTCTTTAAACACTGATAAGAAATA
>JAILKS010000023.1 GCA_024693715.1 Treponema sp. | reverse complement strand
CTGCGATGTTCTTTGTACAATTCCAATGGATGAAAAATCCTATGCAACTTCCTTTAATGTAGGTTGTGCTGCATCAATTATGATGTACGAGGTTACAAGGCAGCGCAGGGAATAGAAAAGGAGGACTGTTATGGATAATTTTGTTGATGAACGAGATTATAAAATCTTAGAGGCTGATAAGTATACTTTTTTTGTACTGACACGAATTATGGCGCAAAACTGCGAGCTTCTTTTAAGCGACCACAAGCGTCTTATTATCTGTTATTCACAGAGTCCGTTCCCTGTTTGGATTTGGACAGCTGATGATGCAACTTCTGAAGAAATGGAGAATGCATATAAGCTTTCTGACGAGCACGGTTTTCTGGATGGAAAGCATGGCATAAACATGAAATATGAGCTGGCAGAATTTTTTATCAAGAAAACAGCAGAGAAAAGTTCTGCCTCCCCGCACCTCCCAAAGCTTTCAATCAAAAAAAATATGTTTGCTTATGATAATCCAAAGCCGCTGCAACCTGCCTCTGCCACAAGCATTGACGGTCACTTACATCAGTGCCGGGAAGAAGACCTTGATGAGCTTTTTGAAATGACCTGCGACTTTCACAAAGAAACCAATGTTCCCATGTCAGACAAAGACAGCGCTAAAAAACAAGGGGCTCCGGACCGGCAGAAAACCAGTCGCGGGGCCCTTTATCTTTTCTATTTGCAATAAAAATGTTATATTGAAAATTGTTAAGAATTATTGACATTATTTTTGTAAAGGAGGAATAAAATGTTTTGCACAAAATGTGGAAAAGAAGTTACCGAAGGAGCAGCATTCTGTCAGTTCTGCGGAGAAAAGATTGAACAGCTAAAAGGTCAGGAAACACTTTCGGTTGGAACACAGACTCAGACATCAGCTCCTGAATCTGAAGAAATCTCAAAGAAAAGCCGTCTTGCAGCAGTGCTTCTTGGAATATTCGTAGGATCGTTAGGAATTCATAACTTTTATTTAAAGCGTTATGGACGCGCTATAGCTCAGCTTTCACTTTGTATTATAGCCTGGGTCATTTATATTGCAGGATTCCTCAGAACAGTACTAACAATAAGCAACACATACGTTAATAATCCCGCAGCATCTGAACGTGCCGCATTTTTATTAATGGGTACAGTATTTCCGTTCATAATTTTAGTAATGGCTGTAGCAATCTGGGCACTTGTTGAATGGATAATAATTGCAGCAGGAACCGCAAAAGACGGAGACGGTCTTCTTGTAAAAAACTGGTAACAAAAAACTGCCTGCAAGAAAGACCGCTTCATAAGTCTCTGCTTTTTTTTACCTGAAGATTTTATTTTTTATACCATCCGTTTATCGAATCCATAACAAAATCTTCAGGTCCGGAAATGATAATGCGGGTGTTTTTCCCATGCTTTTCATATTTTAAAACTGCATCCGCACAATTGTTCATCACGTTGCAAAAGTATTCGGAAAGTTCAGCCGATTCATCATCTTTCATTACAAAATCCAGAATTGAACAGATTTTATTTGTTTTCTTTTCTGTATCTGCCATAAAATCATAAACAACAGCATTTGCCTTTGATTTTATACCGGGAACAACATTTGGATTTGAAAGAAACGCGTCTATTTCTTCAGGTGTAAACTGCCAGATTCCATCAATTTTTTCACCCTTAAGATGTCCCATCGAAATAAAGTTTCTGAGAGAACGAGTTGTGAAACCTGAAATTACAGCCAGTTCATTAATGTTATAATAATTTTTTGTCATATTGATTCTCCTTTGCTCATATAACATTGAGCGCATTTTTTTGTCCCGGAACAGTTATCAGTATAATTCAGACTCAAAGCGGAATCAATTTGAAATATGACGAGTTTTTCATAGCTGAGCGTAAGCTTAAAAGATTTTCTGCTCAATAAAATAAATGCTGATTATTTATCCTTTTTTCTGTCATCGTTTACGATATGAATAAGAGTGTTTGAATTCAATATTTCAGGCATGCGGTTGCGAAGAAATCCTGGCCGTAAATCTGTTTTAGAAAGTTCTTCCAGAGAAATCCATGATACTTCTTCGCGGTCTTTATTCCAGCCATAGCTTTCTGCAGTAATATTATGAATACCGCGTGGTTTCATCAGGAAGTAAAATTCAATTACATGGCAGGTATAATCCTTGATTATATCTTCTGATCCGATAAAAAAATTCTCACAGATTACTGCAAGATGATCTATTTCATATGGGACACCGGTTTCTTCCAGAACCTCACGAAGAACACACTGTTCTGCGCTTTCACCCATATGAACACCACCGCCAATAGTATAATAGTACGGAACACTTTTTGTCTTAATCACAAGAAGTTTTCCGTCTTCTACTATCAAGGCACCGGCTCTGTAACGAAACCAATTTTTAGCCACCATAAAGCAGCAGTCAGGATAACTGCATTTTAAATCGGACAAATCTACTTTATTTTCCATTTCTATTTATCTTACCAGCTGTAACGTAAGGCAATTCCCCCGCTAAAACCTACAGAGGCATCATCAGGAAAGTATCCCATAAAACCAAATTGAATAGGAACTGAAAGATGACCAAAGAAAATAAAATCAAAACCAAATCCGGCATTTACAATTGCATTATTATGGAATTTTTCTGATTTTATTTGTGGACCATTATCATAAACAATCTCACGTCCATAAAATGTTTCATAACCAACCATACAGAAAACAAAAAGTCTTGATGCTATTTTGTCCTTCCATTCACTCTGGAAAAGGGTAAAATCTGTTTCTAACGTAAAGCTCAAATCAAAAGGATTTTCTTCGCTATCCTTATTATAAAAAGCAAAGGTACCGAATTTCATTCCTATGAAATCATTAAAACGACGTTCATATTGAATTCCACAGATTGGTCTTTCTGCACCAACTACATAAACTCCGATTGCATTTTTGTTTTCAAGTCCACCTGCAAAAAGTGCTCCAAAACAAAACAAACACAAAGATACTGATAAAAATAACTTTTTCATTTTATTACTCCCATATTTTTTTATCATCTGACTGATGATCATGTAATTTTATTAAAGATTTATAATTATGTCAAATTATCAAAAAAAGCAATTACACATTCCCCGCAAAAACATATTCCAGTTTTTCCTTAGCAACTTCAACTAAAGTCATAATTGTACTAACCGGTGTTGGTTCGCTGGTTGTATAATTAAATGCCGGGAAAAATCTTGTGATGTGAAGGGGGATTTTTTTGTTGGATTTCGTTTGGAGAGTTGAAACCCAAGTGGATAATTCACGCATTTCTTCCGGGGTGTCGTTTTGGCCTGGGATAATCAGGGTTGTGAGTTCAACGTGGCAGGTCTGGACGGCTTGGGTGATAAAATCTTTTACCATTTTAAAATCGCCCTGGAGGAAGTCTTTGTAAAAATCATTTGTAAAGGCTTTGAGGTCGACGTTCATTGCATCAATGTATGGAGAGATTTCTTTAAGAACTTTGAGAGTGGCTGTTCCGTTTGTTACTAAAACATTTTTAAGGCCGTTTTGTTTTGAAAGCTTTGCTGTGTCTCGAATAAATTCATAACCGATGAGAGGCTCGTTGTAAGTAAAGGCAAGGCCTATGTTTCCCTGAGGACGGAGCTTTAGTGCTGTGTTTACAATCTCCTTGGGAGAATAATAATCAGCCTTGTCTTTATAGTCGAACGCTTTTTTAGACCACGAGATGCTTGAGTTCTGACAGAAGGGACAGCGTAAATTACAGCCGTAAGAGCCCAGTGATAAAATCATACTGCCTGGGAAAAACATTTTTAGAGGCTTTTTTTCTATGGGGTCCAGAGCAAGAGAAGTGAGCCTGCCGTAATTTTCAGCAATAATCTGACCATCGCGACAGGTTCTCGCCCCGCAAAAACCTGTCTGTCCTTCTTTTATATTGCACTGCCTGAAGCATACATCACAAACTGCCATACCCGCCCCTCCGCTTAATAATGACGCACAACTTCAAAACGGAATAAATCAATCTTTTCGCCCGGAGCAATACCACCCTTTCTTCTTGCAATATCAATCTGCTGTTCAACTGTGTCTACGCCGTCAAGGTCCGGGAGAAGAAGCCCCCGTTTATATCCGCTTTGAACAATCACTCCGTATTTTTTTACATCAAGCTCAGAAGGTGATTTTATTTTTTCAGCCTCGCCCAGAACATCAACATTTATATCAAGATATTTTAATTCATCCTGCGTTACCGGACTAAAGCGAGGGTCCTTTGAAACTGCACTCACAGCATTCTCAATTATTTCAAGGGCAAGATTTTTTTGAGTAGAAGCGATGGTTCCGATGCAGCCACGAAGAGCACCAAACTTATGAACCGAAACAAAAGCACCCGCTGTTTTATGTAAAAGCTCCTGGGAAACCCAATCCGGTACGGGCATAACTTTTCCGTTTGTTACAAAATATTCTGCAGACGCCCTTGCAAGGTTTACATACTCATCCGAATTAAAACGCTTTTGCTCAATTTCATCCTGTACAATTTGAAGCCTTGCTTTAAGAAAATGTCTTTTTTCATCCTGTGACTTTGGAATAAAAGAACAGATTCCGTATCCAACCCCGGTTACATCTTCGTGAGAATACTGCTCAGCCTCCACAGCCTTGCCGTCTAAAGCACCTGCCATAATCACAAAGGATTTATGCCCGCACTCTGCAGCCTTTTCGCAAAAGTTTTCATCAAAATCAAAAAGCTCTCCAAATCGCGCACCAGAGCATACATCCATTATGCGCTTATCATACTCAGGCCCTTCTTTTGCAAAACCATATGGCCCATAATCCTGAAGCTTATGAGATAAGTCCCCGCTTGCAACATAAACAACTCTGCGGCCAAGCTCTTCAACTGCATCTTTAATCATCATCCCGTATTCATAATGCTTTAAAAGGTCATAGCCGGAAAGCCCCGTACGAACAAGTTTAAAATCTTTATATCTTTTAAGGATAAACCAGAGAGGAACCATAGTACCGTGATCAAGAGCCGGATTTTTTTCTCCAAGTGTGCCAGCCGGAAAATGCAAACCTTGAGCTTTAGCTTCAATAAGATTTACAAGCTTCTCATCATATTCAACTTCAAACTTCACACCAGGCGCACCAAATTCAGCAAAGGAACCGTGAGCACCAGAGCCCGGAGAAAGATGAAAATAATCAGAATACATCACACTGTGCGGACTTGAAATAATGATAGTATCAGGCTTACGAGCAGCAATTTCACCGGCAACTTTTTCGTAAGAAGCTATAGTTTTTGCAACCTGTTTTTCACTTCCGCGTCCAACTTCAGGTACAATCATCGGGGGATGCGGCACCATAAACGCAGCAATAATCGGCATAAGCCCTCCACATTATTCTTCAGCCATAATCCACTGACACATTCCGCAGCCATACATATCATTCGGGCGAGTAACAAATCCAAACTTTTTATAAAACTCTTCCTTGCCCTGCGCCGCCATCAGGCTAACCATTTTTTTGTAACCGGGCTTGAGCTGCCCTTTTATATAATCCATAATATTATTCATAAGTTGACGACCAAGCCCCTGCCCCTGATAATCCGACCGAACAATAACATCAGCAATGTAAACAACATATCCAAAGTCAGTAATCACTCGAGCCAGCGCAATCACCTTCCCTTCTTTCCTAAAAACACAAAGATACGCCGAATGCTTTATCCCTTCCACCGCCTGCTCCATCGGAAACTCCGACCACTCCACAAGCCTTCGCATCTCCATATATTCTTCCGGCGTAATATAATCAGTAACTTCGTATTCCATTCATCGACGCCTCCTCTCAAAAATCTTCGCAACGTCTTTTCTATCATAACATGATTTTGGAGATTTACAATGAATTATAATTGTCTTTATTTTAAATAATTATTATATTAAATATGTAAAGCCACCGCACAGAAGGTCATTTCCAACAACTTATCCCCATTTGTTAGTATGTGTGGTTATAATTCTCGGGGGCACAGCCCTTTCTAATATCTTTTATTTTTCTTTACCATAATTCAGGCCCGGGGTTGGACAGGCGCTGAAAACCTAAAAAACTCTTGAGGATGTGGTATGGAAAATGAAATTTCAATTCTTGAAGAAAACTCTATTCGGACAAAGATTCACGTTATTCGTTGGCAGCAGGTGATGCTGGATTTTGATTTAGCTGAAATTTATGGATATGAAACACGTCGCTTTAATGAACAAGTAAAGAATAATAGCGAACGTTTTGATGAGGATTTTAGATTTCAACTCACAAAAGAAGAATTTGAAAGCTTAAACTTGATGTCGAAAATTTCGACATCAAGTTGGGGTGGAACGAGAAAACTTCCTTACGCCTTCACCGAACAGGGAATCTACATGCTTATGACCGTTCTAAAAGGCAATCTGGCTGTCACACAAAGTAAAATGCTTATCCGAACCTTCAAAGAGATGAAACATTTTATTCAAAATAATTCTCATATTTTTGCAGAACTGGATAATATAAAAAATCACCTTTTAAAATCTGATTTACATCACAAGGAAACGGATAAAAAGATAAAAGAACTTTTTTCTCTCATGGACAAATACAATATCAAAGAAACTCAAGGCATTTTCTTCCAGGGCCAGATTTTCGACGCATACGCCAAGTTCGAAAGCTTTCTGGCTGCCGCAAAGAAGGAAATAATCCTCATAGACAATTATGTAGATTTATCAATTCTGCAGCGTCTTGCGAAAAAGAAAAAAGGTGTTAATGTGACGATTTACACCGACCCCAAGACAAAACTTACAGCACAAGATATTCAAACCTTCAATGCCCAGTACCCTACCCTTACTATGTCTCATACAACAAAAACTCACGATAGATTTTTGATTATTGATAAGACAACGATTTATCATATAGGCGCTTCCTTAAAAGATTTGGGGAAGAAATGTTTTGGTTTTACGGTGTTTGATTCTAGTTTTATTCCAATGATTTTGATGAATATATAAAAAAACGCCTGCTCTGATTGGAACCGGCGTTTTTGAAAGAGATCCCCGGGTCAAGCCCAAGGATGACATATTTTGTGTGGAACTTCGGCTAGTTGAAAGCGCGGATGCAGCAGACATAATCTTCGTCGTTTTTTTTGTTAACGCAGTAATATTCACCACTGTCAAAATCGAGTCTATAAGCAAAACTATTAGTTGAAGCGTCCTGGGACGACGACCAGTACTCACTATCATCAAACTCAGAACCACCACATAATGTACTTACTGCATCTACTGTTTCCCTTTCTTTCCAGACATCAAAAAGTTCTGCAAGAGTTGGAAGATACCATCCATCTTCATAGTCTGTACCGTTTACATGGGAATTTGTTTGATCTTTATAATTCTTTGCAAAATAGAAAGCTGGATATCTGTCTGCAGCTCCTTCTCCAGTAGTATCATCAGTAATAAAGTTCCAAGCCATAGAAATGAGGTATGACTTAATTTGTTCCAAATTGTTGCTTCCATCTTTATCGGTCGCGTTTGCAAAGGTGTAATTGCCCGCGCTTCCTCCGTCATCCGGCTCACACTGAATATCAGAGATATTTTGGTTGTATGCACTTGCAGAATTTGAACACCATGCAAGACCGTCTCTATTATGAACGAGCCCTACTCCGTAAGGCTTTGTTCCATCTACCTTATAGATTACTGCTATAGCTGCTGCCTTTTGTGCATCTGTAAGAGTGAGCTCTGTTGTATAAGCAGTTGCACTTCCGTCTGTAAATACAATATCGCCTACAGCCTTAGCCTCTGTCGGAGCTTTTGTTCCAATGTAAGTTGGTGTCGGATTCTGATTTCCACTTGATGGATTACAGGCAATAAAACTTACAGCAAGCATTACTGTAAATAAACCTATAAATAGTTTTTTCATTCTATTTTCCTCCGTTTGAATGAATTTAAAAAATAAAATCCATTCTACAAAAATGATGCGAATGGACTTGGTTACGAGATAAATTGATTGGCGAGTTTTTATTTATAGAAACACAGGATTGTGCGATTGTATTAATCATAATTTATTTACTCCTCCACAATCAACCCATATAAATACAAAGCACTCTGACCGTACAATCCCATAGAATCATCTTCCAGGAGTTTTGCAACAGGAGATTCGTAAATTGTTTTTAAGGCTTCGTCTTCGGAAAGACCTTTGTTTTTCATTAAAAGTTCTGCAACTTGAGGAATTAAAATGGTTTTTACAAGATGATGTGTATCTGCCATTAGAAATCACTCCAAAGAACATTTTTTACAGTATAGTTCTCTTTATCTGCTTCAGGAAATACTTTTGTTTTTAGTTTTTCTGCAAATTTTCCATCGAAATTATAAACATTTACTATCGCAGATTCTTCTTTATCTGTTTGTCTTGAACGCAGTCTGGCTGTCCGGATTGCCCATCGCTCTGCCTGCTCTTTTATTGATGTTGTATAAAAACCAAATCCAAAATCACGGCCTTTTTCTTGAGTAATTATCTGGGGAGTCTCAATACTTGTATAAGAACCATGATATAAAATCATTTAACTTTTTTCTCCCCAAACCATTTATCAAAATAATCCATCAGATATTCTTTTCCCATACCATGCAAATCTTCGTAATCTGTTTTGAGATGCTGCAAGAGTTTTGATTTTAAGAATTTTTCAAAAACTGAAGAGGATGAGGCATTTTTATATTCTGCATAGTTTTCTATACAATAAGTTTTAAAAGAAAGCTCTGACATATTTTATATAATAACATGTTTATTGTTGAAAAGCCATAAAAAAACGCCAGCCCCAACTGGAACTGGCGTTCTTACGTCACACCCTGAACTTGTTTCAGGGTCTATATAAGTGAGATGCCGAAACAAGTTCGGCATGACGTACTTTTATTTAATCAATGAATGGTACTCCTGCAAACTCTTAACTCCGCCTTCGCCACCGTTACCGTTCTTTACTGCGGCAATTCCTTTTACGGCTGCTAATGCTCCGGCTAAGGTTGTGATATATGGAACCTTGTATTTAAGGCAAGCTTTACGGATTGTCTTACGGTCTTCTGCGTAGTTGCGTTTTGGTTTTGGTGTGTTGATTACAAGACCTACATCCTTATTCATAATCATGTCGACTACATCCGGGCGGCCGGCACCGATTTTATTTACAACTTCGCACTTGATTCCGTTTGAGTTATAGAAATCAGCAGTTCCCTGAGTTCCTACCAGAGTAAAGCCAAGGTCTTTCAAAGTTTTTCCAACTGTGATTACCTGGTCTTTTAAATTTTCCTTGTTGCTCAAAGAAATCAAAACCTTTTTGTTTTCCCATGCTGCAGGTGCGTGTGGAAGTTCATCTCCGGCAGCTTCCTGTGCTTTGTAATAAGCAAGAGGGAAATCTTCGGCAAGTCCGAGTACTTCACCGGTTGAACGCATTTCTGGTCCAAGGATCGGGTCAACACCTGGGAAACGTGCCCAAGGAAGAACTGCTTCTTTTGCTCCAAAGTATGGAATCTTTTTATCTTTAAGTCCGAGTGATTTTAATGATTCACCGAGCATCATGCGTGTTGCAAGACGAGCCATCTGTGTATCACAAACTTTTGATACAAGCGGAACTGTACGGCTTGCACGTGGATTTGCTTCGATTACATAAACCTTGCCGTCTTCGATTGCGTACTGCATGTTCATCAAACCACATACGTGGAGTGCTTCTGCAATCTTCTTTGTATATTCTTTAATTGTTTCCTGACAGTTCTGTGGAATAGATACAGGTGGAATTACACACGCAGAGTCACCTGAGTGAATTCCGGCAAGCTCAACGTGTTCCATGATTGCAGGAATATAAACGTGCTCACTGTCTGCAAGTGCATCAGATTCACATTCAAGCGCATTCTTTAAGAAGCGGTCAATCAAAAGTGGACGATCCGGTGTAACACCAACAGCTTTTTCTACATATTCACGCAAAGTTTTTTCGTCGTAGATTACTTCCATTCCGCGTCCGCCAAGAACGAAAGAAGGTCGAATCATAATCGGATATCCAATTTTATCTGCAATTGCTTTTGCTTCATCAAAGTCTACAGCCATTCCGCTTTCCGGCATAGGGATGTTTAATTTTTCCATCATGTGGCGGAAGAGGTCGCGGTCTTCTGCAATGTCGATTGAATCGATTGAAGTACCAAGAATATTTACGCCGTTTTCCTGAAGTTCGCGTGCAATGTTAAGCGGAGTCTGTCCACCAAACTGAACGATAACTCCGGCTGGTTTTTCTTTTTCGTAAATCTGAAGAACGTCTTCTGTAGTAACAGGTTCAAAGTAAAGCTTGTCCGATGTGTCATAGTCAGTTGATACAGTTTCCGGGTTACAGTTTACGATGATTGTTTCGTATCCCATTTCTTTAAGCTGCATAGCCGCATGGCAGCAGCAGTAGTCAAACTCAATACCCTGACCAATTCTGTTTGGACCACCACCAAGAATCATGATTTTCTTCTTGTTGTCTGTTGCAACAGATGTATCTTTTTCTGCGTTATAAGTTGAATAATAGTAGCATGCATTTTCTACACCGCTAACCGGAACGCGAAGCCATGCTTCTTTAATTCCAAGTTCGTTACGGCGTGTGCGGATATCTTTTTCTGAAACCTTAAGAATCTTAGAAAGATATTTATCGCTGAAGCCGTCTTTCTTTGCCTTGATAAGTAAATCATCAGTAGGAACACGTCCAGGAGTTTTAAGAAGTTCTTCTTCAAGGTCAACAAGTTCTTTCATCTGCTGAAGGAAGAATTCTTTTACGTAAGTTATTTCTGAAAGTTTAGAAAGTGGAACACCCTTACGGATTGCTTCATACAACTGGAAGTAGCGTTCGCTCGACTGAACCTTAAGCATTTCGCAGAGTTCTTCTGCTGATTTTTTATTAAAGTCTTTTGCAAAACCAAGACCTGAGCGTCCGTTTTCAAGTCCTCGGATTGCCTTCTGGAAAGTTTCTTTATATGTTTTACCGATGGCCATAACTTCACCAACGGCTTTCATAGAAGTTCCAAGTTCATCTTTTGCACCGCGGAATTTTTCAAATGCCCAGCGTGCAAATTTTAATACAACGTAGTCCCCATCAGGAGCGCCACCGAGTGTATATTTATCAAGAGTTCCGTCACGCCAGTATGGAATTTCATCGAGTGTAAGTCCTGATGCAAGCTTTGCAGAAATGAGCGCGATTGGGAAACCTGTTGCCTTAGAAGCAAGAGCAGAAGAGCGCGAAGTACGAGGGTTAATTTCGATGATTACAACACGACCAGTTTTTGGATTGTGAGCAAACTGAACGTTAGTTCCACCGATTACACCAATGCTTTCTACAATCTTAAATGCCATCTGCTGGAGGCGCTTATCAAGTTCCTTATCGATAGTCATAAATGGAGCGGCACAGAAAGAGTCACCTGTGTGAACACCAACTGCATCAATATTTTCGATAGAACAGATTGCAACCATCTGATTTTTAGAATCGCGTACAACTTCGTATTCAAGCTCTTCCCATCCAAGAATGCTTTCCTCTATTAAACATTGATGAGTAAGAGAAAGATCAAGACCGTTAGAAACAATAGTGCGGAGTTCTTCTACGTTGTAACAGAAACCACCACCGGCACCACCCATAGTGTAAGCAGGGCGTACAACAATAGGATAACCGATTTCTTCTGCAATTTTTTCGGCCCCTTCTACAGTGTGACAGATATCAGAACGTGGAGTATCAATTCCAAGATTCTTCATAGTCTCTTTAAAGATTTCACGGTCTTCACCACGTTCAATGGCATCAAGATTTACACCGATAACCTGAACACCATATTTATCAAGAACGCCTGTCTTGTTTAATTCCATAGCCATATTAAGACCAGTCTGTCCTCCAAGGTTTGGAAGAAGTGCATCAGGGCGTTCCTTTTCGATAATCTGACTCAATCGTTCAACATTAAGCGGTTCAATATAAGTTGCATCTGCCATAACCGGGTCAGTCATAATAGTTGCCGGGTTTGAGTTTACAAGAACAATCTTATATCCAAGCTCACGAAGAGCCTTACAAGCCTGAGTTCCCGAATAGTCAAACTCACAAGCCTGTCCAATAACAATAGGACCTGAACCAATTATAAGTACTTTATTAATGTCCCTTCTCTTCATAATTTATATATCTCCTATAATAATTAACATAAAAAAAAGGCGAAACCCTTAAACAAGAATTTCGCCCTAGAAATCACAAAATAAAAATAGTATGAAATGCTTTTTTTACCTTGAGAATAAAAACTTCTAAACAAACATCAGTATTCATACTGAGATTGTATATTATCACAAAGTAAAAAAAGATTCTAGTATCAGCCTAATAATACTTACTAATTCGGTTTGTAGATATGGAAGTATACGTCTCCTTCAGAACCATTTATAGGATCATAAAGCCGCAAAAATAAATAATATATTCCTGAAACAGAAGGCATAAATTTAACATCGTATTCCTGTTGACCACCATCAAATTGAAAATACTCTGTACCAGTAACAGATGTTACATTAACAGGCTGACCATTAGCATCAAATAAAGAATACATAGCATCCCCAAGCGAAAAACCCTCTGGAATATTACTGAATATCCGATTGTAAGCACAATTGTCAAAAACTTCAAAGTGATATTCGTTATTTGCATCAAGCTCGAGCTTATAATAAACAGCCTGTTTTCTGCTTAAATTTGTCCTTATATAATCATCTGTATTAACACTTGACTGAGTTCCAATTTTATCAGATGGAAGAACAATAGCATCAGAAGAATTAAAATTTGCTTTTATCTTACAATTTGCCTTCAAACCGGAAACCTTTTCTATAAGATAAAATTCAGAATCAAAAGGGGCAAGAGGAATAACTGTAAGAGAAATTATGCCGTCTCCGTTATCGGTAATATTATCAAAACATACATGACTGAGTTCATTTTCAATTATAAACACTAGAGGAACAGCAGAAGTTCCTGTGTAGGTTACCGTTAAAGTTTTAGATACACCTACAGTAAGAGTTTCCTGACTGTTTACAAACTGCATTGATGATATAGATCCAACTGAACAAAAATAAATCTTTTCAGTTTCATCCAGATTTGTTTCTTTATGTTTTATTAAAAAATAATACTTACCTGAAATATCTGGTGTATAAAAAAGATTTTCGCTATGTGTTTTAGAAAGCATTTCTCCTGCTGAATTGTACATAAAATAATAACAGTCTGAATCCTTATAAGTTTCTATCATGTAACTTACATCCTTCGTAAGATTCAATTCAAACATTTTAGCCTGATTTTTACCTGCAAAATTAATAACTGTTAAATCATTTTCAGAAGGAGTTAAATCTGTTCCACAAGCTATTGTTTCATAAGAGGACGAAACATCTACATTTACCGTTACTCTATATTCTTTTAGTTTTCCAGAAACGATCTCTCGTACATAAAACCTTCCGTCACCAGGAAAAAGTCCATGAACAGTTACATAGCCTGTACCATCTTTATTTACCTTATAGGATGTAATACAATAATCATTTTCATAATTATAACTGCCACTAGAAGTTATAATAAAATAAAAACCATAAGGTTTATCTGAAGTTTCAGATGTATAAGTAAAAGGAACATTAACTGTTTTACCGGCACCGACTGTTACATTATCAACATCAAAAGTAAAATCTGTTATCATATTTCCATGATACAAATATACTGCAACATGTCCTATATCTCCATGATTATATGGAATTATTTCAAGATAATATGTTCCTTTTTCTTCCGGACAAATAAATGAAAAAGCCTTATCATCTATTATTCCATCTTCACATTGATTTCCATCCTGCTCTTTAACAGTTACTGCATTTCCTTCTGAATCTGTTAAAATAAATTTACTGTCACAACGTGTTCCCATTTTTTTTGTATACGATTGCCTTGTTTCTTCATTCATATCTGTATTTAAAAGAATATAAGCATCCCCAGGATTTTTTAATTCAATTTCATATATAAAGGACTGTTTTTCTTCTGTAAAAGTTAGTGACAATTATTCATCAAAATTTAAACTGTAAAAATCATTAACCTTTAATCTTCCATCGACTCCTTCCGGTAAAGGCTTTTCTTTTTCCTTTGGAGCAGTTGCATTTTGTTTACAACCAGTAAAAACCATTCCCGCAAGAACAAACATAATAATCATAATTTCAGCAATTCTTTTCATTCCCGTAAACCTCATTACAAAGATATTTGATAATTTCAATTATAAAACTAAATATTCATATTTCAATCTTTTTTTTACAAATTTCAAATAAAAAAATCTCTTGTCACTTCTTAAAATCAAGGTTATTATTATAGATAAGATTAAACGTAACTAACGAGGTTTTATAATGAAGAAAATTAATAAACTTTTGACAGCTTCCTTAATCCTTTGTGGAGCTTTCATCTTTTCCGCTTGTGAATCTACTGATGTTAATGAAGAAGTTACATCTTCTGTGTCAGAAAAACACATTACAGTTGATCAGACAAAAAGCACTGTAAGAATCACTTTGAAAAAAGAAGCAAATGAAGAGATCGATTATATTGATGTAATCGACATGGAATCAGGAGCGCTTGCACACAGTCCTATGACAACTTCTCCTGTAACTTTTGTGTGGCCATTCGCCGAAAAAGACAAGGAATATACTTTATGTGCACAAATAAACGGTAAGAATTATTCAGAAGAATATGTTACCTTTACTGTAACAGGTGATGTAGCGGCAGATATTAAAGAATCAAAAAAATTTAATGACGCAGATATCATTTTAATTGCAAAAGGAAACGAAAGACTTATTAAATTCGAAACTACAAAATCTGATTTCACATCTATTCTTAAAAAGGTTCCTTCTGATGCACAGTTTACCCTGCAGATTTATTCAGGACTTCACTTCAAGGCAAAGCCTTCTGATTCAACATTAGTTGCACAGATTAGAAAACCAGCAAGTGACAGTACGCTCTTCAAGGAATTGATGGACGGATATGACATCATTGCCAAATCTGCATATTTCAGTCTTTCAAAACGAAAGATGAATTCTTTGCTTTCTGCAGGAAAAACTTATTTTGCCGCTGCAAGAATTCTTTATGCTCCAAAGGGTGATAATTACCCTGATGGTTTCAAATTCGGTAGTCCTGCTCTTTATTCAAATGATACAATTTATACACCAATCGATGAAAGCGAACTCCCGGAAGATACAATGGATGATGCAAACGCAAAATAAATCTAAAAAAACAGTCAGATAATAAAATATAAAAAGGCGTTTACTTAAAGTAAACGCCTTTCTTGTTTAACAGTAACTATATAACTTCTTAAAATTTATATGTCCCTGTAGTAATAGTTCCACCTTCTGTATAAAGATCAAAATTAACACTCTTTCCTGCTGCTGCAAGCTCATTGTAGAATTCCTGAATGTTTGTAATCTTTTTACCGTTTACTGCAGTAATAACATCGCCGTTAGAAAGTCTGAGTGAAGCAGCCGGTGATTTTGCCTCAACGTTTGCTACTACAACACCTTCAATCTTTCCTTCAATTTTAAGTTCTTTTATAATTGAATCTGTAAGCGGTTGTGCAATAAAGCCAGGATAAAGCTTATTATTCTTACTGTCTACATCCTTTGCACGTTCTTCTATCTTTACAGAAACAGGAGATAATCGTTTACCGCCTCGTATCACAGTCAAAGTAGAAGTTGTTCCGGCTTCAAGATATCCTACATCACGTACAAGCTGATTAACAGTCTTAACCTTCTTTCCGTTCAACTCAACTATATAATCACCAGGCTTGATTCCTGCCTTAAATGCCGGAGAATCAATAAATACCTCACATGCAAAAGCACCGTCTATACCGTTAACACCAAGTTCCTTCTTATAATCCTTGTCAACTTCAAGAAGAGAAACTCCAAGCCATCCGTAAACGACCTTACCCTTATCAATAAATGAATCTATTGATTTTTTGATATTATTAATAGGAATTGCAAATCCAAGTCCCTGAGATCCTCCGGAAGATGATGCAATCCATGTATTAATTCCAATTACTTCACCATAAATATTTACAAGAGGACCACCACTGTTTCCCTGGTTGATGGCAGCATCTGTCTGAATAAAATCACTTATTGATGACATCTGACTTTCGTTTCGTCTTGTTGCACTTACAATTCCCTGTGTAACTGACTGACTGTATCCTAATGGGGCACCAAAGGCAAGACAGATATCACCTGGTTTTACTTCATCCGAATCACCAAGTTTTGCAACCGGAATCGATTTATCTGAAGAACTGAAAGAAATAAGCGCAATGTCCATTCTTTCATCAGCACCTACAAGTCTAGCTTCAAAATCACGGCCATCGTTCAATTTTACACTTATTTTTGAAGCACTTCCTGCAACGTGATTATTTGTAAGAACATAAATTGTATTTCCTGTTCTTCTGACAATTACACCAGAACCGAGACCTTTTGATTCATATTCCCGTGATTTTCCTTCACCATCTTCATTTTTACCATTACCAAACAATTCGTCGAATGGCCAGCCAAAACCGAAAGACGGAGCATTTGATACAGTCTTTGTTTCTGTTACGTCGACTTCGACAACAGCCGGAAGCATAGTATCTGAAATATTACGGAAAGAAACTTGAAGAGCCTCTATAATGCTCAGCGCCTGCTGTGGTGATATATTAGATTTAACTGGAGTCTCTGCATAAGCAGTGTCGGCTGTTCCTTCGAAAGTTGTCTGTGCAGAACCCTGAACCTTTGCTTTTCCACATGAAAAGAAAACTAATGCAAAAGCAAAAACAAAAACACTAGTCGCATAAATGATTCGTTTAGTCCACTTTTTCATTTTATATACACTCCTGATTTTTAATTGTGTTCTTTAAAAATATAACTAAATTTTGTCGAAAAGGTAACAAAAAAATGAGATTTTTCAAATTTATTTACTGTAATTCAAATCTGTGAGCACTTCTGTATGATCTTCAAAAACTGCAACAGTATGTTCTTCGTGACAGCTTACTTCTCCATCAGCAGTAACAACTGTCCACCCATCATCAAGAAGTTCTACATCACCTGTTCCAAGATTTATCATCGGTTCAATAGCGAGTACCATTCCTGCTTTTATACGAGGATTAGCGCCTCTGAACGGACAATTCGGAACACTAGGATCTTCATGAACATCAAGACCAACTCCATGTCCACAATAATCTTCAACAACACCAAAACCATTCCTGTCTGCAATTTCAAAAACTGCATTTGCAATATCACTGATTCTGTTTCCGACCTTACACGCCGCTATTCCGGCTTTGAGGCATTCCTCGGTTACCTGCTTAAGCTTTTTTACCTCAGGCTTTACGTTTCCGATTAAGATTGAATGTGTCGTATCACTTATATATCCGTCAAGATCTATTCCTACATCAAGACTTACTAAATCACCATTTTTAATTATGCGATGCTTTGACGGTACACCATGAATTACTTCATCATTTACACTGATACAAACAGAACCAGGGAAATCTTCACGCCACCAGGCAGGAGTTCCCCCATGACCTGTTATATATTTTTCAAAAAGCTTATCTATTTCGAAAGTGCTCATTCCGGCATGAATTTTAGGAAGGATTTCATTAAACATATCTGCAGTAATATGACAGCATTTTCGTATACCATTAATCTGCTCTTCATTCTTAAGACGAATCATTTTATGCCTCTAAAATACTGATTCATTATATCACAAATATTATTCTTTGACAGTATAATCGGGATTTTTTTTTAATTATAATTTTTCACTCTGTGCAAAACAAAATTCAGAAGTCGCTTCATCTCCTATGCGGTGATATTCTTCTGCCATTTTTTTAAGGAAAAATCTGTCGTTTGCTTTACCAAGATTAAGATCAAGTGCACGCTCGTAAACATCAAGTGCAAGTTCATCATTTATTACACCGTCAATATTTCTTTTTAAAATATTCATCGTAAAATCTAAAACTTCCGGAAAGAAAATATAAAAATATGAATAGCTGTATTCCATCTTTATAATCTGTTCTAAAAGAAGAAATGCATCGTAATATTCACCGCGGATTACAAGTTCTTCTGCAAGGATATAACCATAATCCATAAAATCTTCTCGTGTAAAATAATTTTTCAATGAAAAATCTGCACGAGTTGTCTGCATCCTTTTAAATTCGGCAACTGCTTCGTCTTCCTTCTGATGCATCAATGTAAAAAAAATAAATTTTGCGCGGCTTTCATCGTCATCTCTTTCAGAAAGCCATTTATAATAATCAAAGGAATCTGTCTGCGTCTTTTTTACATGCATCTTTACAAAAAAAGATTCATCAAAAATAGAACGCTGCCTTAAATCAGAAAGAACTCTGTAGGCTTTTACAACCTCGTCAAATTCATCTCTTCTGGAAACATCACCTGTTAAATCCGGGTGCAGGTTCTTTGCCTTTTCACGATATGCCCGTTTTATTTCAGCAAGGGTTGCATCCTGTCTCACCCCAAGAATTTTATAAAAATCTTTCATACGTAGATTTTATAATATTATTTTTTCTGATTTTTTTTAAGTGTCTTCAGAACAAAAATATTTTCCCTTTCCCTTTCTTCCAGAATTCCTTCAATATACTTTGCTGTCTGAACGGTCTGAGGAATAATCATCTTATCAAGTGCATTTACACGACGCTGTGTTTTTTTAACTTCAAGTGCAAGCCGCCACACAATTGTCCTGATTTCTGCCATTTTTGAAAGGATGGAAAGAAGTTCAAAAAATTTTACGATAGTTGCATCTGTATTTGCATAAGTTCCCATAAATGAATGAAAAACTTCTTTCTCGGGGATAGTAACATCAACCGTCTGAAACTGAATTCCTGCGACATTTACTACTTTTTCTTTTATATCAAAATCATATTTTATTCCATGGGCAATTCGTTCAATCTGATCTGCACCCTCACTTAAAAGCATCTCTTTAAAAGCCGGATACGCTTCGTTTATAACCTCATCCATTTCTGATTCAAGATCTTTTACCTGTTCAACAAGCTTCATCAGTTCATCAACAAGAATCTCCCGTTTTTCTTCAAGCAATTCATAGCCATTTGTCGAAACTGCAAGCTGTTCTTTCATGAGAAGAAGATTTGATTTTGTCGGTGCAATATTTAACTTTGCCATTTAATTCCCGTTACTTAAGATATTTTTCAATAAGTTCTGATTTTATTCTTGTAAGTTCACTTACAGGAAGCTCACGTAAAATTTTCCAGCCGATATCAAGAGTCTGTTCAATGCTTCTATTTTCGTTTTCATCCTGATTTAAAAATTCCTGCTCAAATTTTTCACCAAACGAAAGATACTGAACATCAAGCTCTGAAAGCTCTTCCTCACCGATAATCGCTGCAAGATTTCTGATGGTTTTTACTTTTGAATACGATGCAAATAACTGGCTTGACAAACTTGCATGATCTTCGCGTGTCATTCCCTCTCCTATTCCATCTTTCATTAAACGGCTTAAACTTGGTAAACCTGAAACCGGAGGATACAATCCCTTTTGATAAAGCTCCCTGTCTAAAACAATCTGACCTTCGGTAATGTAGCCGGTCAAATCAGGTATAGGATGAGATATATCATCATTTGGCATGGAAAGAATAGGGATTTGAGTTATGGAACCATTGCTTCCCTTAATTCGACCTGCCCGTTCATAAAGCTCTGCAAGATCTGAATAAAGATATCCCGGATAACCTTTACGTCCCGGAACCTCTCCACGTGTCGTAGAAATCTCACGTAAAGCCTCACAATAATTAGTCATATCTGTCATTACGACAAGAACATGCATTCCTTTTTCAAACGCTAAATATTCTGCAGCGGCAAGGGCACAACGAGGTGTAATTATTCTTTCAATACTTGGTGCATCGGCGAGAGACTGGAACATTACAACATTTGAAAGAACTCCCGATTCCTCGAAAGAATCAGAAAAGAATTTTGCAACATCATATTTTATTCCCATGCCCGCAAAAACCATAACAAATTTTTCATCACTGTTAATAAGCTTTGCCTGACGAATTATCTGTGCAGCAAGTTTATTGTGCGGAAGTCCGTTCCCTGAAAAAATCGGAAGCTTTTGACCACGAACCAGAGAATTCATTCCGTCTATTGCAGAAATACCTGTCTGAATAAAATCACGAGGATAAACTCTCGCAAAAGGATTAATCGGATTGCCATTAACATTAACTCTTTTTGAAGAAACAATCGGTGGAAATCCATCGACAGGTTGACCTAATCCGTTAAAAATTCTTCCAAGTAAATCTTCACCAACCTTCAGCTCCAGAGGCTTATCAAGAAATTCATAACGTGTTTCATCTAAATCTAGTCCTGTCGTATCACCGAAAATCTGTACTATAACTGCTTCTTCATTTATATCTACAACACGACCGATTCTTTTATCACCGTTTCTGTCCCTTACACTTACAGTTTCTCCGTAAAAAACAGTCTCTGTTCTTTTCAAAACGACAATCGGTCCATCTACAGAAGTCAAGCCTTTATATTCTATTGCATTCATTCAGACCTCTCCAATTCAGAAAGCTGTTCGTCCAGTCTGACGGCAACCTGGTGAATTTTATCAATTTCATCATTTCCATACTGCATCTTGATTTTTATGATTTCATCACAGACACTTAAACCGGTTACTTTTGATAAAAGCATTCCTCTTTTTACAAGAGCACTTGCCCGGTCAAAATATTCCATTATCAGTTGAAGAATCAAAATCTGTTTTTCAATTGAGCAGTATTTGTCTATATCGTCAAAAGCATTCTGCTGCAAGAAACCGTTTTTAATCATTTCTGCTGACTTTAACAAAAGTCTTTGAGGAGCAGGCAAAGCGTCTGAACCAATCAGTCTTGCAATCTGCTGAAGCTTTTCATCTTCTTTTAATAAATCAAGTGCACGCTGACGAAGTTTTGACCACATAGGATTTTTTGTTTCCCACCATTCCTTTACTTCATCTGCATATTCCGAATAAGATTCTATCCATCCGATTGCAGGATAATGCCTTGCGTTTGCCAGTTCACGATCGAGTGCCCAGAAACAACGGATAAAACGTTTTGTATGCTGAGTAACCGGCTCCGAAAAATCACCGCCCGGAGGAGAAACAGCACCAATAATACTTACAGAACCTTCCGTTTCATTCAGATTAGTTACACGGCCCGCTCTTTCGTAAAATGATGCAAGTCTTGTCGGAAGATAAGCTGGGAATCCTTCTTCTGCAGGCATTTCTTCCATGCGTCCTGAAAGTTCACGCAATGCTTCTGCCCAGCGTGAAGTAGAATCTGCCATAATTGCAACTGTCATTCCCATGTCACGGAAGTATTCTGCAAGTGTAATTCCTGAATAAAGTGAAACTTCACGGGCAGCAACCGGCATATTGGAAGTATTTGCAATTAAAATTGTTCTTTCCATAATTGACCGATTTGTTCTCGGGTCAATTAAATTCGGAAATTCTGTAAGAACATCTGTCATTTCATTTCCACGTTCTCCGCAGCCAATATATACAATCAAATCAGCATCACACCATTTTGCAATCGCATGCTGTGTCATTGTCTTTCCGGTTCCAAAGCCTCCTGGGATTGCGGCAGTTCCACCCTTACTCAAAGGGAAAAATACATCTATAACCCGCTGACCGGTAATCAACGGTTGTGAAACAGAAAGCTTTTGTAAATACGGACGAGGCTTTCTTACAGGCCAGTAATGTGCAAGCTTTATTTCTTCATCAAGCTCTGTCACAGCGATAACTTCATCTACTGTATATTCACCGCTTCCTTTAAAAAGCTTCAGCTTCTTACCTTTTATTAACGGAGGAACCATTATTTTCTGAGTTATTGATTCAGTTTCTTTTACAGTTCCGATAATCATTCCACATTTTATTTCTGAGTTTTCGTTTATTTCAGCTGATGCTTCAAAGTGCCATTTTTTATTTAAATCAAGAGGTTCTGCTCTCTCACCAGGAAGCAAAAAAGCTCCGGAAGCTTCATACATTTTCTGTAAAGGACGCTGAATTCCATCATAAATATTACCAACAAGTCCAGGTCCAAGATGAAGGGAAAGCGGACGACTCTGACATACGACCTCTTCATTAATTTTCATACCTGTATCATCTTCATAAACCTGAATCGTACAATGATTTGAATTCTGCCTTACAATTTCACCGATCAGTTTTTTATTACCGACATCAACTACATCATAAAGGCCGGCGCCATCGAGTCCCTGAGCATAAACAATAGGTCCTGAAATTCTTGTAATTATTCCTTTAAGCATCGAAGGCTCCTTCTCCAAACAAAATCTCTGAAAGCTTATATGCTTTTTTATCAATAAGATTTTGAATTATTTCACAAAGTGTAAACCGTCCAAGAATAAGTGTATCTGTCGTTTCAATTATAAATCCCTCGTTAAACTTCAACCCTATATCCTGTTCATAAAGCTTCTGATTAAATAAAACCTTTGTACAGGAAACAATCTGCTTCTGAAAAAGCTTTTTTAATTCATTAAGAACAAGTCCCTCATCAAAGCCATATACAAACACATTAAGTTCCCTATCGGAAAAAATTTCCTTTTTAGCATTCAATGACTTTATTACAATCTGAAGTCTCTTTTCTTCTGTCATCGATTCTAAAAAATCATTGATTTCATCTACAAGACTATTTTTTATAAACAAAGCGTTGAAGCGTTTCTTTTCCAGAGGGATTTTTGCATCTAGATTATTCTGATAAACAGCTGCTTTATGATTGTAATAATCTTTTTTTTCTTTGAGCGCCTCTTCAAGCTTTACACTGTAAGATTCAGAAATTTCCCTGCTCTGTAAATCTGCCTGTTCCAGAATTTTCTGCGCTTCTTTTTGAGCCTGCTGTTTTATTTCATCATCAATTATCTGTATTGAACGAATCTCTTTCATATCTAAACACTTATTCCTACAGCCTGACGGATTGCTTCAGACAAAGATTTTCTGCCTTCTGCATGCCCCTTTAATCCCGGGACCTCTACCACAAGAGGATATTTTCCTGTCTTCTGCCATTCATATTCTTCCTTTTCAATTAAGGCGGCCGCATCTTCCGTTAAAATCAAAATGCGAGGTTTCTGTTCATCCTGCAAATCGGAACGCTTTGTAAAACTATTGAACGCTTCTAAAACTTCATCCCTTGTTTCTGCAACAGTTCCATCTATGCCGGTTAATTTAAAAGCAAGAACAATTTCACGACTACCTATCGTGTAAAAATCCATACTACAAAACCAAAATTAAAACGGCGATAAGAGCACCCCACAGACATATACCTTCTGCAAGTCCTACATAAGGGATACCTTTACTTGAAAGCTCCGGATTTTCGCTCATTGCTCCCATTGCAGCAGCACCGATTTTTCCAACTGCAATTCCACCTGCAAGACACGCAAGTCCGACAGCAATTGCAGCAGAAAGATATTTTACTGCAGACATTACATCGGCACCAGTTGCCTTTACCGATTCAGCAGCCTCCTGAGCGAACAATGAAAATCCGCATAAAAATAAAAATGCAAGAATACTTAAAATTCTTTTCATCTCATTACCTCCATTTATATGGCTTGAATTCCTTTCCAGTCTCATTGAAAAATTTAGAAAAGAATTCATAATATTGTAATCTTATTGACTGAATTGCAACTATCATTCCTTCCAGAAGAATAATAATTGCATTTCCAAGAATAAGAATTAATATACCCGGTATTGTAAGCTCTCCGCCGACAAGTTCTGTAAGGATTACAATCATATAATCAAGGACTGCATGCGAAAGCGCAAAAGCTCCGACACGGACAAAGCTTATCGTATTTGAAAGCATCCCGGAAAAAACTTCAATTACTTCAACAACACTTGAAATTAAATATGTTCCAAAGCCATTTTCTAAAACAGGATGCTTTTTATTGATAAGATTTTCAAAGGGCTCTGCAAAAGCGGCAAAAAATAAAGAAACTCCAAGAATAATAAAATCATAAATTCTGGGAGTATGTTTAAAAATTACAATACGAAGGACAAGCGCAATCACATACCAGAAGAAAACTGCGCCAGAAAGTCCATTCTTACCGAACAAGGCTTTATCAATCTTTCGAAGACGGAAATTATTTATGATGTTAATTATAAAACCAATTGAATTGATTATAAAACCAAATGCAACTGCTACCCCGAAAAGTCCGAACATCGCTTTTAGTGAACCACCGGGAGTATACATAACTTTTAAAATCGGAGCGTGAGGTTTACCGAAAAATCCTGTTACCCATTTTGCAAAAGGTTCAAGCAGAGTTTCGTTAGAAAAAAATTCTCCGGTCAAAAGTCCCATTAATGATGAACTGATTCCGATTGCAATAAAAATTGCAGAAAATTTATTCCATCCGCCTGCTTTAATAACTTTCTTTGACATAAGGATTCCAATCAGCAGAAAAACAAGTCCCTGCCCCAAGTCACCAAACATCATTCCAAAAAGAAGTGTAAAAAATACTGCAACAAAAGGAGTCGGATCTACCGTGCCATAAAGAGGAGAACCAAAGCTGAAGACCATCCGTTCAAAGCTTCTTACAAATTTATTATGATGAATTTTTACCGGAACTTTTTCTTTTCCATTGATTACATCCGGAATTTCAAAAGGTTCAAAAACACGGACAGCGATTCTGTTTTCGGTTATAGCACTCATCTCTTCAGAAGAAGAATCACAAATATCCTTTGGTATCCATAAAAGGATTCTGTAAACATATTCTGTACATTCCAGTGAACTTTTAATCTTTTCAATTTTTTGTGCAATCAGTTCCTCATCAGACAAATTCTCAAGACTATCATCTTCGATAGAATCAGGAAGCTTAGAATAAAACTGAAAGCATCCTTTATCGCCGATGTATTTTAAAACGCGGTCAATATCCTGTTTTAATACCAGAAGTTCAACTAATTTCATTTGCTACACCTAATCTTATACTTTCAACAGCTCTTCGTATACAGTTTAATTCAAAACTTTTTATTTTAAACCATGCTACAAAAGCAGCATTCGACATTGACTGTTCATGAAAAATTCTTAACGCATGTCTTTCTTTTACAATGGAATATTGTTTTTCAAACCACACAGGATCTATTTTCCAGGAACCATCCTTTTGCGGCTGATTAAGATATCCTGCATATTTCCACTTTTCCCAGTCACTCCATTTATCAATCCGTTTGTCAAGAATCTCAAAAACAGGAGCAGCAACAGGATCCTTTAAATCTGCACGTTCTGTAACATAAAGAAGATTTTTGATTATCTCATCTTTCGGATAATCATAATAAACCGAAAGCCGTAACGCCCAGATGATGTTTTTTAACGAAAATTCTTCAATAAAAAATTTTCTCTGAACAGATTTTTCTTCACCATGATATTTCTGAATCTGATTCCACCAGCTTTGAAGAAACTGAAGATCCATCTTATATTCAATTTTACGCTGATTATGAATATCTGCAACTTCCCTGCACCAGCTGAATTCTGAATTTTTCGTTATCAATTCAAGATTCGGCCAGGCAGAAACATCAAGCGATGAAAATTCAGCAAGATCTACAATGTACGGAAGTTCTTCTTCCTTTTTACTTAGCGCAGAATAAATGAGCTTTATATTTCTAAGCTGAACAAGCTTAAGCTGATCTACAAGAATTTCAGGAGGATTATCCCACTTTCGTAAAAAACCAATATATTGATTTATAAAACGCTTTTGCGCTTCCAGTTCAATCTGCTGTGCAAGAAAGCGTTCAGAAACTACAGGTGATTGAGATTTAAACAACAAAGTCCATAATTCAGAAAGAGATTTTTTTTCAAAAAGAAGGCCTGTTCGTTTACCGATAAATGCTTTTCCCAGAAGGCCTGATGCTTTAGAATAATTGAATAAAATTGCACTTGAACTATCCATTTTTAATCCTCTCTACAACCTGTGAACTAAAACAAAGATTTAGTTAAAAATGAATCAAATTCCTGACTGTTCCGGGATTTCTGCAATAAAGATTCTTTATATTCTTCCAGTTGCTTTTTATGCGCCTTCAAAGCATCTGCATTTTTTTGTAAAAACTCCTCGTGAAGCTTTTCTGCCGCCTGATTATAATATGCTTTGAATTTTTCATCACAAGCAGCACGTGCTTTAGAAAGTTTTTTCTCTGCTTCTGCCTTTGCATTTTCTATAATAACAAGGGAATCCTTTTCTACCTGTCTTATATGCTCAATAGGATTAAACCTTTCATCAACTTCCAACATAATTATATTTTACCACTTAATGAATTATTAATCATTAAAAAAAAGCAAAAAAAACCGGTTCAAAAAGAACCGGTCTGTTACAAGGTCTGAAATATTATTATTCAGCGTCCTGTGTATTTTCTACTGTTTCTGCCAGTGCATTAAGAGCATCTACGGCAGTAGTTGTTTCATTATCAAAAGTCTGTACAGCCTGATTAACTTCTCCAGTTTTTTCTTCCCACCACTGGTCCTGAGTCTGAGTATCAGCAGGTTCCTCTGTAGTAGTATCTGAATCAATATTAATATTTACATTCTGTTTATTTATAACAGCAAGACTAACTGCTAAACCAAAAAATAATACGACAAGCACAAAAGTTGTTTTAGTCAAAACACTTGCAGAATGAGAACCAAATGCAGCAGTTCCACGACCGCCTAAAAGACCACCCATTCCATTTTCACCATCATCCTGAATGGCAACTAAAAGAACAAGAAGAACACAAACAATAATAAAAACTACTAAAAGTACTTTAGCAATTACACCCATATTTTTCTCCATTTATTTATTATTCTAGTAAAGTGTATAATATATTAATAAAAATAAGCGATTTTGTCTAGTTAGTTTCTGATTTTACTTATAATTCTTTAGCACAAAGCTTTAAGGCTTCGGCAATTACAACATGCATATCATAATACTTGTATTGTCCAAGTCTGCCGCCAAAAATAATGTTTTTTTCCTTTGAGGCAAGCTCTTCATATTTTTGATAAAGGCTGTTGTTTCGTTCATTATTGATAGGATAGTAAGGCTCTTTTTCTGTTGTCCACTTATCTGAATATTCACGGCTTATTACAGTTTTTGGCTGATTTCCAAATTCAAAATGCTTATGTTCAATAATACGGGTATAAGGAACTTCATATTCTGTATAATTTACAACTGCATTTCCCTGATAGTTATCCGTATCTAACACTTCTGTTTCAAAACGCACTGAACGGTATTCGAGCTCACCGAATTTATAATCATAATATTTGTCGATTGGACCTGTAAAAATTATTTTTTGTGCAAGACCTTCAAGTTCACTACGTTTTTCAAAAAAATCACAGTTTAATTTTACATCACAGTATGCAAGCATTTTTTCGATGATTTGTGTATAACCGCCAATCGGGATGCCCTGATATGAATCATTAAAATAATTATTATCATAGGTAAAACGGACAGGAAGTCTTTTTATAATAAAAGGAGGAAGCTGATCTGCTTTCATGCCCCATTGTTTTTCCGTATAACCTTTAACAAGTTTTTCGTATATCGTTTTTCCGACAAGCTTGATTGCCTGTTCTTCAAGATTCTTGGGTTCATCAATTTTTACATCAGAAAGCTCTTCAGCAATTTTTGCTTTTGCTTCCTCTGGTGTAAAAACTCCCCAAAGCTTGTTAAAAGTATTCATGTTAAACGGCAGGTTATATACTTCGTTTTTATAACGTGCAACCGGACTGTTTGTGTAACGGTTAAAATCAGCAAACTGATTTATATAATCCCAGATCTGCTTGTCGCTTGTATGAAAAATGTGAGCACCGTATTTATGAACATTAATTCCTTCAATGTTTTCTGTATAAATATTTCCGGCAATATGAGGACGCTTATCTATCACAAGACATTTTTTTCCTTTCTGTGATGCTTCATGCGCAAACACCGCTCCAAATAAACCTGCTCCTACTATAAGATAATCATATTTCATATTTTTTCCTAAAAGCTTTTTTCGTAACGTTTTCCCGTGAATTTTGCAACAAGAAATGATTTAATTTTATTTGCCCAGTTTATATTCTGCATATCAATAACCGGGATTTCTGCATATTGTATTTTATTTGTTTTAATCCATACATCTAAAAGTCGTTCGCTGATGCGCCCAAAAAACCGTTTATGAAAATCAGAATATTGAGAAGTATCAACCTGTTTTTCTACCTCACCAAGAATATCAAAAAGCCAGGTACAATATCGGTCGAGCAGTTCTTTTTTCATTATGAACATATTAAAGGCATGCATTTTTGTAGTATGCTTAAGCTGCTCAAATTCGTAAACATATTCAGGATATTTTTCTTTAATTATTTGTTCGGTAATATCCAGAGGTTCAATATACATTGTATGTTTATAATGGTTGTAGATTGTTTCTATAAAATAATTGCGTTTTTTAGGAAGAATTACATCGGCGGTTGAAAGAAGCTTTTCTGCCTGTCCGCTGTTTAATACAACCTTGAACTTTTCCTCTTCCGTTTTAGGAATATGCTTTGCTGCAGAAAAATAACGTCTGTAATGACATAGCCCGATATAATCTGCTTTTGAATTTTTCCATGCCCAGTAAAGTCCTGTAAGCTCACAATAATATGGATTTTTAGAAGAAATATTGTCTCCGGTATTGTCAGGAGTAAAGCCTGGAATCTGCTCTTTCCCCTGTGCCCCTACATGAAGCGGAGTGTAAATTGAATCCTGGGGCATCTGATATTTTTTATGGGCAGCTACAAAAATAATTATATTCATACCTATACTTCCGATATGAATATAATTATATCAGAATTACATAATTATTTGCAACTTTCACTAAGTTCCTGATGTTCCCTTAAAAGTTCTGTTGTAAGTGTCTGACTGAAAGTTTTGCTGTTACCTGCAATGTTTTCGGCATCTACAGTTTCACCCTCGTAAAGAACAACCGGATAATCCTTTATAATATCTGCACGGGCATTCTTGATGATGCATTCCGCAATTTCCATTGCAAGAGGATTATAGTTCTTTTTATTTATAACTGCTACAGATTCTGTAAGAGCAAAGTTTCCTTCTGTCGGATCTACGTAATCAATAGGAAGTCCGCTTTTTTTATCTCTCACAGCCTGATGACGCAGACCAAAGCCGACTGCAACTTCACCGCTGCGAATCTTCTTGATAGGACCGGAACCACTAAGTTCCAGATGAGGACCAGCATTATTATAAATTGCTTTAAGAATATCTTCTGTTCCACTTTCACCATATTCTTCAATTAAAGCCTGAACCATAAGCCATGCAGTTGTACTTCCCATCGGATCAACAACACTCACTAAATCCTTGTATTCAGCATTTCCAATATCTTTAATGCTTTGCGGCTTATTAAGTCCGTTTTCAGAAAGAAGTTTTGTGTTTACAATTACCGTACCCTGAATTGCAAGAAGCGGTGTATAATAATCTGGTGTTTTAATAACCTGATTTGTAGAAAATTCAAGTTTTTTGAACATATTGTTCATTGCCTGTGCACTTTCAATATAAAAAGAACTCATTGTAATAAGATCAGCTTCTATATCAGAACCTTCGGCAAAAAGTTTGCCGCCCAATTCACTTGTACCAAAAGACTGGAAAATATATTTTCCTTCATATCCGTTTGCATCAAGTGCTTTTTTTATAGCGACAACAGCTTCATCATCGGCATTAGAATAAATGATTACAGTTCGTTCAGCATTTGTTTTTTTCGAACAGCCTGCAAATGCACAAAGCGCAAGCACTAAACAAAGTGAAAGACTCATTAAAGAAAAGATTTTTTTCATTTTCAGATTTCTCCTATATATTTATTAACTTATCTATTTTTATTAACAATACCTTTAATTGTCTTCATTATGAGGTTTGTTATAAAAATCAAAATTGAAAGAATAAAGATTTCATTGAACTTTGCAAAATGCTGAAGCTCCTGAATCTTTGTTGTAATAACCATTGTACGTGCCCCGCAAAGGAAAATTATTGCACTTACAGTTACAAGTCCGTTGATAAAAAGATAAACAAATACTTCCAGAAGACTTACAATTGCATTTGGAGTAATGATTCTTACAACTGTTTTAATCCAGTTATCTCCAAGTAAAAGCGCTGTATTTTCCCACGAATCATTCATTTTATCCAAAGCACCCTTCATCATTAAGAATGGAGTTGCAAAGAAATGGACAAGATTACAAAGAATGATTATTGCCATTGTGTTATGAAGAGGTGTCTTCTTAAAGGCAAGCAAAAATGCAATACCTAAAACCATTCCAGGCAGAGCATTTGAAATTTGAGCCATAGAAGCAATTACCTTTGAAAAAAAAGGATGAAGCTTACTTCTTGCGCTTGCAAGGGCTGCAATATAAACAAAGCCTGTACCAAAGGTTGCAGTAAAGAAAGCGGCAACAAGAGAATTTGAGAATACTCTTGTAAGAGACTTATCTGCAAAAACATTCTGAACATTCTTAAAGGTAAAGCCCATGTTATAAGGCCATTCAGTTACAAACGGAGCAACAAAAACAATTACAAATACACTGAGGATGCAGATGATAATAAAGAAAGAAACAATTGTCCAGATTACATCGCGTAATGCATTTTTCTGTAAATCAATCTTAGATATTTTATTATATCTTACATTAAAGCGCTGAAGATAATTTAATAAAAGAATACTTAAAACTGAAGGAAGCAGCATGAACAATGCAATTACAGAACCCTGATGAAAATCCGGAAGACTTCCGAGCATTGTGTTATAAAGAAGCTCTGCAATTACTGTGTATCTTCCACCGATAGATGCCGGAATACCAAAGTCTGTAAATGAAAGGAAAAAGCTTTGTACTAAAGATACAGCAAGAGTACCTGAAAGTGGCTGCAAAATTGCAGTATAAAAGCTCTTTATGGAAGAATCTCCCATTACACGACAGACAATTAAAAAGCGCTTGTCTATATAAGACATTGTGTTTCGTATAAGTGTAAATGAGATTGGCAGGGTATAAATTACATAACAAAAAATAAGACCGTTAAAGCCGTAAAAATCAAACAACTGAAAACCAAATAATCTTGTTATCAGGCCGTTTTTACCGAAAGAATAAATTACTGCAAAACCGTATGTAATTGTAGGAAGCAGCATAGGAAAAACAGCAAGGGTTCTTAAAAGCTTTTTAAGTCTTACGGAAATGTTTGTAAAATTTTCTGTATACGCCAGAATAAATGCAAGGATTGTTGTAATGACTGCACTTATAAAACTGACCTTTGTACTGTTCCAGAAGGCCTGCAGGAATTTTCCTTTTACAAAAACATTCTTAAAGTTTATGAAAGAAAAAACAGCGTTAGAGCCTGCTCCTTGTGTAAAAGCATTCTTAAAAAGAATTAAAAGCGGATAAATCGTAAAAAGAAGAAAGAACAATAATACGACAGTAAATACAGTATTTATCTGTTTGTTTTTGATTCTACTGAACATCAGTTATTTCTCCCCGCCGAATAATTTAAAGATATTATTCTTTTTAATGGCAAGCTGCTGGATTATAAAATCTTTTACAAAATCACTTTGCGGATTATTAATAATATTGTCCGGTGTATCAAACTGTTCGATTTTTCCTTTGTTAAGAATAATTACTCTGTCACTGATTGTAAGTGCTTCTTCCGGATCATGAGTTACAATAATAGTTGTAAGCTTAAACTCTTTTGCAACTGTTACAATTTTCTGTTTGATAGATTCCTTAATTACACCATCAAGCGCCGAAAGAGGTTCGTCAAGCAAAAGGATTTTCGGCTTCATTACAAGAGTTCTTGCAAGTGCAACACGCTGCTTTTGACCGCCGGAAAGATTATCAATTTTTTTATCAAGATGTTCACGAAGCTCAAGAAGATCAATAAGTGTATCTACTTCTTCCTGTGTAGAAATATTTGCTTTGTTTCTTAAACCGTATGTAATATTTTTATATGCGTTAAGATTTGGAAAAAGTGCATAGTCCTGAAAAACAATATTAAATCCGCGGTTTTCCATCGGAGTCTTTGTAATATCATTATCATCAAAAATAATGTTTCCTGAATCCGGATTTGTAATTCCAAGAATTATATTAAGAAGAGTAGTTTTACCGCTGCCTGAAGGTCCTAAAATTGAAACAATCTCTGAATTATTAATTGATAAAGAAATGTCATTAAGGATTGTTACGTCGTTATAAGCTTTAACAATATTTTTAATTTCAAGCATTTATCACTCCTAAATGTTCAAAAAATCACACTTCATATACAATTTTAGAACATATAAGTGAAAAAATCAATCAATAATGTTCAAAAACTAATGCTGAACAACTAAAAGTGAACAAAATTCCGTGATTTTTATATTTACTTTATGAAAAAATAACTATAAAATGTTAAATATGATTAAACAGGCAGTTATTATGGCAGGTGGACTTGGTTCTCGCTTTGGCGGACGTACCACAGAAATGCCAAAGGGTTTTATAGAAATTGAAGGGATTCCAATGGTGGAATTATCTGTACAAAAGCTCATTGAAGCCGGGATTGAAAAAATAATTATTGGAACCGGCCACTGTTCTGAATGGTACGATAACCTTGCAAAAAAATATCCTCAGATAAAAACTGTCAGAAACGATAATTATATGAACACAAGCAGCATGGGTACTCTTGAAGTTTGCGCTCCATTCATTGACGATACATGCCTTCTTCTGGAAAGCGATTTAATTTACGACAAAATAGGCCTTAAGGTTTTAAATGCAGATGAACGCGATAACGTAATTCTTGCTTCCGGAAAGTCTAACAGCCATGATGAAGTTTATCTTGGCGCAGATGATAAAAACCGCCTTACAGAGGTAAGCAAGGATAAAACAATAATACCAGACCCTGCCGGTGAACTTGTAGGAATTACTAAGGTTTCTAAAAATGCACTTTCTAAAATGTGCGCCTATTATGACCAGAACAGAGAACGTCTTGCAAAGCTTGATTATGAAGGTGCCCTTAAACGTATTTCTACTTCCGGTAATGAGCCTGTTTATGTTCGCAAGATTGAATATTATGCCTGGACAGAAATTGACGATGAAGCAATGCTGGACAGAGCGTTGAATAAAATCTACCCGAGAATTAAAGAGAATGAATATTTGTATTCATTATTATAAATTATAAACACTATCGACTTTTTTAAGTTCAGAAAGGGTATCAATTTCTTCAAAATCACTGAATTCGCATTTACGGATTGTAAGTTCAAATTCATCTGAAAATAATGTAAGCGGAACAGAATCCCAGTAGCGTTCTTTACCGCCAGGCATTTTATAAGCTTTCTTAATGCATTCTGCAAGCTTAGTACCGTCTTTTTTATTCCAGTAACTTATTCCAAGCATTCTGTAGCCGTTTGTACCGCCGACAGTAACGCCTGTTATTATTCCTTTAGCTTCAGAAAGACACCAGTCATCTGTCTGTTCACATTTAATGCCGCAATAGTTAGACTTATATTGATATTTACGAATGAGAGATTTATTTTTTAAGAAAATGTCTGCCTCACAGATATAAGAATTTTCCAGCAGGTCTGCCGCATAAAGAAGAGAGCAGATGTTGTTTCCTTCGTTATATTCAGGATTTTCAATAAACTTTATAAAAGGATACTTATACAAAAGCTGATCAAACTGTTCAGAAAGGTAGCCTCGGACAATATAGATTTCTTCTATACCGGCTTCGATGGCGGCATCTATCATTGTATCAATAATTCTTACGCCTTTAATTCGAACAAGAGGCTTTGGAGTATTAAGAGTGATTGGCAGCATTCTTACCCCTACCCCAGCTGCAACAAAAATCATACGTTTTACACGATAAGCCTCGAGCTCATCTATTGCTTTTGGAAGAAGTTTTTTATCTGCAATGAAACCAAGCTCTTCAAGATTTGTGATGATGGAATTAATTGTTCCTAAAGAATAACCGGTTGATTTAGACATTTCTCTTTGTGAGATTTTTTTATCCTGATTTTCGGCCATGAGAGAAAGTACATCAAACTGTTTTTCTGTAAGCATATATAATTCCTATTCAGCCTTATTAAGCTTTTCTACAGTTGCAATCATATAATCTGCAATGTTTTTACCGGCCTGACCTTCATGCATCCAGGCAGTTGCTTTTGCTTCGTGACGTGCTGCTTCAAGCTCTTTTGAATCGCTCATAGATTGAATTACTTCTTTGATGTTTGCAAACTGTTCTTCCTGAAGTTCAGTTCCAAATGTCTTTAATGCAGAATACTGCCACAATTCTTTTTCGCCAAGATCGTATGCATCATAAGGACGCAAATCCATATTTGATTTTACATACATAACAGGCTTATCGCAAAGGAAGGTATAATCAAAAATAATACCGGAGAAATCAGAAATCATAACATCTGCTTTTTTAAGACTGAATATATTCTGACGCTCGTAATCCCATTCAATATTCTTATTATCCTTATAGCGTTCTTCGAGTTTTGCAAGCATATCTGCTTCTGATTTTTTTGACTGTGGATGAGGGCGTATAATAATTCTCCAGCAAGTCTGTGAAAGAGGATCAAGCAGCTTTTCACCATACTTTTTTAAAATACCAACGTCGCCCCAGCTTGGCGAAACAAGAACTGTAAACGGATGATTTTCTTCATTCGGAATCTTTGCAATGTTTTCTTTATAAACATCAAGGTAAGTACAACCTACTGTAACCAGTTCTTTTGGATTAATACCCCGCTGAGCTTCAAGGAATTGAATATCTTCTTTCTGATAATCACCTGTCAAAAGAACAGAATCAAAAAAGTCCAGACCAAAAAGTCTATAAGTTGTTGCATCATTAGGC
Source organism: Treponema sp. (assembly GCA_024693715.1). Lineage (GTDB taxonomy): Bacteria > Spirochaetota > Spirochaetia > Treponematales > Treponemataceae > Treponema_D. Next base: position 1,702 of record JAILKS010000023.1, on the reverse strand, counting down.
ATATGAAGAACATGAGAATAATGCTTTACACGTTTACTTCTTTTAAGCTGATAAACGTGAAGCCCCGGTGTTGTCATAAGAACAAAGTCTGCACTAATCATATTAAGCTTTGCAAACGCAGAGTTTCCTTCACCGATAAAGGCAGGCTTTACATATTCATAATTCTGTTCAAAAACAGGATCAGTTTTAGAGGATGTGTAATAAATTAGCTCAAGCTTTCGTTTTTCAAATTCATCACATACAGGCTTAAATACATTCCAGTATTGATTACCTTCATTATAAATTATATAAGGTTTTTTATCTGCATCAGTTTTAATTTCACCCGCTTTTTTACCGGAAAAAACAACTCTAAGCTTTATCCAAAGTGCTCTTGCTCCAAACGAAATAGTTGCAACGGCTGCAATAATAATAGAAAAAAGCATTGAACCCGTGCCGGGATCAATGTAAAGAAATGTATTCATTATTTATCTCCTTGAGTTTCTTTTAAATATTCTTTATAGGTAATTTCTTCCCAGTTTTTTGGTTCGAAAAGATTATCTTTAACTTTGTATCCTGTAGTCAGTGTAAATTGAGTTTTATTTTTGATGTTAGCTACACTTGATTCCCCATTATTTGCTCCCCATACATAAACAGGATCTTTTTCGGTTGTAAATTCCTTTTGTGTAAATGGATTTACATTAGAAAGATTAAGATCTTGTTTTGCAAGAAAAAGTGTATCTGCATTTGTCATTAATTGATAATCAGTTTTAATTTTACCTTGTTCATTAAAATCTTTTACAAGAAGCAAAGGATTAAAGCTTGCTGGAATTGTTGGATTACGGAAATTACTGAATGTAGAAATAAAATCAAAATATCCATGATCAGAGACAACAATAATTCTGCTGTTATCGTAAACACCAATTTCCTGCAGATAATCAAAATATTTTCCAAGCTGAACAATTGCGCCTGCATTTACCTGATATTCCATTCCATCCTTTGAATTTAATGCTTTGTATGGACCTGTTGAACCGGTTTTAAATACTCCGGGTATTTCATAAGCGGGAGCTTCAAGACTTGTCGGTTCATGTGTCGTTTCATTTCCAATAAAAGTGAATGTCGGATTTTCATTATTAAATTCAGAAAGCTCTTTTAAATAATATAAATCAGAGAAATTATCAACAAAAGCACTTTTATCAACAGAATCATCTCTTACAGTTTTTTGAAAAATATCTCGTAATAAAGGATACATGCCTTCTATAACAACAAAGTTAACAATTTGTTTTTTACAAATGGAATCCATTATGTTGTTATAATCAATATTTTTTTCTTTCATGTAGATTTTAGAAAGAGTGCCTTTTGTATCAATACCGTTGATATAAGGATAATCATCAAAAAATGAAGCTGTCTTAGAATATTTATAATTTGCATAGGATGGATTTACAAAAGTTACATCATAACCGCCATCTGCAAAAAGGGTAGGCATAACTAACATTGCTTCATTATGTTTATCTTTTAGTAATTCATCCGGACGTTTATTAATATTTTGTTGAGTATATTCATACCCTCCAACCATACTAGGATAACCAAAAGAAGTGTATATACCTGTGCTTAAAGTATTTGGATAATATGTAAAACCAGAGAAAGATTTTTCGAGCTCTGGAAATTGTTCAATTATATATGGATAGAAAGAAGAAATTGCTCTGTCTAAAAAGATGACAATTAC
>JAILKS010000018.1 GCA_024693715.1 Treponema sp. | reverse complement strand
TTAATTGTTCCATTCTGGGAGATTTCAACAGGATGTAAAAAAGTTGTATCAAGAAATTCAAATGCAAATAATTCTATGTTTTTATCAAAATCAAAATTTCCAATATATAAGACACCATTATCAGGAAAGCTATATGAAGGAAAAGTGTAATCCAGGTTGTTTTGAATTAATTGTGAAATTTCATCCATGGTAATCGTGTTTATATCGTCTATCTTATTTTTTGAAACAATCCCGCCATACAGGTATCCGCCGCTGCCTTCAAAAGAAGAAATTATATATGTGTCATTTACTGAATAAAGATTATATCTGTTTTCTACAGTCCTAATGTAAAAATCTTTTTCTTTATTTTTTGAATTTAAATACAAAGCGGATGATATCAGGCAAAAGAGTAAAATTGCGAGGATAAATTGATTGATTTTAAATAGTTTTTTTATCATTTTCATATTCAAGATAATTATATCATACTTTTCAAAAATCACATTTCTTTTATTGACCTTCAATTTCTTCTGTGCAATAATTCTGCTTGTTGTATGAATTGGAGCTTTGTATTTTTTATTAACAGCATTCTTCTTGGCGTAGGCCTTGCAATGGATGCTTTTTCTGTTTCAATTGCAAATGCATTAAGTGAATCTCAAATGAAAAAAGCCCGCATGTGTTTTATTGCAGGGATTTATGCTTTTTTCCAGTTTGCCATGCCTATGATTGGCTGGATTTGCGTTCATACAATCGTTGGATATTTTGAAAAGTTTGAATTATTTGTTCCATGGATTGCACTCATCCTTTTGCTGTACATCGGTGGTAAGATGATTTGGGAAGCGTTTCATGAATCAAAAGACGAGACAGAAGAACGTGTAGCCCTTACCTTTGCAACGCTTATTCTTCAGGGAATTGCTACTTCCATAGACGCACTTTCTGTTGGTTTTACAATTGCAGATTACGGATTTTTGATGGCGCTTGCTGCATCTTTAATTATTGCAGCAGTTACTTTTGTAATCTGCATGATTGGACTTTTAATAGGAAAAACTGCCGGTCAACATTTAAGCTCTAAAGCAACAATCCTTGGCGGAATCATCTTGATTGGCATTGGAATAGAGATTTTTGTCAAAGGTATTTTTTTTGCATAAAGAGCTTAGTGTATTTTATTTTCCTTTGTATGTTTTTTTTAACTTTTGCTGGAAAATCCAATAATTCATAATTAGTTTTACCGGCAACAGTTTTGAAAGTCTTGCCTGAAGATTTGTTATGAATCCATAAATTGATTTAGATTTTCCCTTCTTTGAATCTTTGTAAGCTTTGTTTATAACCTTTATCGGATCATACATAACTGTATAATATGTTATTACTTCGCCGGATGTTTTTGACTTAATCTGTGTTGCTCTATCAAAGAATGCTGTTTTTGTCCAATAAGGGCAGACAGCCGTAACTGTGATTTTTCTGGATTTAAGTTCCATCCCTAGTGAAAGAGAATAATTCAATACAAATACCTTTGTAGCAGAGTATATGTTGATGTATGGAAGCGGCTGGAAAGCAGCAATTGATGAAAATTGAGTAATTCTTGCACCTTCGCTCATATATGGCAAAGTTGTTTCTGTTATAAAAACAAGAGCGCGGCAATTTAGGTCAATCATATTAATGCTGTTTTCAACTTCAACTTCATCATATCGGCCAAATTTTCCGAATCCGCTGGCATTAACAAGCCATTTTACGTTTGGCTTTGCTTCTTCCAGCGCTGCCTTGTATTTATTTAGATTTTTATCAATCGTTAAATCCATGTCAAAATATTTAAAACTGGTTGAAAGCTCTGATTTTACGGCTTCCATGCTTTCTTTTCCAAGACCAAGCCCCCAGATTTCATCATATCCTTCTTTGTCTAAGATTTTACAGAATTCACGTCCCATCCCTGATGAAGCGCCTGTAACAACTGCAATATTCATTATTTCTCCTTAAATATTTATTTTGTAAATATAGAATAGATACCGTCACTCATTTCATCTGTCCATATTTCATTTTCATCGGAACCATCTTTTTTATAGAAAACTCCAATATCTTTTATTATATATTGTTTCTGGAGTTTTTCAAAATTTATTTCATAAAAGCGTCCGGGATTAAAATCATATGTTACAGGAACTTCAAATCCATCTATATAAAAAACAAAGCCACCTATTTTAAAATCAGGCTTATTATAAAATTTAAATGCTTTGTCATATTCACCGCCAATAAAAATTCCATCATTTATTTTAATTATAGGAAAATCATTGTTATTTCCATCTGAATGAAAGTCGGATGTTATTTCTTTAACTGTGTAATAATGAACCTGATCAACTTCCCGGCTGAATCCCTGCTGGTATTTTTCCGTAAGATTTTTAAAAGAAAAAACATATAGAACTAAATATACTAAAAAAATAAAAGAACAAAAAATAAGACAGGAAAAAACAATTTTTCTTATCTTATCTTTTTGTATTTCACTATACTTTTTCATTTATAACCTCTGTGAAAAATACGTTTGTTGGGATTATTTATATATAAATTTATCACCAAAGATAAATCCTTTGACAGGTTCATTTATGTAAATCCACAACCCTCGTACACCGTCTATTGTTTCCATCTCTTTTGTTTCAATTGTTGTCTGGTAACCATATTTTTCCGGTTTGATTTCATATTCACCAAGATATTCTGATTTTACAGAAGGAGCAGAATAAACCTTGAACATATAATCCTTGCTGTCATCATGGAGATAAGAAGAAGTTGTCATGGAAGCAAAGTCTAATCCGTAAACTCCTTCCTGTTTTTCAAGATATCCTCCAAATACATAACCTTTTTCAGGAAATGCCGTTTTATACCAGCGCGCTTCAATTCCATCTATTGTTTCAGTGCTGATTGTTTGAGAATCTGCATAAATCCACATTCCTTGTGTAAGCTCTAAAATCACTTTGCCTGTTTTATTATCTGATGAATCACGGAGTGTTAGAGAAGAACCGTCCTTTGTTTTTACAACAAACCAGGCTCCATTTTCAATTTTTTCATAAGACATTCCAATTTTTATATCTTCAACAGGAAGTTTTTCAAATGCGCCTGTCTGAATATAAACGGCTGCTCCTGGTACCCATGTTTTTTCAGTTACTTTGAACCAGTAAGAGGTTTGTTCATTAAATGATACAGGTTCTTTACTTCTTGCAAGAGGTACAAATTCACAACCTGGATAACATCTGTCCTTTTCATTTTCACCCATATCGTCCGGATTATAAAGTGCAGAATTTTCTTTTAACATGATAAGATTTAAATCTTTACGGTTACCTTCAACAGGCATGCAATATCTTTCGTAGGTATAATAATATTCTCCATTATCGTAGATATAATATTTTCCGTCTGATGATTTTCTTGGAAGATACCGGTCTTTTAAAGTTGATTTATGTTCTGAAGCAATATCGGCTTCATCAGGCTGTCCGTTTTTTCCAGGAATAATTGTCATAGGTTTATCCGGAATGTTATTTTCTTCCGTCTGAAGGTTCTGATTTTCGTTTGTTGCTTCAGCTGTAGTGTTTTCGGATAAATTTGTTTCTGTTTCATTATTTTCACTGGTATTAACAGGGGTGTTCTGTTTTTGTTTATTACATGATGTTATCGTCAATAAAATAAGTAATGTTGTAATAAGTTTTTTAATTTGTTTCATTTTTTTATTTCCATCCTCATTTAAATATCAAGAATAGTATAAATAATATTATTGTAAAGTCAAATGCCATATAAATAGTGTATGAAAAAAGTTTCTTTTACAGTTTTTCATAGTAGCGTAACGTTAATTCATATGAGGCTTCGTGATATTCACTTTTCCGGTATTTTTTGATTTTGTTGTAATCTTCAATGGTACCATGAACGGAGAGCTCTGCTTCCTGTGTTTCCGGATGATAGATTACCGGCATCAGATCAATAGCCGATTTACCGCTGAGACCAATTTCATCTGATATGTCTGAGATTCGCGGGCTTGTCATTTCTTCTTTGCTGGATGCAGGAACATAAATTTTATAATAAACATCAATGTCATTAAGCATAGCAATATTTTCTACACATAAAACCTTTTCTTCTTCCAAAAGCTTTGGTATTAAGTCTCTGATTTCCTTATGATTTGTTGATTTAATTTCTTTTCTAACAGCTTTATTTAGTTCCGAAAAGATTTTATCAACCTCGCTTTCATCCGGTAATTTATAGATAGTTCCTTTGTTGTTTCTGTAATTGTGATCCTTTCGGTTTATTTCAAAATATACACTTTCTGATTTTGAGGTTATCAGTTTTTTATTATTTATAAAATAGATGGTATCTGTGGCTGCATAAGCATCTGTGTTAAAGCTTAACAGTACATATTCAAGGCTTTTAAAAGGATTTTCTCTTTTTTTAGGTAATTGATTTAAAACTTTCTGAATTTCCTGTTTGCCTTTTACATAATAATAGTCATTTTTCCATTTAATAAGATATACGGTTTCTGAATCATTGTTTCCGGATTTTGATGCAGTTTGTGTAGAGCCGTAATTTACAAAAAGAAATGTCAGTAAAAAAATTGAGATTAATCTTATAAGTGTTTTTTTCATTTTTCTCTCCTTGAACTATTTTTTATGTAATTATATCAGTTTTCATGATGAAAACAATGTTTTATTTCTAAGAGTTTTCTCATGATAAAGAAGGAGAGATTAAATCTTCATTTCAAGAAGATTTATGCAGCCGTAGTGGAAAAAGTCGTGAATGTTATTGATGAATTTTACAGCCTGCTTTTTTGGAACCTGATGGGAAATTAATTCTACAAAGGAATTGATGATGCTCGAAGCCAGAACGTGAACTGTCATTTCGTCAATTTTTCTTGCTGCGTATTTTTGTTTATACATCCAGTTAAAGGTTTCCACACAGTTTTTTGTATATAAGTCGCACATTTCGTCTATAAATTTTTCGTGCGTGCTTCCTGCTGATTTTAAAACCAAAAGTGTAAAAGCGTCAAAGTTAGCATAGATATAATCTAAGAATTCATTTACAACCTGATCTTCAACCTTTCTGTGTTCTTTTGTAACAGGACTTGGAGAATGCGCGTGTGTCATAACTCCTGCAGTCATAACAGCTTTTGTTGTTACTTCGATTGCCTCATCTACAAGTGCACAGAAAAAAGCATCCTTGTCCTTAAAGTGACGGTACATGGCGCCTGTAGTAACTCCTGCATTAGCGGCAATGGTACGCAAAGATGCGTTCACAAAGCCCTTTTCCAGGAATTCCTTTTTTGCACTTTCGAGAAGTTTTTTCTTTGTTTCTGCAGATGTTTCCGACATGTAACCTCGTCTTTCACATAGTAATGCCAAAAAAAGGCTTTTGTCAATTAAATTTTGAGAATTTGATAACATTGTTATCAAATTTGCTTGACAAGATAACACTGTTATCGTTATGATAACAGTGTTATCAGAATAAAGAACGGAGGAAATATGAAAGTCAAAAAAATAAATGACTGGTTTGAAAAATTCGGACGGTTTGAAATCAAGCACCGATGGTTTTTTATTATCGGACTTTTGATTTTAACTGTTACGTGCAGTGCGGGACTTACCCGCCTTAAGCTTGATAATGGTGAAGAAGACTGGTTTGATGACTGGGAAACTACAAAAATCAATCAGGATCACTTTGAAAGCATTTTTGGTTCTACAGATACTCTTATGGCTCATATCACCGTAAAAGATACAACTGTATTTGATCCGGAAGTTTTGAATATGATTGATGAGCTTGGCAACGAGCTTTTGAATAATGTTCCTTATGCAGACAGCATCACTTCCCTTATGGAGCTTTCTTTACCGATTGGTACCGAAGAAGGTTTTGAAGTAACAAGTCCTTTTAAAGACGGCGTTCCATCAGATCCGAAAGAGTTTGAACAAAAGCGAGAGTTCATCATGAGCCGAGAATCTTTAGTTAATTCCCTTGTAAGTGAGGATATGACAGAAACCTGGCTTATCGTAAATCTTGAACAGTATTCAGAAAGTCTTGATGAAGCAATGAATAAAATTGCACCTCCTGCAATGTCGATTTTTAATGATCCAAAATATCAGTCTAAAAAATGGGAAATCAGACCTGCAGGTCTTTCTTATACAGAGTACGAGGAAGAAGGGCAGATAACAGCGCAGTGTATTTCAAGAATCGGCCTTGGTTTTGTTGTAATGCTTTTGTTCCTGATTATCTTTATCCGCTCGCTTAGAGGAGTTGTTGTTCCTTCAATTGCTACAGTTGGTGCACTTTGTACAACACTCGGTGCTTCAGGCTGGATGAACATCAAAGGTAATAACACAATGCTTTTGGTAACAGTTCTTTTGTCTATGGCGCTTGCAGTTGGATATGCCGTTCACTACATCAACAGCTTTAAGATGTACTTTAGAAAAACAGGAAATCGTATTGAGTCGGTTGTTATGGGAGTTCGTGATTCAGGATGGGCTTTGTTCTTTACTGTAATTACAACAATGGCCGGAATGCTTTCTTTCCTTTCTGCCGGAATCAGACCAATGAGATGGGTTGGTGGAATTACAGCTGCAGCAGTTCTTACAGTTTTCATTTTCGAAATCATCCTTCTTCCTTGTCTTTACAGCTTTGGAAAAAATAAGGAAGCTGATTCACGCTTTGTTGATACAGACGGTTCTACAAATTCAGACCTTAAGGTTGAAGCAATGGGAAAAGCAATCCTCAAGAAAAAGTGGATTACTGTTATTGCAGGTTCTTTTGTAATTCTTGCAATGCTCCCGGGCCTTTTTATGATTAAGGTAAATATGAATTATGCAGACATGATGGGTGAGAGAACTCCTTACATCAAACGTCTTATGGAAATCACACGAAGTCAGCTTGGAAGCCAGTACAGCTATGAAGTTCTTGTTGAATATGACCAGGAGGATGCACTTAAGGATCCGCAGGTTCTTAAAAACATGGACATTCTTGCAGACAGAATCGGCACTTTAAGTATGACAAAGGTTTCTAACGGAAAGCCTCGTGTTTCTTCTGTAACAAAGGTAATTAAGGAAATGAATCGTACATTAAACAGCGATGATCCATTGGCTTATGTAATCCCGGATGATCAGGATTTGGTGAGCCAGGAAATGTTCCTCTATGAAATTTCAGGCGGTTCTGATTTATATAATTATGTAAGCGAAGATTTTAAGGCCGGCTATCTTCATATTGAACTTGCAGGCTACGACGGTGAAGCAATCGTGCAGAATATGGATGCTGTAAATACTTGGGTTAGAGAACTTTTCCCGGATGCTTCTAATGCGGGAATTGTAGGTGAGGTTGTTCAGTATGCCCACATGAATGGAAAGCTTGTTCGAGGTTCAATTAAATCAATCGGAACTTCGCTTATAGTAATCCTTATCCTTTTGATTCTGGCATTTACTTCACTTAGAACAGGTCTTATTGCAATGATTCCAAACGTAGCTCCGATTGTGATTATTGGCGGAATTATGGGTTATGCAAATGTAAATCTTGATATGATTACTGCCATGCTCATGCCTATGATTCTGGGTATTGCCGTAGACGACACAATTCATTTTACAAATCACATTAAATATCACTATGAGCTTACGGGCGATTATAAACAGGCAGTTTTGAATTCATACCGTGAGATTGGAAAAACAATGATTATGACAACTATCATTTTGTGTGCTATGTTCGGAATCTTCCTTACAAGTACAATGACAGTTCTGGTAAATATTGGATGGCTTTCTGTAGTAGGACTTGGAAGTGCGCTCATCGCAGATTATACACTCACACCTGTTCTGCTTTACATGACAAAACCATTCAGAAATTAATATAAGGAGATATATATGAAAAAGATTGTTTTATTATTTGCTGCTTCTATTTTGGGAACTGTAGCTTTTGCTGCTCAGTTATTAACCGGTTACGATATTGTGAAAAAAGCACACGATGTGCCAGAGCCAAAGACTTCATCATCAACTGCAACTCTTACCATTCATTCAAAAAAAGGTTCAGACAGAGTTCGCGAAGTGATTATGAAGAGCAAGGATTACGGTGATGTTAAAAAAGAAGTAA
>JAILKS010000065.1 GCA_024693715.1 Treponema sp. | reverse complement strand
ATATTTCAGTTGAAAGATATTATTGAAGGTTATAATGGTGGAAACCAGTTGCCGGAGGGAACAGAAATAAGATTTGCACAGGGAAAGGATGAATATGCTTTTGATACAACCGCAGAACATTATTATAGGATTAGGTCAGTTGATGTCCCAGGATATCATGTAAAACCTCTGCCGGCAGATAAGAGTATATGTGTTAAACTGTCTTTTGAAGACAAGAGAAGTTGTGATGACAGGATTAATTATAATTATTCAGATTATATTAATCCGACTGATATAAAGTTGACCGATCTAAGAGATAGGGCAGCAGTGCTAAATTACAATAATCATGGAATACCTTATTTTATGTTTGGAGTAATGGATACTTTTGTTACAAATGGAAAAAAAACTCGTGGTAATAAAATGAGAAAGAAGGAATTGTTTTCATGGAAAGAGGAAGCTAATAACTGGTATTCCTATGAGGCAAAGCCTAACACACAGGATTTTGGTATTGACTGTTCAGGATTAGTAGTAAATAGTTTGCTGGGTATAAAAGATGTATCTGGTTCAGTAATAAAATTTTATTCAACAGTGTCAAGTGATGAGTTAGATATTAATGCTTCCATGATGGGAGGTTTAGATAATTCAAGACAGATAACAGTTGTTGATAATAAATTAAGTAATTCTTTTGTTCAGGAAGGTGATATAGTTTATGCTGTTGGAAAATATAAACATATAGGAGTTTGTAATGAAGGTAATGTTGTTCGTACATTTAATAATACTTATGCACAAACTGAAATTATAGCTGGTGAAGAAAAAATAAATTTATATTCTAATGTTATACATAATTACGGGGAATCCTTTGTTAGAGTAACAAATAAAAAAAAGGTAACAAGTTCTTTTTATTGTAAAACATTGAATGGTCCTATATATCATTGGTCTATAGATAACTTATTATATTCTAGAATTTATCTTTGGAGATAGGTTAGTATGAAGAAAATATACTTTTTTTTCTTTTTGTTTTTTACTTCTTGTTATTGTTTTGCATTTGATTTTGGTCTAGTTGAATCTTTTGAGTTGTATCCTGTGCAATTTGATAAAAATGTTAATGTTATTTCTGAAAAAGTAAAGATTCATGATTTAAAAACTGAAATAGAAATGGAACTTTCTTCGTTAAATAAAAAGCAAGAAGAAATAGTTTGCACAATTGTTTGTGAGCCTAAAGGGTATGGTCGTTCATATACAGATATGTTGATTCCTTATGGATTGGAAATATTTTTTGATGATAAACCTGTTAATTGTTTTGTTTTGTATGACAATAAAAAGTATAATAGGGAAGATGCTAATAAAACGAAAGGATATTTAAAATCGGAGATTAAGTTTACTATAAAATTAAGAAAAAATAATAAACTTAAGATAAATTTGTTTAATAGAAGTTATTCTTCTAATGTCTTGAATTATGGACAACGATATGTTTATATGAATTATCGTTTTGTAACTGATACAAGTAAAAAAGAAATATTCTTTGAAAATACAAATGAAGATACGTTGATTTATAAGGTCTTATATAAACAAACAGACAACAATATTGAATGTTGTGATGCATCTAGGATAAAAGATAATGATACTGTTTATTGGAAATTTATTGTTCCTAATGACTTGGAATTTATTATCTTTTGTTTGGATGAGTATAACTTAGATTTAATTGATTCTACCATTGATTTTCGGAGTTATGATGAAAGCATAGATTATCATAATGATTTGTTAACAATAAAAAATTTATATTTTTTATCGATGAATCAATTGGCAATATTGCGTAATTCTATTTATGCTGCTCGCGGTTATGGTTTTAAAACGGTAAAATGGATTAAATATTTTACAGAGAACTTTTTTGGGTATGAAATAAACCCGAATTTTTCAGAATCAGATTTTAATGAGATAGAAAAAAAGAATATTGAACTAATTAGATATATGGAAAACACAATGGATCCTTTGCTTCTTTCTGATTATTTTGATTCAGATTATTTTGAATTAGAAGAATAAGTTTTTAAGGGCAAGGGATTGGAGCACCGCCGGAGGCGTTCCGGAGGAATGGAGCGCTCTGACGCGGAAGTGCGGAAAGCCCGGTTTTCTGACCGCATGGACAGAAAATGACCCCGGAAATATAAAAAAGAGAGGGATAAGGACAAGAAGGAGCCGGGCTTTGAAACAGTAAAATGGGCATCTGCAAGTGTCAATGAAAATGAAGAAGTAGAACTTTCTGCGAGCGTTAAGGATATTGAAGATGACAACATGGTAACGCTTCAGGTGTTCCCTGAAGGAAAGGGACCAGAAGACGGAGCAGCAATAGCAAGTTTTCCGTGCAAGGTAGTTAACGGTAGTGTAAGCGCAAAGTGGAAGTATAAG